>NZ_JAWHPK010000014.1:0-239103 GCF_032587795.1 Pseudomonas syringae group sp. 247E2 | reverse complement strand
TCTGCGCCGGAAGTGGGGCGAATTATAGACAGATCACAGAGGGCGTCAACCGTTATTTTGAACTTTCTTCAGAAACCAGGGTAATGCGCCCGAAAGCCTTCTTACCGGCCTGGCAGACGTGAGTTGCACCTAGCTTGAATACAAAGCCGCGATCCACCACCTCACCATCTATACGTACACCACCAGATGCCAGCAGATCGCGAGCGACCGCAGCGTTCTTTACCAGCCCTGCTTTATTAAGGACGGCCGAGATCGGCATATCCTCTGTAGCAGCCACGGAGATCTCCGGCAGATCGTCTGGCAACTCGCCTTCCTTCATACGGTTGCCCGCAGAACGATGCGCATTGGCGGCAGCTTCTTCACCATGGAAACGGGCGACCAGCTCTTCGGCCAGCTTGATTTTGATATCACGCGGATTGGCACCCGCTTCACAATCAGCCTTCAAGCCATTGATCTCTTCCATCGAACGGAAGCTCAGCAGTTCGAAGTAGCGCCACATCAGCGAGTCCGGAATCGATACCAGCTTGCTGTACATAATACCCGGCGCTTCCTGAATACCAACGTAGTTGCCCAGCGACTTGGACATCTTCTTCACGCCATCCAGGCCTTCCAGCAGCGGCATGGTCAGAATGCATTGCGGCTCCTGCCCATAAGCGCGCTGAAGCTCGCGCCCCATCAGCAGGTTGAATTTCTGATCAGTACCACCCAGTTCGACGTCAGCCTTCAAGGCCACTGAGTCGTAACCCTGCACCAGCGGGTAAAGGAATTCGTGGATGGCGATGGACTGGTTGCTTTTATAGCGCTTGTCGAAATCGTCACGCTCAAGCATACGGGCGACCGTGTACTGCGAAGACAATCGAATGAAGTCAGCCGGGCTCAGCTTGTCCATCCAGGTGGAGTTGAACGCCACCTCGGTTTTGGCCGGATCGAGAATCTTGAAAACCTGAGACTTGTAGGTTTCGGCGTAGTCGAGAACCTGCTCGCGAGTAAGCGGCGGACGCGTGGCGCTTTTGCCGCTCGGGTCGCCGATCATGCCGGTGAAATCACCGATCAGGAAGATGATCTGATGCCCCAGGTCCTGAAACTGGCGCAGCTTATTAATAAGCACCGTGTGCCCAAGGTGCAGATCGGGCGCTGTCGGGTCGAAACCAGCCTTGATACGCAGTGGCTGGCCACGCTTCAGCTTCTCGACCAGTTCGGCCTCGACCAGGAGTTCATCTGCACCGCGCTTGATCAGCGCCAGCTGCTCTTCAACCGACTTCATTTCAGTCCCCAATTCAAAGGGAACCAACCTTACAAGATCAGAGCCCAATTACAAGTTTTGCCCAGCGTTCGCCTGCGAATCAGTGACTGATACGCGGGAAGGGTTGCTTCGAGCAGGTTTTGGTTATATTTTATACAGTTATTTCATCTTCATCATGTCATTCATCTTTTCCATTTCACCTTTTTCAAAGTCAAATTACCTATGAAAGACACACCGCCTAAAGCGCCCCCGCTTTATCCGAAGAGTCACCTGCTCGCTGCAAGCGGCATTGCCGCATTGTTGAGCCTGGCTCTCCTGGTTTTCCCTTCCAGCGAAGTTGAAGCCAAACGAACGAACCTTTCCCTTGATCTGGAGATGCCGGATCAGGACGTACAAGACCAAGACGCTCCAGACGCTGCTCAAGCCACACCTGAAACCACTGAATCGCCATTTGCCCAGATCGACAATGCCGATGACCAGGCTCAAGACACCGCCACAGCACAGTCTGACGCAGAAAAGCCGGCACCAGCCAAAGACCCTAACCATCGGGAAGTGATCGTCAGCAAGGGCGACACGCTTTCGACTCTGTTCGAAAAAGTCGGGCTGCCAGCCGCTACCGTTCATGAAGTACTGGCCAGCGACAAGCAGGCCAAGCAGTTCACCAAGCTGCAGAACGGGCAAACCCTGCAGTTCGAACTATCGCCGGACGGCCAGCTCAAGCAACTGCATACCAAACTCAGCGAGCTCGAGACCATCAGCCTCTCGAAATCGGCTTCCGGCTTCGTTTTCAATCGCGAGATCAGCAAGCCCAATGTGCGCAATGCGTATGTGCATGGCGTGATCAACAGCTCACTTTCGCAATCCGCGCAGCGCGCTGGCCTGACTCATAGCATGACAATGGACATGGCCAACATCTTCGGCTACGACATCGACTTCGCGCAGGACATCCGCAAGGGTGACGAGTTTGACGTGGTGTATGAGCAGAAAGTGGTCAACGGCAAAAGCGTCGGCACAGGCAATATCCTGTCCGCTCGCTTTACAAACCGCGGCAAGACCTACACCGCCGTTCGTTACACCAACAAGCAAGGCAATACCAATTACTACACTGCCGACGGCAACAGCATGCGCAAGGCATTCATCCGCACCCCGGTAGACTTTGCCCGCATCAGCTCCATGTTTTCGATGGGTCGCAAACACCCTATCCTCAACAAGATCCGTGCGCACAAGGGCGTCGACTATGCGGCGCCACGCGGTACGCCGATCAAGGCAACCGGCGACGGCAAGGTTCTGCTCGCTGGCCGTCGCGGCGGTTACGGCAATACCGTCATCATCCAGCACGGCGATACCTACCGCACGCTGTACGGTCATATGCAAGGCTTTGCCAAAGGCATACAAACCGGCGGAACCGTTAAACAGGGCCAGGTAATCGGCTATATTGGAACTACCGGCTTGTCTACCGGCCCGCACTTGCACTATGAATTTCAGGTCAATGGCGTTCACGTAGACCCGCTGGGCCAGAAGCTTCCGATGGCGGATCCGATCGCCAAATCCGAAAAACAGCGGTTCATGCAACAAAGCCAGCCGTTGATGGCGCGCATGGATCAGGAAAAGGCCACCACGCTGGCCTCGAATAAAAGGTAATCCATGGACTTCTTCTATATAGGTGTGATGTCCGGCAGCAGTCTCGATGGGATTGATATCGCCCTTTTGAAGCAGGATGACCGCTCAAGGCTTCTGGCTACTCACTACATCCCGATGCCGGAAGATCTGCATGCCGAACTGCTGGGGCTTTGCTCCAGTGGCGTCGATGAGCTTGCACGCGCAGCAATCGCCGAGCAGAAGTGGTGCAGGCTGGTCGCACAGGGCGTGCAGACCTTGCTTGAAGATCAAAACATGGTGCCTGCTCAGATTCGCGCCATTGGCAGCCACGGCCAGACTATTCGTCATGAACCTGCGCGCGGCTACAGCATTCAGATCGGCAACCCGGCGCTGCTGGCAGAGCTGACAGAAATCACTGTGGTAAGCGATTTTCGTCGTCGCGACATCGCCGCAGGCGGACAGGGTGCGCCGCTCGTGCCCGCCTTCCACGAAGCACTGTTCGACGATAACAAAGACCACCGCGCTGTATTGAACATCGGCGGCTTCAGCAATCTGAGCCTGATCGAATCCGATCGCCCGGTCGAAGGCTTCGATTGCGGTCCAGGCAACGTGCTGCTGGATGCCTGGATACAATCCCAGCGCCATGAAAGCTACGACAAGGACGGGGCATGGGCGGCGAGCGGCGAGGTTGATCAAGCGCTTCTCAAGAAGCTGCTCAGCGATCAGTTTTTCCTGACCAAAGGCCCAAAAAGCACCGGTCGGGAAGTGTTCAACCTGGGTTGGGTGCACCATCATCTGTTCCAGCTGCCAACGTTGACACCTGAAGACGTGCAAGCCACGCTGCTGGAACTGACTGCATTGACCATCACAGAGTCCCTGCAATCGGCACAAGCGATCACCAAGGAGCTTCTGGTCTGTGGCGGCGGCGCACATAACAAGGCGCTGATGAAACGCCTTGCAGAGCTATTGCCTGACACAGAGGTCAGCAGTACCGAGAAGTTCGGCGTGGACCCTGACTGGGTTGAGGCCATGGCATTTGCCTGGCTGGCTCATTGCTGCCTCGAAGGCGTACCGGCCAACCGCCCAACGGTAACCGGCGCTAAAGGCAGACGTGTTCTGGGCGCGATCTACCCCGCCTGACCTCGTGCCTGAACGCAAAACGCCGCTCAATGAGCGGCGTTTTTGTTTACAACAAGCTTCAATCAGATCGAGAACGACGAGCCACAACCACAGGTCGTGGAAGCATTAGGGTTTTTGATCACGAATCGCGAACCCTCAAGTCCTTCCTGATAATCGACCTCTGCGCCAGCCAGGTACTGGAAGCTCATCGGATCGACAACCAGACTTACGCCCTCGCGCTCGACGATAGTGTCATCGTCGGCCACGTCTTCATCAAACGTAAAGCCATACTGAAAACCTGAACAACCACCACCTGTAACGAATACACGCAGTTTGAGACGATCATTGCCCTCTTCGTCGACCAGGGTTTTCACCTTGTGCGCTGCATTCGGAGTGAACTCCAAAGCGGTAGGCGTGAAGGATTCGACACTCATGTCAGATATCTCCCGGCGTTAGCCGTCGTAATGCGTAATGACGGCATTATCCGCTTCTCCTAGAAAATCGGTCAACTATTTGCTGGACGGCGGCAGTGCTTACGGCATCATGCCCGCGTGAGACAAACCGGCGCGCTCATCAAGACCAAACAGGATGTTCATATTCTGAACCGCCTGACCTGACGCGCCTTTGACCAGATTGTCGATAACCGACAGCACGACAACCAGATCGCCGCCCTGCGGACGGTGTACCGCGATGCGGCAAACGTTGGCTCCGCGCACACTGCGGGTCTCGGGATGGCTGCCAGCGGGCATTACATCCACAAAAGGCTCGTCGGCGTAGCGCTTCTCGAACAGCGCTTGCAGGTCCACCGAACGATCAGCGACTGTCGCATAGAGGGTGGAATGAATGCCACGAATCATCGGCACCAGATGCGGAACAAACGTCAGGCCGATATCACCGCCCGCAGCGCGACGCAGGCCCTGAGTGATTTCAGGCAGGTGACGATGGCCCTTCACGGCGTAGGCCTTGAAGCTTTCATTGGCTTCCGAATACAGAGAACCAATGCTCAGGCCACGTCCGGCACCGCTCACGCCAGATTTGCAGTCGGCAATAAGGCGAGTGTTGTCGGCAATGCCCGCCTCAAGCAACGGCAGGAAACCCAGTTGTGTAGCTGTCGGATAGCAACCCGGCACGGCGATGAGCCGAGCATTCTTGATCTGTTCGCGATTGACTTCCGGCAATCCGTAAACCGCATCCTGCAGCAGCTGCGGAGCACCGTGCGGCTGGCTATACCATTTGGCCCACTCGACCGGGTCCTGCAGACGGAAGTCGGCAGACAGGTCGATCACCTTGGTGCCTGCCGCAAGCAGTTCACCGGCCAGTGCATGAGCGACACCGTGGGGCGTGGCGAAGAACACCACGTCACAGGCACCCAGGGTTTTCACGTCAGGTACGCTGAAAGCCAGGCCGTCGTAGTGCCCGCGCAGGTTCGGGTACATCTCGGCGACTGGCATGCCGGCCTCCGAGCGCGAGGTAATGACCACTACTTCTGCCTGCGGATGCTGTGCCAACAGACGCAGCAGCTCGACCCCGGTGTAACCCGTGCCGCCGACAATACCGACCTTGACCATAACCTGCCCTCAACGAAACAACTGGAAAGCGGTCGATAATAGGAGCCTATCGCCTCTGCGACAACCGACAACGTGACGTACGGACGCACAAGACACTACTATTCGGCCACCGTGAACCTGGGAATAATCAAAAATGCTCTATCTATGGGTCAAAGCGCTGCATGTCATTTCAATGGTCTGCTGGTTTGCAGCCCTGTTCTATCTACCAAGACTGTTCGTCTATCACTCGATGAGTGAGGACACGGTCAGCCGCGAGCGCTTCATGGTGATGGAACGCAAGCTATACCGAGGCATCATGACCCCGGCGATGATCGCAACGCTGGTCTTCGGCGGCTGGCTGATCAGCTTTGACGTCAGCGGCTATTTCAGTCAGGGCTGGATGCACGCGAAGCTGGCACTGGTGTTCCTGCTGATCGGCTATCACCATGTCTGTGGCGCACAGGTCAAACGCTTTGCACGTGGAGAAAATGGCCGCAGCCATGTGTTCTATCGCTGGTTCAACGAGATTCCTGTGCTGATCCTGATCGCTATCGTCATTCTGGTCATCGTCAAACCCTTCTGACCGGAAAGCATTCGGCCTCTCCAGTAACACACCAGGGCGCTCGGCTTTACGCAATGTGTAACGCAAGCGCCCGGTACTGTCCCCAACCACAAGACAAGGAAGCCCTGTATGGCCGATTCCCTCTTCAAGATTGTATTTGAAGGACAGGTGCGTGAAGGCGTCGAGCTTGATACCGCGAAGGCCAACCTTGCGGGGTTGTTCAAAAGTGAAGCTCGCGCAGTGCAAAAGTTGTTCAACGGCCAGCCCGTTGCGCTCAAGCGCGGGCTGACCCATACGGATGCTGAGCGCTACCTGAAGGCACTTAATGACGCAGGCGTCGAAGCACGCATCGAACCTGACAGCGACATCAGCCTGAGCCTCAATGAAATAGCCAGCGCGCCGCCACAAAAACCCGCGCATCTGGAAATATCGCCCTATGCGCCGCCCAAAGCACAGGTTGGCGGTGATCAGCCAGAGCATTCGACTCTAAAAGTCCTGAGCATAAACGGGCGCATTGGGCGTTTGCGTTATCTGGCCTGGAGCCTGGTATTGAGCGCAGCGGCACTGGCGCTGGTTGCCGTGTGTCTGCTGACGATGAACGAGTCACTGGTCGCTGGCGGGCTGCTGAGCGCAGTGGTGCTCGTGGTGTTTGCAGTCATCGGTGCACAGATCGGTATACAACGGCTGCACGACCTGGGCTGGTCGGGCTGGCTTTTACTGCTGACGATGGTGCCCTTCATAGGCAGCGTCTTCCCGTTCCTCATGGTCCTGCTGCCGGGTACAAAAGGCCCCAATCAGTTCGGCCCACCGCCACCGCCGAACTCGAAAGGCGTAAAGACGCTGGCCGTTCTGTGGTTGTTGCTGCTACCGATTATTCTGATCGGCCTCACTGCCGGAGGCGCAGGAATGCTGCGCGACGAGCTGGAATTGCAGACCGACGAGTACGA
Organism: Pseudomonas syringae group sp. 247E2; assembly: GCF_032587795.1. Taxonomy (NCBI): domain Bacteria; kingdom Pseudomonadati; phylum Pseudomonadota; class Gammaproteobacteria; order Pseudomonadales; family Pseudomonadaceae; genus Pseudomonas; species Pseudomonas syringae group sp. 247E2. The sequence goes on along the minus strand of NZ_JAWHPK010000014.1, from coordinate 232,086 downwards.
GCAATCCCTCCCGTACGACGATGAACAAGACCAGGACAGTGCCTTGATCGTGCCGGTGGATGTCAACAAAGAGCTCAAAGAAACACAGTGACACGTAATAGACTGCTCACGGTTCGGCAGACTGCCGGGCGCAATATGCTCAATGGAGAAATGCATGACCCGTTACGCCCTGATCACCGGCGCGTCCAGCGGCATAGGCCTGGCGATGGCCGAAGCGCTGGCACGCCGTGGTCGCAGCCTGATTCTGGTCGCCCGTCAGCGCGACCTGCTGGAAACAATTGCACTGGAATTGACTCAGCGTTTTGGCGTGGAAGTGCTGTTTCGTGCATGCGACCTGGGCGAACCGCTGCGACTCTCGGGCTTTCTGCTGGAGCTGGAAGACGGTGCCCACCAGATCGATCTGCTGGTCAACGCTGCGGGCATCGGCACGTGCGGACCTTTTCTGGCGCAGGACTGGAGCGCCGAGCAGGACCTGATCGACCTGAACATCCTCGCTCTGACGCGCCTGTGCCATACGGTCGGCAACCTCATGGCCATTCAGGGTGGTGGGCAGATACTCAATGTCGCCTCGGTGGCGGCTTTCCAGCCAGGGCCGTGGATGAGCACCTACTACGCGAGCAAAGCGTATGTGCTGCATTTTTCCGAGGGGCTGCGCGAGGAAGTGAAGAAGGCCGGGGTGAAGGTCTCGGTGTTGTGCCCCGGCCCGACCCGAACGGCTTTTTTCCGTACCGCGCAGTTGCAGGTCAATGTCGACAACCTGATGAGCCCCGAAGAAGTGGCCCTGTATACCGTTCGCGCACTGGCAAAGGACCGTGCAGTGATCATCCCCGGCTTCAGCACCCGACTATGGACGCTCAGCCCGCGCCTGGTCTCGCGCTGGCTGGCCCGCCAGATCAGCGGTTACATCAACAGGAAGTACTGCCCACGCTGACAGACAAACGACTGGGCGAGCGGCGTCTCGCTCAGTACACTCAGGCGCACTGCTGCACAGCGATACCCTGCGACGACCATCAACCGACAAGGAGCAAACGGCCGTGGAAACTTTGTTCACCAAGATCATCAATCGGGAAATTCCGGCGAAGATCATCTACGAAGATGACCAGGTACTGGCTTTTCACGACATCGCCCCACAGGCACCCGTGCATTTTCTGGTTATCCCGAAAAAGCCCATTCGGACCCTGAACGATCTGACCGAAGAAGACAAAGGCCTGGCGGGGCATATCCTGTTCACAGCGCAGCGTCTGGCCCTTGAACTGGGTTGTGAAGAAGGCTTCCGCGTGGTCATGAACTGCAATGATCTGGGCGGACAGACCGTTTATCACATTCACATGCATGTACTCGGTCAGCGTCAGATGAACTGGCCGCCGGGCTGATCCCACGTTTCCGGGCTTTGCAGCCGGTCAGCGGCCGTTATGTTCGCTGGCCGGTCGACACAAGCCCCTGCTGCCTGCGGCCGATTCGGGTAAACTGCCCACATGATCTTCCGGAGGTGCCCATGGCTACCGAACGTCACTATTCCCCCCTCGACCGTCTGCTACTGCAAGCCGATAGCGCAATGCGCACATTGCTGCCATTGAGCGCACATCCGCAGCGCCCCTCCCCTGCGGTTGTCCAGCCCGATCACAAGATGAGCGACGTCGACACACGCCACGTTGCAGGCCTGATGCGCATCAACCATACCGGTGAAGTCTGCGCCCAGGCGCTGTACCAGGGGCAGGCGCTGACAGCGAAGCTGCCCAAGGTGCGCAAGGCGATGGAGCATGCGGCTGAAGAGGAAATCGATCACCTGGTCTGGTGCGAACAGCGCATTCATCAGCTTGGCAGCCATACCAGCGTGCTGAACCCGCTGTTCTACGGCCTGTCATTCGGGATCGGTGCGGTAGCCGGCGTTATCAGCGACCGGGTCAGCCTGGGTTTCGTCGCGGCGACAGAGGATCAGGTCTGCAAGCACTTGAGTGAGCACCTTGAGCAATTGCCGAGCGAAGACGGAAAGTCGCGGGCCATTCTGGAACAGATGCTTAATGATGAAGAACACCATGCCGAGTCAGCGCTGGAAGCAGGCGGCTTTCGCTTCCCGGCACCGGTCAAGTTTGGCATGAGCATATTGGCCAAGGTCATGACCAAGTCGACTTATCGCATCTGACGACGCATCAGGACGGATAAGGACGAATAAAAAAGGCGCCTGCATCAGGCGCCTTTTTAATGTCCGGAATCCGGGCTTATACGGCTACGTTACGGCCGTAGAAGATTTCCAGCATTTCGTGTTTGACCTTGGCGGTCACTTGTTCGCGCTGCTCGGCAGACAAGTTGCTGGTCGCGTCGCCGAACAGGTAGTTATCCAGTTCGAACTGCTTGAGCAGCATCTTGGTGTGGAACAGGTTTTCCTGATACACGTTCACGTCGGTCATCTGGTAACCGTTGCGCGTGTCTTCGGACAGGTAATTCTGGATCGAGTTGATTTCATGATCGATGAAGTGCTTCTTGCCTTCAACGTCACGGGTAAAGCCGCGCACGCGATAATCGACGGTCACGATATCCGACTCGAACTTGTGAATCAGGTAATTCAACGCCTTGAGCGGTGAAATAACGCCACAGGTCGACACATCGATATCCACGCGGAACGTGGCGATGCCATCTACCGGGTGAATTTCCGGGTAGGTATGAACCGTGATGTGGCTCTTGTCCAGGTGCGCCAGGATGGTTTCCGGCAGTGGACCTGGCGACTCTTCGATCTGGCTTTCGGTAGGCGTCACCGGCTGCTCGGAGATCAGAATGGTCACACTGGCACCTTGTGGATCGTAATCCTGACGTGCAATGTTCAGGATGTTGGCACCAATGATATCGACAACATCAGTCAGAATCCGCGTCAGGCGTTCTGCGTCGTACACACTGTTGATGTATTCGACATACGCCTGCTGGTCCTGCGGGGTTTCCGCATAGCAGATGTCATAAATGTTGAAGCTCAAGGTCTTTGTCAGGTTATTGAACCCGTGGAGCTTGAGTTTGCTTTTCACCGTTAAAAACTCTCTATATGGGTGCGGCGCCAGCCGCGTGATCAAGCATGCCCGTCAGTTGAGTCCGGCTCATCTGCGTAGGACGGTTAACACCTCTTCGCGTTGGCGATTTTGGTTGTCTGTTCGGGCCGGCAGCAGAAAACCAGTACATGCTGCGCCCTGAAAAAGTGGCGCATTATGCAGACGTCCGAAGCCGTCTGCCAGAGTGTGCGCCGTTTTTATGATCGTTGGATGTCTGGCGTTCAGGTCAACTCGATAATTTCATAATCGTGAGTGATCTCCACACCCGCGTTTCCGAGCATTATAGAAGCAGAGCAATACTTCTCCGCTGACAACTCGATAGCCCGTTTGACCTGAGCTTCTTTCAGGCCGCGGCCCTTGACGACGAAGTGCAGGTGAATTTTGGTGAACACTTTCGGATCTTCATCCGCGCGCTCGGCGTCAAGAAATGCCTCGCAGCTTTCCACTGGCTGGCGCGACTTCTTCAGGATGCTCACCACGTCAAAGTTGCTGCAGCCGCCCAGACCGATCAACACCATTTCCATCGGGCGTACACCCAGGTTGCGGCCACCGCTTTCAGGCGGGCCGTCCATCACTACCACATGACCGCTGCCGGATTCGCCGAGGAACATGGCTTCGCCAGCCCATTGAATGCGTGCCTTCATCGCCAGGACTCCACTGTAAAAAAGGGGTCGCCAGCTTAGCACAGCGCCAAACGCTGCCTGGACGCATTGGAAAAATGCTTTTCGTAGGAAACGCGTAGGAATATTCGCAAATAGCTTCCTACACGTCTGGAAAAGCTGGTGAGAATGCAGGCGCAGCCGATACCTACAGGTATGCCATTTGGCCATACACCTTATTTCGGAAGTCACGCATGGTCGCAATAACTTTTACGCCCAAAGCAAACAGTCTCGACAAGCTGCTGCCCCATGCGGAACGCCGCCGCTGCCCCGCCAAAAGCAACATCATCAATGCGGGTGATCGCTCTGAGTCGCTGTTTCTGATCTTGAAAGGCTCAGTCACGGTTCTGATCGAAGATGACGAAAGACGCGAGATGATCGTCGCCTATCTCAACAGCGGGGATTTTTTTGGTGAACTAGGTCTGTTTGAGCAGCCGGGACGCGAATCCGTGCGCAGCGCATGGGTGCGAGCCAAGACCGAATGCGAAGTGGCCGAGATTTCATACGGCGCCTTCCGCGAGCTGACCCGCCAGGAGCCGGAAATTCTCTACGCTTTGGGCAGTCAGATGGCCGAGCGCCTGCGCAACACCACACGCAAGGTCGGTGATCTGGCGTTTCTCGATGTCACCGGGCGAGTAGCTCGCACGTTGCTTGAGCTGTGCAAGCAGCCAGATGCAATGACCCACCCGGACGGGATGCAGATCAAGATTACCCGCCAGGAGATCGGACGCATCGTAGGCTGTTCAAGAGAAATGGTGGGGCGCGTGCTCAAAGCCCTGGAAGAGCAGAGCCTGGTCAACGTCAAGGGAAAAACGATGGTGGTGTACGGTACGCGCTGAACCTCTGCCAGTCAGAGTTCAGCGAGTAGCTGCCGATAGGCCTGCGCCAGGCGAGACAGAACGTCGACATCCGGAAACACTTCGTGCAAGGCAACGTGGCTTTCGGCCCGAATACGTGGCTCAAGCTCACAAAGCTCGTTGAAGCGGTTGACCGCTCCCGCCATCTGTACACGTTCATCATCCAGCAGCAATGCGCCGTGGGCCAACACCACAGGACGCGTTCCGCCCTGACTCTGCCGCCAGCGCTGGGCTGTTCCGACCATCTTGCGACCATCAAGGTTGACGTTGAAGCGGCCGTCACAGAATGCACCTGCCACTTCGCCCAATGAAGCCTGGCCGCCCAATTCGACCAGCAGGTCGAGCAGCGGCTGGCACAAGCGCAGGTAGGCGGTTTCTATGCGGTCACGATCAACATCAGCAGCGGGCTGTGCATAGACCAGTGCGATATTCACCGTGGAAGAGGATTGTGGCACCGGCTCACCACCGGTTTCACGCAACAACACGGGCCATCCGTTGTCAGCCAGAGTCTCGCTGGCCTCGACAAAACCCGGCAAGCGGCTCATGCGCCGCGGCATGACCAGCGCCCGATCAGTAGGTCGCCAGAACAGCAAACCATGATCGGCAGCGCCGGAGCACACAGCCGCCAGAAGGTCCTGCTCGGCCTGCAAGCCTTGTTCGACGCAGATGTCGATGATCGAGTCTTGCATGCCGGACCTCAGCGTGGTGTTCAGTTCAGTCAGTCGATGGACGGGCCGCTCGCCGCAAGCTTGCGCTCCGGAAAGAACAGCCGCTGCAACTCGGCGCCCGGGTGTTCGGCGCGCATGAAAGCCTCGCCCACCAGGAACGAATAGACATCGTTGATTTCCATCAGCTCGACATCCGCACGATTGAGAATGCCGCTTTCGGTAATGACCAAGCGATCACGCGGGATGCGCGGTAGCAACTCCAGCGTGGTTTCCAGGCTCACTTCAAAGGTGTGGAGGTTGCGATTGTTGACACCCACCAGCGGTGTATCAAGCGTCTTGAGTGCGCGCTCCAGCTCGTCGCCGTCGTGCACCTCGACCAGTACGTCCAGCCCGACACGCTTGGCAACGTCGGCCAGCTCAGCCATTTGCGCGTCTTCCAGTGCCGACACGATCAGCAGAATGCAGTCAGCGCCCAGCGCGCGAGCCTCGACCACTTGATAAGGATCGATCATGAAATCCTTACGGATCACCGGCAAATTGCACGCCGCCCGCGCTTCCTGAAGATAGGCATCGGAACCCTGAAAGAAATCGACATCAGTGAGCACTGAAAGACAGGTAGCGCCTCCCGCCTGATAACTTCTGGCGATCTCGCCCGGCAGAAAATTCTCCCGGATAACGCCTTTGCTTGGAGACGCCTTTTTGACTTCTGCGATGACGGCAGGCAGCTTCAACCTGGCCTGAGTGATCAGCGCGTTGGCAAAGCCACGTGGCGCATCGACGCTGGCGACCTGTTGTTCAAGTTCGGCGAGGCTGACAATTGCTCGACGGGCCGCAATTTCCTCGGCCTTTCGGACAAGAATCTTTTCCAGTACGGTTGGCACGCTCATGCTTCGTTCTCCTGTTTGAATACTGCCGTGAAGGCACCCAACTCTTCCAGCTTTTCCCGCGCAAGGCCGGTGTGCAGGGCATCGTGTGCCAAGGCCACACCCTCTTTCAGGCTGGTCGCATGATCGGCAGCATAGAGCGCGGCACCGGCATTAAGCACGATCATTTCCGCGGCTTTCTGCCCGTTCTCGGTCTTGCGTCGCCCAAGCGCATCACGAATCAGTTCCAGCGAAACTGCCGGACTTTCCACAGCGAGGCCATACAGACTCTGGCTTTTGATGCCCAGGTCTTCGGGCTGTACCCAGTATTCAGTCACTTCGCCATTTTTCAGCTCGGCAACGAAGGTCGGCGCGGCCAGACTGAACTCGTCCAGGCCGTCCTGCGAGTGCACCACCAGCACATGCTTGCTGCCCAAACGCAGCAGCACCTCGGCCAGCGGCCGGCACAACGCCTGATTGAACACACCGACGATCTGGTGACGAACGCCCGCCGGATTGGTCAGCGGACCAAGCATATTGAACAGTGTGCGCAGCCCCAGCTCGCGGCGCGGCCCGGCAGTGTGCTTCATAGCCGTGTGATGAGACTGGGCGAACATGAAACCGATGCCCACGCTGTCAATGCAGCGAGCCACCTGAACAGGCGTAAGGTTCAGATAAACCCCGGCGGCTTCCAGCAGGTCGGCGCTGCCGCTCTTGCCCGACACGGCGCGGTTGCCGTGTTTGGCCACCGTGCAGCCAGCAGCTGCGATGACAAAAGCCGACGCCGTGGACACGTTGAAAATATTTGCGCCGTCACCGCCAGTGCCAACGATGTCTACAACGCCATCCAGTGTTTTCAGCTCAACACTGCTGGCCAGCTCACGCATGACCGAAACAGCACCGACGATCTCATCGATGGTTTCACTCTTCATGCGCATGCCCATCAGAAACGCACCGATCTGCGCTTCGGTGCATTGGCCGGTCATGATCTCGCGCATGACGTCGCGCATCTCGTCAGTGGTCAGGTCCAGCTGGTTGACCACGCGGTTCAGCGCGCTTTTGATGTTCATGGGGGTAGTCATAAAAAATCCTTAGCCCTGACGATGGCCGCCGCTCTGCTTGAGAAAGTTGGCGAACAGCTCGTGGCCCTGCTCGGTCAGAATCGACTCAGGGTGAAACTGTACCCCTTCCACGTTCAACGTTTTGTGACGCAGGCCCATTATCTCGTCAACCGAGCCGTCTTCCAGCGCAGTCCAGGCGGTCACTTCCAGGCACTCGGGCAAGGTATCGCTTTTTACCACCAGCGAGTGGTAGCGGGTTACTACCAGTGGATGATTAAGGCCTTCGAACACGCCGCCGTCCTGATGCACCACCGGGCTGGTTTTGCCGTGCATCACCTGACGCGCACGCACCACATCGCCACCAAAGGCCTGCCCGATGGACTGATGCCCCAGGCACACACCCAGAATCGGCAGTTTGCCCGCGAAATGTTTGATCACTTCAAGCGAGACACCGGCTTCATTGGGTGTGCACGGGCCAGGCGAGACCACGATGCGCTCGGGGTTCAGGGCCTCGATCTGTTCAATGGTCAGTTCGTCGTTACGAATGACTTTGACATCGGCCCCCAGCTCACCGAGGTACTGCACGACGTTGTAGGTGAACGAATCGTAGTTATCGATCATCAGCAGCATTTTGCTATCAACCTTTTGATTTACTGACTTGATTCAGGCCTTCCGGATTCTGCTTCACTCATGCATCCCCTTGTCAGCCATAAGGCCGGGGGACGGAGAAAAACATCACAAAATCGAAGGCATACAGGTACGGGACCGGCAGGGCCGGCAAGGAAATAGTCAGGCGCGCCAACGCCAACGGGCGTGAGCCTTGATAACGCGCATCAAGAGTTTGCTGACAGTCGTCACGGAAGGGGTCTCATCGGTACGTTTCGGGACATTAGCGTACCGAACCGACCGGTGCAATATGAATGTACCGGGCTGCGCCGATTGAAAAGCGGTTAAAGGCTGAAAAGAGGGCCGCGCCTCCTTGTGGAGGCGGGATTGAGGCAGGGACACGATGGCCGAGGGTGGGGAGCCGAGAGGAACATCAGTGCGCAATCTCGCGCACGTAGGCTTGGCAGGCCTTCAAAGCGATCAATCCCTGATCGCCGTGGTCGGTGATGGCGACAATTCGTCCAGCAGCCGCTGGGTCAAGTTCGCCTCGCGAGCTTCCATGAACCACGCCGCCGGAACCGGAGGCGGTTGGCATTCCATCGCCACCGGTGGGGCCGGCAAGGAGGACTGACAGCCGCAAATCAGCGGTAGCCAGACGATCACGCAAGCGGGCCTGAGAAGTCTGTGCATCGCTCAATTCCTTATGAATGGTTGTATCGTTATCTTGCAGACGGAGTTCCAGCGCCCGCCTTCGCGCTTGTTCAGCGTTCTGCCAGTCGACGACCGCCAGCGCCGCCTGCTCGCGCTCTTGCTGCCAAGCCAGCGTTTGCGTAGACATTTGCAGACCATATTGAGCCGCCTGCCACTGCCAGGCGGCCCATGTACCCAGCCCTGACCCCAGCACGAATGCGAGGATCAGGAATCGCATCTCCAGCACTTTCACGGCAGCACCTCCAATGCCCGCTGGTAAAGCGCCTGCCGATCTGCCAGGCCATTGGTGCCTCCGTTGATACGCCGGGTGATCATCAGAAAATCACCCTTGTCTGCCAGCGCGTTGAGGTTGGCACGGTCCCAGAACCACGCTGCCGACATGGCGGCATGCTCCGGCTGTTCAAGCAGTTGCGGCTGGCGCAACAAGTCCAGCCCCAGCGCCTCCCCGCACGCTTCGTAGTTAGCCCGCCCCGTCACCTGAATCAGCCCGCGCCCTCGGTACAGTTGACCGTCGCCATCTGCCTCTGGCGTGTTGCCCAGACGCAGCGCCAACTGCCCGGTGTCGTACTTGGCCAGATAGCTGTCGCTACCCAGCTCGCGCACATAACGAAGCTGCCCGGATTCATGCCCGATCTGAGCGATGAACCCAGCGATACGCAGGCGGGTGTTGATGGCGTAAAGGGCCATGGCGGCGTTGAGCGCAGGAACAAAAACGCCGGCTTTAGGGCCGGCGTTGGGGAGGATTTTTAGTAGTTGTTGCTGGCTGATAGGCATCGGTCCTCCTATTAGGGGTTACAGGACTAACCCGCCCCCTGAGTCGATAAAATTCCCCTGTTTAAAAGCAAGTTGAACGGCAGATAAAACAACGCCCCGTCAATGCGGGGCGTTATGGCTTGGGCAGTTCGTCTTCACTTACGCCCCTTGGAATCGCGAGCTTTTCCGGAGGCCGCACGTCGACAAATGGCGTAGCAGGCGGAACGGGCCAATCGAACGACATAGGAAAGCCTGAGCGTGCGTCGAGCTGAGCAAGTTGCACCCGATAAAGCCTATACGCATCTAACTCAGCTTTCAGCACAGGCAGCGCTTCCCGTTGAGCCTCAGTAGCCAAACCCAATGCGACGGCATCTTGCAAAGTATCCAGCTCATTAGCCAATGCGTTGATTTTTTCCGTAGCCCCGGCCGAATAGCCGCCGCGCAGAATCATGACATGTGCCATGACCATCTCTTCGGTCGGCTCAAGAATCTCGCCAAATTCACCGGCGATTGCGCGATTGAAAAGATCTACGCCATGCGGCTCCGAGTCATCGGCGGAGGCAGCGAAAGGTACCTCGCCATACAAATCCTTGGTTTCCTCGAAGATTACCCAAAGAACAATGGATGTATGGGCCTGATCAGCCCAGCGAGGGTTGCGAGCGCTTGATACTGTGTTCATATGATTACCTTTACGAAACTCGTTGAAAGAGAGTGCGTTCACCGCTAGAGAAGGCGCCGTGTGCACGCCAGGTGCCTACGCCAATGAGGCCAGAGTTGTTACCAGCGCCATCGCCGCCGTTTGTGGAGCTATAAATCAGATTGGAACCCGCTATCATCCCTCCCTGATTGACTTGGCCCTGAGAAGAAATGACCCGCGCAAAAGCGTAAGAACCAATTGCACTCATACCCAACCCGGCAAGTTTCGTAGGCAGGTTGTAATCATTCGTCAGGTCGCCGAAGTCAGTGACATCTACTTGAAGGCGCAGGCTGCCGGCACTGTTATAGCCAAGGCGAACTTTGTTGGTCGACATGTTCGGGCCGCCGCCCTGTTCAATAGGCGGAAATCCCAGACGCGGCTGCAAGTAATAAACCTGGCCATCCGAAGCCCTGCGCATGTACGGAAGGTTTACGTCATTACCGGCAAACCCCACATATGAAATAGAATCCGCCATAGCCCGCTGTAAGTCACGGGCATCACTTTCAGCCTTTGTATACGCATTGGTAATGCCATACGCAGCAAGCGTACTGCCCCAATTGGCTTTGCTACCTGGATCGAAGTTGTTGGCGTACCAGAGAGTCCCCATATCAGTAGCATCAACGGTCGCCTTGAGACCGTTGTCCGACCAACCAATCTTCACAACATTATTGAGCTGCCCTACGCCAGTGCCCTGCTGAACGGGTGCGTAAAGCAATTTAGTCTGAAGCCAGCAGGTAGCGGAGTCAGAAGAACGTCGCATGTAGGGCTGTCCCAGAACTCCGCCTGCAAGCCCCACGTAAGAGATGGCATCGGCTAAAGCCCTGCTGTCCAAGCGCGTGTCAACTTCACTTTTGGCATACACCTCAGCCTTGGTGTACGCATCCGAAATACCATTACCGCTAAGTGTCGTAGGGTTACTCCCCACCTCAACCTGCCCGAACTTATTGACCTTGACCCGCGTGTAATCACCCGCGGCCACACCACTGCGTCCCAGCAGACGCTCGAACGCAAGGTCAGTTGTACCCAGCACCGGCACTGTCGTATTGACCAGCTGCCATACGGTGCCTGCGTTTTTCGTGCCAGCCTGCACCGGCACCAGATGACCCGGCGTGCATTCGGTGCTTTCGTTCGCATCCTGCGCACGTGCCCAGGCGCCTGCCGCGGCCACGTAAATCCAGTTCTGCGACGCAGTGTCCTGATTCTTGACCAGCACCCGATCACCGGCCACCAGCGTGACGTCATCAATGGTCTGCAAACCGCTCAGCCCAATGGAAACTGTCGTGGCGCAACGCACGGATTTTTTGTAATCGGATGCTGCCAGGCCAAGAATGGCTCGATGTAACTGGGTGACATCCTCCTCGTTAGGTACGAGACCAGCCCCCAGGATCACGTTCAAGATCTCCTGCGTCACCGAGTTGCCCCACTGCGCCGGGATCAGCGAACCAGGGGTGCCGGTTGCTGGGTTTTCATCTACAAACTTGCCGCTTGCCAAGCCTACGCCCGGCACACTCTTGGGATAATCCACATTGTGTTCCTCAGTTGAAGTTTACGAATTCGACGCTGTGCGCCGGTGCTGCTCGACGGATCAAACATTCGATTGCGAGCCCGGGATTCACCCCGAACCGCTCGCCCCAGTAGCTGGCCCCGAAGCGTCGGCCCAGCCGCTGGCGACCGCCGGTGTTCAGGGTCCACATGAACTGCGCATTCCAGGTGCCGAAGTGCGCCTGGCCAAAACGCGAACGCCCCATACGGGGCGCTCGGTGTTCGGTCACGGTGGCATCGGGGTAGCCCTGGCTGATGGCAATGTCGATGTAGAACGCCGCGTTCTGCCCTCCTGTCGCCACAAGCCGCTGGCGCACCGACAGACGCCGGTCTGCAAACAACGGTTTGAGCCCCAGGCACGGATCAGGCAGGTTCATCACCCGCTCCCAGTCCGGTACCAATTCACTGACGGTTGCAGGGTCCATCTCGTTGAGCAGGTCGAACGCGCGGCCATCGATGCGTGCGAACTCGCGGGACAGGCCGGTAATGACCTGCTGCAATTCCGGCACCCGCTCCGGATCCCACGCGGGACCAGGTGGCAACAGCGCCTGCAGTTGTCCGGCGTAATGTTCGGCAGTTCTTATGACGACCATTGAATACCCCCGAACGTGAGCAACTGGTTGGCCGCAGCAGTAACGTTGGCCACGGGTGAAACCAGCACATGATCGGTTTCGCCTGTCGCGCGGCTGATGGCCTCGGCGATGTGCGTGAGCAACAGGGTTTCGCCCAGTCCGCCCTCACGGTTGTGCAGGTCCAGCAGTTGCGCTTCGACCGCCGCCCGCACGGCGGAGGTATCCGGTGTGAGCCGGATGGTGTAGACCACCGGTTTCTGCACCGGCGCCAGCACATACACGTCTGCGGTGACCGGACGCAGCGGCTCGATATACGCAGCGACCGCAGCCAGCTGCTCGGCGTCAGGAATGGGATCGGCCTGGTCGTCACGCATGAAGAACACCGCCACCGTCCCCGGCCCCATGAACCGGCGCACACACCAGGCGCGCGTCACGCCCGGCACTTCCAGCGCCCAGGTCACGTAATCATCCTGATTGCCGCCATGCGGGATGACCCGGTAGGAGCGCACTACACGCGCACGCAACGACTCGATACTTTCCTGCGAGATGCCGCCGGAAAGTCCGTCGGCAATGACGGTGAAGGTGCTGTCGATGCCTTCGACCGGTTGCACGGCAGTCATGACCAGACCGGCATCCGCATTACCCAGAACACCGGCATCGACCGCTTCGACCGTGGTGGTATTATTGCCCGCAACCGTGGTGACGCCTTTGGTCACGCGGTAGAAGCGTCCATCACTGAACTGCAGCACAGTGTCCGCATCCAGCACCGCGCCGGCTGCAGCGGTAAAGCGCACCGTGCCGGTAGCGGCCTGTGCCACCTTGCGCGGTTGCCTCAGGCGCAGGATGGCCTGCCGCTCAAGGGTTTCCTCGTCGGCGGTGTCCGGCAGAATCTGGTCGGCGATCCAGTCCTGATAGCCATACAGTCCGTAGGCCGCGCCGCTGTGCGCACGGGACAGTACCCGAGCATCGGACTGACGCAGCGCTTCGTCGGCGAGGTCGACCTGGGTTCGGTTGATCAGCGCCGGTAACGTAGGTGTTTCAAACGGCATAAATCACCTGCCACTGTTCAGAAGGGTTGAAGCGCACGATCTGACCGTCCGAAACGACCAGCTCGACGCCCAGGTTCAGGCGATTGCTCTGAACCTGTTCGGTAAGGATGTTGATGTTGCTGACCTGACCGTCATCGATCAGCCAGGCAAGCGCTTCGCGCGCATAGAACTCGGCGTCGCGCTGGGTCTGCGCAGTGAGCCGGACCCTGCGCAGCAGCCACAGCCTGGAGCCGATACGGTCATTGGCCTGTGCCGGGTAGGTGTCGCCCCACCAGCCATAGCGCTCGGCATCGTCGAACGGGTCGTCCGCTTCGGCACGCCGCCAGGTGAACAGGCTGATGACCACCGAGCGCAGCAAGGACGCCTGCAGAGAGCCTTCAATAATCATCCGGCACCTCCAGTGGGCGGTCCGCTCTGGCCGTTACCTGCCTGAACACCGCCATGCAGATGGCTGATCTGACTGATGCCAGCGGCAAGCTGGTCGCCTTTGGAAACAATCTTTCCGGTCTGGGTGATCTGCGGTGTGTCGAAGTTCACCGCTACCGCGGCCTTGATGTTCAAGGTGTCGGTTTCAATGTCGATGACCTTGCCGCGCTTGAGGTGAATCTTGTCGCCCTCGTCGGTATAGATCGCCACTTCGCCCGACTCCAGGCCCTTGAGGCGATAGCGCCGGTCGGCCACTACCAGCAGCAGACCGTGCGACCGGTCGCCACCAATGAAGGCGGCGATGCCCTCGGCGCCGGCCAGCGGGTTGCTGGTGAAGCCATAGGGTTCGAAGTGCTCCATGTCGTCCTTGACCTCTCCGGCGGTGAGGCGCATTTGCAGCGCCTGCATTTTGCTGCTGGCCCTGGCGAGCACCACCGTGCCGCGCACCAGCATGCGATTGAGTAAGCTCATGAGGTTGTTTCCTCGTCTATGGGCAGCAGCCAGGAGTAAGCGTCCTGATTGACCTGCACCTTGCTGCGCTTGTTGGGGTCACCTGGCTCGGCCTGGAAACCTTCAGGCGGACCGACCACCAGTGTGGTGATCGTGCCTTGGTCGCTCAGCGAGTAGGTCACGGCTGAAATCAGCATGTTGCGGCTTGTGAAACCGATGACCGGATCAATCACCCGGACCATGGTGTTGTGCCGCCAGAGCGCCCCGTTGGACTGCCGCCAGCCCTGGACCTTGTAGGTGGTGAGCAGTGCCTTGCCGGCCCGCTGACCACGCTCCCAATTGGCGCGACTCAGGGCGAGCTTCGGTGTGATCGGCGCATCCTCATGAACGACCAGTACGCGAAGACGCTTTTTATGCGCGGGGTCGTCATGCCGGTCATCCGTGACCTCTGCCGAGACCTCCGACGACTCCTTGCCGAACGTCTGGTCATTACCGGTCTGTTGACCAATGACCCGGTATTCGGAAAAAAGCCCGGAAAAGTCCCGCGCGATGACGGCGCTCAACACATTCTTGCCGAGTTCGAGCGCGTCTGCGCTCTGCCCGCGACTACCCGGCCTGGCCAGCACCACATTGCCGTATTCGTCATCGGTGGAAAAAATCCGGAACAGGGTCAGCAGCCGGTCAATGGACTTGAACACGGTTTCGGCAGGCTCGATGGTGTGATCGGCCATCTTCGAGGTCTCCGGTATTTCGCTGATCACCGACAAACCATAAGGAGCAGCCAGCGCTTCAACGATCTTCAACACCCCCACCTCCTTCCACTGGCTCGGCCTGTTGATGGCCGAGCAGTCGATGAGGTCGGCGGTTTTCGAGCGTCCGGAAATCTTTAGCGTGATTTGCTTGCCGTCATAGCTGATCGGCGCGGCAAACACCCAGCCGGTCAGAATCAACTCGCCGCCGATACGTACTTCGCACGCTGCGCCGGGCGTGATCGGATGCGAGATTTCAGTGCCCGGCCACTGCCAGGTAATGCTCACGTCAAAGCTGCGCGCCTGACGCTCGATCCCGGCAGAGATTTCCACCGACTTCCAGCCGGCATAGTCGTGCTCATCAACCGTCAGGGTGACAACGTTAGGGTCGATCATGGGTCACTCCTGTGCGATCTTCAGCGTGCCTGGCGGTACGAAACCCGGGTGGGCCAGCCGATTGCGCTGCACCATTTCCTGCGCCCGGCTGGCGTCACCGAATCGGCGGTAGGCCAGCACCAGCGCGGGCAAAGGCTCGGAGACCTTCATGTCCACCAGACGTACACCGGAGGCCGCCACCGCGTTGAGGTGCCTGATCAACGCCTGACGCAACGTGTTGAGCGCCAGGTAATGTCCGGGATCGGCTTTCAACGACGCTTCCCAGATGGCCGAACTCAGCGTGTCGCGCAGTTCGATGACGTCATCGGCAACCGGCACATCCACGCGTTGCAGGGCTTGCGTCACCTGCTGATCAAGCGAGGGCACCACGTTGAGCGGCGTGACCGTCGTCGCAATCGGCATGCTCGCGACGATTCTCGCCACCTTGACCAACAGCGCATCCTGAACCAGGTTGGCAGTGGCCTGAGCCGTCACACTGGTATCACGACCGCTGCCCTGGCTGACCAGATTGATACCGGACACCGCCTCTGCCTGTTGTGTGGCCTCGGAAATCACAGACCGGTAATCGACCGTTTCAACAGAGGACACGCCGCCATTGCTGCCGGACCTTGCTGCCGCGCTACTCGCAGCGGTGCCGTTACTGCCACTCGCGGAACCGCTGCCTGAACCGCCCCCTGTCGAGCTGCCGGAACCTGACCCGGCATTCGTTCCGGTACTCGCCCCGCCAATACTGCTGGTGCCGTTCGCTCTTCTGGCTCGACGACTGTCCCCGTCGAAACTGGCGAAGAACGTGGTAAACAGCGTACTGACCGTCAACGGCGCATTGACCAGCGAATGCACCAGCGCGGTGACATCCGAATAGATCGTCATGAACGGTGTGAACTGCCGCTGAATGGTCGCGAATACACCCGACAGGGCGCTGCGCAGCGCCTGAATATTGATACGCACCGCGTCCACCGTGGCCATCACCGAGCGGTAGCGCCTGAGCGCCGAGTCCAGCAGGCTCTCGGACGCGCCCAGCAACTGCCGTCGCGTATTGAGGGTCGACACGGGAAACTTGAGCGGGTTGGCCGGATAGAATTTCAGGTCCAGCCGGACGAGCCCGCCTTCGCTCAGGTTGTGTGTGACGCCACATTCGCCGACCTGGACCTGCACGCGACCCAGCCAGGGATGCACCAGCTCGCCGGCACCTTCCTGCTCCAGTGCCTGTAGCAGTCTGTCTCGCTGTTCGAAACAGTCGGGACCGACAATGAACCCCGTCAGCGTATGCACTTTCGACTGTTTGCCCAGCGACTCGAAATAAGGCTCGTCGCGTTGTGGAAACTCATGCAACTGCCCCTTGCGGCCTGCCGGGACGACGGCTTTTTCAATGAAAAAACCGACGCCCCGGAAAGACGCTGGTAGCAGGCTGTCACGCCATGTACTCATGATCCGGCTCCTGCGCCGAGGGTTCGATAACCGACGTTTGGCGATATCGTCAAACCCGGCTGGTTGGTTTGCACTTGTCCGGCGCGCATGCCCGGCGGCGCGTTTTCAAAGCGAATGTTGAGCTCGCCCTCAAGTCGCGGGCCGGCCCCGGCTGCGCCCTGTTGCAACAACAGGCTGCCGGGGGCCAGCGGGGTGGGTACGCCGAGCAATTGGCTGGTCGAGGGCACGCCAGTGGCCTGATTGAGCAACTGCTGATTCGTGCGAACGTTCTCGACGGCACCGGCCGCCAGAAACGCCCCGGTCCCGCCGCCTGGCCCTGCGTTACGTATCCGCTGTTCTTCCGCGAACTGATTGGCCTTCTCGGTCGCCCGCTGCAGGACGGTCTTATTCGTGTCGCCACCAAACCAGCTCATGATCGGCTCGATGAATGGCTTGATGTCCGCCCACAGACCTGCGAACCAGGTTTTGATCGGCTGCCAGTTCTCGATGACCATGCCCAGCGGCGAAAAACTGAACAGCGTTGCCAGCACATCGGTAAACGGTTGCGCCTCGGCCTTGATGGTTTCCCACAGGCCGGCCAGGTACTCGGACAACGGCTGCCAGTTGGCCACGACCATGCCCAGCGGCGACCACGCAAACAGCGTTTGCAGAAAATCGAAAACCGGCGTGGCCAGTGCCCTGATCACGTCCCACAGCGCAGCAAAGAATTCGGTCAGTGGCTGCCAGTTGGCTGCGATCATGCCCAGCGGCGTCCAGGCGAAGACCGCCTTGAGCACGTCCCACAGCGCCATCACCGGTCCGCGAATCGCCTCCCAGACCGCCTGGAAATAAGGCGCGACAGTGGACCAGTTGGCGATCAGAAAACCTGCCGCCAGCGCGAGGCCGCGCACGATCAGGCCGAGCGGGGACATGCCCATGACCGCAGCCAGCAGCCCGGCGGCACTCGTCGCAGCGAGAACGGCGACTTGCAGTACGCCGAAAGCAATCGCGGCGCCCACGACGCCCTTGATCACCTCTGGATGTTCGGCCGCCAGCGCGGCGACCTGAGAAATCATCGGCCCGATCACGGCCATTGCTTCGTTCATCGCCGGCAGGAACATACTGCCGATATTGATGCCCAGACGATCGACACGGTTGGTCATCTCTTTGATGGCTGTGGCCGTGGTCTGGGAGTTGTCTGCGAACTCCTTCTCGATGGAACCGCTGTTTTGCACGCCCTCCCCGACCCTGGCCAGGTTCGACCTGAGCACATCGAGGTTGGCCAGCAGCGGCGTGATCGCGCCCAGCGATTCAGCACCGAACAGCTGCGTGATGACGTCCGACTGTTTGCCGGGATCAACACTGGAAACCGCCGTCAGAACCTTTTCAATGGTCCCGGACGGGTCACTCTGCATGCCTTGGGTTAACTGATTGACGTCGAGCTGCAACGCCTCGAACGCCCCGGCTTTCGCCGCGCCCCCTTCGGTCAACGACTGCATGAAACGCTTCATGCCGCTGGCGGCCACATCGGCCGGCACATCGACGCTGGCCAAGGTCGCACCCATTGCCGCCAGTTGCCCGGAGGCCATCCCCGCCACCGGCCCGAGCGGGCCCATTGCAGTCACCATGGTGGCGATTTTCTTTTCCAGATTGTTGCCGCCGAGCACGTTGATCTTCTCGGACAACGCCGCGACCTGCGGCTGAGTCATCTGAAACGATGACCGCCACGAGGCCATCATGTCGCCCGACTCGGCCGCTGTCTGATCGAATGCGACGCCCATTTTCACGGCGTCGCTGGCAAACCCGGTCAGTTCTTCGCGCGGTACATTGGCCTTGGCACCCGCGGCGACAATCGCCGCGATACCGTTGGCGCTTTCCGGCAGTCGTTCACTGAGGTCCAGAATGTCGGAACTCATCTGCTGGAACTGTTGCGGTGTTTCAAAGGTGACCGATCGTTTCACGCCGGCCATGCTGGTCTCGAAACCGATCGCTGCCTTTACTCCGGCAATCAAAGGCCCCGCCAAAGCGTTGTCCGTGACTGCCTTGCCAAGGTCTATGGCCCCCAGACTGGTCTCGAGGCCTTTGACATTGTTGCGGATAGTTGCCAGCGTTGGAGACAGCTGGTCGACGCCGGTAATCAGCGTTCTGATAGTGTCTGCCATCACTCCCCCTGCAGGATCTGGTTGATGCGTTGCGCCTGCAAGATCGATTCGGTGATGACGTCCAGCTCCCTGGACATCATCAGTTCGGGATCGGTCTTCCAGAAGTACGCGAGGTCGTAAACGACGGCGATCAGTCCTTCAAGGTTGCTGATGCCGCTGCCATGAAAAAACTCGCAACCTTCCAGCTCAACGTATTGATGTCGCACAGGTCCATCTGATTGACCGACGAGGGCGGGATGCCGGCGCAGACGGCGATGTACTTCGCCGCCACGTCCAGATCCAGGGAAACTTCCTCGTTCTTGTCGATCCTGTACGGCAGGGCCTTGATAGCCCGCGCTTCCTGCGCCGTAGGGCGCCGGAAGGTCAGTTGCGAAAGGGTTTCGCCGTGCGCTTCGATCGGGCTGGCCAGGTCGATGACTTCACTCATTGCCAGCTCCCCTGATTGCCGTCGAATTGCAGTTCGATGGTGCCGTCGTCAGCCTTGCTGCTCGGCTCATCGACCAGGTAGGCGCCGGACAGGACGTAGGTCTTGCCGTTCTTGAACTCACAGGTGATGGTCATATCCACACCGGTAGTGAGCAGCTTGAGCGGCAGATCCGCGGTATGCACGGCGGTGAATTTCAACCAGGCAGCCTTTTCGGTTTCCTTGTAGTAACCAGGCACGACCGTCTCGCGCTTGATGTTCATCAGAGGCGCTTCGCCGCCGCCGCTGATGGTCAATTGGGTGCCATCCACTTTGATGTAGCAGGTACCCGCAACTTTCTGACCCATGTTGTTTATCTCCAGAATGAAAAAACCCGCACGAGGCGGGCTTGAAAGGGTTGGTTAGGTTTATGCCGCTTCGTCGTACTGCAAGCGGAACTGGTTGAGCAGCGCGAACACGCGCAGGCCGTTGATGTAGTCAGGCGGGAACATCACGTTCACGCGGCTTGGGTCATTGCCGTCACGCTCGACGATCAGGTGCTGGGCGAACGTTTCGGCGTTCTCCACATGACCCTCTTCTTCAAGACGTGCGTATTGCGCAATCAACTCGCCACGGATGGTGCTCGGCGTGATGATCGGCTGGCCGGCACCGAAGCGCGTGCCATCGTTGGCCAGCTTGTGGCGGCCGTACTTGCTGGTGATGATGCCTTGCAGACGACGGATGATGAACGCCGACTGGTGCATGGTTTCGCTGTCCAGGTACGAGTTGTCAGCCTGGCCGTAAGCGTTCTTCTGATAGGTGGTGATCGAACGCTGAATGCGCACGTAACCGCCTTCGTAGTACGCAGTGGCGATGCCGTAACGCAACAGCGACTCACGCTCGGTCAGGGTGAAACGCTGACTGGCCGGAGCCGGATCGATGCCAGGCATGGTGCCGCTCTGGGTCGGACGGCTGGCGTCGGCAGAGATGAACACCGCCGTGCGTGCAGCCAGGGCAGCGGCCTGCAGCCAGACCGGTTGCGGCACACCGTTTTCGACACCCTGCAGGGTGATGTGCTGATCGTTGCGCAGTTGACCTGCGGCCACCAGCGTACCGACCGTGCCGCGCTTGGCGCTGTAAACGTGACCGTACAACTGACGCGCCCAGCTCCAGCGACCGGTGCTGTCGTCCATTGCCGCTTTCCAGGCATCCAGCGTGGCAGTGTCGGTCCAGGGCATGCAGATGAACTCGAACGGCTCATCGCCCAGCGCAGCCAGTGCCTTGAGCTGATCAGGCGTACCCACGCCGCCGGTCATGGCCGTGACTGCCGCCGTCAGGCCAGCCGGAATGACTTCGCCATTGGTTTTACCCAGTCGGTTGAATTCCAGCTGGATGTCATTGCCGCTTGCCCCGCTCCATTTGCAGGAAAAGCTCAGCACACCCGCTTCAACAGCTGCGGTGATTGGCAGATCCGGCGTAGCATTGATCTTCACCGACAGTGCAGTGGCCGCCTGGGCAGCGGTTGCGCCATTAACGACAGTGGCCTGCACTCGCATGCCGCCGACATACAGATTCAGCAAACCGGCTTCGGTCGCCGCCCCGCTGAGGGTGACTTTCGCGCCGGCCTTGGCGCCTTCGGTATTGAGCAGCGGCAGGCACCAGACTTCGCCGGTGGGGTCCGCCTTGCGCCAGGTTTCATACATCGAGGCCAGCATGGAGCCCTGACCGCCGATGTTTTTCGCCAGCGCCACGCTCGGCACCAGCACCAGAGAACCCAGTTCGGGGCCGGACACATCGTCGTTGACCTGCGCAACGATCAGTCGACGCATGCTGGCCGACGCGCTATTGGCGGCAGAGTTGTCCATCTCCGCATAAAACAGCGGCACGCGAACATCGGATGGAATGTTGTTAAAGCTGATAGCCATTGTTTGGCTTCCTCTTGGTTAAGCCTTGAAGGCTTGATGGGTGGTGGTGGATTGCTCGGTTTGAAGGGTGATGTCGCCGTCGTTCTGACGACGCTGCCACCAGGCGTTGAAGGTCACCTGCCGACCTTCGACGGGCAGCAAATCGCCCGTCTCCGGATCCGGCACAGTGCGGCCCTCGGCCGGTACTACAGTGATGCGTTGAGTCATGGTGTTACCTCTATTGTGAATTTCGCTTCGATACGGCCATCAGGGCCGGGGGATTTCAGGTTCGGATCTGCGGGGTCAACGCAGTCCATCTCGAGGGTGGCGCCGGTAAATCCGGGCAAACCGTCCAGATACGCTTCATGCCAGGTCTCGGCAGGCTGATCGGAGGTGTTGCGGCCCAGTTGAAACTGCGCTGCAAACCCGAAGCGATACGTCACCCGGTCGCCGCTGATCTGCACCAGCGCGCCACCGGTGTACTGCATCGCGTCGTAATCGCGATCCGGGTTCCAGCCCACCAACGCTCGCCACAACTCAGCGCGCAGGGTGTGCAGTTGCTCACTGGCTTCCTGCCCGCGCTTGTCACCGCCGTCGAGCACCACCACCACGTCAATCCAGTCGGTGATGTTCTGGCGAATAACGTTCTGCAAATCGTTGGCGGTGGACTGATCGCCAGTGGCAATCACGTACGCCGACGGGTGAGCGAGCTGATCGCCCAGAGCGACGGCAGCCCAGTCGATACCGGCACTGATTCGCCCGGCAAAGCTCGGGCAGGTCGCCTGCAAGTGGGCAACTATCGGGGTTATCTTCATGAGGGGTTCCGCGTGTGTTGAAGGTTGATTGCGGCGTGGGAAACGCCTACTGGTTCGCCTTGCCCAACGCCTCATCAGCCTTGTCTGCAGCACGGCTGGCCGTGTGAGCAGCCTGATTGGCAATTGATGCAGCACTCTCGACCTTGTCTGCCGCCTGGGTGGTGGTTTCGGCCAGCCTGTCCAGGCGCCGGTCGCGCTTGCCCAGCGCTGCGTCGTAGGCATTGCGAACCTCGGCCAGCTGCTGCGTATGCTCGGCATTCGCCGACCACTGCCCGGCCTGAAAACCGAGCATCAGGCAGCCGGCGATCAGCAGCACGGAAATCAGCCAGACCTCCAGGCGCCGCCACCAATGGCGAGCGATGAAATCAATTGCGCATCTGTGCATCGTTTGCACCTCCGAGTTGGGATCGCAGGCGGGCTATTTCGGCGCTTTGCGTGGTGACCTTGTCGGTGAGTTGAACGATGTGGCTGGTTAGGGCTTCGATCTTGCCCTCCATCCGCCCAACCGCTGCGGCGAGCTCGTTGCGCTCCTTGGCGAACTGATCAGCCCGCGCTTCGGCTTCCTTGCGCGCCTGGCGCTCGGAGTCGAGCAGCTCATTGAGGCGGCGCACCGTACCGATGTCCGCGTTGTCCATCGCCCGGTCTGTTGCATCTCTGGAAAGAAACTTGCGCAGCCAAAGAAAGCCGCCAAGCAGTATTGTGCCCGTGCCGCCCAGCCAGGTAGCTGTGCCTGGGCCTAGGTCGGTTGGGTCCATTGGTGCTCCGTAATAGGGTGGTGGACTCTCAAGGCCCTCGAAAATCGAAAGCCTGAATAAACTGGAAAGAGCCCCTTGATGCGGGGCTCCGTTGTTAGGTCAGAACGGAATGACTTGCACCGTCATGCCTGTGCATAACCCCACAGGGCAATGCGCTCGGCAAAGTACGGTGTGACCAGTGCGACGGTCTCCGCCTGATTGCTGGCCTCCAGGCTCATCTTTTCGCCATCGGTGCCTGGCCCTGTGACCCACAGTGTCACTGGCACTTTTTCCGCCTTCGCTTTATCGAGCAGGTTTTTCAGCGCGGTGCGACCGGCAGCCGTTGGCGGAATCCCTGTTTCGCCGATAAATGCGGCCATCTTGTTGGTCTTGGCATAGGTCAGAAACGGACCCACGATTTCATCGCGCAGAACGGTCGGCGAGATCAGGTCGTTGTTATTGGCGTAGGCACCGCTGGAGCTTTTATCGTAATCGCCGTAAGCGTGGGCTTCCCAGACGATGGCATTGGCCGGGTCGACGATCTTCGACTGAAGGTTGGCAGAGACGGTGGCCCAGTTTCTGGCGCTTGCAAACTCAAGCCCACAAATGAACACCGGCTTTTTCGAGCTGTTGCGCAACGCCTGCAGCACGGTATTCATCGTGCTGATGTACAGCGCCTCAAGAGCAGGGAACGTAATGTAGTCCTTGGCACCCACCGTAGTATTCGAATACGGCTCGTTACCCAACCCCCAGCCCAACACCATTGGATCGTCGCATTCGGTGACCAGCTTCTGGTGAAAGTTGGCCAGGTGAACGGCGCTCCAGAAAGTGCCGTTGACACCGTTCCCATCCTTGATCAATACCGACTCGGTTGCCTTCCAGCCGTTCTGATTACCGGCCTCCGCGGCAGGAAGAATGCGCCCGGTCAGGTTCCCGTTTGCATCGGTTTCGTAGCGATGCAAACGCATGTAGTGGTGCGGATCAGGAATGATTCTGGCCTCGCCATTGGAGTCTTCACGAATCCAGCCAAGCATTTCTTTCCAGCGCTTCACGAAGTCGGTATTCAGGTTCGCCCCTTGACCTGGCAGGCCGTCCAGAGTCGACAGCTGAATAGCGCGCTGAAGTTCGAACGGGAAACGGATCAGACGCACGCCCCGATTCTTGACCCAGGTAGTGATGGTTCCACGATTGGGCCACTGATAATGAGTCCCTGCCTCGCCAGGCACGATCTGCCCGGCGTTAGCCACTGAACCCAGGTTGATACCTACCAGCGGAATATTCTTGAGCTGGCTGACAGCAGAACTGCTATTGGACATGATTAATACCTCTGATTAGCACCGCGAGGCAGCAACGACGCTGCTGTACCTCTGTCGCTCAACGGCGATAACTCGAGGCTCGCGGCCTTCACATGATTCAACGTTCCGCAGCGGGAACATTTGATCTGGAGCTCTGTGTACTCACCCATGCGGGCCAGCAGTTTCTTGCACTGCCCGCATCGAAAGTCCTTCAACATTTGCACTGGCCTCCGTGTGCCTGACCCAATGAAAAACCCCGCCGAGGCGGGGTTTGAGATGGGTCGCGAGTGACCGGTTGTGGCTGTTGATCAGCCTGTTTCCGGCTGCTGCCCTGAGGCGCAAATCGCATATCGTGGGACCTTTTTACCCCCCTCCGGAAAGGCTGGGAAGGGGCAGTTTCGGGGTGGGTCGAGTTTGACCGGAGTTCAACACGAGTTCGGCCACAGCTGTGCAATCGACCCGGATAAACGGCGTGAAACCGTGTCTTCGTTCAGCCCTGTGCAGCTTTGTTGGCGACGGCGTTGTTGCTTCTGGAAGCGCTGCGCTCAGCGAGAATTGCCAGCACTTGCTGGTGAAGCTTGTTGATCCAGTTGCGATAGGTGCGGTCTGCGCCTTCATTGATGCCCACCAGACGCATCTGCTCGCGCACCGGCAACGACTCGACATAACGCAATGTCGCCAGTTGGGCCAGTTCAGGCCCGCGGCTCTTTGCAGGGCTGCGCGAAAGCTGCGCCACAGCCGCCTCGACTTCGCTGCTTATATAGTCCAGGCCGCTGCCATTACCCACCAGTGCGCGCGAGCCGGGTGTGCGACGCGGAATGTACGCGCCCCACTCCATGATCCCGGCCATCGGGCTGCTCAGTCCGCCGCCCAGGCCAATGCGCATGCGCTGTTCCCCCCAATGCTGCATCACGGCTTCTATTTTCTCGATCATCGTGTCTCTCCTGTAGGACCTTTCTGAAACGCTGCGCAACGTCTTTCGCTGCGCAGAACCAAGGCCTTACAATACATTTTGTATTTTTATGACACAACGAAGCATTACATTATGTATATTGCTCAACACCCTACAGCCTGTATGATTCGATGCATGAACAGAAAATGGTATGAAGTCGCAAGACAGGTCATGGAAACCCAGCAGATCAGCCAGGAAGAGATGGCTGAGCGGATGGGCGTGACGCCCGGCGCGGTAGGGCATTGGCTGAATGGCAAGCGTGAGCCGAAGATCGAGGTCATCAATCGATTCCTGACCGAACTCGGCCTGCCGATTCTCACCACCTCCATTCCGGCCAGCGAGCCCGGCATGCACAACGTGGAGCCCACGGTGCAGCCCTCGCGTTTCTATCGCTATCCGGTCATCAGCTGGGTAGAGGCCGGTGGCTGGAGTGAAGCCGTCGAGCCCTACCCTGCCGGCTATTCGGACACCTTCGAGATCAGCGACTATAAAGCCAAGGGCAGAGCCTTCTGGCTGGTGGTCCGTGGCGATTCGATGACCGCACCCGCAGGCCAGAGCATTCCTGAAGGCATGTTGATTCTGGTCGACACCGGAATCGAGCCCACTGCCGGCAAGCTGGTCATCGCCAAACTGCCGGAAAGTAACGAGGCCACGTTCAAAAAACTGGTCGAAGACGCCGGACGCTACTTTCTCAAGCCGCTGAACCCCGCCTACCCGACCCTTGCGGTGACCGAGGAGTGCAAACTGATCGGTGTCATCAGGCAGATGACGATGCGTCTCTGACCCGGCATGCCACGTCCAAGCCCCGATAACCGGGGCTTTTTCATGCGCCACTGTTTCACCCCGGGCAGGTGTCCGTGTAGGAAACATTTGTAGCTTGCGTGAGAAACACCCCTCAATTACTGTATGCACATACAGTAAAAAGGAGTTCACTCATGCTCAAGCAGTTCCCCGACACCTCGCAACATGACGCTTACCTGGCCTTGGCACAGCGCATTCAGGACGCTATCACCAGTGACAAGGCGCAGATCGAGCATCAGGTCCTGCTGATCAGGGAGCCTGGCGAATCGGTGGCTCACTGGGAGCGCATCATGGATCAGATCAGCGAGGCCGAAGGTATCAGCGTCACCCGCAACCCTGAAAACGGCACTGCTCGCGTGTCCTGGTACATCGATTCCCTGTAAGACGAACAATACAAATCGTATTTAAAATACAAACTGTATTGTCACGACGCGCTACATATCGTATTGTTTGTCTGCACCCCATCTCGGGAGTACTCACATGCAAACCACAGGGAGTCATGGAATGAACGAAATACTGGATCAACTTCGCAAAGAATTCGCCACGCCGTGCCCTTCGCTGAGCGCCGTCAGAGAGCGTTATTTTTCGCACCTGTCGAACGACAGAAATCTGCTGCGCAAGATCAACGCAGGACGCATCGACTTGAAGGTCAGCCGCACAGGCGGCAGTCGTCAGGGTCACCCCTTCGTGTACCTGCATGACCTGGCCAACTATCTGAGCGCCATCGTGACCAACAGGGCTGCCTGAGGTCAAAAAAGCACCGCCGCAGCGCGATAATGTTCATCAAACTTTGCAGCCATGAAAAATCTTGCTACGTTTCCGGTACAAAACAAAAACAATCGGGATCCGTTCATGACCAAGACATCGAGGCGCTGGCCCTTCGCGGCCTGCCTGTTATCGCTTGCCTGCGGCACCGCTGCTGCCGCGCCCTATTCGACCATGGTGGTATTCGGTGACAGTCTGGCCGATGCCGGGCAGTTTCCGGATACCGCAGGGCCCAGGGGCTCTACGCTAAGGTTCACCAATCGTGTCGGCCCCACGTATCAGGACGGCAGCGGTGAAGTGTTCAATCTGAACTCATCGACGCTGATTGGCAGAATGCTCGGTGTTCCGGCAGGAGATCTGGCGGCCTCCACGTCGCCAGTCAATGCTGCGCTGGGCGCCCCGGATGGCAATAACTGGGCAGTCGGCGGCTATCGGACCGACCAGATTCTTGAGTCGATCAACTCGCAATCCACCGTTGTCGACCCGAACACAGGCACACTGCTGCGCAGCCGGACCGGCTACCTGCCCGCAAACGGTTTTCGCGCCGACCCCAATGCGCTTTATTACCTGACCGGAGGCGGCAACGACTTCCTGCAGGGTCGCGTGGTGAGTGCCAGCAGCGCAGCGCAAGCCGCCAATCAGCTGGCTGACAGCGCGCAAGCCCTGCAACAGGCCGGTGCGCGCTACATCATGGTCTGGTTGCTGCCGGATATCGGTAAAACGCCAGCCTTGAGCGGTTCGCCACTGGCTTCGGCAACTTCCGCACTCAGCGCGGGCTTCAATCAGCAACTGGTCAGCCGACTGGCGCAGATGAATGCCCAGATCATTCCACTGAATGTTCCATTGCTGATCAATGAAGTCCTCGCTGAACCGGCACGCTTCGGGTTCGATCCCAACGAGAACCTGGTCAGTACCTGCTTCAGTGGCGACAGCTGCACAGAAAGCGCAGCCAACGGCAGGTCCAGCGCGACGCCGAATCCGAGCCGAGTGTTTTTCAACGACCGCGTCCACCCGACGGAAGCCGGACAACGACTGCTGGCCGACTACGCCTATTCGTTGCTCTCGGCCCCATGGGAAATAACCCTGTTGCCGGAGATGGCCAATGGCACGCTGCGGATGCATCAGGACGAGATTCGCGCGCAGTGGCTGAGCGACTGGGGCAACTGGCAAGGCGTCGGCCAGTGGCAGAGCATCATCGCCGCAGGCGGTCAGAAAATGGACTTCGACGCGCAGGACAGCTCGGCCGATGCTGATGGAAGAGGCTACAACCTGACCATCGGCGGCAGCTACCGATTTGCCGAAAACTGGCGCACCGGCGTTGTTGCCGGAGCGTATCGGCAGAATCTTGAGGCAGGCCCCAGGGACTCGGACTACAAACTCAACAGCTACATCGCCACCGCGTTTCTACAGTATCAGGCCAACCATTGGTGGGGTGATCTGGCGGTTTCAGGCGGCAAGCTGGACTACGAAAATGCCGAGCGCAAGTTCGCACTGGGGGTCAGCGAGGGTCAGGAAAAAGGCGATACCGACGGTGAGATTTGGGCGGCCAGCGGTCGAGTCGGCTTCGACATCGCGGGGGCTTCCAGCCGCTGGCATCTGTCGCCTTTTGTCAGCGCCGACTACGCGCACATCGATGTCGATGGCTACTCGGAAAAAGGTGATCGCTCGACGGCACTGACCTTCAGCGACCAGACCCGCAAGTCGCGGCGTGCAGGCGTGGGTGTGCAGGGCAAGTTCCAGGTGACACCGAGCACACAGGTATGGGGAGAAGTTGCCCATGAACGGGAGTTCGAGACCGATCAGCAGGACGTGACCATGGCGCTCAACAGCGTCCAGTCAGTGGGTTTCACGCTGGAAGGTTACACACCGCAACGCGACCTGAATCGGGCAACGCTGGGCGTCAGCCAGAAGCTGACTCAAGACCTGACACTGCGCGGCAACTACAACTGGCGCAAGAACGACGACGTGACCCAGCAAGGTGTGAATGTTGCGTTGAGTATGAGTTTCTAGAGAGTCCGCTGGGCAGCCTCACTATCGTGCGTGGCGCTTTTTCGGGGTTTCACTATCGTGCGACGCTCCGCGTCGCATGCCGTTCTGGACGCTCTGCGTCCTCTCCTGAGAACTGCGGCGCGGCGCAAATCTGTGACGCGGAGCGTCACCCAAGGCATTCCCACGCTGGAGCGTGAGGAACGATAATCTAGGCTATCGTGCGACGCTCCGCGTCGCATGCCGTTCTGGACGCTCCGCGTCCTCTCCTGAGAACTGCGGCGCGGTGCAAATCTCTGACGCGGAGCGTCACCCAAGGCATTCCCACGCTGGAGCATGAGGAACGATAGCTATCTAACTACCAGAGCAGCACGCCTGCTCAACCCTCGGCAGGCTGCGACGCCAGGGCAACAGCGCGGAACATGGCGCGGCGCTTGTTCAGGGTTTCTTCCCATTCCAATGCCGGCACCGAGTCGGCAACAATGCCGCCACCGGCCTGTACATGCAGTTCGCCGTTCTTGATCACCGCAGTACGAATCGCGATAGCCGTGTCCATGTTGCCATTCCAGGCCATATACCCCACGGCGCCGCCATAGACACCGCGCTTGACCGGCTCCAGCTCATCGATGATTTCCATGGCGCGAATTTTCGGCGCACCGGACAACGTGCCAGCCGGCAGAATCGCCCGCAGTGCGTCCATTGCCGTCAGCCCGTTTTTCAATTGACCGGTGACGTTGGAAACAATGTGCATCACGTTGGAATAACGCTCGATAACCATCTTCTCGGTCAGTTTGACCGTACCGATCTCGGACACCCGCCCAACGTCATTACGGCCCAGATCGATGAGCATCAGGTGCTCGGCGATTTCCTTGTGATCGGACAGCAGGTCTTCTTCCAGCGCAAGATCGGCCTCTTCGGTGGCACCGCGAGGGCGAGTACCGGCGATTGGACGCACCGTAATCAGGTTGTCCTCGACCCTTACCAGCACTTCCGGCGAACTGCCGACGACATGGAAGTCGCCGAAGTTGAAGAAGTACATGTAAGGCGTCGGGTTGAAGCAGCGCAGCGCCCGATACAGATCGATGGGCGCGGCCTTGAAATCGATGGACATGCGTTGCGACGGCACAACCTGCATGACGTCACCCGCGAGGATGTACTGCTTGATCGTGTCGACCGCAGCCTCGTAATCATCCTGAGTAAAGCTGGAGCGAAACACCGGGTCGGCAGCCGGAGGCCGGTCCAGGTCCAGACCGCGACGCGGAGTGATCGGCTGACGCAGCTTGTGCATCAGTTCATCAAGCTGCGCGACGCCACGTGCGTAGGCATCCTGCTGCGCCGGATCGACCAGCACGATGGCGTGCATCTTGCCCGCCAGGTTGTCGAACACCACGACCGCGTCAGACACCATCAACAGGATATCCGGCACGCCCAGCGGGTCCGGGTTCGGGCAGTTGGCCAGACGCTTCTCGACATAGCGCACACAGTCGTAGCCAAAGTAGCCCACCAGCCCGCCGTTGAAGCGTGGCAGCCCGGCAATCGTCGGTACGTTGTAACGCGCCTTGAAGGTCTCGACGAAGTCCAGCGGGTCTTCGACATCCAGGCTTTCGATCTCGACGCCGTCGTGGGTCACGCTGACGTGATGGCCATGAACGCGCATCACGGTGCGGCATGGCAGGCCGATGATCGAATAACGCCCCCACTTCTCGCCGCCCTGAACCGACTCCAGCAAGTAGGAGTTGGGCTGATCGGCAAGCTTGAGGTAGATCGACAGCGGCGTATCGAAGTCGGCCAGGGTTTCGCGGGCAAGCGGGATGCGGTTGTAGCCTTCGGCGGCCAAACGCAGGAATTCTTCACGGTTCATGAGCAACCTCGTGGTTTGAGGAAAAACGGTCAGTCAGGCAAACGTGCCGGCAGGCCGGCCAGGATCAAGTCAGGCGCGCCAACGCCAGCGGGCCAGGGCCTTGATGACTTTCATCCAGAGCTTGCGAGTGACCACCACGATGGATTCTCTTGAGGAGGGACGTTTGATGTCGGGCAACAGTATCTCAGCGTCCATGTCCAGGCAACCGGGAATCAGTTTGCGCAGATCATCGATGACCATCGCCGGGTTTTCCTCGGCAATCGGCCGCCCATGGTTGTAGCCATAACTCAACGCGACGCAGGCCACACCGGCCGCCTTGGCAGCCTGTACATCACTGCGCGAATCGCCAACGAACAGCGCTTGCGAGGCAGGCACACCCGCCATTTTCATTACAAAAAACAGCGCGGCAGGGTCAGGTTTTTTCTGCGGCATGGTGTCACCACCGATGATCCAGCGAAAGAAACGCCCCAGCTTCATCTCATCCAGCAGCGGCGCGACAAAGCGCTCTGGTTTGTTGGTGATGAGGGCCATTTCGACGCCCATCTTCTGCAGCCATTTCAGGGTTTCACGTACGCCGGGGTAGACCACGGTGAACTCGTGCTTCTGAGCGTAGGCACGCATGAATATCTCCAGACCCTGCTCAGCCAGTTCATCATCGACGCCACTGTGGTCGAGGTGGTTGGCCAGCGCGCGGCGTACCAGCACCGGTGCGCCATTGCCGACCCAGGCGCGGACCGACTCAAGCCCGGCTATTGGCCGGCCAAGTTCAGCCAGCATGGTATCCACCGCTACTGCCAGATCAGGGACCGAGTCCACCAGGGTCCCGTCCAGGTCGAACATGATCAGCTTGGGCAACTTGCCTGCAAACAGCTGCTCAAAGCCGCTCATGCGCGGGATGCTGCCAGTTCTGCACGCATTTTCTCGATCACTTCCCGGTAGTCCGGCGCGTTGAAAATGGCCGAACCGGCAACGAAGGTATCAGCACCTGCCGCTGCGATCTCACGGATGTTGTTGACGTTTACGCCACCGTCGATTTCCAGACGGATGTCACGGCCCGACGCATCGATCAACGCCCGCGCTTCACGCAGCTTGTTGAGCGTGCCGGGAATGAACTTCTGCCCGCCGAAACCCGGGTTGACGCTCATGAGCAGGATCATGTCGACCTTATCCATCACGTACTCCAGCAGGTTCAGTGGAGTTGCCGGGTTGAACACCAGCCCCGCCTTGCAGCCGCCTTCACGGATCAGTTGCAACGACCGATCAATGTGCTGGGTCGCTTCCGGATGAAAAGTGATGTAGGTGGCACCGGCCTCGATGAAATCACCGATGATGCGATCCACCGGACTGACCATCAAATGCACATCGATCGGTGCAGTAACGCCATATTTGCGCAACGCGCTGCACACCATCGGACCAATGGTCAGGTTCGGGACGTAATGATTGTCCATCACGTCGAAGTGAACGAAGTCGGCGCCGCTGGACAGCACATTGTCGACTTCCTCACCCAGACGGGCGAAGTCAGCGGAAAGAATCGATGGGGCAATAACGAAGGGCTGCATGACGCACCTGTTTGAGCAGAATCACGGTGCGCGGATTGTACGCCAAGCTTCGCCTGGAGCGGTAAGCCTCAAGCTGCACGCCAATGGATTCGCCTTGGCTGGCAGCTTGAAACTTGCGGCGCCCGGTTATTGAGCCGTTCGGAGTTTTTCACTGCGCCCGCGTAACCACTCCAGTACCAGCAGCAACAGCACGGAGAAGCCGATCAGCAAGGTCGCGGCGGCAGCGATGGTCGGGCTGAGGTTTTCGCGAATGCCGCTGAACATCTGCCGAGGCAAGGTCGCCTGCTCCGGCCCGGCGAGGAACAGCGTCACCACCACTTCGTCGAACGAGGTCGCGAAGGCGAACAGCGCACCGGAAATCACCCCTGGCGCAATCAACGGCAGGGTCACACGACGGAATGCAGTCAGCGGCGATGCACCGAGGCTGGCGGCAGCGCGTACCAGATTGTGGTTGAAACCCTGCAAAGTGGCCGACACGGTAATGATCACGAACGGCACACCCAGTACCGCGTGGACCAGAATCAGCGAGGTGTAGCTGTTGCCCAGGCCCAGCGGCGCGAAGAACAGGTAACTGGCGACACCGACGATAACCACTGGCACCACCATCGGCGAAATCACCAGCGCCATGACCAGCGCCTTGCCGGGAAAGTTGCCACGGGTCAGGCCGATCGCCGCCAGCGTGCCGAAGCCCATCGCCAACAACGTAGCGGCCGGGGCAACGATCATGCTGTTCTTCAGTGCGCGCATCCACTCTGCGGAGTTGAAGAAGTCCTGATACCACTGCAACGAGAACCCTTGCAGCGGATAGACCAGAAAGCTGCCTGAATTGAACGACAACGGCACGATGACCAGCACCGGTAACACGAGAAACAGCAGCACCAGCGCACAGATGATGCGCAGGGCGTAATACCAGATGCGTTCGATCGGCGATGTGTAGGGGTTCAACATGGTGACACTCCTCAGCTCAGATGCAGGCGGCTGGCGCCGACCAGCCAGCTATAAATCAGGTACAGCACGATGGTCGCCAACAGCAGTAACCCGCCGAGCGCGGTGGCCATGCCCCAGTTGATGCTGGTATTGGTATAGAAGGCGACGAAGTAACTGACCATCTGGTCGTTCGGACTGCCCAGCAAGGCCGGGGTGATGTAGTAGCCGATCGACAGAATGAACACCAGCAGACAGCCTGCACCAATCCCGGCGTAGGTCTGTGGGAAGTACACGCGCCAGAAACTGGTGAACGGATGGCAGCCAAGTGAAATGGCGGCACGCATGTAGGTCGGGGAGATGTTCTTCATCACGCTGTAGATCGGCAGGATCATGAACGGCAGCATGATGTGCACCATCGAGATGTATACGCCCACCCGGTTGAAGACCAGTTCCAGCGGCTTGTCGATAATGCCCATCGCCAGCAACGCGCTGTTGATCAGACCGCTCGACTGCAACAACACGATCCAGGCAGCCACACGTACCAGAATCGAGGTCCAGAACGGCAACAGCACCAGAATCATCAGCAGGTTGCTCTGCCGCGCAGGCAGGCTGGCCAGCAGGTAAGCCAGCGGATAAGCCAGCACCAGACAGATCGCGGTAATCACCAGGCCCATCCAGAAGGTACGGGCAAAGATATCCAGATAGATCGCCTGATCCGGGGTCGCAGGCGCGACTTCCCCAAGGTCATCGATACGATGGTCTACCGCCGCCAGCAGGTAATACGGGGTGATGCTGCTGGTATTGCGGCGCACCGCCTGCCAATAGGCCGGGTCACCCCAGCGCTCGTCCAGCGCTTCGAGCGCTTCTTTATAAGAGGCCGGTTCAGTCTTGAACGGCAAGGCGCGAGCGGTCTTGCTCAGCAGGCTGCGATAACCGGCCAGTTCCATGTTCAGACGCTTGGACAGATCGCCCAGCGTGGAATTCTTGCGTGTTTCGGCCAGGTCCAGGCTCATTGCCTTGTAGACCGACTCGGGCGGCAGCCCTTTTCCATCCCACTTTTGCACTTCGACCACAGTGGTCGGCAATGCGGCGACGACTTCGGGGTTGCCGACACTCTTGTAGAGCAGCGCAGCAATCGGCACCAGAAACACTAACAGCAGGAAAATCACCAGCGGAGCGATCAATGCCTGAGCCTTCCAGCGGTTGACCCGCTCGGC
Organism: Pseudomonas syringae group sp. 247E2; assembly: GCF_032587795.1. Lineage (NCBI taxonomy): Bacteria > Pseudomonadati > Pseudomonadota > Gammaproteobacteria > Pseudomonadales > Pseudomonadaceae > Pseudomonas > Pseudomonas syringae group sp. 247E2. The sequence goes on along the minus strand of NZ_JAWHPK010000014.1, from coordinate 198,204 downwards.
GCGAGCGAGACGTTGCTTCAAGTTAGGGCTGGCGCCTTCAGTCAGGGGCACGGCGATGGCCATAGCGAACTCCGGAATCTTTCAACGAGAGGGCGCTCCCTACAGCAGAGAGCGCCCGGATCTGACGTGATGCAGCCTGATTACTTGGCAGCCCAGGCAGTGAAACGCTGCTCAAGGGATTCGCCGTTGTCGGTCCAGAACGCTACGTCCATCTGCACCTGATCCTTGATGTTCTCAGGCGTGGTCGGCATGTTCTGCAGGGTTTCCTTGTCCAGCAGCTTGACCGCCTGGGTGTTGGCCGGGCCGTAGGCGATATTCTGCGAATAGGTCTTCTGCTGCTCGGGGCTCAGCATGTAGGCGATGAACTTCTTCGCGGCATCGGCGTTTTTCGAGCCCTTCGGGATGGCCCAGGCATCGAAGTCGTACACGCCGCCAGTCCATACGACCTTGAGGTTGCTTTCCTTCTGCACAGCAGCGATCCGGCCGTTGTAGGCCGAGCTCATCACCACGTCACCGGAAGCGAGGTACTGCGGCGGCTGTGCGCCTGCTTCCCACCACTGAATGTTTGGCTTGAGTTCATCGAGCTTCTTGAACGCGCGGTCCTGGCCGTCTTTGCTGGCCAGCACTTTATAAACGTCTTTCGGCGCAACGCCGTCAGCCATCAGGGCGAATTCCAGGGTGTACTTGGCGCCTTTACGCAGACCGCGCTTGCCTGGGAATTTCTTGGTGTCCCAGAAATCGGCCCAGCCGTTTGGAGCTGTGGCGACCTTGTCGGCGTTGTAGGCCAGCACGGTGGACCAGACGAAGAAACCGGCACCGCAGGTGGTGATGGCGCCAGGCACGAAATCAGCGGCATTGCCCAGTTGTTTCGGGTCCAGCTCCTCAAACATGTCCTCATCGCAACCACGGGCCAGTTCCGGCGATTCGACTTCTACCAGGTCCCAGGAAACGCTCTTGGTGTCGACCATGGTTTTGACCTTGGCCATTTCACCGTTGTATTCACCGGCGATGATCTTGCCGTTACCGGCCTTTTCCCACGGCGCGTAGAACGCCTTTTCCTGAGCGGCCTTGTTGGCACCGCCAAAGGAGATGACGGTCAGGTCGGTGGCAGCCATGGCCTGCGCGGCGCACATCAGGCCCAACGTGATAGCGGTGAACTTCAAAGACTTCAACATAGGTTCTTTTCTCCACGAGCAGTGTTGGTAAGCGATTGGGATGGGCGATCAGGTCGCCTCTGTTATTGCTTTTATTGATAGATCAATGCACTTGCTGCAAGGGGTCGAGCGCGCGGACGTGCTCGACTTGCCAGCCGATCGGCACGACATCGCCCACGCTGAGCGTCGGGTCCAGTTCAGCAATCGGCTGTTTGACGAAGAAGTCGTTCTTGCCGGCTACCTCCAGACGCACGCGAACGTGGTCGCCCAGGTAGATGAACTCGGCCACGCGGCCGGAAAAACGGTTTGCACAATTCTCGCTGCGACCATTGAGGTTGATGCGCTCAGGGCGGATAGAAAGGGTCACCGGGCCGCCAGGCTGGCCGACGTTGATCGCCAGCGCATGCACTTTTTCGCCGCGCTCAAGCTCGACGACACAGCGGTCGCCATCCTGACTGACCAGACGTCCGTTCAGCCGGTTGTTTTCGCCAATGAAATTGGCCACAAAGGTGTTCTTCGGCTCTTCGTACAGGCTGCGTGGCGGTGCGATCTGCTGGATCTCGCCCTGATGGAAGACGGCGACCCGGTCGGACATGGTCAGGGCTTCGCCCTGGTCGTGGGTCACGTAGACCACGGTCACACCCAGACGCTGATGCAGATGTTTGATCTCCATCTGCATGTGCTCGCGCAGTTGCTTGTCGAGCGCGCCGAGCGGTTCGTCCATCAGCACCAGTTGCGGTTCGAACACCAGCGCACGCGCCAGCGCCACACGCTGCTGCTGGCCACCGGACAACTGCGCCGGGTAGCGATGCGCAAAGGTGTCCAGCTGGACCATGCCCAGCGCCTTTTTAACTTTCTCGCCAACATCGGTCTTGCTCATGCCACGCACTGACAACGGGAACGCCAGGTTCTCGGCCACCGTCATGTGTGGAAACAATGCATAGTTCTGGAACACCATGCCGATGTCGCGCTTGTGCGGCGGCACGTTGTTGATGGCGCGGCCACCGAGGAGGATTTCACCAGCCGTCGGGGTCTCGAAACCTGCCAGCATCATCAGGCTGGTGGTCTTGCCCGAGCCGGAAGGCCCGAGCAGGGTCAGGAACTCACCCTTGCGAATATCCAGGTTAAGGTCTTTGACGATCAGTGCTTCGCCGTCGTAGCTCTTCTGCACACCACGAAAGCTGACCAGAACATCATTTGCTCCAGCGCTTGTATCGACGTCGCTCATTACCCACACCTTTGTTTTGTCTGCGTGGGCTCAAGCCTAGAGCAGCCTGAATGCCCCGCAAATCGGCAGCCGGGAGAGAATCGCCTAGGCAGGCTGGAAGGCTGAGGGTAGGGATTGCCCTACAGCGATGGCGCGATTGAGTATGTGAGTGAGCCTGATCGTTGCGCACGCCCCAGCGTGGGAATGCAGTGCGTGACGCTCTGCGTCACAAAAGAGGACGCAGAGCGTCCAGAACGGCATGCCGACGCGGAGCGTCGCACGATAGTTGTGAGTAAGGCACCGACCCGACACTCAACTGGAGTGTCGTTTTCAGACTCAGAGCAGTTTGTGCTCCATCGCGTATTTGACGAGATCGGCCAGTGAGTTGAGTTTCATTTTCTGCATCAGCCGCGCCTTGTGGGTACTGATGGTTTTGCTGCTCAGTGCCAGTTGCTGGGCGATGTCGTTAACGTTGGCGCCCTGCGCCAGGCGCTCGAACACCGAGAACTCGCGCTCCGACAACAATGAGTGCAAAGGCCGGCTATCGGTCAGGCCCACTTCAAAGACCATGCGGTCGGCGAGGTCCGGGTCGATATAGCGCCCGCCTGCCGCTACCCGACGAATTGCCGTCAGCAGCAGTGCCGGGTCACTGTCCTTGGTGGCATAACCTGCGGCGCCGACTTTCAGCGCACGTGCCGCCATCTGTGCTTCATTGTGCATCGACAGCACCAGAATGGCGGGCGGACTGGCCAGTGCGCGAATTCGCGGAATCGCCTCAAGACCATTGACGCCGGGCATGGAGATATCCAGCAACACCACTTCGCAGGCCACATGACGCAAGGTTTCGAGCAGCTGCTCGCCATTGCTCGCCTCACCGACCACTTGCAGGTCTCTGGCCAGACCAATCAACTGCTTGATCCCTTCACGCACGATGGTGTGGTCTTCGGCTACCAAAACACGAATCACTGGCTTCGCTCCTGTGCGACGGGGTCCAACGGGATGTAGGCGCGCAAGGTTGTGCCCTCACCGGCATCGCTGTCCAGCTCCAGTCTGCCGCCGAGCATCAGCACCCGCTCGCGCATCCCGACCAGACCGAATGAAACCACCCTGCCCGACTCGACGACAAACCCCTGCCCGTCATCGGCGATGCTCATGCACATCATGCCATCCTGCAACGTCAGGCTGATTTCCACCGTGTGCGCCTGGGCGTGGCGCATGACGTTGGTCAGCGCTTCCTGGAGAATCCGGAACATGCCAGTGGCTCTGGCATCGCTAAGCATCGGTAGGTTGTCCGGCACCTGCACCAGGCAAGGGATTTGCGTGCGCGCCTCGAAACGGCGTGCCTGCCACTCGATGGCCGACGCAATGCCGGCGTCGAGAATCGGTGGCCGCAATGCCGTGGCAACATCACGCACCAGTTGAAACAGCTGAGCGATGAGACGCTTCATGCTGTCCAGTCGCTCACCAAGGCCGGGGTCCAGGTCAGCATAGGCCAGTTCGCACATTGATGTTTCCAGCTTCAGCACCGTCAGCATCTGCCCCAGCTCGTCATGCACCTCGCGAGCAATACGCGCCTTCTCTTCTTCACGCACGCTTTCCAGGTGCGCTGATAATTCACGTAACTGATCATGCGCACGGCGTCGTTCGCTGGCGTCGCTGAGAAACACCACCAGGTATTCCGCCTCGTGAAAGCGCAGGAAGCTCAACGAGACATCGGCAGGCAGAAGACTGCCATCAGCGCGCAGACAATGGGCCTCGAACACCTGCGGGCTGTCTTCGCGGGAACGTGCGTTCTTCCACAGGTTGAGCCAGCGGTCCATGTGCAGACCGGGCTCGAAATCAATCAACGGGCGCTCGACCACCTGTCCCGGCGCGTAGCCGAGCATGGATTCCGCCGCCCGGTTGGCGTAACGCACACGACTGTCCCAATTGACCCAAAGGATGCCGACAGTGCTCTGGTCGATGGAGAATTGCGCCAGACGCAGCGCCTCCTCCCCCTCGACGCGACGGGCGAGTTCTTCTCGCGCGCAAAGCAACTCCTGCTCCTGCGCTTGCTGCTGGCGACGCTGCCAGATCACGATGGTGAAACAGGCCAGCAACATTACCAGGAGCAGAATGCACAGATTTTTCCAGAGCTTGGTCGACTCGATGAAATGCGATGGGGTGAGTGGCATCCAGCGCGCGTGCAGTTGCTCCAGCTCTTTGGCAGGAATCGCGCGCAACGCTTCGCTGACAATGGCGGCCAGCTCCGGCATGTCACGGCGTGAAGCCACGCGCAACAATTGCGGCAGCCCGATATCCCCCACTATCGCAAGCCCGGCAAACTCCGGCTCGCGGAGCAGGCGGCTGAGCTGCGCTTCGTCCACCACGGCATAGCGTGCCTGCTGACTGAGTAACAATTGCAGCGCCTGACGCTCCAGCGGTACGCCTTGCAGGTTCAGGTGCGGAAAATTGCTGCGCAGGTAATCAGCGGCAGGGCCTGGCATGCGCACAGCAACCCGCGAAAGGCTGTCGAGTTTCTCGAGGTCCACGGCAGTGCTGCCGTCACGTTCGCCGATCAACAGTTGCGAAACACGCAGATACGGATCGGAAAACAACCACAGACGCAGGCCCGCCGGGGTCTGCATCAAACCAGGCGCAACATCGATTTCACCATTGGCCAGAGCCTTCTCAAGCGCCGCCTGATCAGGAAAGTTCCGCCACAGCAACTCGACCGGCAGCGTTGCTGCCAGCGCGTTCATCAGGTCGACGTTAGCGCCGGACAACTGCTGCAAACGCTGATCGAACTGGGCGTAAGGCGCGCGCAGTACCAGGCCAATCCGCAATGGGCCATGCTGATCGAGCCAGCTACGCTGTGCTGAACTCAACTGCGCAGGTTCAGGCGTTTGTGGCTCGTCGGCCTGCGTATTCGCCATCTGAACCATCAAGAGCAAAGCCAGGCAGCCGATAAAGCCGGTGCGCAGAAGACCAATCATCAATGTGTCGCTCTCGTGTGTTCGTATGACGGCCATATGCCGCGCAGGCTCAGGCCTGACAAAAGCCGATCAACCCATTAGGCTGCCGGGACAGTTTCTGGCTTGGAATATCCGATGTCCTACACCTTTCGCGCAACGTTTCCTGCATTGTTTCTGTCATTGGTCCTGCCTTGCGCATTGCCTGTGCTCGCAGCCGATCCGGCCCCGGCCAAGGACGCGGCTGCCGAAGCGCCGGTAGAACGGGCACCGCTGCTCAGCCGCTCGCAGGAAGACGCGATAGCGCTGGAGCGTCAATTGCCTCGCGAGGATCAGCAGCAACTTCAGGCGGGTGACGAAAGCTTTCTCGCGCTCTGGAAGCCCGCAAACAGTGACGAGCCCCAGGGCGCGGTGATCATTGTGCCTGGCGACGCCGAGTCACCGGACTGGCCGGATGCCGTCGGCCCGCTGCGCAGAAAATTTCCGGATGTCGGCTGGTCAAGCCTGAGCATCACCCTGCCGGATGCGATAGACAACAGCCTGGTGCCACGCGAGCCCGACGCCGCCTCGACCGACGCGAACGCTGCCAAACCCAAGGAATCCCCCAAGGACGCCAGTGCGAAAGCGCAAGACCCGGCAGCTGAAGCCGAGGCTCTGGCTGCCGCAGCAACCGCAAAGGCAGCTGCCGACGAGGAACTCAACAAGGCTCAGGCCGAGCGCATCTTCGCGCGGATCGAAAGCGCGATCAGCTTTGCGCAGCAGAACAAGGCTCGCAGCATCGTATTGATCGGCCATAGCAGCGGTGCCTATTGGGCAGCCAGATTCCTCAATGAACGCACATCGCCTGCCGTGCAGAAGCTGGTGATGCTTGCTGCGCGCGAGCCGGTCAATGCTGCGCCTTCTCTGCTGGACATGGTGCCTCAGCTGAAAATAAAGACCGCCGACTTCATCTACAAAAACTCGCCGGACCAGGCCGCCAAAGCACGTCTGCAGGCCAGCAAACGCGCCAAAGGCCCCGGTTTTACGCAGATTGGTCTGATCAATATCGTGGGCAATGAAGATACCGAGCAAGAACAACTGTTCCGCAGGGTTCGTGGCTGGATAGACGCCAAGGAAGAAAAATAAGCTTCACCCCGAGCGCCCGACGCACAGCAGGCTCAGTTGAACCCGCGTCGGGCCTTTACCACCCGATAGGCGTTATGCAGCTGGCTGGTCTTGTCGGTAGCCACCCGCACTTGCTGAGGGTTGGCACCCGAACCGGCAACCTTGTCAGGGTGATGCCGACTGAGCAGCCGACGGTAGGCGCGCTTGATGCTTAAAGGATCGGTGTCCGGTTTTATTCCCAGAAGCGTCATCGCGCTTTTGTAGTCATCACCGCTACTGACCGGCGAACGCTTCATCGGGTCGTGATCGGCAGCCAGCGCTTCGACTTGTGGTCCTGTCCAGCCCAGCCACATGCCCCATACTCCGATCAGCTCGCGCTCGACCCGGGAAGCCTTGCCATCCGCCCAGGCCATGCGCCAGCAGGCACGCAACAACTCCTCGGCGGTGTCCGGCTGCCCGTGCAGACCGCGCAAATAACTGCGCAGGCCGTCGGCACCGTCACGACCGCGTTTGAAGGCGTTGATGGCGCGCAACTGATCCGCCTCGTTCAGGTTCAGACGGCGCATTTCGGTACGGGCCTGATTAATATGACTGGCCAGGACACGTCCGTCACTCTTGGCCAGACGGCCCAGCAATACAAACAGCAGCCCATCGGCGGGTATCGCCGCCCGCCCGCCCAGACGCTCGCGCAGGTGCGCCCAGCTCTGCAGCTTCAGGCGCCGGTCCAGCGCCTGCCCCAATAGAGCACCCAGCATCGCGCCCGGGATGCTGGCAATTGCATAGCCGACACCCGCGCCGATCAATGTGCCAGGCCAAAGCATTCAGCGGGTCTCCGCAAGCAACTGCTCGACTTCAGCCAGACGCTCGTGCGTGCCGACATCGACCCACCGCCCTCTGTGGTGCTCTCCCGTTACCAGGCCTTGATGCATGGCCTCACGCAACAACGGCGCAAGCTTGAACGCACCGGGCTCACAGTTGGCAAACAACTGTGGATGCAGGATAGCGATACCGCTGTAGGTGAGCCGCTGACCTGCCGAATCGTCATCGCGTACCTGACCGTCGACCAACGAGAAATCGCCAGTGGGGTGATGTGCCGGGTTATCGACCAGCACCAGATGCGCGAGACCGGCTAGCGGCACGCGCAAAGCGCTGAAGTCATAGTCCGTCCAGATATCCCCATTGATCACCACAAACGGCTCAACGCCCAGCAATGGCAAGGCCCGATGAATCCCGCCGCCTGTTTCCAGCGGCTGGCCTTCGGGGGAATAACGGATGCTCAGGTCGAAACGCTGACCGTCGCCCAGATAATCCTCGATCTGCTGCCCCAGCCAGGCATGGTTGATGACCAGCTGGTGAAACCCGGCTGCGCGCAAGGCGTTCAGGTGGTGCTCGATCAACGGCATCCCCCCGGCACGCACCAACGGTTTGGGCGTGTGCAGGGTCAACGGGCGCATTCGCTCGCCTTTACCGGCGGCGAGAATCATGGCTTTCATGCAGTCCTCTTCAACACAATCAGGTTTCTTTCAAAATAGCCATTTTCAGGCCGTCGCTGGCGTATCAGACAGCGGTCTCTACCGGTTGCTGCAGACTGGTAAGCAATTGCCCGAGTTGGGCCAGCTCGGGGCGACGCGACAAAACTGCCTCTATATAAGCGAAAAAGCGCGGGACGTCTTGCAGATAGCGCGGTTTTCCATCGCGGTGGCAGATGCGGGCAAAAATACCGATCACCTTCAAATGGCGCTGAACACCCATCAGATCACTGGCGCGCTCAAAGGCTGCAAAATCTTCCTGCACCGGGATACCAACTGCACGCGCCTGATCCCAGTAGATTCTGAGCCAGTCGCTGACGCGTTCTTGTGGCCAGCTCAGGAACGCGTCCTTGAACAGACAAGTCACGTCATAGGTGACCGGGCCGTAGACAGCGTCCTGAAAATCCAGCACGCCTGGATTGGGCTCGCTGATCATCAGGTTTCGCGGCATGTAGTCGCGATGCACCAGCACTTTGGGCTGCGCCAGAGCGCTGTTGATCAACAACTCGCTGGCCTGCCGCCAATCGCTCAGTTGCGCCTCGTCCATCTCGATACCCAGGTGGCGCTTTACGTACCACTCGGGGAAAAGCTCCAGTTCACGGCGCAACAACGCGACGTCATAGCTGGGCAGCGGCGCGTCCATCGGCAATTGCTGATAGGCCAGCAGCGCCTGGATTGCATCGGCGAACAAGGCATCGGCATTGTCAGCGTCAATCACATCCAGATAGGTCTGACGGCCAAGATCATTGAGCAGCAAAAAGCCTTGCGTCAGGTCTTCGGCATAAATTTCTGGAACATTAATGCCCGACTTTTTCAGTAAATGAGCGATATCCACAAACGGTTTGCAGTTTTCCTGCGGTGGCGGCGCGTCCATCACAATAAAAGTTCGGCCAGCGCCCTCCCAGCGAAAATAACGACGAAAACTTGCGTCACTACTGGCCGCAGTCAATGTAGCCGGGGGTACAGCGCCCCAATTTTGCGCCGCAAACAGCGCTGGCAACTGCTCATCGAGCCAAACTTTCAGGGATTGCAGGCGTATATCTTGATCTGACATTACAAGGGTCTCCGACGGCGCTAGCCGTCAAGCGGGTCATGCTTTATTATCCGGAATCTTTTTCAGCCCATCGAGAGGCGTGCGGCCCCCCCGCGGGCAGATGGCGCGCAGGAAGCCCGGACTAATAAGATGGCATTGAAATCCCCCGCGTTTCGTAAAAAATTTCCGTTGCTCGTAACCGGCAGTCTGCTGGCGATGCAACCTCTGGCCACTCAGTTCGTGGTCGCCGCGGAACAGTATGACTGCTCAGTCTCTGCTTCGGGTGCCTGGAACTGTGCGCCGAAATCCAATGCTGCTGCAGTGGACCTGCCTCCGCGCCCCGTGCATGACACGACGTCGGTCAGTTCCAACGGCACAGTCACCTCGCAAGGCACCTCTTCGGGTGAGCAGGTTGCGGGTACGCAACTGGTTACCGAAGCCAAGGGCAAAGGTCTCAGGTCGCGTAGTGCTGACTACAGCCACCTTGATTGGGTTCCTCGTGAAAAGCTCACCGCAGCACAACTGGCCGAAACCGGCCCGTATTGCTCGGGTGCTTACGTCGAGCCAATCCGCCCTGGCATGGACGACAAGACGCCGATGAAAGACGCGCCTATGTTCGTGGGTGCCAAGGCTTCGCGTTACGAACAGGAAGCGCAGGTCGCGACGCTGGCAGGTGATGTCGTGTTGCGCCAGGGCAGCATGCAGGTACAGGCCCAGGAGGCAGCACTGCATCAGGCCGAAAACCGTGGCGAGCTGAACGGCGATGTCCGTCTGCGCGACAACGGCGCGCTGATCGTCGGTGACAAGGCCGAGTTGCAACTCGATACCGGCGAAGCCCGTGTCGACAATGCCGAGTACGTCCTGCACAAGTCGAACATTCGCGGTAACGCCCTGTACGCCAAGCGTGCAGAGAACGCGATCATCCGGCTCAAGGACGGTACCTACACCTCGTGTGAGCCGAACAGCAACGCTTGGACGCTCAAGGGCAACAACATCACGCTGAACCCGGCCACCGGCTTTGGTACAGCGACCAACGTTACCCTGCGGGTCAAGGACATACCGGTTCTGTACACGCCGTATATCTACTTCCCGATCGACGACCGTCGCCAGTCCGGCTTCCTGCCGCCGACCATTGCGGCAGGCGGCGATAACGGTTTCACGCTCGTTACTCCGTACTACTTCAACCTGGCACCGAACTACGACGCCACGTTGTACCCGCGTTACATGGCCGACCGCGGCCTGCTGATGGAAGGCGAGTTCCGCTACCTGACCAAAGGCAGCGAAGGCCAGTTTGGCGGCGCGTACCTGAACGACGAGAACGACGACCGCAAGCTGCAGTCGGACTACGACAAGACTCGCTGGATGATCAACTGGCAGCACAAGGGCGGGCTTGATACGCGCTGGCTGACCCAGGTTGATTACACCGACATCAGCGACCCGTATTACTTCCAGGATCTGGAAACCGATCAGATCGGCGTTAAACGGACGGACTTCCTCAACCAGCAGGGCTCTTTGACCTACCGTGGCGACAGCTACTCGGCAGTGCTCAACGCTCAGGCTTACAAGCTGGCTACGGTTGCGAACGTTACGCCTTACAACCGCCTGCCACAGTTGACGCTCAACGGTACGTTGCCTTACAACCCGGGTGGTCTGAAGTTTGATTATCAGACTGAAGCCGTTCGCTTCGAACGTGATCTGCGCAGCGGCGCGTTCATCGATGAAGATGGCAACTCCGAGACACGCCTGGACAACAACATCACCGGCCTTGCCCGGGCAAACGGGGACCGCCTGAATCTGGCGCCGTCCGTCAGCCTGCCAATGAACTGGACCTATGGTTTCCTGACACCGAAGCTTAAGTACGTCTACACCCAGTACGCGTTGGACCTGGACAGTCAGGGCAAAAGCTCGCTTCTGGCTGGCGAGGAATACAGCAGTAGTCAAAGCCGCAGCGTGCCGATCTTCAGCGTCGACAGTGGCCTGTACTTCGACCGCAACACCAACTGGTTCGGCAAGGATTACCGTCAAACCCTGGAACCGCGCCTGTTCTATCTCTATGTACCCGAGAAAGACCAGACCGACATCCCGGTATTCGACACCAGCGAAAGCACGTTCAACTATGCCTCGCTATTCCGTGACAACCGCTTCACCGGTTCCGACCGCATCGGCGACGAGAACAAGCTGTCGCTGGGTATCACCAACCGCTGGATTGAAAGCAACGGCTTTGAACGTCAACGCTTCAGCATCGGCCAGGCGCTGTATTTCGAAGACCGCAAGGTGCAATTGCCTGGCGTAGTGTTCGCTGATCGTGATGATGCGCGCGCCAACGTTTCGCCTTACGCACTGGAATATGAATACCGCTTCAACCGCGACTGGCGCTTCAACTCCGATTTCAACTGGGATCCGGACAGCAAGAGCACCCGTTCGGGCAGCGCAATGTTCCATTACCAGCCTGAAGACAACCCGAACAAGATCGTCAACCTCGGCTATCGCTATCGCAACGACCAGATTCGTTACGACGAAAGCACTGGCCGCTGGATCGTGGGGGGTGGCGACTACGGACGTCCGGGTGATGCCAACTACGTGAAGGACTACTACAAGATCCAGCAGCACGATTTCTCGGTCATCTGGCCAATCGTGCCGCAGTGGAGCCTTATCAGCCGCTGGCAGTATGACTACAACCGTGAGCGCACCATCGAAGCTTTCGGCGGGTTCGAGTACGACAACTGCTGCTGGAAAATGCGTCTGGTCAACCGCTATTGGGTCGACTACGACGAGTTCAGTCAGGCAGCGCCTCAGAACGAGAAAGGCGACCGCGGCATATTCCTACAAATCGTGTTGAAGGGGCTCGGCGGTGTAACTGGCGCCAAGGTAGACAGCTTCCTCGACAAAGGCATTCAAGGTTATCGTGAACGTGAAGACCAAGCTTTCTGATTGTCTGCGCCCGCTGATGCTGGGCGCGTTACTCCTGAGCGGTGCAGTGCATGCTGCGGTTCAACCTCTGGACAGTGTCGTGGCTATCGTCGACAACGATGTGATCATGAAAAGCCAGATGGACCAGCGTGTACGTGAAGTTCAGCAGACCATTGCCAAGCGTGGCTCTGGTGTACCGCCTGCAGAAGCCCTGCAACCACAGGTTCTGGATCGTCTGATCCTGGAAAACCTGCAGTTGCAGATGGGCGAACGCTCTGGCATTCGCGTCTCAGACGACGAACTCAATCAGGCCATTGGCACCATTGCCCAGCGCAACAACATGAGCGTGGAGCAGTTCCGCGCCGCGCTGGCTCATGACGGTTTGTCCTATAACGATGCACGCGAGCAGGTGCGCCGGGAAATGATCATCAGCCGTGTGCGTCAGCGCCGGGTGGCCGAACGTATCCAGGTATCCCAGCAGGAAGTGAAAAACTTCCTCGCCTCCGATCAGGGCAAGGCTCAGTTGTCTGAAGAGTTCCACCTGGCCAACATCCTGATCGCCACGCCTGACAGCGCCTCTTCGGATGCCATCCAGGCTGCAGCGGTCAAAGCCAAGGGCATTTATGACCAGTTGAAGAAAGGTGCTGACTTCACTCGACTCGCAGCCACCACCTCCTCCAGCGAAAACGCACTGGAAGGCGGCGACATGGGCTGGCGCAAGGCTGCGCAACTGCCACCGCCATTCGGTGACATGCTCAGCGCAATGCCTGTCGGCGACGTGACGCCTCCAGCGCGCACGCCGGGCGGTTTCATCATCCTCAAGTTACTGGAAAAACGTGGCGGCCAGGGGCAGGCACAAATGCGTGATGAAGTGCATGTGCGTCATATCCTGATCAAACCAAGCGAGATCCGTAACGAAGAAGAGACCAAGCGTCTTGCCGAGAAAATCTACGACCGCATCCAGAATGGCGAAGACTTCGCCGAACTGGCGAAAAGCTTTTCGGAAGATCCGGGCTCGGCACTCAATGGCGGCGATCTGAACTGGGTTGATCCGAACTCTCTGGTTCCGGAGTTCCGTCAGGTCATGAACGAGACGCCACAAGGCGAATTGTCCAAACCGTTCAAGACCGCTTATGGCTGGCACGTTCTGGAAGTTCTCGGTCGTCGTTCCACGGATGCTACCGATCAGGCGCGTGAACAGCAGGCGTTGAACGTACTGCGTAACCGCAAGTACGACGAAGAGCTGCAAACCTGGCTGCGTCAGATCCGTGACGAAGCCTACGTTGAGATCAAACTCCCTGGCGCGACCCAGGCTGCGCAGTGAAACCCAAGCGTTTCGCCCTGACACCCGGCGAGCCGGCCGGCATAGGCCCTGACCTTTGCCTGCTGCTCGCCACGCAGCCTCAGCCATACCCCCTGATCGCCATCACCAGCCGTGACCTGCTCCTTGAGCGGGCCGCGCAACTGGGTGTGGCGGTCAGTCTGCTTGACGTCACCCCTGATACGCTTCCCGACCTGCCTGCGCCTGCCGGCAGTTTGTACGTCTGGGATACGCCCTTGGCAGCTGCGGTAGAAACCGGCGTACTGAACAAGGCCAATGCTGCATTCGTCCTGGAAACCCTGATTCGCGCGGGCCAGGGCTGCCTGGATGGGCTGTTCAGCGGCATGATCACCGCCCCGGTGCACAAAGGCGTGATCAACGACGGCGGTATCGCGTTTTCCGGACACACCGAATTTCTTGCCGAACTGACCCACACTGAACAGGTGGTGATGATGCTGGCGACCGGCGACCTGCGCGTGGCGCTGGTGACCACGCACCTGCCGTTGCGCGAGGTGGCTGATGCCATCACGCCAGACCGACTGGAGCGCGTGACACGCATCCTGCATGCCGATCTGGTGAACAAGTTCGGCATTGCCCGCCCGCGTATTCTGGTCTGCGGCCTCAACCCTCATGCAGGCGAAAGCGGGCATCTGGGCCGTGAAGAAATCGACATCATCGAACCGACTCTGGAGCGCCTGCGCAGCGAGGGCCTGGACTTACGCGGCCCACTGCCTGCCGACACTCTGTTTACCCCCAAATATCTGGAGCACTGCGACGCAGTGCTGGCGATGTACCACGATCAAGGCTTGCCCGTGCTGAAATACAAAGGTTTCGGCGCAGCAGTCAATGTGACGCTCGGCCTGCCAATCATCCGCACCTCTGTCGATCATGGCACGGCGCTGGACCTGGCTGGCACCGCAAACATCGACACCGGCAGCCTGCACGTTGCACTGCAAACCGCCTACCAGATGGCCGAGACCCATTCATGACCGAGCAATACCAACACCGGGCGCGCAAGCGTTTCGGTCAGAACTTCCTGCACGACGCAGGCGTTATCGACAAAATCCTGCGCGCCATTCGTGCCAAACCTGAAGACCGGCTGCTGGAAATCGGACCGGGCCAGGGCGCGCTGACCGAAGGGCTGCTCAACAGCGGCGCACAGCTGGACGTGGTCGAGCTGGACAAGGACCTGATCCCGATCCTCACCGGCCAGTTCGGCAACAAGCCAAATTTCAACCTGCATCAGGGTGATGCACTGAAGTTCGACTTCAACAGCCTGGGCGCCGAACCGCGCAGCCTGCGTGTCGTGGGCAACCTGCCGTACAACATCTCGACGCCGTTGATTTTTCATCTGTTGCAGAACGCCAGCCTGATCCGCGACATGCACTTCATGTTGCAGAAGGAGGTGGTCGAGCGCATGGCTGCCGGTCCCGGCGGCGGTGACTGGGGTCGCCTGTCGATCATGGTCCAGTACCATTGCCGCGTGGAGCATCTGTTCAACGTGGGGCCGGGGGCGTTCAACCCGCCGCCGAAAGTGGACTCGGCCATTGTGCGTCTCGTCCCTTACGAAACATTGCCGCACCCTGCCAAGGATCACCGCGTGCTGGAGCGGGTCGTGCGCGAAGCGTTCAACCAGCGTCGCAAGACCCTGCGCAATACACTCAAATTATTGCTGAGCAGTGACGAAATTACCGCTTCCGGGGTAGACGGCAGTCTGCGTCCCGAGCAACTCGACCTGGCTGCATTCGTCCGCCTGGCAGACACTCTCAGCGAAAAAGTTGTGACAGAGTGAACCCTGAGGACAAGTAAACGGCACTGCCAGTCGTCATTTCCCGCTTACTTGTCCTAGACTTGTCTACCTGCCGCACACGCCCTTTTTTCGTTATAGATTTCAAGGCCTATTGCATGCCCGATTCTCGTTACCAGGTCGACGTCAGCGTCGTCACACGCTTTCTCTCGGAACAGTCGCAACCCGAGCAGAATCGCTTCGCTTTCGCCTATACCATCACCGTGCACAACAACGGTGAATTACCTGCCAAGCTGCTGTCGCGTCACTGGGTCATCACCGACGGCGACGGCCATGTCGAAGAGGTGCGCGGCGAGGGCGTGGTCGGTCAGCAACCGTTGATCGAGGTCGGTAAAAGCCATACCTACAGCAGCGGTACGGTAATGACCACCCGCGTGGGCAATATGCAGGGTTCTTATCAGATGCTGGCTGAAGACGGTAAACGCTTTGATGCGGTCATAAAGCCCTTTCGTCTGGCCGTCCCGGGTTCGCTGCACTGATGGCGGTGTACGCCGTTGGTGACCTGCAAGGTTGCCTTGAACCTCTGCAATGCCTGCTCGAGCACGTCCACTTCAACCCCGAGCATGATCGACTCTGGCTGGTGGGCGATTTGGTCAATCGTGGCCCGCAATCGCTGGAAACACTTCGCTACCTGTACGACCTCCGTGAATCGCTGGTGTGCGTGCTGGGCAATCATGACCTGCACCTGCTTGCGGTCGCCCGTAAACACGAACTGCTCAAAAAAGGCGACACGCTGCGCGAAATCCTTGAAGCGCCGGACCGTGACGAATTGCTCGGCTGGGTGCGTCGGCAAAAGCTGATGCACTACGATGCAGAACGCAACGTTGCCATGGTGCATGCGGGTATCGCGCCGCAGTGGTCGTTGAAAAAAGCCTTGAAGCACGCAGCCGAAGTCGAGCAGGCACTTCAGGAAGACCAGCTATATGGCGCTTTTCTCGACGGCATGTACGGCAACGAGCCGGCCAAGTGGGACAACGACCTGCAAGGCGTCACGCGTTTGCGGGTCATTACCAACTACTTCACCCGTATGCGCTTCTGCACCAGCGATGGCAAGCTCGACCTGAAGAGCAAGGAAGGCGTTGAAACCGCCATACCTGGCTATGCGCCCTGGTTCAGCCACCCGAAACGCAAGACCCGTGAGCTGAAAATCATTTTTGGCCACTGGGCGGCGCTTGAGGGTCGCTGCGACGAGCCGGGCGTCTTTGCCCTCGACAGCGGATGTGTCTGGGGCGGTTCGATGACGCTGCTCAACGTTGATACCCTTGAACGTCACCAGTGCAATTGCGATGCTGTCGGCCATGCCGCCAACGGGCTTGTTACAAGCGCACAGGCCGGCACCGCCACTAACCCCCAGGCTCAGGAGCCCAGGCAATGACCGAATTCAAACGTATTCCACCTGAACAGGCACAGGCGCTGCGCGAGCAAGGCGCAGTGCTGGTCGATGTTCGTGATGCGCAGACCTTTCAAAGCAATCACATTCCTGACTCCGTGCATCTGGACAATTACTCGATTGCCGACTTCATCGCCAAGGCCGATCTGGACAAGCCGCTAGTCGTTGTCTGCTACCACGGCAACTCCAGCCAGAGCGCCGCAGCCTATCTGGTCGGCCAGGGTTTCTCCGAGGTGTACAGCGTCGACGGTGGTTTCGAGCTGTGGCGCGCCACTTACCCTGACGAAACCGTGCAAGGCTGATAAAAAATATTTTTATGACAGCTGATCCCGCGTTCTACGCGGGCTCGCGAGCCATCTGACGAACGGTCAGCCCGTCTTCTCGCGCATCCCTTCTTTATCTTTCCGAATCCGAACTATCCTTAGCCTAGGCCATCCGTATTCAGGGGAGAGCCGGTACACCGGCGCGTGGGTCATCGGTAGTTACTTTTAAGGTGTTCTGGGGGGAAACAGCAGCCGCATCGCGGTCGCTGCCAGCATCGACTGACGATCCGCCGCCGGCTCCACGTATCGAGCGAGGTGACGTCATGAGTATATTCAGCCACTTCCAACAACGCTTCGAAAGCACACGGCAAGAAGAGCTCTCGCTACAGGAGTATCTGGAGCTCTGCAAACAGGACCGCAGCGCCTATGCCTCTGCCGCAGAACGTCTTCTGCTGGCCATTGGCGAGCCCGAACTGGTGGATACCTCTACCAACTCCAGGCTCTCGCGAATATTCTCCAATAAGGTGATACGCCGCTATCCAGCCTTTGCCGACTTCCACGGGATGGAAGAATGCATCGACCAGATTGTTTCGTATTTCCGCCATGCCGCCCAAGGCCTGGAAGAGAAGAAGCAAATCCTTTACCTGCTCGGCCCGGTTGGCGGCGGTAAGTCGTCCCTGGCTGAAAAGCTCAAGCAACTGATCGAAAGAGTCCCGTTCTACGCCATCAAGGGCTCGCCAGTCTTCGAGTCGCCTCTGGGCCTGTTCAACGCCACTGAGGACGGCGCGATTCTGGAAGAAGACTTCGGAATTCCGCGACGCTACCTGAGCACTATCATGTCGCCGTGGGCGACCAAGCGCCTGGCCGAGTTCGGTGGTGACATCAGTCAGTTCAAGGTTGTGAAGCTCTACCCTTCGATTCTCAACCAGATCGCCGTAGCGAAAACCGAGCCCGGCGACGAAAACAACCAGGATATTTCCGCGCTGGTCGGCAAGGTCGATATTCGCAAACTGGAAGAATTCCCACAGAACGACGCCGACGCGTACAGCTACTCGGGCGCACTGTGCCGGGCCAACCAGGGCCTGATGGAATTCGTCGAGATGTTCAAGGCACCGATCAAGGTCCTTCACCCGTTGCTGACCGCGACCCAGGAAGGTAACTACAACAGCACCGAGGGGCTGGGAGCCATCCCGTTCACCGGTATTCTGCTGGCGCACTCCAACGAATCGGAATGGCACAGCTTCCGCAACAACAAGAACAACGAAGCCTTCATCGACCGTATCTACATCGTGAAAGTGCCGTACTGCCTGCGTGTCAGCGACGAGATCAAGATTTACGACAAGCTGCTGTTCAACAGCTCGCTGTCCAAAGCGCATTGCGCGCCTGACACCTTGAAGATGCTCGCGCAGTTCACCACGTTGTCGCGCCTCAAAGAGCCTGACAACTCCAACATCTACTCCAAGATGCGCGTGTATGACGGCGAAAACCTGAAAGATACCGACCCCAAAGCCAAGTCGATCCAGGAATACCGCGACAGTGCGGGCGTCGACGAAGGCATGAACGGTCTCTCTACCCGCTTCGCGTTCAAGATTCTGTCCAAGGTCTTCAACTTCGATCCACACGAAATTGCTGCCAACCCGGTGCACCTGCTGTACGTACTGGAACAGCAGATCGAACAGGAGCAATTTCCGGCCGAAACGCGTGAACGCTACCTGCGTTTCATCAAGGAATACCTGGCCCCCCGCTACATCGAGTTCATCGGCAAGGAAATCCAGACGGCGTACCTGGAATCCTACAGCGAGTACGGTCAGAACATTTTCGACCGCTACGTGCTGTATGCAGACTTCTGGATTCAGGATCAGGAATACCGCGATCCGGAAACCGGCGAGATTCTCAACCGCGTGGCCTTGAACGAGGAGCTGGAAAAGATCGAGAAACCGGCCGGCATTAGCAACCCGAAAGATTTCCGCAACGAAATCGTCAACTTCGTGCTGCGTGCCCGCGCCAACAACAACGGCAAGAATCCGACCTGGCTCAGCTACGAGAAGCTGCGCGTGGTGATCGAGAAGAAAATGTTCTCCAACACCGAGGACCTCCTGCCCGTCATCAGCTTCAATGCCAAGGCCAGCAAGGAGGATCAGCAGAAGCACAACGACTTCGTCACACGAATGGTCGAGAGGGGCTACACGGACAAGCAGGTACGTCTGCTGTCCGAATGGTATCTGCGCGTGCGGAAATCGCAATAAAGCAGCTGCAAGCTTCAAGCTATCAGCTGCAAGCGAAAAGCGATCGAGGCCCGGTTTCGGGATCGATGGCGCGCTCGCTTGCAGCTTGAAGCTTACAACTTGAAGCTCCTCGGAGGAGCCTATGAGCTACGTGATCGACCGACGTCTCAACGGTAAGAACAAGAGCACGGTAAACCGGCAGCGGTTTCTGCGGCGTTACCGTGACCACATTAAAAAGGCAGTGGAGGAAGCGGTCAGCCGGCGCTCCATTACTGACATGGAACACGGCGAGCAGATCAGTATTCCCGGACGCGACATTGACGAACCGGTGTTGCATCACGGTCGTGGCGGCAAACAGACCGTTGTTCATCCAGGCAACAAGGAGTTCACCACAGGCGAGCACATCGCCCGCCCTCAAGGCGGCGGTGGCGGCAAAGGGCCTGGCAAGGCAGGCAACTCCGGCGAAGGCATGGATGAGTTCTCGTTTCAGATTACTCAGGAAGAGTTTCTTGAATTCATGTTCGAAGACCTGGAGCTGCCGAACCTGGTCAAGCGCAACCTGACCGGTACCGACACCTTCAAGACCGTGCGCGCAGGGATCAGCAACGAAGGCAACCCTTCACGCATCAACATCATCCGTACCCTGCGCTCGGCGCATGCGCGACGCATTGCGCTGTCCGGCAGCAGCCGGGCAAAACTCAAAGAGGCCACTGTCGAGCTTGAGCGTATGAAGCGCGAAGAGCCCGACAACTTCGGCGATATTCAGGAACTGGAAGTAGAAATCGATCGACTGAAAGCACGTATTCGTCGCGTACCGTATCTCGATACGTTCGACCTTAAGTACAACCTGCTGGTCAAACAACCCAACCCCAGCTCCAAAGCAGTCATGTTTTGCCTGATGGACGTCTCCGGATCCATGACCCAGGCGACCAAAGACATCGCCAAGCGCTTCTTCATCCTGCTGTACCTGTTTCTCAAGCGTAATTACGACAAGATCGACGTTGTGTTCATTCGCCACCACACCAGCGCCCGCGAAGTGGACGAGGAAGAGTTTTTCTATTCCCGGGAAACCGGCGGCACCATCGTTTCCAGCGCATTGAAACTGATGCAGGAGATCATGGCCGAACGCTACCCAAGCAGCGACTGGAATATTTACGCGGCACAGGCCTCGGACGGAGACAACTGGAACGACGATTCGCCCATTTGCCGGGAAATCCTGACCAAACAGATCATGCCCTTCGTGCAGTACTACACGTACGTGGAGATCACGCCGCGTGAGCACCAGGCCTTGTGGTACGAATACGAGCGTATCGGTGAAGACTACGCCGACACGTTCGCCCAGCAGCAGCTGGTCTCTGCCGGTGATATCTATCCGGTATTCCGCGAACTCTTCCAGCGAAGGTTAGTGTCATGACCGCCAGAGAGCAGAAGCGCCAACCCCTTTCCACGGGGTCAGAGTGGACATTTGAACTGATCCGGGCCTACGACCGTGAGATCGGCAGAATTGCCGAACGGTATGCTCTGGACACCTATCCCAACCAGATTGAGGTGATCACTGCCGAACAGATGATGGATGCCTACGCCTCGGTGGGCATGCCCCTGGGCTACCACCACTGGTCATACGGCAAACACTTCCTCAGCACTGAAAAATCCTATTCGCGTGGCCAGATGGGGCTGGCGTACGAGATTGTGATCAACTCGGACCCGTGCATTGCCTACCTGATGGAAGAAAACACCATCTGCATGCAGGCACTGGTCGTTGCGCACGCCTGCTATGGCCACAACAGCTTCTTCAAGGGCAATTACCTGTTCCGCACCTGGACCGACGCCAGCTCGATCATTGATTATCTGGTGTTCGCCAAGCAGTACATCATGCAATGCGAGGAGCGGCATGGCATCGACGCCGTGGAAGATTTGCTCGACTCGTGCCACGCGTTGATGAACTACGGCGTGGACCGCTACAAGCGTCCGTATCCGATTTCCGCTGAAGAGGAACGGCGGCGTCAGAAGGATAGGGAAGAACATCTTCAGCGCCAGATCAACGATCTTTGGCGCACTATTCCGAAGAACGCCGAAAAAAACAGCAAAGAGGACAACGCACGCTTTCCTGCCGAGCCGCAGGAAAACATTCTCTATTTCATCGAGAAACACGCGCCGCTGCTGGAGCCCTGGCAGCGCGAAGTGGTGCGCATTGTGCGCAAGATCGCGCAGTACTTTTATCCACAGCGCCAGACACAGGTGATGAACGAAGGCTGGGCAACGTTCTGGCATTACACGCTGATGAACGACCTGTACGACGAAGGACTGGTCACCGACGGCTTCATGATGGAGTTTCTGCAGTCGCACACCAGCGTGATTTTCCAGCCCGGTTTTGACAGCCCCTACTACAGCGGCATCAATCCCTACGCGCTGGGCTTTGCCATGTATCAGGACATACGCCGGATGTGCGAAAACCCTACCGATGAGGACCGGCAGTGGTTTCCGGAAATTGCCGGCACCGACTGGCTGACGGCGATCAAGTTTGCGATGACCAGCTTCAAGGACGAGAGCTTCATTCTCCAATACTTGTCGCCCAAGGTGATTCGCGACCTCAAGCTGTTCAGCATCATGGACGACGACCAGCAGGAAGACCTGCTGGTGCCTGCCATTCATGATGAAAACGGTTATCGGACCATTCGCGAGATCCTCGCTGCGCAATACAACCTGGGCAATCGGGAGCCCAACGTGCAGATCTACAGCATCGACCGCCGAGGCGATCGCTCGCTGACCCTGCGCCACCAACAGCACAATCGAAAACCGCTGGGTGATTCGACAGACGAGGTGCTCAAGCACCTGCACCGGCTATGGGGCTTTGATATCCATCTGGAAACCCTGCAGGGCGATCAAGTGGTCAAGACTCATCACGTACCTCCAAAAGGCGAGCATGCCGACAGTGAGTATCCCCGGCTTGATATGGCGGTCGTCCACCTTTAGGCGTTAGGGAAAAAGGCTGTTTAAACGGCTGCTCATGCAGCTTTAGCCTCCGCAAGCACGGCACAAGGTTTATCCTGTCGCGCTTACGGAGGCTTTTTATGCAGATTTATAAAGTGGGCGGTGCTGTACGGGACCGCCTCCTGGGTCAACCTGTCACTGATATCGATTGGGTCGTGGTCGGCGCGAGCACTGAGGACATGCTGGTCAAGGGCTATCGCCCGGTCGGCACAGACTTCCCGGTGTTTCTGCACCCGCTGACCAATGAGGAATACGCGCTGGCGCGCACCGAGCGCAAAAGCGGCGTGGGCTATGGAGGCTTTGTTTTTCATGCAAGCCCCGAGGTAACGCTTGAGCAGGACCTGATTCGGCGCGACCTGACGATCAATGCCATGGCCGAAGACAAGGACGGTAACCTGACCGACCCGTATAACGGTCAGAAAGACCTTGAAGCGCGAATATTGCGCCACGTTTCCCCCGCATTCGCCGAAGATCCGCTTAGGGTCTTGCGCGTGGCCCGGTTCGCAGCGCGCTACGCACGTTACGGTTTCACCATCGCACCCGAGACCTTGGGGCTGATGCGCCAGCTCAGTGAATCCGGCGAACTCAAGGCGCTGACTGCCGAACGAAGCTGGAAGGAAATCTCACGCGCACTCATGGAAGAGCAGCCTCAGGTGTTCATCCAGGTACTGCACGACTGCGGCGCACTCAAGGAACTGATGCCTGAGGTTGAAGCGCTGTTTGGCGTGCCGCAGCCCGCTGCGCATCATCCGGAAATTGACACCGGCGTACACGTCCTCAGCGTGCTAGAGCAATCTGCGATTCACAAACACCCGCTGACCGTACGCTGGGCCTGCCTGCTGCACGATCTGGGAAAAGGGCTGACGCCAGAAGCCGAATGGCCCAGGCACATTGCCCATGAACATACCGGCCTGCGCCTGATTAAAGCGGTCAACGAGCGTTTCCGGGTACCCAGGGAATGCCAGGAACTGGCGCTACTGGTCGGCCAGTACCACACCCACGGCCATCGGGCGCTGGAACTGAAACCCTCGACTTTGCTGGAGCTGCTGCAAAGTTTCGACGTCTACCGCCGCCCGCAGCGTTTTGAAGAGTTCATTGCGGCGTGCGAGATGGACGCGCGAGGACGTCACGGCTTCGAACAACGCAGTTATCCACAGGCTGATTACCTGCGCGGTGCAGCACAGGCCGCTCGAACGGTGTCAGTACAGCCGCTGCTGGAGAAAGGCTTCAAGGGCAAGGAACTGGGCGACGCGCTAAAGAACGAACGCCTCAAGGCGCTGAAAATCTATAAGGCGGAGCACGTCGCCTGACTCTAACTGACTACTATCGCTCCCACGCTCCAGCGTGGGAGCGCAGCCCTGGACGCTCTGCGTCCGATCTTCAGCACCCGAGAACCACGAACCCACTCAGCTACGCAGCAGACTCTCAGGCGTAAGGCCCAAGCCACGCCATTCAAAAGCCACAGGCCAGAGCTGCTGATCGATCTGCGCGTCAGCCCAGAGCTTGCTGAAGGCAATCCCCACACCCGGATGCAGACGCTCAGGGGCAATCAATGCCAATGGGCACAGCACAAAGGCATTCTTCAGAATTTCCGCTCTCGGCAAAATCAAACCGTCGAAATTGCCGACCTGCTCGCCATACAACAGCACATCGATATCCAGCGGCAGCCCTTTGCGATCCGGGGCATAGCGGCCATTATCGGCCTCGATGAATTTCAGGCGGCGATCAAGCTCCATCAACGGCAGATCGGTCAACGCCGACACCACCAGATTGAAGAATGGCCCGCTCTTGATGCCCACCGCATGGCTTTCAAAAACCGGCGAGCAACTGAGGTCAGTCAAAAAGCCATCCAGCGCATCCAGCCCGGCATGCAGGTGACGTTCGCGCTCGATATTGCTCCCCAGGCCGAGGAAAATCCGCGTCAGCGACATCCGCGCTCGATCTCCACGCCCACACCGGCAGCGGCCGCTACGGCACCCGGCTTGGTCAGTTTCAGACGCAGCCAGGGAATATTGAATTCGCTCATCAGCACTTCAGCCAGCCGCTCAGCGAAGGTCTCTACCAACTGAAACTGAGCCTGCTCGGCGAAAGCCTGAATACGTGTCGAAACACTGGCGTAGTCGAGGGCCTTGCTCAGGTCGTCGCCTGCCGCTGCAGGGCGATTGTCCCAGGCGAAGCTGAGGTCCAGACGCAGGCACTGGCGAATGCCGCGCTCCCAGTCATAGGCGCCGATGACCGTATCAACCTCAAGGCCCTCGATGAAAACTCTGTCCAAGCACTACTCTCCACTGCACGACAAGGGCGCGATGCGCCGTTAGAATCAGGGCATCCTCGCCCGGAATGGTTAGCATGTTTTGGTTACTGGCCACCTTCGCCTACCTGCTTGGCTCGCTGTCCTTCGCCATTCTGCTCAGCCGCCTGAGCGGCAGGCCAGACCCGCGCGCCAGTGGCTCGGGCAATGCCGGTGCTACCAACATGCTGCGTCTGGCCGGAAAAAAACTGGCCATCCTGACCCTGCTTGGCGACCTCTGCAAAGGCCTGCTGCCAATCCTGATCGCCAGCGCCTGGAACCTGAACATCGCGCAACAGGGCTGGATCGGCGTCTGCGCAGTGCTGGGCCACCTGTTCCCAGTGTACTTTCGCTTCCGTGGTGGCAAAGGTGTCGCAACAGCCGCCGGCGTGCTGCTGGGGCTGTACCCGCCCGCAGCCGCCCTTGCCATAGCGGCCTGGTTGCTGACGCTCTACCTGACGCGTACCAGCTCGCTTGCCGCCCTGATTGCCACACCGCTGACCCTGCCATTACTGGCATGGCAAGAACCTCATGCGCTGTTGCCGATGAGCGTATTGACGCTGCTCATCGTCTGGCGCCATCGCGGCAATCTACGCGACCTGCTCGCCGGGCGCGAACGACATTTCTGAAGGGCAACCTGAAATCATCTCACCCTCGCCTGTCATCACAGCCCCGGCAACTGCTCCATGGGCCAACGCGCCTGCACGCTGATGCTCAAATCTTCCTTCTGCCCTGCCTGCAAACGCTGACAGCCCGCAAAGGCGATCATTGCGCCGTTATCGGTACAGAACTCGGGTCGTGCGTAGTAAACATGGCCGCGCAGGTCGCCGAGCATGCTTTCCAGCGAAGCCCGCAGCGCCTTATTCGCGCTGACGCCGCCCGCAATGACCAGGCTTTTGAGGCCGGTCTGTTTGAGCGCACGCTTGCACTTGATGGTCAAAGTCTCCACTACCGCCTGCTGGAACGCCAGAGCGATGTCGCAGCGGGTTTGCTCGCTGTCGTCTCCAGCGCCCTGACATTGCTGCCAGGTATTGAGCGCAGAAGTTTTCAAGCCGCTGAAACTGAATTCCAGCCCGGGACGATCAGTCATTGGCCGGGGAAAGACAAAACGCCCCGCCACGCCCTGCATCGCCGCCTTGGAAATCTCCGGGCCGCCTGGGTACTGCATGCCCATCATTTTGGCGGTCTTGTCGAACGCCTCACCTGCCGCATCGTCCAGCGTCTCGCCCAGCAGTTCGTACTGACCGATGCCATCGACGCGCACCAGTTGCGTGTGTCCACCGGACACCAGCAACGCGACGAACGGGAACTGTGGCGGGTTTTCTTCCAGCATCGGGGCCAGCAAATGGCCTTCCATGTGGTGAACGCCCAACGCCGGGATATCCCAGGCGAATGCCAGCGCCTGAGCGCACGAGGCGCCGACCAGCAATGCACCTACCAGACCCGGTCCGGCCGTGTAGGCAATGGCGTCGATGTCAGTGGCCACGCAGTCCGCCTCGGCCAGTGTCTGGCGAATCAGCGGCAGCATGCGCTTGACGTGATCGCGCGAAGCCAGCTCCGGCACCACACCGCCATAGGCACGATGCAGGTCGATCTGGCTGAATAATGCGTCCGCGAGCAGACCGCGTTCGCTGTCGTACAACGCGACACCGGTTTCGTCGCAGGAGGTTTCTAATCCCAGTACTAGCATGGGGTTGCGCCTTGTAGGGGGCAGATTTGAAGGCGCGCATAATAGTCGTCGACCGAGGTGCCGACCAGCGGTTTTCGATCAGAGGCTTTGCATTCCTCTCAATGAGGGGTTAACATCCGCAACCCTTAAAAACCGACGTACTTTTGTGCAGTGTTTGCACTAAGCGTTGACCCCGGTAATGAATGAAGGTAGCTCTGGATGCCAGCCGTCAAAGTTAAAGAGAACGAACCCTTCGACGTAGCTCTGCGTCGTTTCAAGCGCTCCTGCGAAAAAGCCGGTGTTCTGGCTGAAGTTCGTAGCCGCGAATTTTACGAGAAGCCGACTTCGGAGCGTAAGCGCAAGGCAGCAGCTGCTGTCAAACGCCACGCCAAGAAAGTCCAGCGCGAACAGCGCCGCGCCGTTCGTCTGTATTAATTTACAGACCTTCGTCGCAAGCTTCTGCCTTGCCCGGCCAACCAGCCGGGCTGTCGGCAGTTCCAGCTTCGCTTTTTTGCGTTAACTGGATTGCGCGTTAGCTAGATTGATTGACCTCGTCCAGGCCGCCGATGCGACTCAGACATTCAATCAAGCACGTCCAGCCTGTTCACAGGCTACATCGGCCATGCCCACTCGGGCAGCAGACCGGTCGATGATAAGACGAGTATGCCTTGATGACTTCGCAAGAAGCTCAGCCAAGGCAGCGTCTTCCGTGCACCCAGGCTTATGTATCCGGGTTTTGTCACCCTCAGGTGGACACCCAGCGTGAAGCCTTATGACCTGCCCGCAGGCTCAAGTTTATTCCCCTTTCAGGCCCACACCGCCCATCGGATGCAAAGACGTGCCCGTTGATTGCCCACGTCTTCAAAAAGACGGCTGACAGGCTGACGGAACGCTCGTAGAGTCTCCCGATACTTTTGCACCACGCTTGAATGATGAGAACGCCATGGCCGGGCTGATTCCCCAGAGCTTTATCGACGACCTTCTGAACCGCACCGACATTGTCGATATAGTCAGTTCGCGCGTGCAGCTCAAGAAAGCCGGGAAGAACTACACCGCCTGCTGCCCGTTCCACAAAGAGAAAACACCCTCTTTCAGCGTCAGCCCGGACAAACAGTTCTATTACTGCTTCGGTTGCGGCGCTGGCGGCAACGCGCTCGGCTTCATCATGGATCACGACAATCTGGATTTCCCCCAGGCTGTCGAAGACCTCGCCAAAGCAGCAGGCATGGAAGTGCCTCGCGAACAGGGCGTAAAAGGCCAGAAGCCCCGCCAGCCAACCGATTCCCCGCTCTACCCGCTGCTGACCGCCGCCGCCGAGTTCTATCGCCAGGCGTTGAAAAGCCATCCATCGCGCAAGGCAGCGGTGGATTACCTCAAAGGCCGCGGGCTGTCCGGTGAAATCGCCAGAGACTTTGGCCTGGGCTTTGCTCCGCCAGGCTGGGACAACCTGTACAAGCACCTGAGCAGCGACTCACTGCAGCAAAAGGTCATGATCGATGCCGGTCTGCTGATCGAGAACGCTGAAACCGGCAAACGCTATGATCGCTTCCGTGACCGGGTGATGTTTCCGATACGCGACTCGCGCGGACGCGTCATCGCCTTTGGCGGGCGCGTGCTGGGTGATGACAAGCCCAAGTACCTGAACTCGCCGGAAACACCGGTTTTCCACAAGGGCCAGGAGCTGTACGGGCTGTTCGAAGCCCGCAAATTCAATCGCAACCTCGATGAAATAATCGTGGTTGAAGGCTACATGGACGTCATCGCCCTGGCGCAGCAAGGTTTGCGCAATGCCGTGGCCACGCTGGGTACCGCGACCAGCGAAGAGCATTTGAAACGCCTGTTCCGGGTCGTGCCCAACGTGCTGTTCTGCTTCGACGGCGATCAGGCCGGGCGCAATGCCGCGTGGCGGGCACTGGAAGCCACCCTGTCGAACCTGCAGGACGGGCGTCGGGCGCGCTTTTTGTTTCTTCCCGAAGGCGAAGACCCGGACACGCTGGTGCGCTCCGAAGGCACCGACGCGTTCAAGGCGCGCATCAATCAGCACGCCCAGCCACTGGCCGATTATTTTTTCGAGCAACTGACCAAAGAGTCTGACCCACGCTCGCTGGAAGGCAAGGCGCACATGGCCACCCTCGCGGCGCCACTCATCGATAAAGTGCCTGGGGCGAACCTGCGCATTCTGATGCGCCAACGCCTGACCGAAATTACCGGGCTTACCGGCGAGGCCGTCAGTCAGTTGGTACAGAGCGCGCCGGTGGATGCGCCACCGAGCTACGACCCCTATGTCGATTACGACGCCATGCCTGACTTTGCCGATTACCAGCCTCAAGGCGGTTATGAGCCACAGCAGGAATGGACGCCAAAGAAAACCGGCGGTCAGAATCAAAAAAAATGGGACAACAAATCCTGGGGCAAAAAAGGCAAGCGTCAGGACTTCGAACCTCGAACGCCGCGTGTACCGACCGCTGTCGAGCCACCCATGCAGGCCGCACTGAGAACATTGCTGCATCACCCTGAACTGGCCGAAAAGGTCGAAAATGCCAGTCATTTCGCTGCAGAAGACCAATCTAACGCGCAACTGCTGGTCGCCCTTATCGAAGCCAGGCAAAAGAATCCCAACCTGCGGTCGTTACAGTTGATAGCGAGGTGGCACGGGACTGAACAGGGCCGTTTGTTGCGCGCTCTGGCAGAAAAGGAATGGCTGATTGAGGCCGACAACCTTGAACAACAGTTTTTCGACACTATAACTAGCTTATCCGCTCGCCAACGCGAGCGCAGTCTGGAACATCTGATCAGCAAGGCTCGTCAAACCGAGTTGAGCGCAGAAGAGAAAATTCAGCTTAGGGAACTGCTAAATCGCAATGTTCCCGCACAAACCCCGACCTCAACTGGCGCGTGAGGTCATAGCTCGGGTATAATCCTCGGCTTGTTTTTTGCCCGCCAAGACCTTCAGTGGATAGGGTGTTATGTCCGGAAAAGCGCAACAGCAATCTCGTATCAAAGAGTTGATCACCCTGGGTCGTGAGCAGAAGTATCTGACTTACGCAGAGGTCAACGACCACTTGCCTGAGGATATTTCAGATCCCGAGCAGGTGGAAGACATCATCCGCATGATCAACGACATGGGGATCCCGGTACACGAGAGTGCTCCGGATGCGGACGCCTTGATGCTGGCCGACGCCGATACCGACGAGGCAGCCGCAGAAGAAGCGGCTGCAGCGTTGGCAGCGGTCGAGACCGACATCGGGCGTACCACCGATCCCGTTCGTATGTACATGCGTGAAATGGGCACCGTTGAACTTCTGACCCGTGAAGGCGAAATCGAAATCGCCAAACGTATCGAAGAAGGCATCCGTGAAGTGATGGGCGCAATTGCGCACTTCCCTGGCACGGTTGACCATATTCTTTCCGAATACACACGTGTCACCAGTGAAGGCGGCCGCCTCTCCGATGTTCTGAGCGGCTATATCGACCCGGACGACGGCATTGCGCCGCCTGCCGAAGTACCTCCGCCTGTCGACCCCAAAGCCGTCAAGGCCGAAGGCACCGATGACGACGAGGAAGAATCGGCAGACGCCAGCGACGACGAAGACGAAGTCGAAAGCGGTCCCGATCCGGTCATCGCCCAGCAGCGCTTCGGTGCGGTTTCCGATCAAATGGAAATCACCCGCAAGGCGCTGAAGAAATTCGGTCGCGACGACAAGCACGCCATTGCCGAAATGGTTGCACTTGCCGAACTGTTCATGCCGATCAAACTGGTTCCAAAGCAGTTTGAAGGTCTGGTAGAGCGTGTGCGGGGTGCTCTTGAGCGTCTTCGTGCTCAGGAACGCGCCATCATGCAGCTGTGTGTACGTGATGCACGTATGCCACGCGCCGACTTCCTGCGCCAGTTCCCGGGCAACGAAGTTGACGAAAGCTGGACTGACGCACTGGCCAAGGGCAAGAGCAAATACGCCGAAGCCATTGGTCGTCTGCAGCCTGACATTCAGCGTTGCCAGCAGAAGCTGTCGGCACTGGAAGAAGAGACCGGCCTGAAAATAGCCGAGATCAAGGACATCAACCGTCGCATGTCGATCGGTGAGGCCAAGGCCCGACGCGCGAAGAAAGAGATGGTTGAAGCGAACTTGCGTCTCGTGATCTCCATCGCCAAGAAGTACACCAACCGTGGTCTGCAATTCCTCGATCTGATCCAGGAAGGCAACATCGGCTTGATGAAGGCTGTGGACAAGTTCGAATACCGTCGTGGCTACAAGTTCTCGACCTATGCCACCTGGTGGATCCGTCAGGCGATCACTCGCTCGATTGCCGACCAGGCCCGCACCATCCGTATTCCGGTGCACATGATCGAGACGATCAACAAGCTCAACCGTATTTCCCGGCAGATGCTGCAGGAAATGGGTCGCGAACCGACCCCGGAAGAGCTGGGCGAACGCATGGAAATGCCTGAGGATAAAATCCGTAAGGTATTGAAGATCGCAAAAGAGCCGATCTCCATGGAAACCCCGATCGGCGACGACGAAGATTCGCATCTGGGTGACTTCATCGAAGACTCGACCATGCAGTCGCCAATCGATGTCGCCACTGTTGAAAGCCTGAAAGAAGCGACACGCGAAGTGCTGTCGGGCCTTACCGCCCGTGAAGCAAAAGTTCTGCGCATGCGTTTCGGCATCGACATGAATACCGATCACACGCTTGAAGAGGTCGGTAAGCAGTTTGACGTTACCCGCGAGCGGATTCGTCAGATAGAAGCCAAGGCACTGCGCAAGCTGCGTCACCCGACAAGAAGCGAGCACCTGCGCTCGTTCCTCGACGAGTAATCGCACCAGCGAGTCAACAAAACCCCCGGCCTGCCGGGGGTTTTGCGTTTCCGGGAAAAAGAAATCCGGATTTGCAGGTCCAGTCGTCAATTGATCAAATCAAACAGAGGTCAGACGTCGGTCTAATTGCAGGCCATGGCGAATTGACCTACAACTATGTATCACACAGGACACTAGCGCTTGCCAGTCGAGCCTTGGACAGTGATTGTTACAAATTCACGCCACAACAATATCAGCGATAGTCAGACACGGACGTAAGCCGCATATGCGTGAAGTAATAATCGACACCAGCGACCGGGAAGCGTCGTGCCTGTCCGAGGGAAAATTCGCCTCGGTCTTCGCTCAGTGCCCGGATGCCATGATTATCGCAAGCCTTGCCGACGGGCATATCATGGATGCCAACGCGGCGTTCGTTGAACGGACCGGCCTCACCCTTGACGAAGTGATTGGGAAAACGCCCACCCAACTGGATTTGTGGGCAGTGCCAGGTATAGGCCCAAAAGTTTTGCAGCAACTGCAGACAGGCAACATTCATAACCTGGAGATACCCTTTCGGCGCAAGAACGGCGAAACCTTTTCCGGGCTCATGTCCGCTCAGCCTTTTGACCAGAGCTCGACGCCAGCCGTACTGGTGATAGTGCGTGATATCACCCAGCGCAAGCAGGCCCAGCAGCAACTTCAACTTTCCGAAGAAAAATTCGCCAAGGCGTTTCATGCCTCGCCTGACGGGCTGGCTATCACCCGCCAACAGGACGGAATGCTTTTAGAGGTGAACGAAGGTTTCTGCCGCATCACGGGGTATAGCGAAGCGTACTGCCTTGAACACTCGACATTCGACCTGGGTGTCTGGGTGGATCTGGGCGACCGCTCCAGGCTCATTGAGCAACTGAAGCGGCACGGCTC
Source organism: Pseudomonas syringae group sp. 247E2 (assembly GCF_032587795.1). Lineage (NCBI taxonomy): Bacteria > Pseudomonadati > Pseudomonadota > Gammaproteobacteria > Pseudomonadales > Pseudomonadaceae > Pseudomonas > Pseudomonas syringae group sp. 247E2. The sequence continues at coordinate 166,640 of NZ_JAWHPK010000014.1, read as the reverse complement.
CGTCAGGGACTTCAGGGCCCGGCTTCGTAATGTTGATGGCAGTATCAAACTGTGCGAACTGTCCTCGCACCCGATCGTCATCGCAGGCGACGACTGCCTGCTGACGATTGCACGGGATATAACCGAAAGCAGACAAATGCAGGAAAAACTGCACTTGGCTGCAACGGTGTTCGAGAGCACAGCCGAGGGCGTGCTCATTACCGACACCAACCAGCGCATCAATGCAGTAAACCGTGCCTTCACTGAGATCACCGGCTACAGCGAGAGCGAAGCCATCGGCCAGACTCCTCGCCTGCTCGCCTCAGGCCAGCATGACAGCGCGTTCTATGCCTCAATGTGGCATCAACTTGCAGCCGATGGCCACTGGCAGGGCGAGATCAGCAACCGACGCAAGAACGGCGAGCTCTACCCAAGCTGGCTGACGATCAATGCAGTGCGCAACAAAGCCAACCTCACCACCCATTTCGTCGCCGTCTTCGCTGACATCTCCAGCCTCAAACACGCCCAGGCGCGCCTCGACTACCAGGCCCACCACGACCCACTCACCGGCCTGCCCAACCGAACCCTGTTCGAGAGTCGCCTTCAATCGGCATTACTGCACAGCGAAGAATCCGGCAGCCTTGGCGCAGTGCTGTTCCTAGATCTGGACCGCTTCAAACACATCAACGACAGCCTGGGCCACCCGGTCGGCGATCTGCTGCTCAAGGGCATCGCACACCGGCTCAAGGAGACCCTGCGCGATGTAGACACGGTCGCGCGCCTTGGTGGTGACGAGTTCATCGTTCTGTTACCTGGCCTGCTGCAGCCCAGCGACGCACAAGCCATCGCCAACAAACTGCTGGCCTGCTTCAACACGCCTTTTGAAGCTGGCGAACATGAGCTCTACATCAGCCCGAGCATTGGCAGCTGTGTTTTCCCGACTGACGGCACCGACGTAGCGACACTGGTCAAAAACGCAGACGCCGCCATGTACCGCTCCAAGGCCAAGGGCCGCAATCGGGTCGAAAGCTACACCTGCGACCTGACCACACAGGCCAGCGAACGTATTGCCCTTGAACAGGAATTGAGAAGAGCGCTGGACCGCAATCAGCTGTCCCTGGCCTACCAGCCCAAAATCAGCCTTCTGACCCACACGCTGATAGGCGCAGAAGCGCTGATCCGCTGGAACCACCCGACCTTCGGCGACGTGCCACCCGAACACTTCATACCGCTGGCCGAAGAAAACGGCATGATCCTGCAAATCGGCGAATGGGTGCTGGAGCAGGCCTGCCAACAGATGGGCAAATGGCGCAAAACCTGTCAGCCGTTCGGCCCAGTGTCAGTCAACCTTGCAGGCGCTCAACTACGCCAGACGAACCTTGTCGAACACATCGAACAACTACTGGCCGACAACGGCCTGGAGCCAGGCTGCCTGCAACTGGAAATCACCGAAAACTTCATCATGAGCCAGACCCAGGAAGCGCTGGCAGTGCTGCACAAACTGAAGAAACTCGGTGTGCAACTGGCCATCGACGACTTCGGTACCGGCTACTCCTCCCTGAGCTACCTCAAACGCCTGCCGCTGGACATCCTCAAGATCGACCAGTCCTTCGTTCGCGGCCTACCCGAAGACACCCACGACGCCGCCATCGTCCGCGCCATCATCGCCCTTGGGCGCAGCATGCAACTGACCGTGATAGCAGAAGGCGTGGAGACCAGTGAACAGCAGCAATTCCTGACCCGCGAGGGCTGCGAACAGATCCAGGGCTACATCATCAGCCTGCCCCTTCAACCCGAAGAATTCAGCGCGAGATTTCTTCTTATGAATCTTTCGGACGTTTCGGATAGCACAGCCGCGAAACCGCCGTTATAATCCGCGGCCTACTGAGGGCCCATAGCTCAGTTGGTTAGAGCAGAGGACTCATAATCCTTTGGTCCACGGTTCGAGTCCGTGTGGGCCCACCATATCCAAAGCCGCGCGTTGCGCGGCTTTTGTGTTTCTGGCGGAACACGTCAGATACAGTCTTATGGTCCAAAGGTACGCCTTCACCGCTCAGCTTCCGGACAATTCGAGAGAACCGACCTTTTCAACAGAATCGGCCAAAAGCTGCCGTTCAGATCGCAGCTCAATTCTTCGCAGGCGCTGGCGCAGGGGGAAGTTGTTGCACCTCTGTGCAGTCGACCATCGCAACAGGCGCAGCGGCTGGCGGTGCGATGTTCAGCCTCGTTGGCAGTGCAGGCGTATTCGTAGAGACGGCCATCCTGATGCTGTGTTGGCCGCGCTGCTGGTTGCGCTGCGTGTCCGGATGCCTTCTGTTCATGGCAGTACCCGGACCAGGTCAGCGATGCATCGTTGATAAGATGCCCCGAGGCGCCGCAGCCGCTGCACAAACGCAGATCTGGAGGGCTGTCGAACAAGGGGTGTTGTCGTAGAATGCCCACCCTTGAACAACCTCAAAGGAATGAAATCTATGCCCGGCGAAAAAACCAGGAAGACGCTTGTGTATTCGGCGTGGGGGTTACTGTTTTTGAGCGTGGTGGGGGTTCTGGTCATACAGGCTTTCCAAGAAAAACCCCAGCCGAGCAAACCCACCTTTCTCAGCGACCTCATCATTGTGACCGCGCGAACGACGGCCCAGAATCGAATAATCGACGAAGATATAACCTTCGTTCGGGCGCAAGCGGCCAACAGTCACGCGCTCAAGTTCTATTACACGTTGACCCGTTATGACACTCATCCCAATAACGTTGACTTGGGCGTGATGAAATCAAACATCCTCAAGGCTAATTGCGCCGCGCAAATGCGCAGCGACCAATCGATACTTTCCTTGGGCGGCACCCTCATTTACATTTTTGGCAGCAAAAATGTAAAAGAGGTTGGACAGTTCGAAATTAACAAGCAGAGTTGTGAGGGCTGAGGCTATCCCTGATGTCGCCTGCATGACAGGGGCAGGCCAGTTTTTGCGCTCTTCCCCTATTCCGGCCGTTCCAGGTCCGATTCAGGTTCAACCCCGCTTGGGCAACTTCCAGTTCGGCCGGATGAAGTGGCAGGTATACCCGTTCGGTATCCGTTCCAGATAATCCTGATGCTCCGGCTCCGCCTCCCAGAACTCGCTGGCGGGCTCGATTTGCGTGACCACACGCCCCGGCCACAGCTTGGAGGCGTCCACGTCAGCCGCAGTATCTTCGGCAATATCCCTTTGCTGTTCGCTCAGGTAGTAAATTGCCGAACGATAGCTTGGCCCAAGATCATTGCCCTGCCGGTTAGGCGTGCTCGGGTCATGGATCTGGAAAAAGAACTCAAGAATCTGCCGGTAGCTGATCACCGCCGGGTCAAACACGATCTCAATCGCTTCGGCATGGTTGCCGTGGTTGCGGTAGGTGGCGTTCGGTACTTCGCCACCGGTGTAGCCGACTCGCGTATGCAGCACGCCGGGGTAGCGTCGCAACAAATCTTGCATGCCCCAGAAGCAGCCGCCGGCAAGGATGGCGGTTTCGGTTGAGTTGGTCATAGTCTGTCCTTGCGGTTCATAGAGACAGGGATAGTTATGGGGTGATGTCGGGCAATACCAAGCCGGATGAAGTAAAAAACCGGATCGTGTTGCGGAACGAGTACACGTCCTACAGAAGCCTCGGTGCCTTGCTCCGTTGCCTACAGTTGCCTACAGTTGCGTCAGAATCCGCTGGCTTGAGCGCTTGAGTCAGCGTTTCCAAGATGGCTCGGTCGCTGACAACTCAATGATCGGGTTTAGTTGACCCACTACAAACCTGCCAACCAAACAGCTGTAAGCCCAGTCATCGACCCTCTCAATCACCCGATCAAAACATCCGATTAGCCATCCTCCGAAACATTCCGTAACGTTGTTTCCCCGTGCGACAGATGCGCGCACCGCTTGAGCTTCTGTTCCCCACGCTCAGCCCACGACCACGCACGAGCCCACCATGTCTCTGAACACCCCGCAGCAAATCGCTGAAATTGCCGTCGAAAGCGGCGTCAAGAAGGCCCACCTGGGCCTGTCGTCGTTGATGATCCTGGGCTTTCTGGCAGGGGCTTTCATTGCCCTCGGGTTTCTTCTCGATATTCATGTCAGCACCATGATCCCTCACGAGTGGGCGTCGCTGGGCAATCTGCTTGGCGCTGTGGTGTTTCCGGTCGGGCTGATTCTGGTGGTGCTGGCCGGTGGCGAGTTGCTGACCGGCAACATGATGAGCCTGCCCATGGCGCTGTTCGCCGGGCGTATCGGCCTGGGTAAGTTGGTGCGCAACTGGGTACTGGTGACGCTGGCCAACCTTATCGGCGCGCTGTTCGTCGCCTATTGTTTCGGCCATGTGGTGGGGCTGACTGAAGGCCCATTCATGGCCAAGACTGTGGCCATCGCCAATGCCAAGGTGGGGGCCAGCTTCGAACAGGCATTCATCTCGGGTATTGGCTGCAATTGGCTGGTGTGCCTGGCGGTGTGGCTCAGCTACGCAAGCAAGGACGTGATCGGTAAAGTGGTCGGCATGTGGTTTCCGGTGATGGCATTCGTCGCGATCGGCTTTCAGCACATCGTCGCCAATATGTTCGTCATTCCTGCAGCGATCTTTGCCGGTGCCTTGAGCTGGGCGCAGTTCGGCGACAACTTCGTTCCGGTATTTTTGGGTAACGCGGTGGGCGGTGCGGTGTTCGTAGGCCTGGCCTATCACCTGGCCTTCTTCAATGCGGCAGCCCGACCTGCTGAGCTGTCCAGGGCCAGCGGCGCGCAAGCACCGGAATAATCTGACGCCATACAGGCTCTGCGGTGAAAAGAGATGACGACCGCAGAGCAAACCAGCAAGTTGAAGAGCAAAACTCACCTCACAAGCAAATAGTCGAGTTGGCTCGACAAGAGCCTTTGAATGAAGCCGACTCCTCGCGTACCCACCGCCAATCCAGGCCGCACGCGCTCAGACACTGTCCATAAAACCGATCCACGCCGCCAGCAGCAATAAAACCGCCAGCACTCGATTCATCCACTGCACTCGCCAAGGCGATGTGAGCCAGCGGGACGAGCCTGCGCCCATCAGAGCCCAGCTGCCTACACAGGGCAAGGAAATCAGAAAAAACACCAGCGCCAGGTAAGACACCGGGCTGCGCTGGCTGAATACACTGACTACCGCCAGCGCCATGACCCAGGTCTTGGGATTTACTAATTGCAGTGCTGCGCCACCGATAAAGCCCATCGGCAGACTGTTTTGCCGCTCGATTGAGTCGGTCGGGCCGGTACCTATTTTCCAGGCCAGCCAGGTTAGCCACAGCACGCCGACCCATGCCATGACGCGCTGAGCATTGGGGATCGCGAGCAATGAGTGGCCGACACCCATGCCGACGAGCAACACCAACAGTGCAGCGCCGGTGCAGGCTCCCAGAATCAACGGTACGACGGCGCGCCAGCCGAAGCGGGCACTGTTGCTTAATACCAGGATGTTGGTGGGGCCGGGGGTAATCGAGGCGACGAAGGCGTACAGAATGAAAGGCAGCATGATCGGCAATCCAGGGCTGAAAAAGCCCATGCTGCGACATACCACAGGATCAGTCTGGAAGGTTTGAGCAGCGCAAGCGATAGGCCGCCGGGCTAAGTCCGTAGGCGCGCATGAACCAGCGGCCCAGATGGCTTTGGTCAGCAAAGCCCAGATCGCTGGCCACCTGAGCGGGCCAGATTCCGGCTGCCAGCATTCGACGGGCCTTGGCCAGGCGCAGCTGTACCAGATATGCATGAGGCGGCAGGCCGAAGGCGGCCTTGAACGCCCGAGTCAGGCGAAAGCGGTCAACGCCACAAACAGTTGCCAACTCGTTCATGCCCACGTCCTGATGCAGATGCGCGTGCAGATAATCCCTAGCCCGCAAGGCCACCTGCGGCAAGCGCGGATCGGGATCGGTCATGCGTCGCCATTGCACCCGATCAATGAGCTGCGCCAGTAATTCATCCAACGCGCTTTGACGAACGATGCGTAGTTCTTTTTGATGCAGCGCCGTGAAAGCGAACGTGACCGCGTGAGCCAGCCGTGATTCGGTTTGCAGGGTGTTGGCGAAAGAAGGCAGATGCTGGTCGGGAGCCTGTTCGAACAACCCACTGAGCTCCCGGCTCAGCCAATGCGGGTCCAGGTACAGCATCTGATAGGTGAACCCTTCGGCGCACGGGGCATTGCCATCATGAATTTCCCCCGGTTCCAGTGTGAACACCTGCCCGGGCGTGCTGGCATGGCGCTGACGGCGACAATTGAACTGCTGCACACCTTGCCGGGTAACGCCCACCAGATAGCTGTCATGCCAATGGGGATCATAGGCATGCCCCTGAAAGTGCGCGTGCAGCGTCTCGATGCCTGTATCGAGGTCGCGAGCGAGGTCTATCCAGTGTGTGGAAGGCATAAAACACCTGAATCGATGAAAGCGATTGGTTATCGCTGACGTCAGAAGGTGAGTCTAGAACATTCGTGCATTCATCTTCGATTGGCAGCAGCGCATCAATCAAGGTGCCGTGCGCCGCTCAGCCTGATTCATGTACTCCATCAAAACCTGACTCAACGCCACCGCTCCAACCATCCCCTCCGCCAATTCAACCTCAACCTCCACACCCTGCAACCCTCCCTGTGCTGTCCATTCATCGAGCGCCAATCCATGCAACTTCAAAAACGCTTCGCGCCTGCACCATGCCTTGGCAAAGGCAACCGCACGCATCGACTCGGGCATGCCTGACAGCACACTGGCAACCTCAGCCCCCAGATAATCCAGCGCGACCGCATGCCAGTCCGGCACCGCCTGAACCTGCATCAAGTCCACGCCCACTGCGCCTTGGAGATTGACGGCAGCAAGAGAGAACCCGGCTTCGTGGCTGATGGAAAACCCGGGCTCCGGCAGCCCGTCGATAAGCAATCGCGGCGCGACACCTGGGGCGCTGATGAACGTGATCGCCCCGGATGGCAATTCGAGCCACTGTTCCAAGGCGATACGCACGCAAGCCCGAATGCGGTTTCTGGCCTCATCTCTTGCACAGCCTGGCCTGGTGACGCAGCTGACCAGCAATACATTCTGCCGAGGGAAGGACTCTGGAGGGGCGAGCCGGCCATCTTCATCGAATGCCCAGCTCGCCCCGCACTTCATGCCCTGTCAGGTGACGCGGGACAACCAGCCCAACGGCTGCCGACAGGGATATGTTCGCCCTTCATGACCAGGGTCAGTGCGCCAAGGTGCGCATCGTTGCCGACTACGGCGCTGTACAGCACGGCGCTGCGTGGCCCCATGTACACGCGTTCGCCGATGATGACGTGATCAATCTTCATGACCCGGTCTTCGAACAGGTGTGTTTGCGGGCAGGCACCGGCATTCAGCTCACTATCTGCACCGATGCTGACGCAGTCGAATTCGGTGATGTCGGTTGTGTCCATGTAAACCCCTCGGCCAATCTTGCAGCCGAACAGGTTGAAGGCCAGCGGCAACCACGGAGTACCGCGCAGGTAGCGCATGAAGTTTGGTGCGGCCATGCCTTCATAAAGGCTGGTGATACCTTCCGAAAGCCATACGAATGGCGTCCACATAGGGTCTGCGCGTTTGCGATAGCGCCCCATGACCAGCCACTTCAAGGCTGCGATCAGCAGAAAGTTACCCACGCTGTACGCCATGCCGATGACGGCAAGGTAAGCCAGCACGGCACCCCAGCGCTCTTGGTCGGCGAGTGGCATCAGATCAAGCATCACGGTGTAGCCAACCGCAATCACCACCGCGTGCGGGGTGACAATGCGCACGCCTTCGACCAGACCTCGGGCCAGACGACGCAATGGCGAGGGCTTGAAGGTCAGAGATTCCGGAGCACCACTTACCTGCTCGCGGGCTGGCAGGTGGATTGGTGGTGAGCCCAGCCAGGTATCGCCATCGGCCATCTTGCTGTTATGCGGTGCACAGGAATGGACGCCGATCAGGACGTTTTCCGGCAGCACCGTGCCATCTGAAATGTAACCGCCGTTGCCGACAAAGCTGCGATTGGATACGACCGTGGGCTGCATGGTCATCCAGCCGCCGTCGATACGCTCATCACCGAGCATCACCGCATCCGCAATAAAGGTTTCATCGCCCAGGGTCAGCATGTCCGGGATGACGCCCTGTGCGCTGGAAATCTCGGCGTCGCGCCCTACTTTCGCACCCAACAGTCGATACCAGAAGGGCGAGTACACCGTGGCGTAGATACCGGATAGCACATTGAGGCTGGCCTCTTGAATCTGACTGATGAGCCACTTGGCGCAGTAAGTATTGCTGTGTACCGCGTAGCGACCCGGCTTGAGACGTGGAAAGACGATCCAGCGCAATGCGGCAGAGGCCAGAACAGTCGCGACAATCAGCACCGCACTGGCCGGGAACGCGAGCAGGAAATAGCGCGCCAGTTGTCCCAATGGTCCGCTGCCCTCGAACCATGGCAAGACGTTCTGCGTGTCGAACCAGTCGATCAGGAAAAAGGTCGGGAAGACCGGGATGAAGAACAGCGTCGCGACCAGCAGAACGCCGAACACGAAGAACAGTTTTTCTGCCCGCAAACGCGCAGGGCTGGTCACAGGCCGCGCAGGTTGGCCGAGCGTATCGAACGCGCCGACATCACGCGCAGGTGAGCCCTGCCAGATACGCCCCGCCGGAACCTCCCGGCCGTCGGCCATGGCCGATTGCGCCTCAAGATGCCCCCACGGACCGATAGCGGTATTGCCTTCCATGATCACGTAAGAACCGACACAGGCATTGTCCTGCAATGCGATACGTCCCAGATGCAGCTGACCCCGCTCGACGCGTGCGTTCTCGAAGCTCACGCCGTTGCCGACGCTGACCCCGTCACCGATCTCCAGCAGGTCGTGGGCCCGCACCGTGGCCCCGCCGATAATCACTTCCTCACCGATCTTTGCTCCCAGAGCGCGTAGCCACAGGGGATAAAGCGAAGAACCACTCAACAGGTAAGTCGGTGCCGACTCGACCATACGGTCGGCGGCCCACCAGCGAAAGTAAGTGACGCCCCACAATGGGTATATTCCAGGCTTCAGGCGACCAACGATCAGCCACTTGGCCGCCCATGCGATGAAAAACTGCAGAACGGTGGCAATCAGAAACACCGAGATAGAAGCCAGAGTCGCCAAAGCCACAGCGTCGTCAGGCGAACCGGTAAGCAAGTGGTAGGTAAAGAACGGCGCGAGCCACTGGGTCATGCGCAGGCTGACCATTACCGGCAATGCCAGAGCCTGAGCCACGCCGCAACGCCAGCGACGCCACGCGGAAGGAGGCGTCCAGTCGACCGGGGCAGCCATCTCTTGCGGTGCTTGATCCAGCACTTCGGCAATCGCGCCGATACGGCGCTGCTGGTAAATGTCGCGCACGGTGATTTGTGCAAAGCGAGGGTTCGCACGCAAGGCCGAGGCCAAACGTGCTGCAAAGAAGGAGTGCCCGCCCAGATCGGTGAAAAAGTCCGCATCGCGGCGGATCGGCATGCCAGGAAAGAGTGAGGCCAACGCAGCAAACAGTGCGATTTCGCCTTCAGTTTCAGCCACGTCGGACTCTGCGCCAGCACCCGCGGCATCAACCGTCAACGGACGGGCCTTGAGTGTTTTGCGGTCGATTTTTCCGGACGTGAGGCGCGGCATGCTGTCGAGTAGCTCGAAATGCCCCGGCACCATGTACGACGGCAACCGGGCCTGCAAGACCTTGCGCAGCTGGCTGGTGAATGTGGAGTCCGTTGATGTATCGCAAACCAGATAAGCAATCAGCTGATCAACGCCACCCTCGTTGCGCAACAGGACGGCAACAGTACCTACGCCGGGCTGTTGCGCCAACAGCGCTTCAATCTCGCCCAGCTCGACGCGAAAGCCACGAATTTTCACCTGATCATCGGCACGTCCCAGGCATTGTACTTGTCCTTCATCGTCGATCCGCGCAAGGTCGCCGGTGCGGTACAGGCGCGCATCGTGGTAGCCAGTGGACCACGGGTTAGGCAGGAATTTTTCCTGGGTCAGATCCGGTCTGCCCAGATAACCTTCAGCCAGACCGGGGCCGATGATGCACAGTTCGCCGACTTCGCCACGGGGCAGCAGGCTGGGTGCCAGGCTGCTGCCGACCGCTGGGTCATTGGCGATTACCAACAGACCATAATTGGGGAGCGGCGTACCAATCGAGACCGGGCGACCACGCGACAACCGCGCCAGACTCGCCGATACAGTGGCTTCGGTGGGCCCATAGGTGTTGAACATTTGCCGGTTCGGCGTAGCCCAGCGGTCGACCAGCGACTCAGGGCACATCTCGCCGCCCAGATTGATCACCCGCAGGCCGGGGACGTCTTCGCTGAACAGCGCCAGCAAAGTAGGCACCGCGTGCAAAACGCTGATGCGCTGCTCGTTCAGCAGACGTGGCAGGGTTTCGGGGTCTCCGCTGGTTTCCTTTGGGCCTATCCACAACGTTGCGCCTACCAGATAGGCAATCCAGATTTCCTCGAACGACATGTCGAATGCCACGGAAAAGCCCTGGTAGACCCGGTCGCTGGCGCAGATACCGAGTACCGCGTTTTCGCTGCGCAGGAAATGGCAGATGCTGCGCTGGGAAATCAGGATGCCCTTGGGCTTGCCGGTGGAGCCGGAGGTGTAGATCACGTACGCAGGATGATCGGGAAGCACACCACTGCGGCGCACCAACGCTGCGTCGGTCTGTGTCAGCAGCGATTCGGCAGTCCACACGTTCAGACCGCTACCAGCCAGCAACGGGCTCAGCGCGTTGCAGGACACCAGCCCCACGGCGCTGGCATCTTCCAGGCATATCTGCAGACGCTCCATCGGAGTGTCCTGATCCAGAGGCAACCAGGCGGCACCCGCCTTGGCGATACCGGCCTGCATCACCAGAAGCTCAATGCCTCGCGGCAGCCACAGACCAACGATGTGCCCAGGCCTTACGCCAGCCTTGATCAGCGCAGAAGCCACCTGATCAGCCTGCCGGTCGAGCTCCCCATAACTGATCCGGTGCTCGCCGAAGATCAGCGCCACTTGCTGCGGATTGCGCCGGGCGCTGGCTTCCAGCAAATCGGCCAGCACTTCCTCGCGCAGCAGTTCAGGTTGAATCGGACCGTAAATCACGTCCGCCGATTGTTCGTTCTGGCAGGTCTGCAGCAGGTTCAGGTTATTCATGGCAGCAAATATTCGCTCGTCTGAAGGAGATGCCTGAGATTTCTGGTTATGGGGTCAGAGCCGGTCCATCAGCGAGTGGCGTGCATTTTGTGGTGACAAGGTGTCCGCAATATTTCTGTTTTGATACATTTTGGCTGGAGCGCTGCAGCTCTCACCGCGGTGAAAGAACAGGCTGGCAAGGCGAATATGGCAAAGACTGGCTGTACGAATCTTGAACAACAAAACGAAGGTGGCGGATAGCCAACAAGGCATTTATGTATCGACCTTGCAGCTCGATGAGGAAAGCGCAGTTCGCTACAGTGGATTGCATCCATGACTTGGCATGGGTTAAAGCAGACGCCACAGGGTCTCACGCGTCGCAGGATCGAAAGTCTGCGACTGACGCTTCATGACGCGCCTTAACCCATCGCCAATACAATCCGTCGGCATCGGACAGAACCCATGCTGACGAAACCATGGGCCATTCCAGGGTGGTTCGCGAAATGTTGTCAGGCTTACCGCATCAGCCCGACGCAAATGCGCGTATGCCACGACAGACGACAGCAGGCTTTTTCCAACGCCCTTGCCTGAAGCAAGAGGTTCTACCGAGATATTGTCCAGGTATAAGTAATCATCCAGTAGGCGCATGGCTACGAAACCGATGACTTCATCGCTATGCCTGTCTACAGCAACCATGACCCGGCAGGCTTCGAATCTGTCTGCGCCCAGCGGTGGGCTTTCGGCGACATGAGCCAAAGAGGGAATGATCGTATACCGCTGGCGAGCCCGCACAGAGAGACGCTGTAACTGCTCCAGATCGTTGTCATGCGACAACCGCAGATCAAATTCCATCTGGCTTTTCTCCTTGGCTGGTCAACACTGCAGGTGAGGACGGCAACACGCATCAGGTGCTGCCGCCGGCCTTGTGCTCTTCAGTCAGGCAGGGCTCAGCGCCCGACTGAAGAGCAGCTATTTGCCATAGCGGCTGATGAACAGCGCGGCGCGTTTGGTCACCACGGGCAGCGAACTCAGATCGATGGTTTCATTCTCGCTGTGGGCACCCTGCCCCCACGCGCCAAGCCCGTCCAGGCTCGCCGTTACATATTTGTTCACATAGGAAATATCGGCACCGCCTCTTTCCGCTGACGGAGCCGATTCCAGTGCAGGTCCATCAAGGTCCTGGCTGACCTTGCTGTAGGCTTGCAGAAGTTTGCGATTACTTTCGCGACCAACCATGACCGGCATGATTGCCTTGATCTTCAACTCGCTATGGGTCTGTGGCAGCGAGTGACTGGCTATTTCCTGCAGGCGGGCTTCGGCAGAGCTTCGCTGTTCTTCACTGCTGAACCGCAGGTCGCCATGCACGGACACTATTCTGGCGATTGTGGTTTTTCTTCCCGAGGCAGTGCCTTGCCCGCTTGGTACATCTTCCTGGGCTGTGGCACCGCCCAGAATGAGCCCAGGGTTGATGGTCAAGCCTTGCTCACCGGAGAGTTTGGAGCGAATTTCATCAAGCACCCGGGCCGACTCGTACACCGCACCGAAACCGGTTTCAGGCTGAAAAATAGTCGCTGAGTGTTTGTCTATGCCGGTACTGGTCAAAAACCATTCGCTCAATCCTCTGCGCTCGGTGATTAACTGATTGGGCGACAAGGCGAATTCAAAGCCCAGTGCTATGTCACTTCTTTTGGCTTCGGCAATCAGCCATTCTCTGGAAATTTCAGTCGGCTTGGCCGCCAGCTCTTCGTCACCAACCAGGACCACAGAGATATTCATGTCCTGCAATGCGCCGCTGTGTTTCAGCGCCTGCAAGGCGTAAAGAATGGTGACCAGGCCGCCCTTGTCGTCGATCACTCCGGGGCCTTTGGCTTTTTTGCCGCCATCTATCAATGAATACTCCTGAAACTTGCTGGTGGCCGGAAACACCGTATCCAGATGGCCTATCAGCAAGATTCGTTTCGCAGACTTGTTACCGTCATGCACCGCGACAAGGCTACCGGCATGGTTCATCCCTGCGGGCAGCTCGTGCCAACGGGTATCGAAGCCCAGCGCTTCCAACTCTGCCTTCATCAGATCACCGACCTTGACGACACCGTCCACGTTGTCCGTGCCGCTGTTGATGTTCACCAGTTTTTCAAGCAACGCGACCTGCTCGGCACTGTGACTGTCGACGTACGAAGTAATGCTCTGTTCATCGAGCATCGTTCCTGCCAATGCGCCATGGCAGAAAAACAAAGTCGTGAGCAGGGAAATACTTTTTTTCATGGAAGATAAACTCCGCTTGGCCATTAGTGATGACCGGGGCATTGCGCCCGGGATCTCATCAGATTGCCCACAAGGAGCGATGCTGTGCCGTCCTAAGTGTCGGGAAGGCTGATACGGTTCCATTGCGCCAGCAAGTGAACCACTATGAAGGCGGACGAACGGTAGTTGAAATTTTTGGGCCCGAAACAACGTCTGGACGATGAGCCGAATAGCCAGCACAATCGGCTCACCTTATGAGCCGATTAAACCCGTATTCGGCTCACCTCAAAGGCATATCCAATGTCCGAACATCTCTGGATCTGGCAGCAGCCGGACTGGCCCCACTTCAACTGGAGCGATGAACGCATCGCGCCCTTGATACGAGCGTGCGCTAAAGCTCAGGGTCGCCTGCTGGGAATGAGCGGCGTAGTGAGTGGCGATGCCGAAATGCGCGAGGGCGTGGACACCCTGTTGCAGAATATTGTTACCTCGTCTGCCATCGAAGGCGAGCGACTGAATGTGGGCTCTGTCAGGTCTTCGTTGGCGCGTCGTCTGGGTATTGCCAATAACGGTAAACAAAACCCCCGCAGCGAGGGGTTGGCAGAGCTGATGCTGGACGCCACACGCAGGCACGATCAACCGCTTGACCTGCAACGCCTGTACACCTGGCATCGCTGGCTGTTCCCGGCAGAAGACAGCTTTGTATCCGCTCGCATCCTGGCAGGCCAGTTGCGTAGCGACGAGCCCATGCAGGTGGTCTCCGGGAGACTTGATAGACCGGTCGTGCATTTCGAAGCACCACCGCGCGCGGTGCTTGCGCAACAACTGGACGACTTCCTCGACTGGTTTGCCGCCAGTCAAAATGATCCGGGGCTAGATCCATTCGTGCGTGCCGGCATCGCACATTTCTGGTTTGTGACGCTGCATCCATTTGACGACGGTAATGGTCGCCTGACGCGGGCGCTGACTGACCTGACGCTGACTCAGGGCGATCAACAAGCCATTCGGCTGTTTTCCATGTCTGCCAGCATCCTCGATGACCGCGCCGGGTATTACCATGTTCTGGAAACCAGCCAGAAACGTACAACCGATATCACCGAGTGGCTGGAATGGTTTTTGCGCACATTGCTGAACAGCATTGAGCATGCCCTGGTTCGTATCGAACGGGTGTTGGCCAAGACGCGATTCTGGCAGTTGCACAATGGTGACGGCTTGTCCGCCGAGCAGGTCAAGGTGTTGAGTCGACTGCTTGATGGCGGCGAGCGGGGCTTTGAAGAAGGTCTGAGCGCCGCGCAGTATCAAGCGGTAGCGAAAGTCTCCAAGGCCACGGCGACCCGGCATTTAAGTGATCTGCTTGGCAGAAACTGCCTGACTCGTCTGCCCGGCGGCGGCCGCAGCACTCACTACCAGATCAATCGGCCCTTGCCATAAGGGCTGCAGAATCTGAGGGGGCTACTGGCCCTTCAAGCGCGCGGCACTGGTAGCATCGACCGTAGCGTCCAACTCTGCACACAGGACACTCCATATAGATGTAGGCCTGAGCCATCAGAAGTCCTCCGGCTTGCTTCTGGGCAGGCGAACGCGCTTGCGGTCGGCCGCTTCAAGCTGTTCGACGCTAAACGACTCGTCGTCTCGCAGCCCCTGAAACAAGCGCTCTGACACACCCAGCCCCCAGACCACCAGCATAAAGTCGCGCAGCGATACGCCGTCTGCGCTGCCTGCTTCGATGCGTCGAAATGTACGCAGCGAAATGCTCAGCCGCTCGGCAAGATCCACTTGCCGAACGCCCTGTTGTAGCCGGGCCTGCTTTACCAGCAGGGCAATCCGCAACAGCGTGTCGCTGCATTGAACGGGGAAAAAAGCTTTCATGAGCAGTTACCAGCGAGCAGGCGCGGGGGTTCAAGGAATCACAAAGTAGTACGTTTGCAGGCTTGAACCTGTAGATAATAGATCATGAAAGTACACATTAATGACCATAAAGCCTCATATAAAGGCATCTTAAAAAGTGCTGGATTTCATCCTTACTGAATTCAGATCGTGATTCCTACCGCTTGAATCCACGATGTCATGTTCACTGATCGCCAACATACACCACCCATCTCCTCTCAAAATGTGGCTTACTGAGACCTGCCATCATCCAATCAGGGAATCTCTTCCCTACCCTCGCGGTCTCTTAACGCATGACGAATTCGCGCTCTGCTTTCATACCCTCCTGGCTTCGCCCTGTTCTGCGTCCGCTGCTGGACCCGTATCGCCGTTATCGGCATGCGCGGCTGATCCACGCGGCGCGGATTGCGGTGGGCTTGCTGGTAACGATTCTGTTGACCACGGGCCTCAATCTGCCTCATGGCGAGTGGGCGTCGGTGACGATGCTGATCGTCATCGGCGGTTTGCAGCACCACGGCAATATCGGCAAAAAGTCAGTCGAGCGCGCCTACGGAACGTTGATCGGAGCTGGTCTTGGCCTGATCGTGGTGGTCCAGCAGGGCTATCTGGAAATGCCGTTGCTGACCTACGCGATGATGTCGGTTATGTGCGGTTTTTTTGCTTATCACGCTATCGGCAAAGGCGGTTACACCGCGCTGCTGTCGGCGATAACGCTGTTTATCGTGGCCGGTCATGGCTACAACCCGATCAGTGACGGGTTGTGGCGCACCGTAGATATTTTGATCGGTATCGCGCTGGCGCTGGCCTTCTCCTTCGCCCTGCCACTGTATGCCGTGTTTTCCTGGCGCTACAACCTGGCCAGTGGCTTGCGTGACTGCGCCAAGGTCTATGGACGCATCGTGCAAGGCCAGCCGGTCACCGCTGACGAGCATCTCAAGCTGACTGCCAGGCTCAACGCCACGATGCTGCAATTGCGCTCGCTGCTGCCGTCGGTTTCCAAGGAAGTGAAGATGTCCATGGTCGAGCTGGACGCCATTCAAGGCCATTTCCGCATGTGCCTGAGCACCCTGGAGATTCTCGCCAATATTCGCCCTGCCGATCTGGATAAAGTGGCGGGCGAGTCGTTTAAAACTTCACTGGATAACGATTACCGGCAGATACGTCGTCAGTTGATCGGCATGGCTCGCGCGCTGCAAACCGGCGCAACCGAGCGTCTGGTGCGCACATCGGAAAGCGCTCCCGCGCAGCCGGTCATTCCAGCCGAGTTGATGGGCTATCACTTGATGACTCAGCAACTGGCACAGAATCTGGACGGGCTCCAGGCACGCCTGGCCAAGACCGCTAAACGCTGGAAGTTTTAAGGAAATACCCGTGCCCGATACCCGCCCGCCCGTGCTGGACGAAATTGATCGACAGTTGATCGCAGCGCTGCAAATCAATGCACGCGAAAGCGTCGCCATGCTCGCCCGTCAACTGGGCATCGCCCGTACCACCGTCACCTCCCGGCTGGCACGTCTGGAAAGCAGCAAGGTGATTACCGGCTATGGCGTGCGCCTTGGCCAGCGAGTGGTCAGTGGCGGATTGCAGGCGTATGTCGGCATCACCGTGCAACCTCGTTCGGGCAAGGAAGTGCTACGCCGACTCAGCGCCATGGCGCAGGTGCAGCAGTTATGTGCGGTCAGTGGCGAGTTCGATTACGTCGCGTGGCTGCGTACGGATTCTCCGGAGCAACTGGACCAGTTACTGGACCTGATCGGCAGCGTGGATGGCGTGGAAAAAACCACCACATCGATCATTCTCAGCAGCAAGATCGACCGTGGGCAACCGGTATGAGCAAGCAGTAGTCAGACGCAACCATGCAAAATGGCCGGCAGGTTCGTCATTTAGCACAAACAAACAGCATATCGACGACACTTTGCGTCTTATTTACGTGCCCGCGCTTCTCTAGACTGTTGTTTTTCGCCGTTGCCCATCAAGGTCCGTCATGAAGAACAACCGTCACCCCGCCAACGGCAAAAAGCCGATCACCATGTTCGGCCCCGACTTCCCCTTCGCCTTCGATGACTGGATCGAACACCCGAAAGGTCTGGGCAGTATCCCGGCTGAAAATCATGGCGCGGAAGTGGCGATTATCGGTGCTGGTATCGCCGGGCTGGTGGCGGCCTACGAGCTGATGAAGATGGGCCTCAAACCAGTGGTGTACGAAGCCTCCAAGATGGGTGGGCGGTTGCGTTCGCAAGAGTTTGAAGGTGCCAAAGGCATCGTTGCCGAACTGGGCGGCATGCGTTTTCCGGTGTCATCGACCGCATTCTTTCATTACGTCGACAAACTGGGCCTTGAGTCCAGGCCCTTTCCCAACCCGCTGACCGCCGCTTCCGGCAGCACCGTCATCGACCTGGAAGGCACCACCTATTACGCGCAAATGCTCTCGGATCTGCCGGCGCTGTTTCAGGAAGTGGCCGACGCCTGGGCCGACGCACTGGAAAGCGGCTCGCAGTTCGGTGACATCCAGCAGGCCATCCGTGACCGTGATGTGCCGCGCCTCAAAGAGCTGTGGAACAAGCTGGTGCCGCTGTGGGATGACCGCACCTTCTATGATTTCGTCGCGACGTCCAAGGCCTTCGCCAAACTGTCTTTCTATCATCGCGAGGTGTTTGGTCAGGTAGGCTTCGGCACGGGCGGCTGGGACTCGGACTTCCCCAACTCGATGCTGGAAATCTTCCGCGTGGTGATGACCAATTGCGATGAGCACCAGCACCTGATCGTGGGCGGCGTGCAGCAGGTGCCGGTCGGTTTGTGGAGCCATGTGCCCGAGCGTTGCGCACACTGGCCCAAGGGCACCAGCCTGTCTTCGCTGCACCGCGGCGCACCGCGTCCTGGCGTCAAACGCATTGCCCGCGCCGAGGACGGAAGCTTTTCCGTGACCGACAACTGGGGCGACACCCGGCAATACGCCGCCGTGCTGACCACCTGTCAGAGCTGGCTGCTGACCACGCAGATCGAGTGCGAAGAATCGTTGTTCTCGCAGAAGATGTGGATGGCCCTGGACCGCACGCGCTACATGCAATCCTCGAAGACTTTCGTGATGGTCGACCGTCCGTTCTGGAAGGACAAGGACCCGGAAACCGGTCGCGATCTGATGAGCATGACCCTCACCGACCGCCTGACCCGTGGCACTTACCTGTTCGATAACGGCGACGACAAGCCGGGCGTGATCTGCCTGTCTTACTCGTGGATGAGCGATGCGCTGAAGATGCTGCCGCAGCCTATCGAGAAGCGTGTGAAGCTGGCGCTTGATGCGCTGAAGAAGATCTATCCGAAAGTGGACATCGCGGCGCGCATCATCGGCGACCCGATCACCGTTTCGTGGGAGGCCGACCCGCACTTCCTGGGTGCCTTCAAAGGTGCGCTGCCGGGCCATTACCGCTATAACCAGCGCATGTACGCGCACTTCATGCAGCAGGACATGCCCAGCGAACAGCGCGGCATGTTCATCGCCGGTGACGATGTATCCTGGACACCGGCCTGGGTTGAAGGCGCAGTGCAGACATCGCTCAACGCCGTGTGGGGCATCATGAACCACTTCGGTGGCAAGACTCACGCCGAGAACCCAGGCCCCGGTGACGTGTTTCATGAAATCGGCCCGATTGCACTGGGCGACTGACAGAAGGAAACCCCCATGCGCATTGCGCTGTATCAATGCTCGCCGTTGCCGCTGGATATAAGCGGCAACCTGACGCGCCTGGAAAAACAGTCCCAGGCTGCCGCAGAGCAAGGGGCACAGCTGCTGATCTGCCCGGAAATGTTCCTGACTGGCTACAACATCGGAGCCCAGGCGGTCAGTGAACTGGCGCAAGCGCAGGACGGTCCGGCGGCGACACGCATTGCCGCCATCGCGCAAGCCAGCGGCATTGCGATTCTGTACGGCTACCCGGAGCGCGGGCCTGATCAGCAGATCTACAACGCCGTGCAGTTGATCGACAGCCAGGGCACACGTCTGTGCAACTACCGCAAGACCCATCTGTTCAGTGAGCTGGACAGGTCGATGTTCGCAGCAGGCGAGGATCATTACCCGGTGGTCGAATTGAACGACTGGCGTCTGGGCATACTGATTTGCTACGACGTGGAGTTCCCTGAAAACACCCGTCGGCTGGCGCTTGCAGGGGCCGAACTGATTCTGGTGCCGACCGCGAACATGCTGCCTTACGACTTTGTCTGTGAAGTGACCGTACGGGCGCGAGCGTTCGAGAACCACTGCTACGTGGTGTACGCCAACTATTGCGGCAGCGAAGGCGAGATTCGTTACTGCGGGCTCAGCAGCCTCTGCGCACCGGACGGCAGCCGCCCGCTGCTGGCAGGTCAGGACGAAGGCTTGCTGGTGGGGACGCTAGACAAGGCATTGCTGGCCCAGGCCAGGACGGTGAACGACTATTTCGTCGATCGTCGACCGGGGCTGTATACGTCGCTGACTTGATCCCGAGGCGTCACGCTGGGCGCTGCTGCACTGGAGTGACAATCTCGATTATCGTGCGACGCTCCGCGTCGGCATGCAATTCTGGACGCTCCGCGTCCTGCCTTGGTTCAGCCATGCTCGCGAACTTCGCCGGTTATCCGCTAGCATGATGCTTTGCATTCCCTGCTGCCGTGGACATCCTCATGCCTGCCCCGCCTTCCTCTGACATCAAACGCCTCACGCTGGCCAACGGCCTGAATGTGGTGCTATGTCACGAACCGCGCCTCAAGCGCTGCGCAGCTTCATTGCGCGTAGCGGCGGGCAGCCATGATGCGCCGCAGGCCTGGCCGGGGCTGGCGCATTTTCTGGAGCATCTGTTGTTCCTCGGCACCGAGCGCTTCCCTGCCAGCGAAAACCTGATGACGTTCGTGCAGCGCCATGGCGGTCAGGTCAATGCCAGCACACGCGAACGCACCACTGACTTCTTCTTTGAGCTGCCGCAGGCGGTCTTTGCCCAAGGGCTGGAGCGACTGTGCGACATGCTCGCCCGTCCGCGCATGACCATGGCCGATCAACTGCGCGAGCGCGAAGTGCTGCACGCCGAGTTCATCGCATGGGTCGGCGATAGCGCAGCACGCGATCAAGCGCGCCGGCTGGCATCGATCAATCCACAGCATCCGCTGCGCGGCTTTCATGCTGGCAATCGTTACAGCCTGTCAGTGCCCAACCCTGCCTTTCAACAGGCGTTGCAGGACTTTTATCGATGCTTCTATCAGGCAGGGCAGATGACCCTGTGCCTGAGTGGGCCGCTACCAATGGCCGAGTTGGAAACACTGGCAATCAACCATGGCGCAATGTTCGCCAGTGGTGTGAAGGCCATACAACAACCGCCCCCACCGCTGATTGCCAATCGACCAAAGGCTGACGAGCAAAACCACCTGCTGTTTGCCTTTGAGGACTTGCCGGACAAGTCTGACGAAGCGCTGGCGTTCTTCTGTCACTGGCTTAATGCAACTCAGCCGGGCGGACTGATTGCCGAGCTGGTCGACAGGGGCCTTGCCAGCTCACTGAAAGCCGCACCGCTGTACCAGTTCGGCGGGCAGCTCTTGCTTGATATCGAACTGAAAGATGCCCTCGCGAACACTCTCACCCTCAACAGCCTGTTTTTCAGCTGGCTCGATTTTTTCAAGGCTCACTGGCCGTTGCTGGTCGAGCAATACCAACGCCTCGAACAACGCCGCCTGCACATGCTCGGTGCGTTGGCGCTGGCACATCATTACTGTCGCGAGACGCCTGCGCAGTTAAGCGCGCAAGGCCAAGAGGCATTGCGCGCGCTGCTCGAACAGTTCACGCCCGACGCGCTGATCGGCTCCGCACTCGCCGATACCCACAGCATCGAGCAGGTCAATTGGCGTTTGCCAGCGCCGAATCCGTTTCTCGATACGGCACTCACCAACAGCGATGAAGCCGCGTTTTATCTGCGCTGGGAACTGCCCTCCCCGCAGCCAACCCTCTGGCGGATGCTCGATACAGGGCTCAAGCCATTGATCGAAGACGCACGTCAGGCTGGTGTGACCCTGACGTTCAGTGCTTACGGGCCTTATTGGCAGCTTCAACTGAACGGCCTGCGCGAGCCGATGGTTGCGGTTATCGAACACGCCCTGCATCGCCTGCAGCGCGCTGAGCCCGCATCGCTGGCAGGCGACGAACCTGAGCTGATTCCGATTCGTCAGTTGCTCAAACAGCTTGCCGATCATTACCTGAGCAGCGAACCGCAGCTGACGGTTGGCGATCTGCCAAGCGTATGGGCGGCTTCGCGCTGGATCAGCTTCGCCAGTGGCTTCTCTGCTGCCAGCCAGCCCTTGATAGACGCCACATTGAATGCAGCACCGGGCGTTCGGCAAACAGACTCGCCAAAGCCGCCCGCCACTTTCCCAGGCAAACGCTGGACGACTGAAGCATCGTCCTCGTTGGAAGACGCAGTGCTGGTGTTTTGCCCGGCCCCTACGGCCTCCATTGAAGATGAAGCTGCCTGGCGGTTGCTCGCGCACGTATCACAAGCGCTCTTCTACCAGCGGCTGCGGGTCGAGCTGCAACTGGGTTACGCCGTGTTCAGTGGCATCAGACAGATCAATGGAAGGACCGGATTACTGTTTGGTGCTCAATCGCCCTCCTGCGACGCAGGGCAGCTTTTTCAGCACATTGAGACGTTCATCGGCAGATTGCCCGAGCGGGTTCGCGACGCAGATGTGTCTGAGCAGATAAAAGCCCTTTCAGCCCAATTCGAGCCGTCGAGCATGCCGGACCAGCAGCAGACAGACATGCAGTGGCAAGCGCATCTTGCCGGCCATCAGGGTAGCCACTCGCAGGCGTTGCAACGCGCTCTGTCAAATCTGGATACACACTCGTTACTCACTGCTACGGAGCAGCTGACCAATGCCACTGGCGGCTGGCTGATCGTGGCCAATCGCCCTGCCAACGCGGCCATCCCGCTATCCTTACCTGAACGGTAATGGTATTTCCTGCAGATTCCAGTCCTGCGCAATTGTTAAATTGAGTAACATAGCTCCCTAACTATCTGAACGTATGCCTTCAGCGATGCACTAAGATGTAGTCACCAACCGCAGCACTTATCCGAGGAGATTTTTATGTCGTGGACTAAACCTGCTTACACTGATCTGCGTATCGGTTTTGAAGTCACCATGTACTTCGCAAGCCGTTGATTTCAGTGCGCTGTGAAGCCTCGGTTCGCCGGGGCTTTTTTTATGGTTGTGGCTGTTTTTTATTTCAGAACGTGTGCCAGGAGCTGTCATGTACATCCAGATTCTAGGTTCTGCTGCTGGTGGTGGATTCCCCCAGTGGAACTGCAACTGCGTCAACTGCGCAGGTTTTCGCGACGGCAGCCTGCGTGCTCACGCGCGGACCCAGTCGTCGATTGCGCTGTCCGACGACGGCATAAACTGGGTGCTGTGCAACGCCTCACCGGATATCCGTGCGCAACTGCAGAGCTTTGCGCCGATGCAGCCGGGGCGCGCATTGCGCGACACCGGCATCAGCGCCATTGTGCTGATGGACAGCCAGATCGACCACACCACCGGTTTGCTCAGCCTGCGCGAAGGCTGCCCGCACCAGGTCTGGTGTACAGACATGGTCCATGAAGACCTGAGCACCGGCTTCCCGCTGTTCGAAATGCTCAAGCACTGGAACGGCGGCCTGAACTGGAATCGTATCGAGCTGCAAGGCAGCTTCGTGATCCCCGCCTGCCCGAACCTGCGCTTCACGCCATTCCCGCTGCGCAGCGCCGCCCCGCCCTACTCGCCACACCGTTTCGACCCGCACCCGGGCGACAACATCGGCCTGCTGGTCGAAGACACCCGCACTGGCGGCAAGCTGTTCTATGCCCCGGGCCTGGGTAAGGTCGATGAAGCACTGGCCGAGAAAATGCGTGACGCCGACTGCCTGCTGGTCGACGGCACAATGTGGGATGACGACGAAATGCAGCGCCGTGGCGTGGGCACGCGTACCGGCCGGGAAATGGGCCATCTGGCGCAGAACGGCCCCGGCGGCATGCTGGAAGTCCTCGAAGGCTTTCCCGAGCAGCGCAAAGTGCTTATCCACATCAACAACACCAACCCGATTCTCGACGAAGACTCCCCGGAACGTGCGGAGCTGGTTCGTCGCAACGTCGAAGTGGCCTTCGATGGCATGAGCATCGAGCTTTAGGAGCTGACATGAGCGAAGCGACTGCACTGTCCCCCGCCGAATTCGAACAGGCCTTGCGCGCCAAGGGTGCCTATTACCACATCTATCACCCGTACCATGTGGCGATGTACGAGGGTCGTGCAACCCGCGAGCAGATTCAGGGCTGGGTCGCCAACCGTTTCTACTATCAGGTGAACATTCCACTCAAGGACGCGGCGATTCTGGCCAACTGCCCTGATCGCGAAATCCGTCGCGAGTGGATTCAGCGCCTGCTCGATCATGACGGCGCGCCCGGCGAAGACGGAGGCATCGAAGCCTGGCTGCGCCTCGGCCAGGCCGTCGGGCTCGACCCGGACCAACTGCGCTCGCAGGAACTGGTGCTGCCAGGCGTGCGTTTTGCCGTCGACGCCTACGTGAACTTCGCCCGCCGCGCCAACTGGCAGGAAGCGGCCAGCAGCTCGCTGACCGAACTGTTCGCGCCGCAGATCCACCAATCGCGCCTGGAAAGCTGGCCGCAGCATTACCCGTGGATCGACCCGGCCGGCTACGAGTATTTCCGCACTCGCCTGGGCCAGGCCCGACGCGACGTGGAACACGGCCTCGCCATCACGTTACAGCACTACACTACATATGAAGGCCAGCAGCGCATGCTGGAAATCCTGCAGTTCAAGCTCGATATCCTGTGGAGCATGCTCGATGCGATGTCCATGGCCTACGAGCTGAACCGCCCGCCGTATCACAGCGTTACAGACCAAAAGGTCTGGCATAAGGGGATTACGCTATGAAGCACGATCCGCAGTTCCGAGCGTTGACACCCAAATGGCATCAAGGCTATCGCTTTCAGTAC
The DNA here is from genome assembly GCF_032587795.1 of Pseudomonas syringae group sp. 247E2. Classification (NCBI taxonomy): domain Bacteria; kingdom Pseudomonadati; phylum Pseudomonadota; class Gammaproteobacteria; order Pseudomonadales; family Pseudomonadaceae; genus Pseudomonas; species Pseudomonas syringae group sp. 247E2. Next base: position 142,392 of record NZ_JAWHPK010000014.1, on the reverse strand, counting down.
GAGCCTGCGCAAAAGGCGCATGTGGTGCTCTACCCTGAAGGCATGATCAAACTTAACGAGAGCGCGGCCCTGATTGGCGGGCTGATCGATGGCAAGCGCACTATCACCGCCATCATTCATGAGCTTCAGCAGCAGTTCCCCAATGTTCCCGAACTGGGCATGGACGTCGACGAGTTCATGGAAGGCGCCAAAAAGAAAAACTGGATCGATCTTGTCTGACCTGGCCCCCGTCACCAACACCCCGTACATACCGCCCACTCCCGAGGTCGGGCTGCCATTGTGGCTGCTCGCCGAGCTGACCTATCGCTGCCCATTGCAATGCCCGTATTGCTCCAACCCGCTGGATTTTGCCAAACAGGGCCAGGAGCTGACCACCGAGCAGTGGTTCAAGGTCATGCAGGAAGCGCGGGAGATGGGTGCGGCGCAGATCGGCTTTTCCGGCGGCGAACCGCTGGTGCGCCAGGACCTTGCCGAGTTGATCGCCGAAGCCCGGCGCCTGGGTTTCTACACCAACCTGATCACCTCGGGCATCGGCCTGACAGAAGAAAAGATCATCGCCTTCAAGGAAGCAGGCCTGGACCACATCCAGATCAGCTTTCAGGCCAGCGACGAGCAGGTCAACAACATGCTCGCCGGCTCGAAAAAAGCCTTCGCGCAAAAACTGGAGATGGCCAAGGCGGTCAAAAAGCACGGCTACCCGATGGTGCTGAATTTCGTCACCCATCGGCACAATATCGACCGCATCGACAAGATAATCGAGCTGTGTCTGGCGCTTGAAGCGGACTTCGTCGAACTGGCCACCTGTCAGTTCTATGGCTGGGCGCACCTGAATCGCCTCGGCCTGCTGCCGACCAAGGATCAACTGGTCCGCGCTGAAGCCGTTACCAACGAATACCGCGCCCGGCTGGAGGCAGAGAATCATCCGTGCAAGCTGATTTTCGTCACGCCTGATTATTACGAAGAGCGTCCCAAGGCATGCATGAACGGCTGGGGCAATATCTTCCTGACCGTGACACCAGATGGCACAGCGTTGCCCTGCCACGGCGCACGGCAGATGCCGATCCAGTTCCCCAACGTGCGCGATCACAGCATGCAGCACATCTGGTACGACTCGTTCGGCTTCAATCGCTTCCGCGGTTACGACTGGATGCCCGAGCCGTGCCGCTCGTGTGACGAAAAGGAAAAGGACTTCGGCGGATGTCGCTGCCAGGCTTTCATGCTGACTGGCGATGCTGCCAATGCCGACCCGGTGTGCAGCAAGTCCTACCACCACGGGATCATCACTCAGGCTCGCGACGAGTCCGAAACCGCTACTCAAACCATTGAAGAGCTGGCCTTTCGCAATGACCGAAACTCACGACTCATCGCAAAATCCTCCTGAACGCCTGAGCGCCGCCCAAGCGGTCGCTGCAGGCGTCGACTTCGCCGAACTGGATGTCAGCTCGGCGGGCCTGTTCTGGAACGAATACCGCCCCGAAGACGGCGCCTGTCGTATCTGGCACTGGTACGCGAACAGCAAGCGCTGCCTGACGCCACAAGGCTTCAGCGTTCGCAGCCGGGTGTATGAATACGGTGGTGGTTCGTTCTGTCTGGCCGACGACGCGCTAGTGTTCGTCAATGAGCGCGACCAGCAATTGTACCGCCAGACGCTGGACGCCAGCGCGCCGGTTGCGCTGACGGAGGGCGACAAGCGTTATGGCGGCCTGTTCTTTAGCGGTGGTCAGATTCTCGCCGTTGAAGAAGACCACAACACCCATCGGCTGGTCGCTATCGATCTGGCTGACGGGCAGCGCCGATTGCTGGCAGAAGGCGCTGATTTCTACGCATCGCCGATCATCAGCGCCGACGGCAAGCGCCTGGCCTGGATCGAATGGCAACGCCCGCATCAGCCGTGGACCAGCACCCGCTTGATGTGTGCAGCGAGACAAGACGACGGCAGCTGGGGCACTGCGCAGTGTGTTGCAGGCGAAGGCGCACAAGAGTCGCTGCAACAGCCACGTTTTGACGCCCACGGTCGCCTGCATTGCCTGACTGATCGCGCTGGCTTCTGGCAGCCGTGGGGTGAATCTCCTTCCGGGTTTGCGCCGCTGCCCGCCAGCCCGGCCGATCACGCTTCTGCGCCTTGGCAACTGGGCAGCTGCACCTGGCTGCCAATCAACGATGGCTATCTGGCGAGCTGGATCGAAGACGGCTCCAGTGTTCTGGGGCTTTGTCAGGCTGACGGCAGCGTCGAGGATTTCAGCGTTGGTTACAGCCGCTTTCGCAGCCTCGCCATTGACGAAGAGTTCGTGTATTGCATCGCGGCATCCGCGGTGAGCACATCTGCCGTGCTGGCTATTTCTCGCCACGACGCCGGTGTTCAGGTGCTTGCCGGGGGAGGCTCGCCGCTGCCGCCCGAACTGATCAGCCGCCCTCAGCCGCTGCGTTATCCCAGCGGTGGAGCCGAGGCCTACGGCTATTTCTACCCGGCCATGACCGGCGCGCAAAAACCGCCATTGGTGGTGTTCATCCATGGCGGCCCGACTTCCGCCTGCTACCCGGTGCTGGACCCACGTATTCAGTACTGGACACACCGCGGCTTCGCCGTGGCAGACCTCAATTATCGCGGCAGCAGCGGCTACGGTCGCGCCTATCGGCAAGGCCTGCACCTGGCATGGGGCGTGGCGGACGTGGAAGATGCCTGTGCGGTTGTCACGCATCTGGCGGGACGTGGCCTGATTGACGAAGGACAGGCCTTCATTCGCGGCGGCAGTGCGGGCGGTTACACCACACTTTGTGCATTGGCCTTTAAGGATGTGTTTCGTGCAGGTGCCAGTCTGTATGGCGTCAGCGACCCGGTAGCACTGGCCAGGGCCACGCATAAATTCGAGGGCGATTACCTGGACTGGCTGATCGGCGACCCGGACAAGGACATCGAGCGTTATCAGGATCGAACGCCGCTGTTGCACGCAGACCGCATCAAGGTGCCGGTGATTTTCTTTCAAGGCGAGCTGGATGCCGTGGTAGTGCCCGAACAGACCCGGGCCATGCTCAAAGCCCTGCAAGACAACGGCATCAAGACTGAAGCGCACTTCTACGCAGACGAGCATCATGGATTCCGCAAGGCGGGTAACCTGGCAGATGCTCTGGAGAAAGAATGGCGTTTTTATCGGGATGTGCTTGATGCCTGATCAAGCCGTGTGATCGTTCCCGCAGCAGGGAACGATCAACGAGTGCTACTGCGTGGTCGGGCGACCTTGTTACTTGCGCGAGAGTTACTTGCGCGAGACGATGATGTAGATCGCGTGGATGATGCCCGGGATATAACCCAGCAGGGTCAGCAGGATATTCAGCCAAAAAGCGCCAGCAAAGCCTACTTGCATGAACACGCCTACCGGAGGCAGCAGAATGGCGAAAATGATACGAATGATGTCCATGAAAAGCTCCTGATTGAATTGGCTCTGATTGGCCATACAGCTAATCGACCCTTGCCGTCGGTGAGGGTTCAACCGGCTCTGGCACGACGCCATTATTCTTTCTCGGGAGATGACTGCCACAGGCATTGGTGGTGCGTGCGCAAGACAGAATACTGCGGGCAGGAAAAACCGAATCGTTAAAACGCAGACAAAGAAAACCCCGCCGAAGCGGGGCTTTCCAGACTGTTTCCCTGATTTCCCTTTCACCCCGCCATCCTGGCAGGCTTCCCTACGTGTCCCTGTTATGTCTTGTTGCGCGTCCTGCGCTACGTCCATGAACAAAGATTAACTTTGGATCCCTTTCTTGGGAAGAGGTCAATTGGCACCACGCAGTGTAAGCAAATGCTTACAAGGCTTTTACAGGTCAGAATTGTGACGCCTTCAACAGGTACAGCGAATCGCTGCCCGCGCGCACCGAGGCATCCAGCGAGTGAATACGCGGCAGCAGACGTGCGAAGTAGAAGCGTGCAGTACCCATTTTGCTTGCGTAGAACTCCTCCTGCTGCTCTTTACCGAGTGCTGCCTTGGCCATCATGGCCCACATGTAGGCATACGCCGTGTAACCGAACAGATGCAGATATTCCACAGAGGCTGCGCCGATTTCATTGGGATTACCGCGCGAGCGGTCCAGCACCCAGCCAGTCAGCTCATCCAGCATGTTCAAGGCTTTTGCCAGCGGCTGGGCGAACTCGTCAAGTGCGCCATCCGCGCCATTGATGAACTGGCGCACTTCATCCGAAAACAGCTGATAGAAAGCGCCGTTCGAACCAACGATCTTGCGCCCCACCAGGTCAAGCGCCTGAATGCCATTGGTGCCTTCGTAGATCTGCGTAATGCGCACGTCACGTACCAGCTGTTCCTGGCCCCACTCGCGGATATAACCGTGACCGCCGAAAACCTGCTGGCCATGAACAGTGGTTTCCAGACCGATATCACTCAGGAACGCCTTGGCGACCGGGGTCAGCAGCGCCACCAGATCATCGGCACGCTTGCGCGCGGCATCGTCTTCGCTGAACTTGGCGATATCCAGTTGCAGGGCGACGTAGCTGGAAAACGCCCGACCGCCTTCGTTGAACGCCTTCATGGTCAAGAGCATGCGACGCACGTCGGGGTGGACGATGATCGGGTCAGCAGCCTTGTCCTTGTTCTGCGCTCCGGTCGGGGCGCGGCTCTGTAAACGATCCAGCGCATACTCGACGGCGCTCTGGTAAGACCGCACGCCCGACGCCAGGCCCTGAATACCAACGCCCAGACGCTCGTAGTTCATCATCGTGAACATCGCCGCCAGCCCTTTGTTCGGTTCGCCGATCAGGTAGCCGGTAGCGTCGTCGAAGTTCATCACGCAGGTCGCCGAAGCCTGGATACCCATCTTGTGCTCGATCGAGCCACAGCTGACGGTGTTGCGCTCGCCAAGGCTGCCGTCGTCGCCGACCATGAACTTGGGCACCAGAAACAGCGAAATGCCTTTCGGCCCAGGAGGTGCATCCGGCAACTTGGCCAAGACCAGATGAATGATGTTTTCGGTCAGGTCGTGTTCGCCGCCGGTGATGAAAATCTTGCTGCCGGTGATCTTGTAGGCACCGTCAGCCTGCGGTTCGGCGCGGGTCCGAATGATGCCCAGATCCGTACCGGCGTGGGCCTCGGTCAGGCACATCGACCCGGCCCAGACGCCTGAATACATATTGGGCAGAAATTTGGTCTTGAGCGCTTCGCTGGCGTGGGTGTCTATCGATACGCAGGCGCCGGACGTGAGCATCGCGTACAGACCGAACGCCAGGCTGGCAGAGTTGAGCATCTCTTCGACCTGAGCCGACACCACCTTGGGCATGCCCATGCCGCCAAACTCGGGATTGCCGCCTACACCGACCCAGCCGCCCTCAGCGTAGGTCTTATAGGCCTCGGGAAAACCTGCAGGTGTGGTGACGACGGTGTCCTTCCAGTGGCAGCCCTCCTCGTCACCGTTACGGCTCAGCGGCGCAATGGTCTTGCTGGTCACTTTACCGGCTTCTTCGAGAATGGCTTCGACCGTTTCAGCATCGACTGTTTCGGCCAGCTCGGGCAGTTGAGCCCAGAGCTTTGAAACCTCGAAGACTTCATTGAGGACGAAGCGCATATCGCGCAGTGGCGCTTTGTAGTCAGCCATGGCAAACCTCGTGAACACGGAGCGAAATTCTGTTGGAGGCTGATCGATGCATGCAGAGACGCAGATCAGCAGTCGAGTTTCACGAGTCTACCCGAACAACATTTCAGAGACATAGGGTCGTGTCATGACTGAATAGTCACAGCAGGTCACGGGGAAAAATAGCAGGATTGGTTCAGGTGGCCGCTTCAGTTGTACGAACAGCGCCGCGCCGGTTCAACTGCCCGTAAGCGACCACACAGTTGCGCCCAGCCCCCTTGGCCGCATACAGCGCCTGGTCAGCACTCTTGAGCACCTCTTCCGGCGTGCGATGTTCCGGCTGGCGTTCGGCAACGCCGATACTGACCGTTACCGACACGCTGCCTGCCTGCGCTCCCCCGCGGCGTTGTCGGCCTTGCTGATCATCCTGAGGGCGACTGTCCTTGTTGCGCAACTGAATCTCGTAATTGGCGATGGTCTCGCGGATGGCTTCCAGATGCGGCATGCATTCATCAATGGTCTTGGCGGCAAACACGATGGCGAACTCTTCGCCCCCATAGCGATACGCCTTGCCACCACCGTTGGTGATTTTTGACAGCTTGCTGGCCACCAGACGCAGCACCTGATCGCCCACATCGTGGCCGTGGGTGTCGTTGAATTTCTTGAAGTGATCCACGTCGCTCATCGCCAGCACATAGTTGCGTCCCAGACGCTGCATGCGTTCATTGAGCGCCCGGCGACCAGGCAGTCCGGTCAGTTCATCCCGGAAGGCCATCTGATACGCCTCGTGAGCCACGGCGGCGGCAATCATCAGCATCACCTGACTGCAGAGGATATTCAGCGTGAACGGCAGGATGAAGGTTTTCGGCAGTGCCCAGAACAATCCCAGCAGGCCGACAATCTGCGCGGCGTGCAGCGGTCGCGGTTTTTCCAGGTATTGCCAGATCAACACCCCGAATGACACCAGGAACATGGCATAGGACAGCTGAATCAGACTCATCCAGGCACCGTGCAATGCAGGCCAGCGGATGTCGGCCAGCCAGAGTTGCAGTTCGACCGGATAACTCTGTTCAAGACCCAGCGCCACACTACCTACCGCCACCAATACCGCGAGCCGCGCGACCATGTCCTGAAACAGATGCGTACGTTCTTCCCACGCGGCATACAGCCCGAACAGCACCGGCAGCAGCAGGCAGACCAGGTGGAAAATCACCGCCGCATCCTCACGGACCTTGCCGTTATCGCGGTAAAAGTCGGTCTGGGTATCCAGCAGGTAGTAGGCGATATACACCGTGAGCATCAGAAACAGCTCGCGCTGACGCCGGTAAACACAGCAATACGCACCGCCCAACAGCAGGACCAGCGTGGGCAGCACATTGAATAGCGATGTGAAGAAGACGTTCAGGTCCTTTACGTACGCAGCCGCAAGCCCCGCCACCAGCAGACCCAGTGAAGGCAAAAAATGACTCAATCGCGCAGCTGATGGACGCAACAAAAGGGGTTATCTCCTACCCGGCATCTGAATGAATGGCTGGCCTGATGGCATTGTGCCCTCCGCCAGCGAACAATGCATCGGCAGGATCAATAAACGAGCTACTTTCTGTAACGGCAGGAGGTGGGAAATGTTTATTGCGGAAGTCGCGGGCGTTGGTGCTATCTGTATCTCGGACCGGATTGAATACTGCGCCATGGCTGCGATGTGACGCAGAGCTTCACGAAATGCATTACCACGCGCAGTGATGGGAACGAGAGTTATCCGGGGGGTCATTGCTCCCAAAGTCTCGTTGAGATTGGTGTTAACAATGAGCCCAAACGCACCCATAAAAAAACCGCCTGATCAGCGATCAGGCGGTTTTCATGACCGCAGCGAGGCTTAGTAAGCCAGGCCGAAGTCTTCCTCTTTCATGTCCATCAGGTTGGCAGCGCCCGACAGGATTGCGGCAACGTGCGTGCGAGTGCGCGGCAGGATGCGCTGGAAGTAGAAGCGCGCGGTCTGGATCTTGGCGCGGTAGAACGCCTCGTCCGACGTACCGGCAGCTAGCTTCTCGGCCGCAAGACGCGCCATGTCGGCCCAGAAGTACGCCAGGCAGGCATAACCGGAGAACATGATGTAATCCACCGAAGCGGCGCCGACTTCTTCGCGATCCTTCATGGCCGCCATGCCGACTTTCAGGGTCAGGTCGCCCCACTCCTTGTTCAGCGCGGCCAACGGCGTCACGAACTCCTGCACCGCTTCGTTACCCTCATTGCCCTGGCAGAACTTGTGGACGATCTTGGTGAAGCCCTTGAGCGCTTCGCCCTGAGTCATCAGCACTTTACGGCCCAGCAGGTCGAGAGCCTGAATGCCAGTGGTGCCTTCGTACAGCATTGAAATCCGGCTGTCGCGAACGTTCTGTTCCATGCCCCACTCGGCAATGAAACCGTGACCACCGTAGATCTGCACGCCGTGGTTGGCGGCTTCAAAGCCCACTTCGGTCATGAAAGCCTTGGCAATCGGCGTCATGAACGCCAGCAAGGCGTCGGCGGCTTTCTTTTGCTCCGGGTCTTCGCTGTACTTGACGATATCGACCTGTTTGGCCGTGAAGTACACCATGGCACGCGTGCCTTCGGCGAAAGCCTTCATGGTCAGCAGCATGCGGCGCACGTCTGGATGGACGATGATCGGGTCAGCGGCCTTGTCCGGTGCTTTAGGGCCGGTCAACGAACGCATCTGCAGACGGTCACGGGCATATTGCAGGCCGCCCTGGAAGGCCACTTCGGCATGCGCCAGACCTTGCAGCGCAGTGCCCAGACGCGCGGTGTTCATGAACGTGAACATGCAGTTCAGACCCTTGTTCGGCGGGCCGATCAGGTAGCCGGTAGCGCCGTCGAAGTTCATCACGCAGGTGGCGTTGCCGTGGATGCCCATCTTGTGTTCGATGGAGCCACAGTTAACCGCGTTGCGCTCACCGATGCTGCCATCGGCAGCCGAGAGGAACTTGGGCACAATGAACAGCGAAATGCCTTTGGTGCCAGCCGGTGCGTCCGGCAGACGCGCCAGCACGATGTGGACGATGTTATCGGCCATGTCGTGTTCGCCAGCGGAAATGAAAATCTTGGTGCCGGTAACCTTGTAGGTCCCGTCAGCCTGAGGTTCAGCCCTGGTGCGCAGCATGCCCAGGTCAGTGCCGCAGTGGGATTCGGTCAGGCACATGGTGCCGGTCCATTCGCCGGAGACCAGCTTGGTCAGGTAGGCGTCCTGCTGCTCGGGGGTGCCGTGCTCGGAGATGGTGTTCATCGCACCATGCGACAGGCCAGGGTACATGCCCCACGACCAGTTCGCTTCGCCGACCATCTCGCTCACCGCCAGACCCAGCGACTCGGGCAAGCCCTGGCCGCCATGCGCTACGTCATGCGCCAGACTCGGCCAACCGCCCTCGACAAATTGCTTGTAAGCCTGCTTGAAACCGGTCGGTGTCTTCACGCCCGACTCGCTCCAGGTGCAGCCCTCGGTATCGCCCACCCGGTTCAGCGGTGCCAGAACCTGCTCGCAGAACTTGGCACCCTCTTCGAGAATGGCGTCGACCATGTCCGGGGTGGCGTCATGACAGGCTGGCAGACTTTGATAGTGCGCTTCATAACCGAGCAGCTCATCACGGACGAAACGAATATCACGCAAGGGGGCCTTGTAGTCAGGCATAGCGATAAACCTCTGCTGATGAATCCTGGAACGAATGACCGGGCGGTCGCTGAAAGCATAGCCTCAAGCACCAGACAATCTCGTATGCCTTGCGGTCAAACAGGTGTTTGAAACATACGTTTACGCCTAAACCTTGTCAATAGCGAAGCGCGCACCATTCGTCCACCCTGCTCTACAGACCGCGCAAGCAAAGGGATCAGGCGCAGGAAAAACGTAAGCGCAAGTTTAGTAGAGGCGGAAGGTGTTACGGGGGCGATACAGGAGGGTGATGGCAGGCAATTCAGCAAACGACGCCGTGCAGGTGTGGCACGGCGTGGGCGTTACACGAAGCTTTAGAACACAGGATGTTAAGCGTAAGTGTCGATCAGAGTGCCAAGCGCTTCGTCGCTGGCCTTTTGAACCGCAACCCCGGCTTCGACCTGACTCTTGCCGGCGTTGAGCTCGACAATATTGGCAGACAGGTCAGAACGCTGGCTGCGGTCGACGGAACGCAGGTTTTCGAGCTGAAAGTCGGAAGACTGACTTCTGCCCGACACTTCGATATTGGAGCTGGCGATCTGGGTGGCCGCCTGATCCACACGACCTTGCCCGACCTGCATAGCGCTCAGGCCCGGATAAAGGGTGTTGTTCATGGTGATTTGCATAAGCCGATCCTCAGTTCAAAAAACGAACACGTGCCATTGAACCAGCATTTGCGCAGAAATACTCGACAAATAGACTAATGGCACTAGGCCGCATGATAGCCTGACTCTTGAAAAAACCAAAACAACGTTGCCTGTCAGCAAGATAGCGACGCTGTCAGCGCAGTTGCCCTAATTCAAGGTATTGCGCCACATTTCCGGCGCTCGCCTCGTTCAATCGTGGCACGCGTCCAAGACAGGGTGCAGGCAGACGCTCGACCAGCGTGGCGAGGTTTTCCTCCAGCCGCGAGGTGTTTGCGTCTATGACGTTGGCCACCCAGCCTGCCAGGTGCAGACCGTCCCGGGCGATGGCTTCGGCAGTCAGCAGCGCATGATTGATACAGCCCAGACGCACGCCCACCACCAGAATGATCGGCAGATCCAGCGCAATGGCCAGATCGGACAGGTTGCTCTGCCCGGCCAAGGGCACGCGCCAGCCGCCAGCGCCTTCGATCAAGGTGAAGTCGGCCTGTTTATCCAGAATATGCTGCATCGGCTTCAGCAACGAGTCGACCGTCAACACGACACCTGCCTCGCGCGCGGCCAGATGCGGCGCAATGGCCGGTTCGAAAGCCAGCGGATTGACTTCATCGTAATCCAGCTCGACAGAGCACTCGGCCTGTAACGCCAGCGCGTCGGAATTGCGCAGTCCCTGTGCAGTCACTACGCAGCCGGACGCCACAGGCTTGCCCGCCGCGGTGCTCAAGCCCTTCAAGCGGGCGGCATGCAGCAAACCGGCAGCTACCGTGGTCTTGCCAGCATCGGTATCGGTTCCGGTGATGAAATAAGCAGCGCTCATCTCGGTAATCTTCCTTATGACGTGGAGCCGTCAGGCTTTTTCAAGCACCGCGTACACCACTTGATAGGTAGCGGGCAGACCGGCTTCCTGACGGAAGGCTTCGTAGGCCTGAACCATGCCCTTGATCCGCTCGCGTCCGGTCAGGCCACTGGGCCGCCCAGGGTTGAGGTTGTGCGCCCCGAGCGCTTTCAGCTCATGCGTCAGGCTGCGCACATCGGGGTAATGCAACACCTGCGGGCACACATCCAGGCTGCGCACCTGTAAACCGCTGGCAGCGCACAACTGACGATAATCATCCTCGTGACGAAAGCGGTTTACATGAACCTGGCCGTCGACTGCCTGCCAGCTGTCGCGCAACTCGTACAACGTGCCGACGCACAGGCTGGCGAAGGCAAACACACCGCCTGGTTGCAATACCCGGTGAGCCTCACGGAGCACCGCGGCGAAATCCGCACACCACTGCACAGCGAGGCTGGAGAAAATCAGCCCGCAACTCTGATCACGCAGTGGCAGGTGCTCGGCATCACCTGCCACAAAGTGCTGTGCACCGCCCAATGGCTGCGCATGGCGCAACATGCCTTCGGCGATATCCAGCGCGATGCCTTCGCTGCTACTGAAAACCTGATCCAGTGCCCGGCTGAAATAGCCAGTGCCGCTCCCCAGATCCAGCCAGCGAACCGGACTGAACTGCGCAGGCAGACGCGACAGCAGCTCGCTGCCGACGCTGCGCTGTAGTTCGGCCACGCTGTCATAGCTGCCCGCGGCCCGGGAAAAAGACGCGGCGACCTGCCGTTTGTCCGGCAGGACAGAGGGCGGTTTGGGCATAGAAAGATCAGTCATCGTCCAACTCGTGCAGAAAGGCATGAATCGCAGCGGCTACTCCGTGGGGGTTTTCCACAAGGAATGCATGGCTGGCCTGTTCGATCAGACCGACCTCGACATCCGGCAACAAGGCCAGTAGATCACTTGCTGCTTCAGCCGGCACGAACGCATCAAGTCCGGCAAACAGGTGCAGTTGCGGGCCGCGATAGGTTTGCAGCGCGCTACGTGTATCGAGTTGCTGGAGTATCTTCAGCCCATCGACCAAAGCAGTTTTGGAGCTGTGCGGCGCGCCAGCCTTGAGTAACCGGGCGAGACCGCGTGAGTCTACTGCGCCTTGAGTGCATAACAGGCTGAAACGCTTGAGGGTCGCGTCATGGTCAGCGGAACAGCCGGCCAGAAACGCATCGAAATCCTGCGCGGGCATCGCATTCGGCCACGCGCCCTGGGTGACGAAACAGGCATTACTGGCCAGGGTCAGCAGCCCGCAGCAACCTTCGCCACGCCGTGCTGCCAGCTCGGCGGCGAGCATGCCGCCCAGCGACCAGCCGCCCAGCCAGGCGTTATCCGGCAGGTTGGCGTCCAGCTCGTCGAGCCAGTCAGGCAGGTCGCAGCTGTCGATATCCGGCAACGGTTCGATTTCGACCCGCAGGTGCTCGTCAAGCCCGCGCAACGCGGCGGCAAGCGGCTCCAGCGGCGAAACGCCCAGACCCCAGCCCGGCAGTAGAATCAAACGATCACGCATGGACGGGCTCCGTGGATTCACTTGCATCCAGCAGCGGGTAGCACTGCTCCAGAGCCTCTAATAATAGCTGTACGTCGGCCTTGCTGTGCGCGGCAGACAACGTTACGCGCAATCGGGCACTGCCAGCAGGCACGGTCGGCGGACGAATCGCCGTCACCAGCAAGCCACGCTCACGTAGCAACTGCGACAGACGCAGAGCCCGTCCGGCATCGCCGATCAGGATTGGCTGGATCGGCGTAAAGCTGTCCATCAATTGCAGGCCGATCTGCTCGGCCCCCTGACGAAACTGCTGGATCAGGCTCGCCAGATGCTCGCGACGCCAATGTTCGGTACGCAGCAATTGCAGGCTTTTCAAGGTCGCGCAGGCCAGCGCAGGTGGCTGGCTGGTGGTGTAAATGTAGGGCCGGGCGAACTGAATCAAGGTTTCGATCAGCTCTTCACTGCCGGCCACGAATGCTCCAGAGGTGCCGAACGATTTGCCGAGGGTGCCGACCAGTACCGGCACATCCTCCATGCTCAGGCCGAAGTGCTCGACGATTCCGGCACCGTTTGCACCCAGCGGCCCGAATCCGTGGGCGTCATCCACCATCAGCCAGGCACCCTTGGCCTTCGCAGCCTGCGCCAGCGCAGGCAAGTCAGCGATGTCACCATCCATGCTGAACACACCGTCAGTGACCACCAGCGTATCGCCCACGGATTTCTCCAGGCGGCTCGCCAGGCTGGTCACATCGTTGTGCAGATAGCGCGAGAACCGTGCGCCGCTGAGCAGACCGGCATCCAGCAGCGAGGCATGATTGAGGCGGTCTTCCAGCACCGTATCGCCCTGACCGACCAAGGCTGTCACCGCGCCGAGGTTGGCCATGTAGCCATTGGAGAACAACAGGGCACGAGGACGACCGGTCAGCTCGGCCAACGCTTCTTCCAGTTCGTGGTGCGGCGTGCTGTGGCCGATCACCAGATGCGACGCCCCGCCGCCCACGCCCCAACGCTCGGCACCTGCCTGCCAGGCGGCGATCACTTCCGGATGGTTGGCCAGGCCCATGTAATCGTTGTTGCAGAACGCCAGCAATGGCTGACCATCGACAACCACCTGCGGACCTTGCGGGCTTTGCAGCAATGGGCGCTGACGGTAGAGATGTTCGGCGCGACGGGCGTCGAGGCGCGTGCGGAGATCGAAAGACATGCAGGCCCCGGTCCGAAAGATGGCAGTTCAAAACGGGCCGGAGCAGGCCCGCCCGTTCAAGGGATCAGGCAGAGGCAGCGTCGTAGAACATCGAGCTGCTTTGCTGTTCGACCAGCGCCTGTTCGATGGCAGCCTGATGCACTTCATCAGCATGGCCTTCGCCCGCTTCGGGCTTGATGCCCAGACGCGAGAACAACAGCATGTCCTTGTCGGCTTGCGGGTTGGCGGTGGTCAGCAGCTTGTCGCCATAGAAAATCGAGTTGGCACCGGCGAAGAAGGCCAGCGCCTGCATTTGCTCGTTCATCGCTTCGCGCCCGGCAGACAACCGCACGTGGGATTGCGGCATGAGAATCCGTGCCACCGCGAGCATGCGGATGAAGTCGAACGGGTCGACGTCTTCGGCGTTTTCCAGCGGCGTACCGGCAACCTTGACCAGCATGTTGATCGGCACCGACTCCGGGTGCTCCGGCAGGTTTGCCAGCTGGATCAGCAGCCCGGCGCGGTCGTCGAGGGACTCGCCCATGCCCAGAATGCCGCCCGAGCAGATCTTCATCCCGGCATCGCGCACGTAGGCCAGGGTTTGCAGGCGCTCGCTGTAGGTCCGGGTGGTGATGATGCTGCCGTAGAACTCCGGCGAGGTGTCGAGGTTGTGGTTGTAGTAGTCCAGCCCGGCAGTGGCCAGCGCTTCGGTCTGCTCCTGATCGAGGCGGCCGAGGGTCATGCAGGTTTCCATGCCCATGGCTTTCACGCCTTTGACCATCTCCAGCACGTAAGGCATGTCCTTGGCGGAAGGATGCTTCCAGGCCGCGCCCATGCAGAAACGGGTCGAACCAATGGCTTTGGCACGCGCCGCTTCCTCAAGCACCTTCTGCACTTCCAGCAGTTTTTCTTTCTCAAGACCGGTGTTGTAGTGACCGGACTGCGGACAGTACTTGCAGTCTTCCGGGCAAGCGCCTGTCTTGATCGACAGCAGCGTGGAAACCTGCACACGGTTGGCGTCGAAATGAGCGCGGTGCACCGTTTGCGCCTGAAACAGCAGGTCATTGAATGGCTGTACGAACAGCGCCCTGACCTCGGCTAAAGTCCAGTCGTGACGCAAAGTGGCGGTGGTGCTGGCGCTCATCGGGCGGCTCCTTGGTGTTTCTGGGCAATGCGCGAGGGCGTAAAGGCACCATGCGCTACACGGATGTCGGGCATATTTAAGGAAGAGCCATGCGCTGTCAACCCAGCCGCCAATACGAGGTTTACATCTGGTTAAAAAACAAACAAAACTGTTTGTTATGCGATGAGCGCAGCGAGGTGCCAATGCCTGTCTGCGTGCCGTGCGAAGCCGAGCTGCCATGGCTGGGCAGCCAGTGCGACTGCTGTGCGCTGCCGTTACCCCTCTCCGGCATGAGCTGCGCGCAATGTTGCAAGCGCCCTCCCGGATTTGCGCAGGTCATCGCGCCGTGGCTGTACGACTTCCCGGTGGACAGCCTGATTACCCGATTCAAACATAACGGTAAATGGCCGATGGGGCGCCTGCTGGCCGAACTGTGCGGGCAGTTTCTACAACACCGTTTCGAGGAAGACCTGCCACGACCCGATTACCTGATTCCTGTTCCTCTCGCCAACAAACGCCTGCGCCAGCGCGGCTATAACCAGGCGGCGATGCTGGCCGGGTGGCTGGGTAAACAGTTGCAACTGCCCGTTGACGAACACCATGTGTTGCGCAGCCGGGAGACAGCAGCGCAACAAGGGCTGGACGCCAAGGCACGCAAACGCAACCTGCGCGACGCCTTCACCCTCGTTGATCCCGACTGGGTGCAGGGCAAGCACCTGGCGCTGGTGGACGACGTCCTGACCACCGGTTCGACGGCAGAGGTCATTGCGCGACTCCTGAACAAGGCCGGTGCGCGGCGGGTGGACGTGTATTGCCTGGCGCGCACGCCCAAGCCGGGTGACTAATGGCCCCTGCGCGTCTGGTTTAATATCGTTCCCACGCTCCAGCGTGGTAATGCCTTTCGGGACGCTCCGCGTCCGGTTTCGACGCCATGCGCGAGAGCGATCATACTGCCCTCTCCTACTCGACCATCGCAGATCGCCATGTCGCTACCCACCCCGCTGACGCAACACATGGTCCACCGCCCGCAACGTATCGCGTTGTTGCAGCACATTGCCGAACAGGGCTCGATCACCCGTGCCGCGAAAAGCGCAGGCCTGAGCTACAAGGCAGCATGGGACGCCATTGATGAGCTGAACAATCTGGCGCAAAAGCCGCTGGTAGAACGCAGTGTCGGCGGACGTGGCGGTGGCGGCGCTAAGCTGTCGCTAGAGGGCGAGCGAGTGCTGCGTCTTTATCAGCGGGTGCAGGCATTGCAGGCCCAAGTGCTGGAAGCGGCCGAAGACAGCAGCGACCTTGATCTGCTCAATCGCCTGACCTTGCGTACCAGCGCACGCAATCAGTTGCTGGGGCGGATCGTCAGCATCACCCGTCAGGGACACAACGATCAGATTCGCCTGCAATTGGCTGGCGAGGTGTTCATCGAAGCACAGGTTACCCATGACAGCACCCTGCGTCTGGAGCTGGAAAACGGCACGGAGGTGGTTGCACTGATCAAGGCCGGTTGGCTGGAACTGCATGCAGACAACAGCGAAGAAACAAATGGAAACAATTGCCTGATCGGGCGAATCGATAACGTGACCGACGCTGAAGATGGCCCAAGCGAAGTGCGAATCACACTCCCCGGCGGCCAGACGCTGTGCGCCCTGGCGACACCTGAGCACCTGCATGCACGACAGCTAAAAAGCGGTGCCACGGTGCAGGCAAGATTTGCCGCTTCACTGGTGTTGCTGGGTATACCGATGTAAGCGTCGGCAAGTCATTACCACGACACAATTCCGTCATATGCGCGCACTAAGGTGGCTGCCATATTCGAGGGAGCCGTGATGATGAAACTATTAGAAGAAAATCAAACCACCGATCTGGAAAATCTGGTCGGCACAGACAAGGTCGGACTCACCCGCCGGGGCTTCATCAGCGCAGGTGCCCTGTGCGGCGCAGCGATGTTTCTGGGTGGCAACCTGTTGAGCCGCACGGTTCTCGCGAACAGCGTCAGCGCAGCGTCCGGCACACTGCTGGGCTTCCAGAGCATCCCTGCCGCCACTGCCGACAGCATCAGCCTGCCGCAAGGCTATACCTCATCCGTTCTGATCAGTTGGGGCCACCCTTTACAGGCAGGCGGCCCGGCTTTCGACCCGAGCGGCAAGGGTACGGCCCAGGCTCAGGAAGTGCAGTTCGGCGACAACAACGACGGCATGTGCCTGTTCCCGATGCCAGGCCACAAGGATCGCGCACTGATGGCGATCAACAACGAATACACCAATTACCGCTACCTTTTCGATCACGGCAAAGAGCCGCAATCGGCTGAAGAAGTGCAAAAGGCACTGGCTGCAGAAGGCGTTTCCGTGATCGAAGTGCAACAGCACAATGGTAAGTGGCAGTTCGTTCAGGACTCGCGCTACAACCGTCGCATTCATGGCAACACGCCGATCAGCCTGAGTGGTCCGGCAGCCGGGCACGACTGGCTCAAAACGGATGCCGACAAGACCGGCACTCAGGCGCTCGGCACCTTTCAGAACTGCTCCAGCGGCCAGACGCCGTGGGGCACTTACCTGACCTGCGAAGAGAACTTCACTGATTGCTTCGGCAGCAGCAACGCCGAGCAGAAGTTCGACGCCGGCATGAAGCGTTATGGCGTGGTTGCTGCCAGCAAGGAGATCAACTGGCACCCGCACGACCCACGCTTCGACGTTGCGAAAAACCCCAATGAGGTCAATCGTCATGGCTGGGTGGTCGAGATCGATCCGTTCGACCCCAAGTCCACACCGGTCAAACGCACTGCACTCGGTCGCTTCAAGCATGAGAACGCGGCGTTCACCCAAACCAAGGGTGGCCGCGCCGTGGTGTACATGGGCGACGACGAGCGTGGCGAGTTCATCTACAAGTTCATCAGCCGCGACAAGATCGATCACCAGAACCCCAAAGCCAACCGTAACCTGCTCGACCACGGCACCTTGTACGTGGCGCAGTTCGATGCAGGCGACAGCAATCCGGATCATCCGAAAGGCAAGGGCCAGTGGGTCGAACTGACTCATGGCAAGAATGGCCTGGACGCGGCTGCCGGTTTCAACAATCAGGCAGAAGTGCTGATTCATGCGCGCCTGGCAGCCAGCGTTGTAAAAGCCACGCGCATGGACCGCCCGGAGTGGATCGTGGTCAGTCCCAAGGACGGTCAGGTCTATTGCACGTTGACCAATAACGTCAAACGCGGCGAAGAGGGTCAGCCTGTAGGCGGGCCGAATCCACGCGCCAAGAACCAGTACGGGCAGATCCTGCGCTGGAGCGAAGAAGGCAGCAATCCTTCAGCGATGACCTTCGACTGGGACCTGTTCGTGGTCGCGGGTAACCCGACTGTGCATGCCGGTACACCGCAGGCCGGGTCGAGCAATATCAACGCGCAGAACATGTTCAACAGCCCCGACGGCCTGAGCTTTGATGAAGCCGGCAGACTGTGGATTCAGACCGATGGCGACTCCAGCAACAAGGGTGACTTCGCGGGCATGGGCAACAACCAGATGCTCTGCGCCGATCCTGCCAGCGGCGAAATTCGTCGCTTTCTGGTCGGGCCGATTGGTTGCGAAATCACCGGCATCAGCTTTGCGCCGGACTATAAAACCATGTTCATCGGCATCCAGCATCCCGGTGAAAACGGTGGTTCCACGTTCCCCGAGCATTTGCCAAACGGCAAACCGCGCTCATCGGTGATGGTGATTACCCGCGAAGATGGCGGCGTTATCGGCGCCTGATCGGCAATCAGGAAGAGGACGCAGATCGCTCATCGTTATATAAAGGTCTGCTATTGATTCTGGCCGGAGGCCGTGGGAGCGAACTTGTTCGCGAAGAGGGCTGTATGATCGTCGAAAATGCATCGACTGAAACACCGTCTTCGTGAGCAAGCTCACTCCCACAATGATCTTTACTCCGCCTGATACTGCGCGTCGAGCCCCGCTTTCCGGGCTCATCAAGACTTGAGTATCACGCCGGGCGCAGAGCCTGGGAGCGATGAGCAATCAATCAATCAATCAATCAACCCGTTCACATCGTAGAACGGGTATGGCCCTTCATAGCCGCCGAACACGGCGTTATGACTGACAAACCCCTGTTCCGAATGCCAGCGGTGCAGCACGTAGCCTGCCGGTTCCAGGTTGAAATGGGCAGGCGCGGCTTCGTCGAGGTCCAGCACGATCTGGTGTGAGGTGCCAGGGCAGATGCTTGCCACGCTGCCACCAAAACGCCGCTGCATGGGGCGATGCAAATGCCCGCACAACAAACGCTCCACTTGCGGATGCTGGGCAATCACACGCTCCAGCGCCGACGCGTTGCCGAAGGGTTCGCGGTCCATGTGCCCTATGCCGGTAATGAACGGCGGATGGTGCAGGATGATCACCGTCGGTACATAAGGACGACGTGACAGCTGCGCGTGCAACCAGTCCAACTGACCGTAATCCAACCGCCCGCCATGCTCGCCGGGAATGGTCGTGTCCATGCCGATCAGACGTACCGGGTATTTCTCCACCACCCAGTCCAGAGGTCCGCTGGCCGACAATGGCAGGTACACCTGTTCGGCAAACGCCGCCAACAGGTTGTGCCGATCATCATGATTGCCGGGCACCAGATAGAACGGCATGTGCAGGCGTTCCAGCTCAGGCTTGAGCACGGCGTATTCGTCCTCACGCCCGAAGTCGACCAGATCACCACTGATCACCACAATGTCAGGACGCTGCTTGCTGGCGTTGATGTGTTCGACTGCGCGGCGCAATGCACTCAGTGTATCGACCACGCCATAGGTCAGACGGCCGTCGGCTTTGAGGTGCAAGTCACTGATCTGGGCAATAAGAAACGGACGATTCAAAATAAGCTCTCTACGGAAACGATGTTACGAATGCAGGGTGAACAGCGCCTGCGGCTCGACACTCAGGGCGATGGCAGCGTTGGCGGCGTGAATAACGTTGTCGGTGCTGTCCACCAACAGCGGCTGCGGACCTCCGACATCGACCAGCAAACGGCTTTGCGCACCCTGAAAAAACTGCCCGACCAAGCGACCCTGAAGGTGCCCGCGTTCCGGCATCAGGCGCAGATGTTCCGGGCGGCAATACACCGTGCCCGGCAGATCAGCGCCGTTCCATGGCAGCTCGCCGCCGCTCACCTTGAGGCCTGACGGGGTGCGCTCGACCACGCTGAACGCATTCAGATTGCCGACAAACCCGGCGACGAACGCATTGGCAGGTTGTTGATAGATTTCCCTCGGCGTCGCCAATTGCGAGACGCAGCCTTTTTCCATGACCAGAATCCGGTCGCCCAGGGCCATGGCTTCGCCCTGATCGTGGGTGACGAACACCGAGGTGATGCCCAACCCACGCAACAACTGATCGAGCTCGCTGCGCAAGCGCTCACGCAACTGCGCATCCAGTGCCGCCAGCGGCTCGTCGAGCAGCAGCACCCGCGGACGCGGTGCCAGAGCCCTGGCCAGCGCGACCCGTTGACGCTGACCACCAGAAAGCTCGTTGACACGACGATTACCGTGACCGGTCAGGCCAACCAGTTCCAGCAACTCATCGCAGCGCTTGCTTCGTTCGGCAGGCGACAGGCCGCGAATCTTCAGGCCGTAAACAATGTTCCCGGCGACGTCTAGATTCGGGAACAGCGCGTAGTTCTGAAACACCATCCCGACGTCACGCCGCTCGATAGGCAGGCGCGTAACGTCCTGATCATCGAACAACACCTGACCGACGTCCGGACGTTCAAGCCCGGCGATCAGACGCAAGGTGGTGGTCTTGCCGCAACCGGACGGACCGAGAATCGCCAGCGTTTCGCCAGGCTCGATGGTCAAGTGCAGATCCTGTACAGCAACGGTGCCGTCGGCAAAAGCCTTGCGGCAGCCTTTCAGGCGAATGGTAGTTCCGCTCATCGGCTCTCTCCACGGGCAAGACGCGCACTGATGGCCTGCAACGCAATCAGCAGCGGCACAATCAGCAACAGAAAAAGAAGGGTGTAGGCGCTGGCGACTTCCAGTCGGGCTGAGGCGTAGCTGTCGGCCAGACCGACCGGCAGGGTCTTGGTCATCGGCGTGTGCAGCATCCAGGTCAGGTTGAACTCACCCAGCGACAGGGTCACGACCATCAGCACACCGGCCAGAATTCCGGCGCGGCAATTGGGCACCACCACGCTGAAAAAGCGCTTGATCGGCCCGGCGCCCAGACTGGCGGCAGCCTCTTCAAGAACCGGCAGTTGCTGACGCTGCATGACCGCCATGACCGGGCGCACCAGAAACGGCAACGTGAACAACACATGGCCCACCAGAATGAACAGCCAACTGCTGCGAAAGCTGCCGAACTGGCCGTAGGTCAGCAGCAACGCCAGGGCGCTGGCCAGGCCGGGCATGGCGACGGGGAGGACCATCAGTTCTTCAAAGGCCCGGCTGAAGCGATTGTTCATGCGCACCAGCGCATACGCCGCCGGAACGCCGACCAGGCATACGCAGATCGCACAGGCCACAGCCAGTTGCAGCGACAACCAGACAGTCGGTGAATAGGCTTGCCAGACCTGCACCAGCCAGTCGAATGTCAAACCGCTCGACAGGCCCAGAAAATAATTGCGGGTCAGCCCGGCAAGCAGCGAAAGCACTACCGGGACCAGCATGAACGCACAAACCAGTAACGTGAATGCCAGTTGCGCAGCAAACAATGGAGAACGTTTCAAAGGGCAACCCCTGATGTCCCGACCATGCGACGGGCCAGCAACAGCACTGCCCATGTCACTAGCCCGAGGATCACCGACAGCGCGGCGGCTGCGGTGAAGTTGGCGTAATTGGTGAACACGTTGTAGATCGCCACCGGCGTGACGTTCAGGCGCGTACCAAGCGTAAATGCCGTACCGAATGCGCCCATCGACGTGGCGAAGCAAATCGCACCGCAGGACACCAGCGCGGGTGCCAGCCCCGAAACGATCACATCGCACACCACCCGCCAATGACCCGCACCCAGCGAATGCGCAGCTTCTTCAAGGCTGCGGTCCAGGCTTTCGCAAGCGGCCATGACAGTGAGGATCACGCGCGGAATCGAGAAATACAGGTAGCCAATGAACAAACCGGTCAGCGAATAGGCGAATATCCAGCGTTCGCCAGCCAGCTCCAGCCCGAGTGCCGCGAAGATGCCTTGGCGACCGGCCAGCAGAATCACCAGAAAGCCGACCACTACGCCAGGAAACGCCAGCGGAAAGGTCAGCAACGCCACCAGCGCAGAGCGTCCGAAAAACTGGTTACGGGCCAGAAACACACCGCTGATACCGCCGACCAGCAACGCCGCAAGCGTGACCACCAGTGCCAGCAGACAGGTCTGCGCCAGGCTGCCGAGGTATTGAGCACTGCTCAACACCTGCCAGTAACCGCTGCCGTTGCCGTCAGAACCTTGTGCGCCGAGCAGGATCAGGTGGGTCAGCGGCAGCAGCCAGAATGCCAGCAACACCGCCAGCGCCGGAGCAAGTGCCACCGCAGCGGTCGGGCGCAGCCGCAGCTTCATAAATCCGCCCTTGTGCAGAGCCAGCGCGTGTCCCGGCGAGGCTGACATTACTTCACCTCACGCAGATAACGGGCAGCAAAGGCTTCCTGCACGGCAGCCATGTGCTGGTAATCCACCACACCGGCACGAGCGTAATCGCTGTCGGGCAGGAACTGCGCGGCCACGTCGGCAGGCATCTTCGAGCGCACTGGACGCAAATAAGCCTTGGCCCACAGCGCCTGGCCCTCGTCAGACAGGACGAAATCCAGCACCTTCTCGGCATTGGCGCGGTGCGGTGCCTTGGCAACCATGCTCATCACGTACGGCACGCCAATGGTGCCTTCCTTGGGAATCACGAAAGCGACGTTGGCCTTGTCCTTGTAGCGAGCGCGATAGGCGTTGAAGTCGTAGTCGACCAGAATCGGCAGTTCACCGGACAGTACGCGTGCATAAGCGGTTTGCTTGGGCACGATGGGCGAGTTCTTCGCCAGCTTCTGGAAGTAGTCGATGGCCGGGCCGAAGTTGTCCAGTGTGCCGCCCATGGCCTGATTGATCGCAACGGCGGACACGTACCCGACGAATGCACTGGAGGGGTCGAGGTAGCCGACCATGCCCTTGTATTCGGGCTTGAGCAGATCCGCCCAGCTTTGCGGCACCGGCAGACCGCCCAGTGCGTCGACATTGACCATGATGCCCAGCGTGCCGGAATGAATGGCGAACCAGTGCCCTTCAGGGTCCTTCAGGCCTGCGGGAATGTCGTCCCAGTGCTTGGGTTTGTAGGTATCGACCACACCGGCCTTTTGCGCTTGCAGGCCGAAGGTCACGCCGTAATACACCACGTCTGCGACCGGCGCGGCCTGCTCGGCGACGATCTGCGCCAGCGCCTGCCCCGAGTTCTTGTTGTCCAGCGGCACTTGTACACCAGTGCTGTCGGCAATGGCCTTGAGCTGCGTGCCCCAGTCAGCCCACTCAGGCGGGCAGTTGTAGCAGATGGCGGTTTCGGCGGCCTGGGCGAGGCTGGCCGCACCACATAACAGCAGTGCCGCGAGGGTTTTACTGAGGCTGAGCATGAAGCATCTCCTGGTAGGGCTGGGTGCTTTCGCCGGGCCGGATATGGCACGGCAGACAATGAGAAACCGGTGCCGCGCCGGCAATCCGCGACAGCAACTGGTCGATGACGATGTGCGCCAGTTCGGTAATCGGCTGAACCACACTGCACAGCGTCGGGTGCATCTGCGTGCCCAACGTGATGCCGTCGAAGCCGATGACCGAAAGACGCTCGGGAACACCCCAACCATTGCGGCGTAATTCGGCGATCAGGCTGATAGCCAATAGATCGTTGGAACAGACCAGCGCGCTTGGCGCAGTCGGACCACGTAACAACGGTTCGAGCGCGGCGAAGTCGGCGTTGGTATGGGCAGGCATTTCAATCACCGGGCGCGCCTCAAGCCCACCCTCGTTCATGGCATCGCGATAGCCTTCGTAACGCAGGCGGGCGCGGTCGGACTGCATGACCGGGCCTGCGACCATCGCAATACGCCGATGGCCGGCGTTGATCAGATACCGCGTCGCCAGCGCCATGCCTGCGCGGTTATCCACAGACACAGCGCTGTACTCCTCATTGTCGGTCTGGTGATAGGCCAGCACGAACGGCGTGTCCTCGATGGCCAGGCTCTCCAGCACACGGTTGTGCTCGGCGTCGGTTACGGTCAGCACCAGCCCGTCGACCCGCTGGCGCAGCAGTTCCTCAACAACGGCGCTTTCACGCTCGGCGCTGTAGTCGGTGGTCGCCAACAACAGGTTGTAGCCCCGTGCCCGCGCCGCCCGTTCCATAGCCTGAAACTGCTCGGCGAACACCGGGTTGAGCAGGTTTGGCACGATGACGCCAATCAGATTGGTGGTTTGCAGACGTAACTGTCTGCCCAACCGATTGGGGCGAAAGCCCAGCTCACGAGCAGCGACGAATACTCGCTCGCGGGTCTCGGCGCGCACCACCTCAGGGCTTGCGAAGACGCGTGCAGCAGTCGCCCGGGAAACCCCGGCCAGTCGTGCAACTTCTTTCAAATCAGTCATGGTCGCTCGCTTGAGATCGATCTCATTGGCGGCAACTCTAAGTGGCGAACATGGCTAAACAGCGACCGGAGGATGACCGTTTGGTGACAACTCGACCCTTGGGCACTTTAAACAGAAGGGGTTTAGCGAACCGGGACCGGTCTGCGTTACCATCAGCGGTCCAACGCGGCAACCTGCTGCGCGCAGGAGTAGTCATGGCTCACCCGTTTGCAACACTCACTCCCGATCTGGTGCTCGATGCCGTTGAAAGCATCGGTTTTCTCAGCGATGCCCGCATCCTGGCACTCAACAGCTACGAAAACCGCGTGTATCAGGTCGGTATCGAAGACGGTCAGCCGCTGATCGCCAAGTTCTATCGGCCACAGCGCTGGACCAACGAAGCCATCCTTGAAGAACACAGCTTCACTTACGAGCTGGTCGAGGTCGAAGTGCCCGTTGTTGCGCCCATGGTGCATAACGGCGAAACCCTGTTCGAACATGCCGGCTTTCGCTTCACGCTATTCCCGCGCCGAGGCGGACGCGCGCCGGAGCCGGGCAATCTGGATCAGCTGTATCGCCTGGGTCAGTTACTGGGGCGTATCCATGCGGTCGGCTCGACCAAACCGTTCGCGCACCGCGAAGCACTGGGTGTGAATAACTTTGGCCATGCGTCGGTCAATTACCTGCTGGAAAACGACTGCATCCCGCGCAGCCTGCTTCCGGCTTACGAGTCGGTAGCCCGTGACCTGCTCAAGCGTGTCGAAGACGTTTACGCCGCCACGCCGCATACCAACATTCGCATGCACGGTGACTGCCACCCCGGCAACATGATGTGCCGCGACGAGATGTTCCACATCGTCGACCTGGACGACTGCCGCCTTGGTCCTGCCGTCCAGGATATCTGGATGATGCTGGCCGGCGACCGCCAGGAACGTCTGGGTCAGTTGTCGGAGCTGATGGACGGCTACAACGAATTTCATGATTTCGATCCACGCGAACTGGCCCTGATCGAACCACTGCGTGCCCTGCGCCTGATGCACTACAGCGCCTGGCTGGCCAGGCGCTGGGACGACCCTGCATTCCCGCACAGCTTTCCATGGTTCGGCACTGAGCATTACTGGGGCGACCATATCCTGGCCCTGCGCGAGCAGATGTCAGCGCTGAATGAAGAGCCGTTGAAACTGTTTTGACCTGATGAGCCCCAGATTATCGTGCGGCGCTCCGCGTCGCATGCAGTTCTGGACGCTCCGCATACGATCCTGAACAAGTGACGCGGCACAGATGTCGTGAATCAGCCGAACCTGTGTATAACATCCAGCGCTCCAGCGTGAGTACGATCAAAACCATCAACCGCATCACCCCACAATAAAACCGGAAATTTCTGTATTAAAGGGACGCTCCATGCAAGCTGCCAATCCACGCCGTGGATACATCCTGGGCCTGAGTGCTTACACCATCTGGGGCCTGTTCCCCATCTACTTCAAGGCCATCTCCGCCGTTCCGGCCATCGAGATCATCATCCATCGAGTGCTCTGGTCAGCCCTCTTCGGCTCGATTGTGCTGATGTTCTGGAAACATCCCGGCTGGTGGCGTGACCTGCGCAACAACCCACAGCGACTGGCCGTGCTGGCACTCAGCGGGACGCTGATCGCTGCGAACTGGATCGTCTACGTGTGGGCCGTTAACAACGGCCGCATGCTTGAAGCGAGTCTCGGGTATTACATCAACCCGCTGGTCAACGTGCTGCTGGGCATGCTGTTGCTGGGCGAGCGGCTCAGGCGTCTGCAAATGCTGGCGGTCGCTTTCGCCACCATTGGTGTCGCCCAGCAGGTCTGGAACGTCGGCAGCCTGCCGTGGGTGTCACTGGCCCTGGCGCTGACCTTTGCGTTCTACGGCCTGATCCGCAAAAAAGCCCCGGTTGCCGCCTTGCCTGGCCTGGTAGTGGAAACCTGGATGCTGGTGCCGCTGGCATTGATCTGGCTAACGCTCAACCCGACGGCCGTAAGCGCCCAGCCGGAATTCTGGACCACCACGCAAGCCATCTGGCTCGCCGCCGCAGGCCCGGTGACGCTTATCCCGCTGGTGTGCTTCAACGCCGCAGCCCGTCACCTGCCCTTCACCACCCTGGGTTTCCTGCAATACCTCGCGCCCACGCTGGTTCTGCTGCTGGCCGTGCTGCTGTATGGGGAGCACCTGACCACCAGCACCATCATCACCTTCGCCTTCATCTGGGCGGGGCTGGCAATCTACAGTGTGGATATCTGGCTGAAATCCCGCGGCCGAGGCTGATCAAAAAACACACAACACCTCGCAAGCCACGCCTCCCGTGGCCTGCAAGAGGTTCTCCAAGGGTTATCCACAGGCAGGCTAACCTTATCTGTGCACAAGCCCTTGAAACTGTTGGTTTTTTGATCAACTTTCGCCAGGCCACGGCGAACGTGGCGTGTAAGGCTATTCCCCCAGGTTATCCACAGGCAGGTGCACGGTTAACCTGGATAACCTGAAAGTGAATCTAGTCCTCAGCACCCAACACCAGCTCCACCATCAGATCATCAGCCAGGGTCTCAAGCCCTGCCTGCAGGTCATCCAGCGACAAGCCCAGCGGTACGCCCAGCACTGCATCGGCGTGGAACAGCAACTCGCTGCTCATGGGCGCAGGAGAAACGTCGGTGATCAAGTGTTCGACGTTAACGCCCTGCCCGGCCAGCAAGCGGGTGATGTCGCGCACAATGCCGGGGCGGTCGTTACCGACCAGTTGCATGCTGATCAACTGAGTCGGGGCGGTTGTCTCTATCACGCTTTCAGCCAACAGCATGCGAATGCCATGGGCCGACAGGGCGTTCAACGCTTTGATCAGGTCATCGTACTTTTCCGGCTCGACGCCCACCTTGAGGATCCCGGCAAATTGCCCGGCCATGCGCGACATGCGGCTTTCCAGCCAGTTACCGCCCTGCTCGGCAATGCATTGCGCGATACGTTCGACCTGACCCGGTTTGTCGGGAGCAACCAACGTTACGACGAGATGATCCACGGTCAATTCCTCTTTCTGTGCAGGTGATTTGAAAACGGCGTCGGTCGCACCAGTATAGACAGCCCCGAAGACAGCCCGCGCGCGGTAAATCGTGTACCGTTTGCCACGCTTTATGGAACAATCCCGAGCGCTTTTGGGAACACAATGAATATCATCGTGACCCGATATGAATATCCAGTCGTTTAATGACATATTCAGCGACGTTTTCACGCAACGGCGGCTCATGTAGTATCCAGAATCTCGCACTACATGACACCAAGATCAATAACAGAGCGCTCCCCGAGTGTGCTCGACCCTGCTGAGCAGAGTGAGGCAAGTGCAATGACTGAGTACGTTCAAGTCGGTGACCTGCAAGTCGCCAGAGTCCTGTTCGACTTCGTGCAGAACGAAGCCACACCCGGAACCGGCATCGACGCCACTGCGTTCTGGGCGGGTGCGGACCAACTGATCCACGACCTTGCGCCAAAGAACAAGGCACTGCTCGCCAAACGAGATGAATTGCAGGCGCAGATCGACACGTGGCACCAATCGCGCGCTGGACAGGCTCACGACGCCTCGGCTTACAAAGCCTTCCTTCAGGAGATCGGCTACCTGCTGCCAGAAGCAGCGGACTTCCAGATCACCACGCAAAACGTCGATGAAGAAATAGCCACCATGGCCGGACCGCAACTGGTCGTGCCGGTGATGAACGCACGGTTTGCGCTCAATGCGTCAAATGCCCGCTGGGGCTCGCTGTATGACGCGCTCTATGGCACCGATGCCATCAGCGAAGAAGGCGGCGCGGAGAAAGGCAAGGGCTACAACAAGGTGCGTGGCGACAAGGTGATCGCCTTCGCCCGCGCGTTCCTCGATCAGGCTGCCCCTTTGGCGGCTGGCTCGCACGTTGATTCGACTGCTTACAAGTTGATCGACGGCAGACTGGTCATCAGCCTCAAGGGCGGCAGCAACACCGGCCTGCGCGACGATGCACAACTGGTGGGTTTTCAGGGTGAGGCTTCAGCGCCGTTCGCCGTGCTGCTCAAACACAATGGCCTGCATTTCGAATTGCAGATCGACGCTTCCAGCCCGGTTGGCCAAACCGATGCGGCAGGCGTGAAAGACATCCTCATGGAAGCCGCGCTGACCACCATCATGGATTGCGAAGACTCCATTGCAGCCGTCGATGCCGACGACAAAGTGGTCGTCTACCGCAACTGGCTAGGCCTGATGAAAGGCGACCTGGCGGAATCGGTGTCCAAAGGCGGCGAAACCTTCACCCGCACCATGAACCCGGACCGCGTCTACACCACGCCACAAGGCGGCGAAGCCACGCTGCACGGTCGTTCGCTGCTGTTCATTCGCAACGTAGGTCACTTGATGACCATCGACGCGATTCTCGACAAGCATGGCAATGAAGTGCCGGAAGGTATTCTCGATGGCCTGTTGACCAGTCTGGCTGCGATCCACAACCTCAACGGCAATACCTCGCGCAGCAACAGCCGCAGCGGCTCGATGTACATCGTCAAACCGAAGATGCACGGGCCGGAGGAAGCCGCGTTTACCAACGAACTGTTCGGGCGTATCGAGCAGGTGCTGGGCTTGCCGCGCAACACATTGAAAGTCGGCATCATGGACGAAGAACGCCGTACCACGGTCAACCTCAAAGCCTGTATTCAGGCAGCCAGCGAGCGCGTGGTATTCATCAACACCGGCTTCCTCGACCGCACCGGTGACGAAATCCATACCTCGATGGAAGCGGGCCCGGTGGTGCGCAAGGCGCAGATGAAAGCCGAGAAATGGATCAGTGCCTACGAGAACTCCAACGTCGACATCGGCCTGAAATGCGGCCTGCAAGGTCGCGCACAGATCGGCAAAGGCATGTGGGCCATGCCCGACCTGATGGCCGCCATGCTGGAACAGAAAATCGCTCACCCGCTGGCTGGCGCAAACACTGCCTGGGTGCCCTCGCCTACAGCGGCTGCGCTACACGCCCTGCATTACCACAAGGTCGATGTATTCGCTCGTCAGGCCGAACTGGCTCAACGCGAGCAGGCATCGGTGGATGACATTCTGACCATTCCCCTTGCGCCGAACACCGACTGGACGCCCGAAGAAATCCAGAACGAACTGGACAACAACGCACAGGGCATTCTCGGCTACGTGGTGCGCTGGATCGATCAGGGTGTAGGTTGCTCGAAAGTACCGGATATCAACGACATCGGCCTGATGGAAGACCGCGCAACGCTGCGCATCTCAAGCCAGCACATGGCCAACTGGCTGCGTCACGGCGTTGTCAGCGAAGCTCAGGTGCTGGAAAGCTTGAAGCGCATGGCACCGGTCGTGGATCGCCAGAATGCCAATGACCCGCTGTATCGCCCGCTGGCGCCAGACTTCGACAGCAACATTGCCTTCCAGGCAGCCGTCGAACTGGTGATCGAAGGTACGCGACAGCCTAACGGCTATACCGAGCCGGTACTGCATCGTCGCCGTCGTGAGTTCAAGGCCAAAAAAGGAATGTAAGGATTTTAGTCATCGGACCTGAGAGGCAGCTTGCTGCCTCTTCGGGAAGGCGATGAGTAAACATCGCGTTTTTTGTTCGAATACCCCAGATACTTTCCAACTGAACGTCTCTGATTGCGTCGGTGATCAACCTGCCATTCCTTGAATCCCCGACAACCTTTCACCCATCCTCGCGCGCACCAAAATAAAAGCGGAACCGAATCCACATATCGACCACCCATCCAGACAGGTCCGAAAACCTCCCGTTCAAGCAGGATAACGTTTCAGGCACCTGCCACAGCTGACTCACCAACGGAAGCAAACCGCGAGTCAGCAACGTAGCCCCCGTTATGCACCCGAGCAAACACGCCTCCCCCGTGCCGCCCTGGCAGTTTGAGGAAGTGTCGCCTGCAACCTCTTGGCGTCATGGCGACAGCCCTTCAAACACGTTTTACGCACCACCGAATGTGCAGTGTCGATTACTACCACCACCTGTATTGATCTGTCGAACTTGATATCTGAGCCGATGGAGCCCGCTCATGACCTTAAGAATCAATACTCGTTCTGCTACCCCGGTTGTACCTCTGGAAACAGGATCTTCGTCGCAGCCGGCAGTACCGTCTGTCACGGCAAGACCGACTGAGCCTCCGCCAGTCGCCAATCCTGCTGCACCTAAATCAGCGCCAGGTGTTCAGCAAGCTCACGGGCTGAAGACGCGCATCGCTGGCAAGCTTTCCGAGCGTCAGACCAATTTCAGTCTCGGTATTCCCGGCACCGGTCGTACTTTAAACCGGCCCTTGCGCAGCGGGATTCCGGAGGAAGGTGAGCACCTATCGAGCGAGGAGAAACACGATCCGTTGCTGAAAGAAGCGCATGAACTGCAGCGCATGGTCGATTCGGCGCTGACCCACCTGAAGGCGGCGCCAACGTCTCTCTGGGAGCGCCCCGCCCCTTCAACGGTAAGGGGTATTACCACCAAGGTTTTTCCGTGGCTAAAGCCTGCCCCGCTACGCGAGGTCGCCAGCAATGGCAGCAACGCCAAGACCAAAGCCGATAACTCACAGCAAAGCCCTGAAACCATCGCAGCGGCGGTGAAAGAGTTGAGCACCCGGCTGGATCATCAGAGCAAGGTGCTCGCCACAGCCACCCTCGCATTGGTCGCTGCGCGCGAGCATCTTGAATCGCTCGAACAGGCCACCCCACCCACGTCGACCGAACGACTGGACCATGCCAGGGCTCGCGTTCAACAGGCCGACTCCACCACCCGCCTGGCCAGCCAGCAACTTCGGGAGCTGATTCAGGGCACAGAGGTACTGCAACTGGGCGCGCTGAGTGAGGGGCAGGATCAGGTTAAACAGAAAGCCGAGTTCTCTCAGCAGTGGCTGGGCGAGTTGCGCACACGCATGCAGGCGCTGGATGTCCGTTTCGCCGACCGGCACGCTGCCATCGAAATCGAACTGCAAATCAAGGTGGCAGAGACTCGTGAGCTGATTTCACTCGATCACGACATGACCGCGGCCGAGCACACGGCCGCGCACGCCAATATGCAGCTTTCTGCGTTGCGCGCCCAGCGACAGGAGACGCCCGAAGGGTCAGACGAAGCCGACAGGCTGGACACCGCCATTGGACAGACGCTTGCAACGCGTTCACAGGCCATGCAAACACATCAGCAACTGGCAAAAAGACTGGTGCGGGTCGATGCCGATGTTGCGCGCCTGAACGACGAGCTGGGCGAGATTCATCAGCGAATCGCGATCGTCAATGACGAGCGCTTTGCACTCAAGACACTTGATCAGAAACTGCCCGCATCAGACCAGGTCACCACGCCTGCAGAGGGCGAGGCCCAAGAACGAATCGATAAAACCGCTCTCAAGAACGTCCGCGAGCAGTACCTCGCCAGTCAGATCAGTCAAGCGCACGCTTTTGCAGCAACCGGTGCGGATGAAATTCAAGCGGCCCTGCAACGTATCGGCGATCGCCTGCAAGGCACGCCGCCACCCACATCGCTGCCAGCTTTCGCGGTTATCGAGGTAATAACGTCGGCGCTGGCAGACGTGACGGGCAATGACGCCACACGTGCCAACCGTGTGCTCGACGTACTGAGCCAGCACCCACTGGAACATTGGCCACGCGTTGCCGAAGAAATGTCGAAGTCGGTCAGGACCCGCAGCGCCACAAACAACAGCATTCAGCAGGACACGCTCAACCTCTGTCGAAAACTGGCAACTGTGCCGCGTGGCATGGAAATGCTGCAAGTGCTCTCCAGCGATGGCACTGCACCGATAGTGGCCGAGCGGGCCAAGCCTTTGCGCGTGTTCTGGAATGCCGATGAAGCGCAGCAGAAAGAGCCCGACGGCAAGGTCAAGGCATGGCTGCAAACCGCCAAACAGGTGGCGCGCAGCAAGCTGGATGGAGACGAGAAGTCGTTCGACGATGTTGATCACGCCGCCTTCAACGCGGTTCGTAACAGTTATTTCAGTAACGCTCCCGGCACGCCCTATGCGCAGCATGACCAGCGCCTGAAAAAAGCGACGATGGAATGGGTCATGCGCGCCGTGGCGGCCAATACCCCGGAGCAAGCAACAGCAACTGCCCCAGCGAAAAGCTCGTTACCACGCCGCCTGATCCCCACGCTGAACAAAACACCCTTTGCTAAATCGACGCTGGACCGGGCCTACTCGGTGGGCGAAAGCATGGGCCTGCAATCGCCCAGAAAGCAGGTTGATCAGGTGATTTCTGCGCGTATCAGCATGCTGGAAGAAACCCTGAAAAACGCCAAGGGTGCACCAGGACTGCAACTTGAAATCTCGGCCGCCCACGCCCTGCTCGATCACCTCAAATCTCTGGAAAAGAAAGGCACTCACCTGTCGCAGGTGACGCTTAAAAATCGCGATGGCAAATCGATGCAAAGCCTGCTCAAGGCCCGCGTTCAACAGCAGCGGCTATCACAGATATGGGATAAGCCGGACGCGAACGGCAAGCGCGCAGTCAACGTACTGCACAAAGCTCAGCACATCGAACTGCCGCCGCTGTACAGCGAACTGGCGAACAGCAAGCTGTCGGTCTACGAGGCAATCAATCGCGTCGATGAGCACCTGCGCGAGATATTGCCGCCGGCGCTGCAACCTGCTCAGTCTGTTGAAGAGGTGCTTGATCAGGACTTGAACGCGGCGATAAAACTGCTGAAAACCCGGCATTTGAGCGAGAAAAGCGACATTGTGACGTTTTTCAAGCCGTTCATTCTTGAAAGCCGCCTGCGCGACCGGCTGCGGCTGGGCGGCGGAGGCACGCTGGGCGTAGGCTTGCCGTCGCTGCCCTACAGCTTGATATCGCCCATCGTGTCACCGATCTTTTCGGCAGAGAAATCTCGCAGTGACGAAGCGTTTGCCCAGTTGTTCATGCCGATTCTGGGGATGGAAATGTCCTTCGGCAAAGCACGAACCGAAGCCGCCGAGGTCACCATCGGTGTGGCGGCGGGAAGCGCGGTTGCAGAGGGTGTGGGGATACAGGCTGCGCTCACTGGCCGCTTTACCGCTCAGGAAACCCAAACCAGCTCGACCCTCATGCGCTTTTTCCGCACCCGTCACAAGGACGATGAAATGCGCGGCAACATGCTGACCGCGCTGGACAGCATGGTCCGCTGGGACATCATCGACCCGCAAAAGGGCCAGCGCTACGCCGGGCCGCTGGAAGCCATACTGGCGCGTAACCCGGAGGTCTCTGTCAGCCAGATAGATGCGACGTCCAGCACCCGCAACGTCGCGGCGCGTATGGCATTGCGCGTCCCGGCGGTACGTTTCAAGGATGGCGCAAGCGATGCCTCTCAAACCCTGACGCCGGAACCTTCGGTGTACGTCGAAGCGGATCGAATCAAGGAAACACGTACGGAAACCGGCGGATTCATCAGCGTTGTCGGCGCCAAGGGTGACACTGCTCAGCAACGGGCGGGGGTCACCGCCAACCTGAACTTCGCGCCGATTGCCAGCTCGGCCACGTCAGCAAAAAAAGGTGCCAACCATGGGGTTCAGGGTCAGGGGCTGGGTTTGCAACTGGGCATGTCCCGAGACCTGGCCTGGGCGCTGGAAAAGAACGAAATATCGCCCTTCCTGATTGGCGACAAACAGGACGCCGATCTGGACCGGCACTACTCCACGCCGCGCGACATGCAGGCCGAAATCACCGCCAACCGCGACCTGTGGTTGATGCGTTGCATCGAAACACTGGAGCCGGATGAGACAGGCAACAAAAACACCCCCGACAACCGCCTGCGCGCGGCTATACACCTTGACGCTTTCGAGGCGACAATCAAACGTCTGGGCAAGGACAGCAAGTATTGCCAGTACAACGTCAATTACTCGATGAAGGGCCGGGCAGGCGCCGAAATAGACGGCTATCGCGGCATTCAGGCTGTGGCTTTGCAGCGCGGAGATGTGCAGGCAGCGGAAAAGGCCCAGCAGGCCATTGACGATATTTTGCTGACCAAAGAAACCTGGCGACCACTGGTGTTGATCGTTCGTGAACGGGCACGGGACTCAACCGTTGTCGGCTGGCGTAACCTGCTGCGTTGGCAGAAGCTCTCCAATATCGACGGTCAGCGCACTGCAGCGCAGTTTCCGCCGCCGTGAAAACGGGGATCGACACGCTGGTCATTCAACTGCACGACTAACGCGTCAATTCATTCCCAGCTCACGCTTTACCAGCTTCACCAGCTGCTTGGTGTTAAGCGGCTTGAGCAGGAAGTCCACCACGTTCAAGTGCATGGCATCGATGGCATCGCGCACGTTGGCATCGCCGGAGACGATAATGATCGGCAGTTCGGCGCGATCCGACTCCCTTACCTTGCGGATCAGGTCCAGCCCGTCGAAAGGTGCCATGCGCAAATCGGTAATCAGCAGTCCGATGGACTGACGCGTCTGGATCATTTCGAGCGCGCTGTCGCCACCGGGTGCGGTCATGCAACTGATGTCATTGAGGCTCAGAATTTCGGCCAGCAGCTCGCGCGCGTCGCTGTCGTCATCGACGATCAGAACTCGTTGCGGTGCGTCACGGGCGGGCGTGAGCATGACCTCATGGAGGGCATTGCGCTCTTCATCGCTCAAAATGTCGTGGTCAATCATTGCAGTCTCATCATTCCCTGAACTAATCCGACAGCAGATATGGATAAATCTGCGATGCATTTCGTCGGCATCCTGGCCAGTCTCCGCTCGCAATCCATTGCGTTCGTCAAATCAGTTACGCCGCAGCAGGCACGGCACTGTCACTCGGTTCAAGCGTAAGACTTACGTCCAATGGGCACCTGGCTGCAAGCGGCCGACCATGAGCACCAATAACAAGAACGCGGAACAGGCCATGAGCAAGGCAGATGCTTTCACCCAGGCAGGCAAGACAGCCGTGCTACAGAACATACACGGCACCATGCAGTTTCTGCAAAAATTCCCGCCTTTCAACCAGATGGAAAACGCGCATCTGGCGTACCTCGTAGAGCAGTGTCAGCTCCGGTTCTATGCTGCGGATGAAAGCATCATCAAGCCTGGCGATGGCCCGGTAGAGCACTTTTACATCGTCAAGCAGGGGCGAATCGTCGGTGAACGTCCGCATTCTGCCAAAGGCGGCACAGAAACAACATTTGAAATTACCACTGGCGAGTGTTTTCCACTTGCGGCCCTGCTGGGCGAGCGTGCCACTCGCACTGAACACCTGGCTGCAGAAGACACCTTCTGCCTGCAATTGAACAAGCAGGCGTTCATCAAGCTATTCGCGCTTTCCACAACGTTTCGCGACTTTGCCCTGCGTGGTGTCAGCAGCCTGCTGGATCAGGTCAATCAGCAGGTCCAGCAGCGCGCCGCTGAAACCCTGGGCACGCAGTATTCCCTGAATACACGTCTGGGCGAACTGGCCATGCGTCACCCGGTGATGTGCAGCCCTGAAACACCCATGCGCGACGCGGTGAAACTGATGCATGAACAGCAGGTAGGCAGCATCGTGATTGTCGACGAGCAGCAGGCCCCGCTGGGGATTTTTACCCTGCGCGACCTGCGTGAGGCAGTTGCCGATGTGAATGCCGATTTCAGCGCGCCGGTCAGACACACCATGAGCCTGTCGCCGTTCCATCTGAGCCCGGACGCCAGCGCATTCGACGCGGCCATCGCCATGACCGGACGTCACATCGCCCACGTGTGCCTGGTCAGAGACGGGCGATTGTGTGGCGTGGTATCGGAGCGCGATTTGTTTTCCTTGCAACGGGTCGACCTGGTCCACCTGGCGCGGACCATCCGCAATGCGCCGCGTATCGAGGCGCTCGCCGGTTTGAGGGGCGATATCGTCCAGTTGGTCGACCGCATGCTGGCCCATGGTGCCTCTTCGACCCAGATAACCCAGATCATTACCCTGCTCAATGACCACACCGTGTGCCGCGTGATCGAGCTGACACTTGCAGAAAATGGCGACCCCGGCATTGCATTCAGCTGGCTGTGCTTTGGCAGCGAAGGCCGTCGCGAGCAGACGCTGCATACCGATCAGGACAACGGCATTCTGTTTGAAGCCAGCGATGCGGCGGAGGCAGAGCAGATCCGCACGTTATTGTTGCCGATTGCCGAACGTATCAATCAGAGCCTGGCACAGTGCGGTTTTACCCTGTGCAAGGGCAACATCATGGCCGGCAACCCCGACCTGTGCCTGTCCCGGCTCGAGTGGTCACAGCGCTTTGCAGCCTTTATCCGCGAGGCAACTCCGGAGAACCTGCTGGCATCGAGTATCTATTTCGATCTGCGCGTGGTCTGGGGCGATGAGAGCGGCGGCGAGCAACTGCGCCGCGGCATTCTTGATCAGGTAGCAGACAACAAGCTGTTCCAGCGCATGATGGCCGAGAACGCACTGCGCCAAAGGCCGCCGGTGGGCCGTTTCAAGGATTTCGTCCTGGCGCGCAAAGGCAGCGAAAAAGACACCCTGGACCTCAAGACCGAAGGCCTGACGCCCTTTGTCGACGGTGCGCGCCTGCTGGCGCTTGCCAATGGTGTCGGCGTCAACAATACCCAGGAACGCCTGCGCCAACTGGTCGAACGTGAAGTCATCGACCCCCTGGATGGCGCTGCGTATGAAGAGGCGTACCACTTCATTCAGCAGACCCGCATGCAGCAACATCAATTGCAAAGCCGCCAGAACCTTCCTTACTCCAACCGCATCGACCCTGACACGCTCAACCATCTGGACAGACGCATTCTGCGCGAATCGTTTCGCCAGGCGCAGCGACTGCAAACCAGCCTGACCCTGCGTTATCAACTATGAACCTGTTCGAATGGCTCAAGCCGCGCGCGAAAAAGACACCCTTGCAAGCGCATCAACTGGATCGCCTCAAAAAGCTGCCGGTCTGCGCGAACCTCAGCGACAAGCCGTTGCGCCAACAGCGCTGGGTCGTGCTGGACCTTGAAACCAGCGGCTTGAACATGAACCGCGATCAAGTGCTGTCCATCGGTGCGGTCGTAATTGAAGACGGTGCCATCGACCTGGGTCAACAGTTCGAGCGTACGCTGTTGCGCGTCGACCACAAGGTCAGCCCGGCCGTGCTTATTCATGGTTTGGCGCCCAGTGCGATTGCCGCGGGCAGCGAGCCGGCCGAGGCGTTGCTGGACTTCATGGAGTTCGTCGGCGAAAGCCCGATTCTGGGTTTTCATGCGCCGTTCGATCAGCACATGCTGTCGCGCGCACTGAAAGAAAGCCTGGACTACCGCTTGCGGCATCCGTTTTTCGATGCCGCAGAAATAGCCCCGATGCTCTGTGAACAAGCCAACCTGCGTCACGCAGGGCTGGACGACTGGACGCAGTTTTTTGGCCTGCATGCCGAAGAGCGTCACAACGCCAGCGCTGATGCACTGGTCACCGCAGAGCTGGCGCTGATCCTGTTCAGCCACGCCCGTCGTCAGCAGATCGACAGCCCGCGGCTACTGGAGGAGCGACTCGGGCAATGGCGCAGACGCAAGCAATCGCACTCGTTTTGACTGCGACCTGCACTTAGCTCTGGGAAATGGTCTTGGCGATCACATCCACCGTCGCGTCGACCTGCTCGCGGTAACGCTTAAGCTCGACCTTGTGCAATTGCTCAAGCTCGATTTGCTGCGAACAGAGGTTCAGCGCAGCCAGAACCAGCAGACGGTCACCGATCAACGTCGGGTATTTGCGCTTGGTGTCGGCCAGCGACGCATTGAGCATCGCCGCGGCCTTCATGAGGGTCAGGTCTTCACCGGCAGGGGCTTTGACCGAGTACTCATTACCCAGAATGGTGAGAACGGTTACACCGTTGCCATCGACGTTCATGCGCCAACAGCGCTTGCGCTGGTCGCGCGATCAACCAGTGCCTGGATACGGGCGGCGGTGCTGCCCTGCTTCTCTTCCTGCTCCATCAGGCTCAGTTGCAAGTTCTCGTTCTCGTCCTTGGCTTTTGCCAGCTCGGCACCGAGCTGTGCATTTGTGTCTTGAAGGGCCTGGTTCTGTTGCACCAGATCACCGACAAGTTGTTCCAATTGGCTAAGGGAGGCTTCCAACATTTTGATTTCTCGAGCAAATTTCAACGGGCGCGTACGATAAAGAAAAGTCGCTGCGCATGCCAGCGCTCAGGCTTTGATACTGATCTGTCATGACGTTGACATGTCCATAACGTAGACGCGTAGGGGGCTTGTGACTACGTATTCGGAATCCGGTTCCTGCTGTTCGTCAGACCGCCCCGAACTGCGACAAATGCGCACAGCCAATGGGCAAACTGACATCACCCTACCCCCCCTCAACCCAGCCTTTTCAAGGGTTTGCGCGAATGTCAGCCATATCCAAAGATAACCGTCAGTAATAAGTCGTCAATATTTAGTGCCTACTGACTCAAGACGTTAGTCGCATGACCGATAGGCAGCCATTCACTGCATTCCCTTCACCGTTAAATCGCATGGATTGCGTACCTGACCCTGGAAGCTTTCTATGTCCCTGCGAAATATGAACATCGCGCCCCGAGCGTTTCTTGGATTTGCCATGATCGGCACACTCATGTTGGTTCTGGGTGTATTTGCACTGTCTCAGATGAGCAAGATCCGTGGCGCCACTGAAGTGCTGGCCGACAACAATGTGCCGAGCATCAAGAGCCTTGACCGATTCGCTGAAGTCAGCATTCGTTTGCGCGTTCTGTCCTATCGATTGCTGGTCAACCGCGACCCGGAAACCCAGCAGAAAACCATCGAGTTGATGGCGATGCGCAACAAGCAGATCACTGACGCTCAGGCGATTTACGAGAAGCTCATCAGCGATCCCGACGAGCGCAATCTTTACAGCCAGTACGTACAACTGCTGGGACAATATCGCCAGCTTGAAGAGCGCCTGAAGACTCTGACTCGCGCCAACAAGATCGATGAATTGCAGGGCCTGCTCAATAACGAAATGCTCAACAACTCCGACCAGATGAATGTTGTGCTCAGCAAACTGGTGGAGTTCAACACGGCTCAGTTGAACCAGGTGAAGAAGGATGCGTCCAGCGAGTACGATTCGGCATTCAATCTGGTCATCGGACTGTTGATCGCTGCCACCCTGCTGACCATCGTGTTTGCCTGGATGCTGATCAAAAGTATTACCACGCCGATTGCCACGGCTCTGCATGCAGCGGAAACCATCGCACAAGGCAACCTGACCCGGCCGATCCAGATCGACGGTACCGATGAAGCCGGTCGTTTGCTGCTGGCCATGAAAACCATGCAGGACAAGCTGCGCGATACGTTGCAGGGAATTTCCGGTTCGGCCACGCAACTGGCCTCGGCTGCTGAAGAGCTCAATGCTGTCACCGACGAAAGCGCACGCGGGCTGGTGCAGCAGAACAACGAAATCGAGCAGGCTGCAACCGCGGTCAACGAGATGACCAGCGCCGTGGAAGAAGTCGCGCGCAATGCCGTCAGCACGTCACAAGCGTCTCGCAATGCTGCGACATCTGCTGGCGACGGTCGTGATCTGGTTCAGGAAACCGTCAGCGCCATCGAACGCATGAGCGGCGATGTGAAAGGTACGGCTGAACTGATCATCAACCTGGCCAGTGAATCGCGTGATATCGGTAAGGTGCTGGACGTGATTCGCGGCCTGGCAGACCAGACCAATCTGCTCGCCCTCAACGCCGCCATCGAGGCTGCACGCGCTGGTGAAGCCGGGCGTGGCTTTGCTGTAGTCGCCGACGAAGTCCGCGCCCTGGCGCACCGCACGCAGCAATCGACCAGTGAAATCGAACGCATGATCGGTAGCATTCAGAGCGGTACGGAGCAGGCAGTGAGTTCGATGCGCAACAGCACCGAACGCGCCGAATCGACGTTGAACATCGCCAAAGGCGCGGGCTTGGCGCTGAACACCATCAACGTTGCAGTCGAAGAGATCAACGAACGCAACATGGTCATCGCCAGTGCTGCCGAAGAGCAGGCGCAAGTCGCTCGCGAAGTGGACCGCAACCTGGTCAACATCCGCGACCTGTCTGCACAATCCACCACCGGCGCCAATCAAACCAGCGCGGCCAGCACCGAGCTATCCCGCCTGGCCGTGGACCTCAACAGCATGGTGTCGCGCTTCGCACTGTAAACACACGAAAACTCAACTGGCGTGCCGGCGCTCCGCGTCAGTACGCCGTTCTGGACGCTCCGCGTCCTCTTGCGACGCAGAGCGTCGCGAACTGCATACCACGCTGGATCCCGACTATCGTGCGACGCTCCGCGTCGCATGCCTTTCCGGACGCTCCGCGTCCTCTTGTGGCGTAGGGCGACTAAAGCCTCACACTCGCAAACGTCGATTCATTACGCGCCTGACTCAACGCCGACATCGGTCCGGACAATGGGGCGAGCACCATTGCCTGCGGGATCGGCATCATGGCGACCTGTTGCGCGGTGTTGGAACCCACGCGCTCGTCACGCGGCGGAATGCCGAAGTATTCGCGGTAGCATTTGGAGAAGTGTGGCGTCGATACGAAGCCGCACACCGACGCCACTTCGATGATCGACATCGGTGTCTGCTTGAGCAGTTGCCGAGCGCGGATCAGGCGCAGTTTCAGGTAGTAGCGCGACGGCGAGCAGTGCAGGTATTTCTGGAACAGTCGCTCTAGCTGCCTGCGCGACACGGCGACGTACACCGCCAGCTCGTCAAGGTCGATCGGCTCTTCAAGATTGGCCTCCATCAACGCCACAATTTCCTGCAGCTTTGGCTGATTGGTACCCAGCATGTGCTTGAGCGGCACGCGCTGATGATCCTGTTCGTTGCGAATGCGTTCGTAGACGAACATCTCGGAAATCGCGGCCGACAACTCACGACCATGATCGCGGCTGATCAGGTGCAGCATCATGTCCAATGGCGCCGTGCCACCCGAGCTGGTGAAGCGGTTACGGTCCAGGGTGAACAGCCGGGTGCTCATCGACACGCGTGGAAAGGCTTCCTGCATTGAAGCCAGACACTCCCAATGCACACTGCAATCGAAGCCATCCAGCAAGCCGGCACACGCCAGCGCCCAACTGCCGGTGCACACCGCGCCGAGGCGACGTGACTGACGTGCCTGGCTCTGCAGCCAGCTCACGTGTTCACGCGTCACGGTGCGCTGAATGCCGACACCACCACAGACGATGACGGTATCGAGTGCCGGAGCCTTGTGCATGGCGGCATCCGGTGTGATCTGCAAACCGTCACTGGCCCACACCTGACCGCCGTCCACGCTCAGCGTGGTCCAGCGATACAACTCGCGGCCCGACAGCTGGTTAGCCATGCGAAGAGGTTCTACCGCCGATGCGAGGGAGATCAGGGTGAAGTTATCCAGCAGCAGAAAGCCGATGGATTGTGGCGCGCGGTTCTGAGGTTGGGCCCCTTGATTGAACGATGTCATCACACTATCTCCTCACATATGGCATTGGTTGGCCCCAGGACAGGCTCTTCTTATAGCCCTCTTCATTGATGGGCTTTGTGATGACATCGCAAATCCCATGCCGGAAATTGATCAGCCATTCAACAACACCTGAAAACGACGTCGCGAAGTGTCTATCCAGCAGCGACCCGAGTGTCTGTTTGCGACGCCAAGGCGCGCTGGCCGCACTCTTGATGAGCAATTCGGTAGCACACGGGGAAACGTCATGGGGCTAGACGTGCCCCAAGTGCTACTCAAGGCACGCCCTGAAAAATCAGGTCGTCAGAGGGTTTTCGCGCTAAAAGGTGGCGGCCATCGAGGCGTGTGATCAAAAACCGCGCAGCCGCTAAAAAGTGCGGACAGACCTGACGACACGACCGCACGGGCTGACCCGATAATGAACTTGTCGGCGTTACCCCCCTCCAAAAGACCGCGTTCGCGCAGGCACCGACCTGCCAACCGACCGCTGCCGACCTGCGCAGCGACTGTGTAACGTACTGGCCGTTTTTCAGCAGTCCCAACACTGCAACCGGGCGTGTGTACGATGCAACGAATCTGTAAGCGACCTTGCGCGCACTGGATACGACGCCTCCTGCACTGGATACGACGCCCCCTGTAGGCGTTTGATTTTCCCTGTTACATGATCGGTTCCGACTCGATCGCCCGGCGCAGTGATGGAGCTTCGCGAAAAGCCTCGCCAACCCATAAGCCGCGTCAGCGTTCACCTGCTGATGACTAGAAGAAACTCACAGGAGTCCACCCATGAAAGGTTCCAAATCGTTGCTGTTGGCCGCTACGCTCTGTATGCCGGTGCTTGCTCAGGCAGCCGAGCCAGAGGCCTGTCATACGGTCAACTTCTCCGACGTAGGCTGGACCGATATCACCGTTACCACTGCGGTCACCAGCGCCGTACTCGAGTCCTTGGGTTACACGACCAAGACCACCATGATTTCCGTACCGGTGACCTACAAGTCGCTGGCCGACGGCAAGAACATGGACGTGTTCCTCGGCAACTGGATGCCGACCATGGAAAACGACATCAAGCCGTATCGCGAAGCCGGGACTGTCGAAACCGTGCGTGCCAACCTGGAGAACGCCAAGTACACCCTGGCAGTGCCTCAGGCGCTCTACGACAAAGGCCTGCATGACTTCGCCGACATCGCCAAATTCAAGAAGGAACTGGGCGGCAAGATCTACGGGATCGAGCCCGGCAATGATGGCAATCGCCTGATCCAGAGCATGATCGACAAGAACGCCTTCGGCCTCAAGGACGCAGGTTTCAAGGTTGTAGAGTCCAGCGAAGCCGCAATGCTTTCGCAGGTTGACCGCGCCGTGAAACGCAAAAACGACGTCGTGTTCCTCGGCTGGGAACCGCATCCGATGAACACGCGTTTCAAGATGAAATATCTGACTGGCGGTGATGACTTCTTCGGCCCCAACTATGGCCAGGCGACCATCTACACCAACACCCGCAAAGGCTACAGTCAGGAATGCAGCAACGTAGGTCAGTTGCTCAAGAACCTGTCCTTCACACTGGACATGGAAAGCACCCTGATGGGCAACGTCCTGGACGACAAAATGAAGCCTGATGCCGCCGCCAAGGCGTGGATCAAGAAAAACCCGCAAGTACTCGACACCTGGCTCGCCGGCGTGACCACCGTCGATGGCAAGCCAGGCCTGGAGGCAGCCAAAGCCAAGTTGACCCAGTAAGCCGACAGCAGGCGGGGCTGACCCGCCTGCTGCCCTCTTCACCTTCCGCAAGCGGACACC
Organism: Pseudomonas syringae group sp. 247E2; assembly: GCF_032587795.1. NCBI lineage: Bacteria > Pseudomonadati > Pseudomonadota > Gammaproteobacteria > Pseudomonadales > Pseudomonadaceae > Pseudomonas > Pseudomonas syringae group sp. 247E2. The sequence continues at coordinate 99,094 of NZ_JAWHPK010000014.1, read as the reverse complement.
CGAAATCATGCTGACTGACCATAAAACCCCTCTGGGCGAGTACATCGCCGCATTTGTCGATTGGTTGACGGCCAACGGCGCCGACTACTTCGACGCGATTGCCTCGACACTGGAAATGATGATCCACGGGTTCACTTTCGCGCTGACCTGGTTCAATCCATTCGTACTGATCGGCCTTATCGCCGCCCTCGCGCATTTCATCCAGCGCAAGTGGGGCCTGACGGTTTTCGTCATCCTTTCGTTTCTGCTGATCCTCAACCTGCATTACTGGCAGGAAACCATGGAAACCCTGGCGCAGGTGCTCTTCGCCACGCTGGTGTGTGTCGTCATCGGCGTGCCGCTGGGCATCATTGCCGCGCACAAGCCGCTGTTCTACACCATCATCCGGCCATTGCTCGATCTGATGCAGACTGTTCCCACGTTCGTCTATCTGATCCCGACACTCACGCTATTCGGTCTGGGCGTAGTGCCCGGCCTGATCTCGACCGTGGTCTTCGCCATTGCTGCACCGATTCGCCTGACGTATCTGGGCATCCGCGATGTACCCCAGGAATTGCTGGACGCCGGCAAGGCCTTCGGCTCGTCGCGCCGCCAGTTGCTGACCCGTATCGAACTGCCCTACGCCATGCCCAGCATCGCTGCCGGGATCACCCAGTGCATCATGCTGTCGTTGTCGATGGTGGTGATTGCCGCGCTGGTCGGTGCCGATGGTCTGGGCAAACCCGTGGTCAACGCACTGAACACAGCCGATATCGCGCTCGGCTTCGAAGCCGGTCTGGCAATCGTATTGCTGGCCATCATGCTCGACCGTATCTGCAAACAACCCGAAGCCAAGGTAGGGTCCGACGCATGAGTATCATCAAATTCGACAAGGTAGACGTCATCTTCTCCAAGGACCCGCGTGAAGCCCTCAAGCTGCTGGACGAAGGCCTCACGCGTGACCAGATTCTGAAGAAAACCGGGCAGATCGTCGGCGTCGAGAACGCCAGTCTGGACATCGAGAAAGGCGAAATCTGCGTGTTGATGGGCTTGTCCGGCTCGGGTAAATCCAGCCTGTTGCGCTGCATCAACGGCCTCAATACCGTCAGCCGTGGCTCGTTGTTCGTCGAGCATGAAGGCTCGCAGATCAACATCGCCAACTGCAGCGCGGCCGAACTGAAAATGATGCGCACCAAACGCATTGCGATGGTCTTCCAGAAGTTCGCCCTGATGCCCTGGCTGACAGTACGCGAGAACATCAGCTTCGGCCTGGAAATGCAGGGTCGCCCGGAAAAGGAACGACGCAAGCTGGTCGATGAAAAGCTCGAGCTGGTGGGCCTGACACAGTGGCGCAACAAGAAACCGGACGAGCTGTCCGGCGGCATGCAGCAGCGAGTCGGGCTGGCCCGCGCACTGGCAATGGATGCCGACATTCTGCTGATGGACGAACCGTTCTCGGCGCTTGACCCGCTCATCCGCCAAGGCTTGCAGGACGAACTGCTGGCCCTGCAAAGCAAGCTGAGCAAGACCATCGTCTTCGTCAGCCACGACCTGGATGAAGCCCTGAAGCTCGGCAGCCGGATCGCCATCATGAAAGATGGCCGCATCGTGCAATACAGCGTGCCAGAGCAGATCGTGCTCAATCCGGCAGACGAATACGTGCGCACCTTCGTTGCACACACCAACCCACTGAACGTGCTGTGTGGTCGCAGCCTGATGCGCACGGTCGATGAGTGCACGCACGTCAACGATTCGGTGTGCCTGGACCCGAGCGGCGACTCATGGCTCGACCTGGCCGAAGGCAATGTGATCAAGGGCGCACGGCAAGGTGCTACGCCCCTCGATCTGCAGAACTGGACCCCCGGCCAGGACGTCGGCACGCTCGACCGTCGCCCTACCCTGGTGCACTCCAACATCGGCATGCGCGACGCATTGCAGATCCGCTACCAGACCGGCAACAAGCTGGTCCTGCAGGACGGCAACAAAGTGGTCGGCATTCTCGGGGATACCGAGCTGTATCACGCACTGCTGGGCAAAAACCACGGCTAAGGCCTGAAAATTAAAGTCTGAAACCGACAAGCCCGCTTCCCTGTGCTGGAATCACTCCAGCCGGGAGCGGGCTTTTTCGTTTGCGGCCTCGTCACCGCGCAACGCCTCTTCTGCTATTTCCGTTCCCTTGGCCCCCATGTCGTAAACGCACCTTTGTGTGGCGTCCATAGGCATTTGGCGACTTCGGTCCGGCCCTACCATCGCTCTCAGAGGGCTCTGTTCGGCCCTAACGACAAGTCAGGCGCCGCGCCGCCGCTGGGAGATCCGCGATGTTCAGCAAGCAAGACCAGATCCAGGGTTATGACGACGCACTGTTGTCGGCAATGAACGCCGAGGAGCAGCGTCAGGAAGACCATATCGAGCTGATCGCCTCGGAGAACTACACCAGCAAACGCGTGATGCAGGCGCAGGGCAGCGGCCTGACCAACAAGTACGCAGAGGGCTACCCTGGCAAGCGTTACTACGGCGGCTGCGAGCACGTCGACAAGGTCGAGCAACTGGCCATCGAGCGCGCCAAACAGCTGTTTGGGGCCGATTACGCCAACGTCCAGCCACACTCCGGCAGCCAGGCCAACGCAGCGGTCTATCTGGCGTTGCTGCAAGCAGGCGACACTGTATTGGGCATGAGCCTGGCGCACGGCGGTCATCTGACCCACGGTGCCAAGGTCAGCTTCTCGGGCAAACTCTACAACGCCGTGCAGTACGGCATCGACACCACCACCGGGCTGATCGATTACGACGAAGTCGAACGCATCGCCGTCGAATGCCAGCCGAAAATGATCATTGCCGGTTTCTCGGCCTATTCGAAGACGCTGGATTTTCCGCGCTTCCGTGAAATCGCCGACAAGGTAGGTGCCTACCTGTTCGTCGACATGGCACACGTTGCAGGTCTGGTGGCTGCCGGTCTCTATCCGAACCCGCTGCCGTATGCCGATGTGGTCACCACCACCACGCACAAGACACTGCGTGGCCCACGCGGCGGCCTGATTCTCGCCAAGGCCAACGAAGAGCTGGAGAAGAAATTCAATTCCGCCGTCTTCCCCGGCGGTCAGGGCGGCCCGCTGATGCACGTTATCGCCGCCAAGGCCGTGTGCTTCAAGGAAGCGATGGAGCCAGGTTTCAAGGCTTATCAACAACAGGTCATCGATAACGCACAAGCGATGGCGCAGGTATTCATCGATCGGGGCTTCGACGTGGTCTCCGGCGGCACCGACAACCATCTGTTTCTGGTCAGCCTGATCCGTCAGGGCCTGACCGGCAAGGACGCCGACGCGGCACTGGGGCGTGCGCACATTACCGTCAACAAGAACTCGGTGCCCAACGACCCGCAGTCGCCGTTCGTGACCTCCGGTCTGCGCATCGGCACACCGGCCGTCACCACCCGCGGCTTCAAGGTGACCCAATGCGTCGAGCTGGCGGGCTGGATCTGCGACATTCTCGATAACCTCGGTGATGCCGATGTCGAGGCCAACGTCGCCAGCCAGGTAGCAGCCCTGTGCGCCGATTTCCCGGTTTATCGCTGAGTCAGGAGTAGCCTCACATGCAGCATTACTCAGGCTTCGGCCTTCTCAAGCATTCCCTCAGCCATCACGAAAACTGGCAGCGCATGTGGCGCACGCCGACCCCGAAAAAGGTCTACGACGTGGTCATCGTCGGCGGTGGCGGGCACGGTCTGGCGACTGCCTACTATCTGGCCAAGGAGCACGGCATCACCAATGTGGCCGTGGTCGAGAAAGGCTGGCTGGGCGGCGGCAACACCGCGCGTAACACCACCATCGTACGCTCCAACTACCTGTGGGACGAGTCGGCCCACCTTTATGAGCACGCGATGAAACTGTGGGAAGGCCTGTCCCAAGACCTGAACTACAACGTCATGTTTTCCCAGCGCGGCGTCTACAACCTGTGCCACACCTTGCAGGACATGCGCGACTCCGAGCGGCGTGTCAGCGCCAACCGCCTGAACGGTGTAGATGGCGAACTGCTCAACGGCAAGCAGGTCGCTGAGGAAATCCCATACCTGGACTGCTCGAAAAACACCCGCTACCCGATCATCGGCGCAACCGTTCAGCGCCGTGGCGGCGTAGCTCGTCACGACGCAGTGGCCTGGGGCTTTGCCCGTGCCGCCGACGCCTTGGGCGTGGACCTTATCCAGCAGACCGAAGTCATCGGCTTTCGCAAGGAAAACGGCGTGTGCATCGGCGTCGAAACCAACAAGGGTTTCATCGGTGCCAAACGTGTCGGCGTGGTAACCGCCGGTAACTCCGGGCACATGGCCAAACTGGCGGGCTTTCGTCTGCCGATCGAATCACATCCGTTGCAGGCACTGGTCTCCGAGCCGATCAAGCCGATTATCGACAGTGTCATCATGTCCAACGCCGTGCACGGCTACATCAGCCAGTCCGACAAGGGCGACCTGGTGATCGGTGCCGGTATCGACAGCTGGGTCGGTTACGGCCAGCGTGGCTCATACCCGGTGATCGAACACACTATTCAGGCCATCGTTGAGATGTTTCCAGTGCTGTCGCGTGTGCGCATGAACCGCCAGTGGGGCGGCATCGTCGACACCACGCCGGACGCCTGCCCGATCATTTCCAAGACGCCGGTGCCGAACATGTTCTTCAACTGCGGCTGGGGCACAGGCGGCTTCAAGGCCACGCCGGGCTCGGGCAACGTGTTTGCCGCCAGTCTGGCCAAAGGCGAGATGCACCCGCTGGCCAAACCGTTCTCCATCGACCGTTTCCACAACGGCGCGCTCATCGACGAACACGGCGCTGCAGCCGTAGCCCACTAACAGGAGAACCCGACCATGCTGCATATCTTCTGTCCTCACTGTGGCGAACTGCGCTCCGAAGAGGAATTCCACCCGTCCGGCCAGGCGCATATTCCACGCCCGCTGGACCCAGGTGCCTGCACCGATGAGCAATGGGGCGACTACATGTTCTTTCGCGATAACCCGCGCGGCCTGCACCACGAGCTGTGGATACACGCTGCCGGTTGCCGCCAGTACTTCAACATGACGCGCAATACCGTGACCTACGAGATTCTCGAAACCTATCCGATTGGTACGAAGCCGCAGTTCACGGATCAGGGAGACAAGGTATGAGCCAGACCCAGCGCCTGCCCAACGGCGGCCGTATCAATCGCAGCAAGGTGCTCAACTTCACCTTCAACGGCCAGACCTATCAGGGCTTTGAAGGCGACTCGCTGGCCTCTGCCCTGCTGGCCAATGGCGTCGATATCATCGGCCGCAGTTTCAAATACTCCCGCCCGCGCGGCATCTTCGCAGCGGGTTCGGAAGAGCCAAACGCCGTGTTGCAGATCGGCGCGACCGAAGCGACGCAAATCCCCAACGTGCGCGCCACGCAACAAGCGCTCTATGCAGGACTGGTCGCCACCAGCACCAACGGCTGGCCAAGCGTGAACACCGACGTCATGGGCATTTTGGGCAAGGTCGGCGGCAAGCTGATGCCACCGGGCTTCTACTACAAAACCTTCATGTACCCGCAATCGTTCTGGATGACTTACGAAAAGTACATCCGCAAGGCTGCGGGCCTGGGGCGCTCGCCGACCGAGAACGATCCGGACAGCTACGACGCGATGAACCAGCACTGTGACGTGCTGATCGTCGGCGCAGGCCCAGCCGGTCTGGCCGCCGCGCTGGCTGCGGGCCGCAGTGGTGCCCGAGTGATCGTTGCGGATGAACAGGAAGAGTTCGGCGGCAGTCTGCTCGACAGCCGTGAAAGTCTCGATGGCAAACCCGCTGCCGAATGGGTGGCTACGGTGGTCGCCGAGCTGAAAAGCCTGCGCAACGTGACACTGCTGCCGCGCGCCACGGTCAACGGCTACCACGATCACAATTTCCTGACCATTCACGAACGTCTGACCGATCACCTCGGTGATCGCGCGCCCATCGGCATGGTTCGCCAACGTATGCACCGGGTACGCGCTAAGCGTGTGGTGCTGGCTGCCGGTACTCACGAGCGCCCGCTGGTTTACGGCAACAACGATGTGCCGGGCAACATGCTGGCCGGCGCCGTTTCGACCTATGTCCGGCGTTACGGCGTAGCACCGGGTAAAAAACTGGTGCTGTCCACCAACAACGACCATGCCTACCGCGTTGCGCTGGACTGGCTCGACGCCAGCCTGCAAGTGGTTGCGATTGCCGATGCTCGGCATAACCCGCGCGGCCCGCTGGTTGAGGAAGCCCGCGCCAAAGGCATTCGCATTCTGACCGGCAGCGCAGTGATTGAAGCGCGTGGCAGCAAACGCGTGACAGCTGCCCGCGTCGCCGCAATCGACGTCAAGGCGCACACCGTCACCAGCCCCGGCGAATGGCTTGAGTGCGATCTGGTGGCCAGCTCCGGCGGCTACAGCCCGATTGTGCACTTGGCCTCGCACTTGGGTGGCAAGCCGGTATGGCGTGAGGACATCCTCGGGTTTGTACCGGGCGAAGCACCGCAGAAACGTATCTGCGTAGGCGGCGTCAACGGCGTCTACAGTCTGGCAGACAGCCTGGCCGATGGTTTTGAAGGTGGCGTGCGCGCGGCCAGCGAAGCAGGCTTCAAGGTGGTCGAAGGCGTGATGCCCAAAGCCCTCAGTCGCGCTGAAGAACCGACACTGGCGCTGTTTCAGGTGCCGCACGAGAAAGGCACCGCTCGGGCCCCCAAGCAATTCGTCGACCTGCAGAACGACGTGACCGCTGCCGCCATCGAGCTGGCGACCCGTGAAGGTTTCGAGTCGGTCGAGCACGTAAAACGCTACACCGCGCTGGGTTTCGGTACTGATCAGGGCAAGCTGGGCAACGTCAACGGTCTGGCCATCGCCGCCCGTTCACTGAACGTGTCGATCCCGGAAATGGGCACCACCATGTTCCGTCCCAACTACACGCCGGTCACGTTCGGCGCGATAGCCGGGCGTCATTGCAAGCACATCTTCGAACCGGTGCGTTTCACCGCACTGCACGCCTGGCATGTCAAAAACGGTGCCGAATTCGAAGACGTCGGCCAGTGGAAACGCCCGTGGTACTTCCCGAAAAACGGTGAAGACCTGCCCGCAGCCGTCGCTCGCGAATGCAAGGCTGTGCGTGACAGTGTGGGTCTGCTGGACGCTTCGACGCTGGGCAAAATCGACATTCAAGGCCCGGATGCCCGCGAATTCCTCAACCGCATCTACACCAATGCGTGGACCAAACTGGACGTGGGCAAGGCTCGCTACGGCCTGATGTGCAAGGAAGACGGCATGGTCTTCGATGATGGCGTGACTGCCTGCCTCGCCGACAACCACTTCCTGATGACTACCACCACAGGCGGCGCTGCACGCGTCCTGCAATGGCTGGAAATCTATCAGCAGACCGAATGGCCGGACCTGAAAGTGTATTTCACCTCAGTGACCGATCACTGGGCGACGCTGACGCTGTCCGGCCCCAACAGCCGCAAGCTGCTCAGCGAAGTCACTGATATCGATCTGGGCCGTGAAGCCTTCCCGTTCATGACCTGGAAGGAAGGTCTGGTCGCCGGTGTGCCAGCTCGCGTATTCCGTATCTCGTTTACCGGTGAGCTGTCCTACGAGGTCAACATTCAGGCTGACTACGCCATGGGCGTTCTGGAAAAGATCGCCGAGGCAGGCAAACAGTACAACCTGACGCCTTACGGCACCGAGACCATGCACGTACTGCGCGCCGAAAAGGGCTTCATCATCGTTGGCCAGGACACCGATGGTTCGATGACTCCGGACGACCTGAACATGGGCTGGTGTGTCGGCCGGACCAAGCCATTCTCCTGGATCGGCTGGCGCGGCATGAATCGCGAAGACTGTGTACGAGAACAGCGCAAGCAACTGGTCGGCCTCAAGCCTGTCGACCCGACCAAATGGCTACCAGAGGGCGCGCAACTGGTGTTCGATACCAAACAGACGATCCCGATGAGCATGGTTGGCCATGTGACTTCCAGCTATGCACACAACTCGCTGGGCTATTCGTTTGCGATGGGCGTGGTCAAAGGCGGCCTGGCGCGCATGGGAGAGCGGGTGTTCGCGCCTCTGGCAGACGGCAGCGTGATCGAAGCCGAGATCGTTTCCTCGGTGTTCTTCGATCCAAAGGGTGAGCGCCAGAATGTCGAGTAACACGCGGAGCGCCGATCATCAGCAGCACACAGAATTCAAGGCAGGTGATTCATGACCACAGCGAACGTTTACCAGCAGCGCCCGACCACCGATGTCAAAGCTGAGTCGCCGCTGTTCCACGCAAACCTCGACAGCCTGATCGGCAAGGGGCGCGCCAGCCCCGGCGTGTTCCTGCGCGAGAAAAAGCTGCTGGGCCACCTGACGATTCGTGGCAATGCCCACGATCCGGCCTTCGCCGCAGGCGTACACAAGGCGCTGGGCATGGAGCTGCCCGCCGCACTGATGCTGGTCATCAGTGGCGAAAGCTCGCTGCAATGGCTTGGCCCGGATGAATGGCTGCTGATCGTGCCGAGCGGCGAAGAGTTCGCGGCAGAGCAAAAGCTGCGAGAGGCGCTGACCGGGCTGCATATCTCCATCGTCAACGTCAGTGGCGGCCAGTCGATCCTCGAACTGACCGGTCCGAAAGTGCGCCAGGTATTGATGAAGTCCACCAGCTACGACGTGCACCCGGACAACTTCCCGGTGGGCAAGGCCGTCGGCACGGTGTTCGCCAAATCACAACTGGTGATCCGCCGTACCGGTGAAGAAACCTGGGAGCTGCTGGTCCGCCGCAGCTTCTCGGATTACTGGTGGCTGTGGTTGCAGGATGCGAGTGCCGAGTACGGGCTGAGCATTCAGGCGTGAAGAGCCTGGAACCGGGGCTGAAACCGCAGCGTCGGTCTCAATGAAGACTCCAGAGGGAGAGGCCTGTGGGAGCGGACTTGTCCGCGAAGACGGTAGTCCAGACATTTCCGGTGAATGTACCGCCCCCTTCGCGAACAAGCGAAGCGTCGCCCGGTACGCTCCCACAAGATTTGTGTATAACGCGGAGCATTGGCACAAGAGTCAGCCGTATCTGTGGATAACGAACATTCAGGAGCTTTGATTCAATGAGCCGCGCGCCCGATACGTGGATTTTGACCGCCGACTGCCCCAGTGTACTGGGCACGGTAGATGCGGTGACCCGCTTCCTGTTCGAGCAGGGCTGCTACGTCACTGAGCACCACTCCTTCGATGATCGCCTGTCAGGGCGTTTCTTCATACGCGTGGAATTTCGTCAGCCCCAGGCTTTCGACGAACAGGCTTTCCGGGCCGGGCTGAGCGAACGAGGCGAAGCCTTCGGCATGATCTTCGAACTCACAGCACCCAACTACCGGCCAAAAGTGGTGATCATGGTTTCAAAAGCCGATCACTGCCTGAACGATCTGCTCTATCGCCAGCGTATCAATCAACTGTCCATGGACGTGGTCGCGGTGGTGTCCAATCACCCGGATCTTGAGCCATTGGCTGGCTGGCACGGTATTCCGTACTACCATTTCCCTCTGGACCCGAACGACAAGCCTGCGCAGGAAGCGAAGGTCTGGCAGGTGATCGAAGAATCCGGCGCAGAGCTGGTGATTCTCGCCCGCTACATGCAGGTCCTTTCACCCGATTTGTGCCGCAAGCTGGACGGCAAGGCGATCAACATCCACCACTCGCTGCTGCCCGGTTTCAAGGGTGCCAAGCCTTACCATCAGGCTTACAACAAGGGTGTGAAACTGGTAGGTGCCACCGCGCATTACATCAACAACGATCTGGACGAAGGCCCGATCATTGCTCAAGGCGTGGAAGTGGTTGATCACAGCCACTATCCCGAAGACCTGATTGCCAAAGGTCGAGACATCGAAGGTCTGACACTGGCCCGCGCAGTGGGCTATCACATTGAACGGCGGGTGTTTCTCAACGCCAACAGGACGGTGGTTTTATAGCTGCAACTGCTTCTCTCTGCTCCACCACAATAAAAGCGAGGTGACATGTATGTCTGGTAATCGCGGTGTAGTGTATCTCGGCGCTGGCAAGGTCGAAGTGCAATCAATCCCCTTCCCGAAAATGGAAGACCCACGCGGCAAGCGCATCGAACACGGCGTGATTCTGCGCGTAGTCTCCACCAATATCTGCGGCTCGGACCAACACATGGTGCGTGGTCGCACGACGGCGCAAACCGGGTTGGTCCTGGGTCATGAAATCACCGGCGAGGTGCTGGAAGCCGGGCGAGACGTGGAACATCTGAAAGTCGGTGATCTGGTTTCTGTGCCGTTCAACGTGGCCTGCGGTCGCTGCCGCAGTTGCAAGGAACAGAACACTGGCGTCTGCCTGACGGTCAACCCGGCCCGCCCCGGCGGTGCATACGGCTACGTCGACATGGGCGACTGGGTCGGCGGTCAGGCTGAATACGTGCTGGTGCCTTACGCTGACTTCAACCTGCTCAAACTGCCAGACCGCGACGCGGCGATGGAGAAAATCCGCGACCTGACCTGCCTGTCCGACATCCTGCCCACCGGCTACCACGGTGCAGTGACCGCAGGTGTGGGGCCTGGCAGCACGGTTTATGTGGCAGGCGCTGGCCCGGTCGGCCTGGCTGCGGCGGCGTCAGCACGCTTGTTGGGCGCGGCGGTGGTAATCGTCGGCGACGTCAATCCGAAACGCCTGGTCCACGCCAAGGCCCAAGGCTTCGAAATTGCTGACCTGTCCCTGGACACGCCACTGCACGAACAGATCGCTGCCCTGCTCGGCGAGCCTGAAGTGGATTGCGCCATCGACGCCGTAGGCTTCGAAGCACGCGGTCACGGCCATGCTGGCGCTCAGGCCGAAGCACCCGCCACCGTTCTCAACTCGTTGATGGGCGTGGTACGAGTGGCAGGCAAGATCGGCATCCCCGGCCTGTACGTCACCGAAGACCCGGGAGCCGTGGACGCCGCCGCAAAAATGGGCAGCCTGAGCATTCGCTTCGGCCTGGGCTGGGCCAAATCCCACAGCTTCCACACCGGCCAGACCCCGGTCATGAAATACAACCGCCAGCTGATGCAGGCGATCATGTGGGACCGCATCAAGATCGCCGACATAGTGGGTGTCGAGGTGATCAGTCTGGATGAGGCTCCGCGGGGTTATGGCGAGTTTGATTCGGGGGTGCCGAAGAAGTTTGTGATTGATCCGCATGGGTTGTTTGGTGCCTAACTGAAAAAAACGCTTGCCCATTTCGCCTCTCAATAAAAGGCCGAGCAATCGGTCTTTTATTCCGTCCGCCTTATTCTGTTTGACGTCCTGGATATCCTTAACTTACTCTTACTATAGGGTGGCGGAAGCTGCGTCGCAAAGTCGTAACTGGGGGGTGGCGCCCCGGTTAGCGTCCTTGAAACGCTCAAAAATCTCTTTTCAAGAAGCTTATAGCTTTCGATAAACTCTATAGGCGGGGAAATACCTTGAAGCGCATATGTCCTCTTCCAAAATTCCGCTAGATTAAAATTGTATTCCAACGCGCCGTATTTTCTATACGCGTCGTCGACAACAAGATTTTGCCTCGACTTATTTATTATCTTTCCAGGATGATTTAGCTCTTGCGTAGTTAATCCCGACCTACCAGCCAATGAAGTTTCGGATAATGAACCCACGGTAGAATCAACTCCTGGACTGCGACTCGAACCCACTGAAACAAGTTCAGCAGACGATGAGCCGCCTATAGTAAGAGTTGATTTCTTTTTGGCTTTTATTATCTTTAAAGCAAGCATGAATGGATTAAACATATGCCCAGTCAAATCGATCCGATTAACCGGATCCCCCCCACAGTACCCATACGCATTCACCCCACCCTCACCAAACGGGCTCAGACTGTCCGGGCTGTTGAACCTCATCAACACCGGGTTAAACGCCCGATACCCATTCCCCAGCAAATAGTGCCCCGTCACCGGGTCAACCCGCTGGCCAGTAAAGCCCGGCAGGCTTGCGCGGCCTGAAGGATGACGATGTCCGTAAGGCGTGTAGGCAAACTCCAACCCCTGAGCGGCAATCACTGACTGCTGTTGATCCGTCGCCAACAACGTGCCGTCGCGCTGATTATTTTCTGCACTCAGGCACGCCAGCAAATGCTCATCCGTGCGCATAAGAGTGTGCTGGACCTGCCCCTGAATCTGCGTAGCCAAGAGTGTCTTCTGATAAAAAAGGCAAGTGCTGCCCTGCCCCGCGGCCGAACAATCGGCCAGGCGATCCAATGGATCGTAGCGATAAACACAGAGCACGGATTGCCCAGACGAAGCCATGGCTTCACTCCTTGAAGTCACCCATTGCAGCAAGTCTGGGCTGACTATCTGCTTGCGCCCAGCTAGCAGAACTACTAGGTGCCAGGCCGAAAGGCGCTGAACACAGTCATGCCGGCGCACAGACCGAAGCGCCCTTCACTCATTGATGGGCGTGACTTAAACACAACAAAACTTATTATCAGCGTCATGGTTAAAAGGCGCTCCGCCTACCCCTTTAACCAACTGGGTGGTTGGCCATTATCGGAATCGATTTGACGCGCCCGCCCGCTTCTCGATAGTGCCATTGCCACCTCTAAGACGCTCAACCGCACGTCTATAATAGTCAAGATTATTCTTTACAGCATACGGTACAAAATCACCTCTACCAATATATGATTCATTTGTCAGGACCAGTTCATCACGCCGTCTTTTAGCTTCATGAATGTCTACATCTTCACCTTCTATCCTCAGGTAACTTTTTCGAGCAGGAACGAATGGTGGAGCATTGCTGGGCGGCCCTTTCTTTGGAGGGATGGGCGGTGGGACATTGCTCGGCAGTCCTTTCTTGGGAGGGCGGGGTGGTGGGGCAACAAATTGTGACCTATCGATAATACCAGATGCAGACATATGCGAGCTCACCGAGTTAGTTGAAGTAGTTACCTGTGTGGACCCGAAACTCTCGACAGGATCAAGCAACGGGGAAGATAGAGAATCCTGGCTACCGTTTCGACCAAGTAAGCGCTTTTTCACACTGCTTGCTCTTTTCAAAATGTTCATTAAAAACGTTGGCCAATGTCCGCCCGGATCAACCCGATTAACCGGGTCCTCCTCACAATACGCATACGCATTCAACCCGCCCTCGCCAAACGGGCTCAAACTGTCCGGACTATTGAACCTCATCAACACCGGATTAAAAGCCCTGTACCCATTGCCCAGCAAATAATGCCCTGTAATCGGGTCAAGCCGCTGGCCGGTAAAGCCCGGCAGGCTTGCGGGACCTGAAGGGTAACGATGGCCGTAAGGCGTATAAGCAAACGCCAAACCCTGTGCCGCGATCACGGACTGCTGTTGGTCCGTCGCCAGTAACAGACAATCGTTCTGGTTGTTTTCCACACTCAGGTGAGCCAGCAAATGCTCGTCCGTACGCAGAAGCGTGTGCTGTATCTGCCCCTGAATTTGCGTCGCCAAGCGATTCTGCTGATAAAAGAACCGGGCGCTCCCCTGCGCCGCAGGCGAGCAGTCGGCCAAGCGATCCGTTGCGTCGTAATGGTAAGTGCAGAGCACTACAGGGCTGGCAGAAGACATGAACATCACCTGCGGCAATCGATGATAGAACCGTAATTCTGGGCGTGTGATCTCGTGCTGCACAGCTAGCAGAAATGCTAGGGAGCCCATCTCGTCTGCCAGAGCCGATTCAGGCAAATGAAATAACTGCCTGTCTTCAGCGCGTTGGGAACAAGTCTCTGTTGCTCACAGTCAAACCGTCTGCTTTACCGCCCACTCATGGGCGGTTCAGGTTTGATAAGGGTGACGCAATGAAAACTGCACGCGGTATGGCTTTGGTAACGTTGATGGCACTGGCTGCAAGCCCGGTGTTTGCCTTCAATCTGAATGACGCCGCAAATGCGGTTTCCAATGCCACGAGTGGCAATCAGAAAGCCACAGCGGCCCCTGAAGTCGCAGGACTGCTTAATACCCTTGGCACCCAGCTCAATGTCACCCCTGAACAAGCCGTTGGCGGAACAGGCGCATTGCTCGGGCTGGCGAAGAACAAGCTGACCAGCACCGATTATTCGCAGTTGGCCAAATCGGTTCCCGGCCTGGAGCAGATGTCCGGCACCTCCGCACTGGACAGCCTGGGAGGCGCAAACGCACTGGGCAGCCTGCTCGGTGGCAAGTCCGGCGATAACTCGATGCTCAACAGCGCACTGGGCAACGTGCAGAGCATGGGTGATGTGAATAACGCCTTCAAGGCACTGGGCATGGACAGCACGATGGTCAGCCAGTTTGCCCCGCTGATTCTGCAATACCTCGGGCAGCAAGGTGCCAGCGGTTCGGCGTTGCAGAGCCTGAGTGGGTTATGGGGTTCCGGCAGCTGATTCAAGCCGCAACGCCGCAATACGCGCATCTTTCTCCACCCAGAGCTGGTTGACCCAGCTCTGGATTTTCTCGCGAAACACCGGATCGTTCTCGTAATCGCCCTGCCACAGTGCCGGGTCCATTTCACGGGTTTTGATGTCGACAATCACCTTGGGCACCCGCCCGCACAGCATGTCCCAGAACCCCGGAATGCCTGAACCCGGATAGACCACGGTGACATCGAGAATGGCGTCCAGTTGCTCGCCCATGGCAGCCAGCACGAATGCGACGCCACCGGCCTTGGGCTTGAGCAGATGGGTATAGGGCGATGCTTGAGTCGCATGTTTGCCCGGAGTAAAGCGCGTGCCTTCCAGATAGTTGACGATGGTCACTGGCTGACGCTTGAACAGCTCGCAGGCGGCCTTGGTGATTTCCAGATCCTTGCCCTTCAGTTCCGGGTGCTTCGCCAGAAACGCCTTGCTGTAGCGCTTCATGAACGGGTAATCCAGCCCCCACCACGCCAGGCCCAGCAGGGGCACCCAGATCAGTTCTTTTTTCAGGAAAAACTTGAAGAAGGGCGTGCGCCGGTTGAGTGCCTGGACCAGCGCGGGAATATCCACCCACGACTGATGATTGCTGATGACCAGATACGAAGTATCACCGCGCAAGCCCTCATCGCCACGAATATCCCATTGCGTCGGTATGCAGGTGGCGAAGATGACCTTGTCGATCTCGGCCCAGGTTTCGGCAATCCACATAACGGCGACTGAACAGTGATCGCGCATTCGGCCTCTGAACAGCAGCTTGAGCAAGGCAAAAACCAATAACGGACCTATCAATACCAGCGTATTGATCAGTAACAACAAAGCAACAAAACAGCCGGTGAGCAGACGGCGCATGGCGGACTCTTGAAGGTTCAGGGGCGGCAATAATAAAGACCCACGCGTTTTACGCCAATTACACAGGTGCTTACAAATGTTTCACGTCCGGGCACTTATGCTGGCCTGACACTCTTGCTGGCGAACCTACTGCAGGTTCGCTGTCTAAAAACGCGCGCCAATCAGGCGCTGACCATTGCGAGGAACCTCTCACGTGAAACCAATCCTGGCGCTATTGTCGTTGCTGGCCCTGCCGGTCATGGCTGCTGAACCGACGCTGTATGGCCGCTACGAGAACATCAAGGTTCTGGACGTAGACCAGACCTTCAAGGCCAAGATGGACACCGGCGCACTGACTGCTTCACTGTCGGCCAAGGACATCGAGCTGTTCCAGCGTGATGGCGATGACTGGGTGCGATTCCGTCTGGCAACCAAGGGCGCCGACAACAAGGTGTATGAGCACAAGGTGTCGCGGATCAGCAAGATCAAAGGGCGTGCAGAAGGTGATGACGAAGACGACGAAGGCATCAACCCTGCCAAGCGTCCTGTTGTAGACCTGGAACTGTGCCTGGGAAACAAGAAGCGCACGGTCGAAGTCAATCTGGTCGACCGCAGCCACTTCAACTTCCCGCTACTGATCGGTGCCAAGGCGCTGCGCGAGTTCGACGCAGCGGTTAATCCGGCCCGCCGCTACACTGCTGATGAGCCTGATTGCTGAGGCGTCTATCGTGCTCATGCTTCTTCCTGACTATCGTGCGACGCTCCGCGTCGCATGCCGTTCTGGACGCTCCGCGTCCGGTCTTGAGGGCGTGGCGCGGCGCAGATTTGTGACGCAGAGCGTCACCCACGGCATTCCCACGCTGGAGCGTGAGGAACGATAGCCGCACGCGAGAACACCATCGTGCCCATGCTCCGCGTGGGTATGCCGTTCAGGACGCTCCGAGTCCTATCTTGACTGTGCGGCGCGGCGCGGCGCAGATTGACTCAAACTGGCGGCAGGGTCGCGATCATCGAAGGGCGTTGACTGACGTCCAGATACCAGGCGGCCAGTCGCGGATAAATGCTGCGCCAGTTCAGATCCGGCTGGCGAAAGTCCAGATAACCGAGCGCCACGGCGACGCTGATCGATGCGACATCAAAGGATGTGCTGAGCTCGGTGACCGCATCGCTTTCGAAGTAATGCAGCGAGCGTTCAATCTTCTGCTGCTGGTTGTCCAGCCACTGGTCCCAGTGTTTTTCCTGCGGACGCAAGGCAGTTTCGTAGCGGATCATTACCGCTGCATCCAACACCGCATCGGCCAGCGAAGCCAGGGTCAGGCGCCTCCAGCGTGCCGAGCCTTCCCGGGGGATCAGTGGCAGGCCCACGTGCTGGTGGTCGAGAAAATCAAGAATCACCCGGCTGTCATGAATGACATTACCGTCAGCCAGCCTTAGCGCGGGAAGTTTGCCGGCCGGGTTGTCTTCATTGAGCTCGGCAGACGGGCTGACCGGCGTCAGCACTGTGGTCTGCAACTCGACGCGGTCGAGCTGAGCGGTTTCATGAAGCATCACCATCACCTTGCGGGCAAAAGGCGAGGCGGCGTTGAAGTACAACGTCATCGTGGGCGCTGACATGGGTGTTCCTCGAATGAGACAGGATCCTAGACTAGTCAGCCTGTGACGCGCCTGCAATGAGCGTTTCAATCAGCCGCGCCGCACCAGCAAGCCCTTGATGCTCAACAGGGCAGCCGTCCCCATGCCCAGCCACGCCAGCGTATCCCACCAGCCATCCCCCAGCAGCGCGGCGAACAAGTCGACGCCGATAAGCAGCGCTATCAAGGCGGGTATCGCAAAGGTCTTCCAGAATCCCGATGGCCTGGAACTCATTGCGCCGCCTGAGCGCGAATCACGCTCACCGAGCGCGTGGCACGCCGTCTCACCCACCACAGGTACACCCCGCTGCCGAGCACAATGATGGTCAGCACATCCAGTACCGCCCAGAGAATCTTCATCGGCATGCCGCCGTAATCACCGAAATGCAGAGGCTGCGACATACCCAATGCATCCATGTACCAGGGACGCTCGACCACGGCCGTGACTTGCAGCGTCTGCGCGTCGATCAGCACTGGCGTGGCCAGGTGCGCAGTCAAGTGCGTGTTGCCTTTGAGGAACACCGCGTAATGATGCTCGCTGGAGAAGCGCGTGCCGGGGAAAGCGATGAAATCGGCCTGCATGCCGGGCGCAGCGGATTCGGCAATTTCCAGCAATCGAGTCGCCGGGGCGCGCTGGGTCAATGGCGGCGCGTCCTTGTAAGGGGCGATCATGGTGGCCAGCGCATCATTGCGCCAGGAGGCAATCAGCAGATCGGCACAGGCACTGATCACCCCCGTCACGCCCACAACCAGCGCCCAGGTCAATGTCACTACGCCGATCAGGTTGTGCAGGTCCAGCCAACGCGTACGCCTGGATTTATTGACCCGCACCTGGCCGAACTCCAGCTTGCGCATGAACGGCGCATACAACACGGTCCCGGAAACAATCGCCACCACAAACAGCAAACCCATGAACGCCAGCAGCAATTTGCCGGGCAGGTTGGCGTACATGTCTACGTGCAGGCGCAGCATGACCATCATGAAGCCGCCATTGGCAGAAGGCATTTCCAGCGCTTCACCGGTGCGTGCATCAAGGGCGAAGGTATGCGATGAGTTGGGCTCGGTACCTGCGGTTGCCGCGGTGATGGCCATCACGCCATTGGGGTCTTCGTCGTCCCAGCCGAAATACTGCATCACCTCGCCGGGGCGATGCGCTTCGGCGGCCCTGGCCAGTTGCTCCAGGTTCAGATGCGGCGTGTCGGCAGGCATCTCCTGGTACTGCGGGGCGTCGCCCAGCAGGTGATCGATTTCATGATGGAAGATCAACGGCAGTCCTGTAACCGCGAGCATCAACAAAAACAGGGTGCAAATCAGGCTGCTCCAGGTATGCACGATGGACCAACGGCGCACGGTTTGGCTTTTCATGGTTTATCCACAGGCGAAGGGACGCAAAACCGAGCGTGCCCCCGAAATGACTTGTAAGACTAAGCCGCTCGAAACCGGAAAAGTGTCAGGGCGATCCGGTGCAGGCATGAAGAGGTATGTTTCAGAGTTTTGCCGGATTGCTGCTGGCCTGCTCATCCCTGGCCAGCACAGTGACCCACCACGCGGTGTGTTGTTCGATCTGCACGGGTAAGGTCGGCAACAACGCCTTGAGCGCCAGGTCAGTGTCGGCCAGCGGGAATGTGCCGGTAATACGCAGATCAGCCACGGTCGAGTCGACACCCAGATGGCCTGTACGGTAACGACCCAGTTCAGCAAGCATGTCCGCCAGCCGGGCGTTGTCCACCACCAACATGCCGCGCGTCCAGGCGTCGACGCCGGAAGGCATGCTGAGCAACGGGCCAAGGCCATTGCGCGTGAGGAGAACCTGCTGGCCCTCGCGCAGAACCTGTTCACCGGACGCATTGCGCGCATTGGCGGCAACCGCTGATTGCAGCACGCTGAGCAGTGTTCCGTCTGGCTCGCGACGGACCAGAAAGCGCGTACCCAGGGCGCGCATTTTGCCATCCGCAGTTTCGACGATGAAGGGACGCGGATCGTCATGATTGCCGGTCTGCACCATTATTTCGCCGTCCTGCAGAATCACCCGACGTTGCTGCGCATCGAAGCGCACATCAATCGCGCTGTGGGTGTTAAGGCGAATCAGGGTGTTGTCCGCCAGATGCACGTCACGCTGTTCACCGGTGGCGGTGCGCTGATCGGCAAGCCAGTAATCTATCGGCAGGTAGCGGTCGCCGACGAACAATGCCAGCCCCAACGCCATGAACACGCCGACCAGACCGCCGCCAAGCTTGCGCAAGCTATGCCGCTGGGCACCAGGCGATTGCTGCAATGCCTTGCGCGCCGGACCTGCTGGCAAGGCAAAACGCTGATTGACCATGCCCAACTGGCTCCAGGCCCTGGCATGCTCTTCGTCGGCGGCCAGCCAGCGAGCAAGCTCAGCGTCATTGCCGCTGCTGCCATCCATGTTCAATTGCCACTGGATCGCGGCGTCCAGAACATGAGCGGATACCGGCCTGGTGTTCATGTCGGCTCACCGTAGAGCGCCACATAGCACTGACGCATGGCTTGAGCCAGGTATTGCCTGACGCGCGAAACCGAGACGCCCAGCCGCTCGGCAATTTCGCCGTGGCTCAGCCCGTCGAGTCGACTGTACAGAAAGGCTGCCCGTGCTTTGCTGGAGAGGCTGCCCAGCATACGGTCGATCGCTTTGAGGTCTTCCAGAATCAGCATCTGCTCTTCCGGCGAAGGCTGCTCGGCCTCGGGAACCTGCATCAACTCCCCGAGATAAGCCTGCTCCAGCGCAGCGCGGCGGAAGTAGTCGAACATCAGTCCCTTGGCAACGGCCGCCAGGAACGCTCGAGGCTCTCTGGGCGTCAGCAATTCCTGTCGCCCGAGCAAACGCACGAACGTGTCCTGACTCAAATCCTGAGCACGCTGTGGACAGGCGACATTACGTCTGAGCCAGGCCAGCAGCCAACCACGATGATCGCGATACAGCGCGCCAACAATCTCGCTATGAGTGCTTGGGACTGACGACACGAATAGCCTCGATGAGAAAGATCTAACTAAAGAGAATCATTCGCGATTGTGGCAGAGCGCAGAGATGGTGGCAATTCGCGTCTGTCGGGAGGAGGGTCTGAATCGAGTTGGCGCTCGTACCAATGCTCCGCGTCCATTGCAACGCGGAGCGTCGGGAAATGCATTCCCACGCTGCAGCGTGAGGAACGAGAATCCTGTAACTATCGTGCCGATGCTCCAGTGTGAAATGCATTCACGCTGGAGCATGCACAACGAAAGGCGTCCAGGGAGGACGCCCGTCGTCAGATCAGGCCTGGTGGCTGATTTCGCGCAGCGGCTTGCCACGTGCAGGTTTGTCGCCTGCAACGAAGTAGTCGGCGGTGCTGCGTGGCAGGGGCTGACGACCGCGGATCTTGTCGGCGATTTTCTCGGCGATCATGATTGTCGGTGCATTCAGGTTACCGGTGGTGATGATCGGCATGATCGAGGCATCGACTACGCGCAGGCTTTGCAGGCCATGCACACGGCCCTGACCGTCGACAACGGCCATCTCGTCGGTGCCCATCTTGCACGAGCAGGACGGGTGATAAGCCGTTTCAGCATGCTCGCGCACGAACTGATCCAGCGCTTCATCAGACTGCACATCGATACCGGGGCTGATTTCGCGGCCACGGTACGGGTCCAGAGCCGGTTGCTGCATGATCTCGCGAGTCAGGCGGATACCATCGCGAAACTCCTGCCAGTCCTGCTCACTGGACATGTAGTTGAACAGGATGCTCGGGTACTCGCGCGGGTCTTTGGATTTGACCTGCACACGACCACGGCTCGGCGAACGCATGGAGCCGACGTGAGCCTGGAAGCCGTGTTCCTGAACGCCCTTGGTGCCGTTGTAGTTAATCGCGACCGGCAGGAAGTGGTACTGAATGTTCGGCCATTCGAACGCTTCGCTGGAGCGAATGAAACCACCGGCTTCAAACTGGTTGCTCGCACCGATACCGGTGCCGAGGAACATCCACTCTGCACCGATGGCAGGCTGGTTCCACCACTTCAGCGAAGGGTACAGCGACACCGGTTGGGTGCAGGCGTACTGCAGGTACATCTCCAGGTGATCCTGAAGGTTCTGGCCAACGCCCGGCAGGTCATGAACCACCGGAATATCCAGCTTGTTCAGCACTTCGGCCGGGCCGACGCCGGAACGCTGGAGAATCTGTGGCGAAGCGATCGCGCCGCCACACAGCAGCACTTCCTTGCGGGCACGGGCCTGGATGCGGGTGTCGCTGTCACCTACCAGGTACGCCACGCCGACGGCACGCTTGCCTTCGAACAGAATGCGATCGGTCAGCGCGTGAGTGACGATGGTCAGGGTCGAGCGCTTCTTCGCTTCGTCCAGATAACCACGGGCGGTACTGGCGCGACGACCGTTAGGCGTCACGGTGCGGTCCATCGGACCGAAACCTTCCTGCTGATAACCGTTGAGGTCGTCAGTGCGCGGGAAACCGGCTTGCACGCCCGCCTCGACCATCGCGTGGAACAGCGGATTGTTGCCTGCCTTGGGCGTGGTCACGCTGACCGGACCTTCACCACCGTGGTAGTCATTCGGGCCGATGTCACGCGTCTCGGCCTTGCGGAAGTACGGCAGGCAATCGAGGTAGCTCCAGTCTTCAAGGCCCGGCTCTTTGGCCCAGCCGTCATAGTCCATCGCGTTGCCGCGGATGTAGCACATGCCGTTGATGAGCGACGAACCGCCCAGGCCTTTACCACGACCGCATTCCATGCGGCGGTTGTTCATGTGTGGCTCTGGCTCGGTCTCGTAGGCCCAGTTATAACGGCGGCCCTGCAGCGGGAATGCCAGAGCGGCTGGCATCTGGGTACGGAAATCCAGACGGTAGTCCGGGCCACCGGCTTCGAGCAGCAGAACAGTGACGCCTGCGTCTTCGGTGAGACGGGCTGCCAGGGTATTACCGGCAGAGCCGGCACCAATGATGATGTAGTCGTATTCGGATTGAGTCGTCATAGAGGCTCCCTCATAGAGCTGCAAGTCTCAAGCCTTGGCTGCAAGCAGAAGCAGCGAGGCGATACTTGTGAAAATGGGGTGCGGCAAACCACTTTTGATTGCGTCTGCTTGAGGTTTGCCGCGTGCCACTTGAAGCGTGTTTAGAAAACCGAGGCGTAGTCGCCCAGTTCGATCTGTACCGACTTGATCCGCGTGTACTGCGCCAGCGAGCTGATGCCGTTCTCACGACCAACACCCGATTGCTTGTAACCGCCGACCGGCATTTGTGCCGCCGACTCGCCCCAGGCGTTGATCCAGCAGATACCGGCTTCCAGCAGATGAATCACGCGGTGTGCGCGGTTCAGGTCGCGAGTCACGATGCCTGCGGCCAGACCGAAGTCGGTGTCGTTGGCGCGGCGCACCACTTCGTCTTCGGTGTCGTAGCCGAGGATGCTCATTACCGGGCCGAAGATTTCTTCACGCACGATGGTCATGTCGTCGGTGCAGTCGGTGAACACGGTTGGCGCAACAAAAGCGCCCTTGTCGAACACACCACCGGTCAGACGATCACCGCCGCACAACAGGCGTGCGCCCTGCTCTTTGCCCTTGGCGATGTAGCCCAGCACGCTTTCCATATGCTCGAAGCTGACCAGCGGGCCGAAGTTGATGTTTTCGTCTTCCGGGTTACCGGCGCGAATACGCTTCACACGCTCAAGGATTTTCGCTTCGAACTCGGCTTTCAGAGCGTTCGGCACGAACACGCGGGTGCCGTTGGTGCAGACCTGACCGGAACTGTAAAAGTTGGCCATCATTGCGATGTCGGCAGCACGGTCCAGATCAGCGTCGTCAAACACGATCAGCGGCGACTTGCCGCCCAGCTCCATGGTCACTTCCTTGAGCGACGAGCTTGAGGCACTGGCCATGACTTTTTTGCCGGTGTCGGTGCCGCCGGTGAACGAGACTTTCTCGATGCGCGGGTGCTCGGTGATCCAGGTGCCGACTTCGCGACCGCTACCGGTCAGCACATTGAACACGCCATTTGGCACGCCAGCTTCGGTGTAGATTTCTGCCAGCTTCAGGGTGGTCAGCGAGGTGACTTCACTCGGCTTGAAGATCATCGCGTTACCCGCGGCCAGCGCCGGTGCGGATTTCCACAGGGCGATCTGGATCGGGTAGTTCCACGCACCGATGCCTGCAACCACACCCAGCGGCTCTCGGCGGGTGTAAACGAAAGAGGAATCACGCAGCGGGATCTGTTCGCCTTGGATGGCAGGCACCAAGCCTGCGTAGTATTCCAGTACGTCAGCGCCGGTCACGATGTCCACGTAGCGGGTTTCGGAGATGGCCTTGCCGGTGTCCAGTGTTTCCAGAGCGGCCAGTTCATCGTTGCGCTCACGCAGGATGTCGACGGCACGGCGCAGGATGCGCGAACGCTCGACGGCGGTCATGGCCGCCCAGATTTTCTGGCCCTTTTCGGCGGCGACGACTGCGCGCTCGACATCGTCCTTGCCGGCGCGCTGGATCTGCGCCAGTACTTCGCCGTTCGCCGGGTTGATGGCATCGAAGGTTTCAGTGTTGCTGGCATCGACGTAACCGCCATCGATGTAAAGTTTCTGCAGTTCAAAACGGGCCATAAAGTCCTCGCAAATTCAGTGGGGGGCGATGACTGATTTCAGTGTGCCGGGTTCGTTCGGCAACAGGCTTTTACAGTCGTTCGGTAAGGGGCTTCGAAAGCCTCAGCTCGCCGATTTCGCCAATTGGAAATCCATGTACTCGTAAGCAATCCGTTGCGCTTGCTCGGTGTCGAATGCATCGCCTGACAGCGCGCCTCTCAGCCACAGCCCATCTATCAGGGCAGCAAGCCCGCGGGCGGCGCTGCGTGCCTGTTCCAGTGGCAAGGTACGGCGGAACTGACAGCACAGGTTCGAATACAAACGGTGGTCGTTGATACGCTGCAATCGGTGCAGCGAAGGGTGATGCATGCTGGTCGCCCAGAAGGCCAGCCAGGTTTTCATGGCCGGGCCGCTGACCTGACTGGCGTCGAAGTTACCTTCGATGATCACTTGCAGATGAGCCCTTGGGCTGTCTTCGGTCAGCGCCTGCCGACGTTCGCGGACGTTCTGGATCAAGGCGTTCATCAGATGCCGCATCGTGGCGGCGATCAGGCCGTTCTTGTCCTGAAAATAGTGACTGATGATGCCGTTGGACACGCCCGCCAGTCGCGCAATCAGAGCAATGCTGGCGTCGCCCATACCGACCTGATCGACCGCTGTGAGCGTGGCCTGGATCAGTTGTTGGCGGCGGATGGGTTGCATTCCGACCTTGGGCATTGGCGCGATTCTCCCGGGTGTCTGCAATGATCGTTGTACCAAAACGGTGAGGCCAGTCTAAAGATTTTTTATTGAACGATCAATCAATAAAAAATAATCGGCAGGTTTTCGCCGGCAAACGGCAAGCTGAAAAGCGCCTGAATGCGGGGGTTCCGGAGGATGCGTCAAGGCGCAGATTTGTGACGCGGAGCGTCACCCACGGCATTCCCACGCTGGAGCGTGAGGAACGATATCTCAACTATCGTGCTCAGCTTCATCCTCAACTATCGTGCGACGCTCCGCGTCCAGTCTTGGGGCCGTGGCGCTGCACAGACCTGTGACGCAACGGCATTCCTACGGTAGAGCGTGAGGAACGATAACCTCAACTATCGTGCGACGCTCCGCGTCGCATGCCGTTCTAGGACGCTCTGCGTCCGGTCTTCAGCGCTGGAACAGTCAATCCTGCAAAACCACATCCGCCAGCTGATCAATCGCTTCCTGCCGCTCAGCCTGATTCGGTTTGGCGTGCGGATTGAGTGTTGACCATTGCGGGTGGGCGCGGGCACGGGTGAGCGGCTCGGGGATTTTGCCTTTGCGCCAGGTTTTGTCCTGCGGCGTGGTCAATTCCATGCGGTGAATGGCCGCGTGGCCTCTCACTCCCAATGCCAGCAACAAGTGCCCCTGTCGCAGTGCGAGAAGGCGCAGCACTGCATCGTCCACCGTCAATTCCCTGCGGCCCTTCAACTTGCCCAGCAATCGTCCGCCGTAGCTGCGCGCCGTCAACAGGGCACCGCCCGCAATTGCGCCGACTAAAGCCGCAGCGCCAAGCGTTACGCCGCCGACCATCAGATCGACCCCTGCCCCGGCCGCCGCACCGGCTGCCACGCCGCCGCCAACCCGCACGCCCATCAACCTGAGGGTTTCCGGATTGAACAGATCATCGCCCCAACGGCCATCCATCAACGGCAAATCGCTGGTAGACACATCATCCTTGCGAAACGCATAAAGCTTGAGCAGCGCCTCGACACATTGCTGCTCACGCTGGCGAACAGCCTTGCGCAACGCTTCCACAGCCTGCTGTTCCTGCTCGGCAGTGGTCTCGACGCTACGCCGACACGCTGCACAGTCAATCAACAGTTCGGCGATAAGCCGCGCCGCGCTGTGTTTTCTGGCTCGACGTTGTTTCTCCTGATCCTCAATCAAACGCTCAAGCCGAGGCCGCGCGCTTTCCAGCAGCAGCGCCAGGCTTTCGTAAAGACGACGACCGCCATCTTCCGGCGGTGCGACGCTGTCGAAACGCACCAATGCATGCAAACCCAAGCGTGAAAGCGCCTCTCGCCATTCCGGCTCCCGGTGCTCGCGCGCACTGACGAAATTCAGCACCGGCAGCAACGGCTTGCCACAGCTGGCCAGCACTGCCAGCTCGTCACGGTATTTGGCGAGTACCGGTTCACGCGCATCGATCACATACAGCCCAGCATCCGAGCCGAGCAACTGGCGCATGACCTTGGCCTCTTGCTCAAAGCGCTGGCGTGCTTCACTGCCCTCCAGAAAGCGCGCCAGTCGCGCCGGGCCATCCAGACGTTCACCGGGACGATCAAGCCGCTCCAGGTAATCGAGCAGCGCAATGGCGTCCTCCAGGCCGGGCGTGTCGTACAGATCGACCAGCGCCTGACCGTCCACTGACAGGCGGGCGCCTTCCACATGGCGGGTGGTGCTGGGCCGGTGAGACACTTCGCCGAAGCTGACATCGCCGGTCAGGGTACGCAGCAGCGACGTTTTGCCGACATTGGTGTGGCCAACCACCGCCAGCTTGATGGCGCGGACATTGTCTGCTTCAGTCATGGCCTGTCTCCAGCCAGTTCAAGGGCGCGCTGTCTGTGCGCGGCAATTGCAACTGATCCAGCGCGGCGTGCCAGTCGCCCAGACGCTCCAGATCGAGCACCTGCCCGGCAGGCGCGGGCAACAGCCATACACGTGTCGCCCCCGCGCTGCGCGCCAGTTCGGCAATCAGTGCCAGACTGCCACGATCCGGTGAGCGGCGCGGATCGCAGGCGACCACCATGCGCGCAGGCGGATAGTGAGTCAGTTGTTCAAGCAGCTTGTGGCGCGACTCACGGCTGTCGAGAATGCCTGCATCGACCACGCCTGACGGCAGTTCTGGCGGCCAGACTTGTTGATCATCCAGCTCGATGGCCACCAGCAACGCGCCATTACTGTCGGACGCACCCACGCCGGGCTGAATCTGATGCAGCGCGGCAGGTTCGACGTCATTGACGCCCAATCGCTCGCTGCTGGGCATCAATCGTTCACGCAGCTCAAGGTACTCGGGCAACTCAAGATCGAGACGCAGCCCCGCATTCCCCTGCTTCCAGCGCCACAGGCAGAACGCTGCCAGCAACAGACGCGGCACAATGCCGTAAACCAGCAGCACGCCCACCAGCCACGCAGCCCAGGCCTGGCGTGCATTCTCGATACTCAGCGCTGCATTGCCGCTGGCGCGAATCATGGCTTCGTCCGGCACACTGAAGCCCAGCCAAGCCGGGACGGTACTGAGTGTCTGAGTCAGGCTGACAAACGTGTCGCTGCTCAAAATGGTGGTTTCCCAGACAAACCCGTAGCGCCGGGTCGCCATCAGCATCAACAGCACCACCAGCGCACTGACCAGCGCGAGCAGCCACAGGCTGTGAACCACCAGGCCAAGCACCCAGCGATTCAGACGCTTGCGTTGCAGCAGCAGAACCAATGCCGGAGCAAGTTGCGCAGCCTGGGCGTCACGGGCAAGCTTTTCACTCAACCACAGCCATAAGCGGCCCAGCCCGCTGTTGCTGCGGCCAGCGAAGATAAAGCCCAGCGCCCAGGTAGCCAGCAGCACCAGATTAAGCCCAAGCAGACTGCCCAGCGCCCAGAACACATTGACCGGTGCCTGCCCGTCGCCCATTGCGGCGAAGGCCAGGCCCGCGCCACTGATGACAGCGAATACGGCAAGCGCAATCAACGCCAACCGCGCGCCCTGCTTCCAGTGATGCAATGCGCCGAGCATGCCGTCGCGCTGTGCCAGCCCAAGGGCGCGATGGGTGATACGGGCAGTCAGGTCGCCTCCGGCCGCCCGGGCGCGGCGATTGGCTTCCTGATCATCCAGCGCGCCAGCCTGTTGTTCACGCAGGCGCACGGCTTCGGTCAGCCAGAGGGTATCGAGTGGGGTCAGTGCAGTCACACAGTGTCTCTTGATTGAATTCAGCGGTGAGCATAACCGCTGTCATGGGACTGAGCACGGTGCGTGTCAGTTCATTCGCCTGCCCTGCGACCTCTGATATCCTCGGCGCATGAAAACTCATCTCCCCCTTAGCCTGATTGCCGCCCTTGGTGAAAACCGAGTGATCGGCGTCGACAATTCCATGCCCTGGCATTTGCCGGGGGATTTCAAATACTTCAAGGCCACGACGCTCGGCAAGCCGATCATCATGGGTCGCAAGACCTGGGATTCGCTGGGCCGCCCCCTGCCCGGTCGCCTGAACCTGGTAGTCAGCCGCCAGACTGATTTGCAGCTCGAGGGCGCGGAAGTCTTCCCTTCGCTGGATGCCGCAGTCGTGCGCGCCGAGCAATGGGCGAAGGAACAGGGTGTCGACGAGGTGATGCTGATCGGCGGCGCGCAGCTTTATGCTCAGGGCCTTCCCGAGGCGGATCGCCTGTACCTGACTCGCGTGGCACTGAGCCCTGATGGCGACGCGTGGTTTCCAGAAATCGATACGGCGCAATGGGCGCTGGTGTCCGATACCGAGAACGCGGCTGTCGATGACAAGCCTGCTTACAACTTTGAAGTCTGGGAACGCGTCTGATAAGCGTCTTTCGGCGTATTTGAGGTCGCTGACGAAAAACTGCAATAAAAGTGTCGCTTTTAGTTTCACTGTCGCAAATAAAGGGGCAAACGGCGTCTTTTGGCCTTTTTCGGGTCGCTGACGTACTTTTGCCTTCACAATATTTTGTTACGGTTTGTCCCTTCGTTTTTATGACAAGGGAAAATCGCCTATGAAAATCGCGCCAAAACTGCTGGTTGCAGCGCTCTGTGCCGGGCTCGCCAGTCAGTCCTTTGCTGCCACTGAATTGAAGCACTGGCCCGAGCCTGCCGCCAAGGCACTCGACGCGATGATTGCCGCCAATGCCAACAAGGGCAACTATGCGGTCTTCGACATGGACAACACCAGCTACCGCTTCGACCTTGAAGAGTCGCTGCTGCCGTACATGGAAAACAAAGGACTGATTACCCGCGAAACGCTCGACCCTTCGCTGAAACTGATCCCCTTCAAAGACACCGCCGAGCACAAGGAAAGCCTGTTCAGCTACTACTATCGCCTTTGCGAAATAGACGACATGGTTTGCTACCCGTGGGTCGCGCAGGTTTTTTCCGGCTTTACCCTGCAGGAGCTCAAAGGCTATGTCGATGAGCTGATGGCCCTGAAAAAGCCGATCCCGGCGACCTATTACGACGGCGATACGGTCAAGCAACTCAATGTCGAGCCGCCGCGCGTATTCACCGGGCAGACCGAGCTGTACAACAAGCTGATGGAGAACGGCATCGAGGTCTACGTGATGACCGCAGCGTCCGAAGAGCTGGTGCGTATGGTCGCCGCCGATCCCAAGTACGGCTACAACGTCAAACCGCAGAACGTGATAGGCGTCACCACCCTGCTCAAAGACCGCAAGACCGGTGAGCTGACTACCGCACGCAAGCAGATCACCGCAGGCAAATACGATGCGAAAAGCAACATGGGGCTGGAGCTGACACCTTATCTGTGGACCCCGGCGACCTGGATGGCCGGCAAGCAGGCGGCGATTCTGACCTACATCGACCAGTGGAAAAAACCGGTTCTGGTCGGCGGCGATACCCCGACCAGCGACGGCTACATGCTGTTTCACAGCGTCGACGTGAGCAAGGGCGGCGTGCACTTGTGGATCAACCGCAAGGACAAGTACATGACCCAGCTCAATGGCATGATCAAGGACAATGCCGAAGCTCAGGCCAAGGAGAAATTGCCGGTCACGGCGGACAAGAACTGGGTGATCGTCAAGCCGGACGAGATTCAGTAACGGGCTTCATACTGCGTGATCGTGCCCATGTAACCGGGCACGATCAGCACGCTCAGTCGACTTTCTCGAACTTCAGATCCCAGACGCCATGCCCGAGCTTCTCGCCACGGCGCTCGAACTTGGTGATCGGCCGTTCCGCAGGGCGCGGTACGTACTGCTTGTCTTCAGCCTGATTGCGATAACCAGGCGCTACGCTCATCACTTCCAGCATGTATTCCGCGTAAGGCCGCCAATCGGTGGCCATGTGAAACACACCGCCAACCTTGAGCTTGCTACGCACCAGTGCGGCGAATTCCGGCTGCACGATACGGCGCTTGTGGTGACGGCTCTTGTGCCACGGATCCGGGAAGAACAGCATCAGGCGATCAAGGCTGTTATCGGCGACGCAGCGGTTCAGCACTTCAATGGCGTCGCAATCGTAGACGCGCACATTGGTCAGCCCTTGGGTCAGCACACCGTTGAGCAGCGCGCCTACGCCTGGGGAGTGCACCTCGACACCGATAAAATCGTGCTCGGGAGCCGCTGCCGCCATTTCCAGCAACGAGTGGCCCATGCCGAAACCGATTTCCAGCGTGCGCGGCGCAGCGCGACCGAACACCTGATCGAAATCCACCGGCGCATCGGTCAGCGACAGGCCATACAGGGGGAGACCTTGATCGAGGCCGCGCTGCTGACCTTCGGTCATGCGACCGGCACGCATCACGAAACTCTTGATGCGGCGGTGCGGGCGCTCTTCGCCTTCTTCGACAGCAGGCGACTCTGGGTGCGGAACGTGCGAATCAGTCATCAACGGGCTCTTACTTGATCAGGCCATCCAGCGGCGAAGATGCGCTGGCATAGAGTTTTCGAGGCATGCGCCCGGCGAGGTACGCCAGACGACCGGCAATTACAGCGTGCTTCATGGCTTCGGCCATCATCACCGGCTGCTGCGCATGGGCGATGGCCGAGTTCATCAATACGGCTTCACAGCCCAGCTCCATCGCGATGGTGGCGTCGGAGGCAGTGCCGACACCGGCATCGACCAGCACCGGCACTTTGGTTTCTTCAAGGATGATCTGCAGGTTGTAGGGGTTGCAGATACCCAGACCGCTGCCGATAAGGCCGGCCAGCGGCATGATCGCGATGCAGCCGATTTCGGCCAGCTGGCGGGCGATGATCGGGTCATCGCTGGTGTAGACCATCACGTCGAAACCGTCCTTGACCAGTATCTCGGCGGCCTTGAGGGTTTCGATGACGTTCGGAAACAGGGTTTTCTGGTCGGCCAGCACTTCGAGCTTGACCAGATTGCGGCCGTCGAGCAGTTCGCGGGACAGGCGGCAGGTGCGCACGGCCTCGGTTGCATCGAAGCAGCCAGCGGTGTTCGGCAAGATGGTGTAGCGATCAGGTGGCAGCACATCCAGCAGGTTCGGCTCGCCGGGGTTCTGGCCGAGGTTGGTGCGACGCACGGCAACAGTCACGATCTCGGCACCCGAGGCTTCAATGGCCAGACGGGTCTGTTCCATATCGATGTACTTGCCGGTGCCTACCAACAGACGCGACTCGAAAGTCCGACCGGCCAGGACGAAGGGCTTGTCGCTGCGAACATTGCTCATCGGAAATCCTCATAACGTGCAGATGGGGGTTGGGCTAAGTGCAGGTTGCGAACTAGCCACCGCCAATGGCATGAACCACTTCGACCTGATCGCCTTCACTCAGGACGGTCGCCGCATGCTGACTGCGCGGCACGATATCCAGGTTCAGTTCCACCGCAACCCGGCGTCCGGCAAGGTCCAGGCGGGTCAATAATGCCGCGACGGTTTCGCCATCGGGCAATTCAAAGGGTTCACCGTTCAACTGAATGTGCATGCGAGAGCAGCCATCATTTTTGGGGGGCCAGCATTCTAGCCCGATCAGCCGGTATGACCAAGGCAAAGCCACGCCATTCGTCTCAAGCGCGGCTGGCCTCCAGGTGAGCAGATGTTCAAGGAGGCGAACCCAGCCTCCAGGCCGCCAGCCCCAGCATCGACCAGCCAAACAGAAAGGCCAGACCACCGAACGGGGTGATGATGCCCAGCTTGCCGATGCCGGTCAGGGTGAGCGCGTACAGGCTGCCGGAGAACAGCAGTATGCCGATAGCGAACGAGAATCCGGCCCAGGTGACGAGACGCCCGGGGATGTGCGTCGCCAGTATCGCCACACCGAGCAGGGCCAGCGCGTGGATCAGTTGGTAAAGCACACCCGTATGGAACACCGCCAGGTACTCGGCACTCAGGCGTTCCTTGAGACCGTGGGCGGCAAATGCGCCCAACGCCACACCCGTGAAGCCGAAGAAGGCAGCAAGCATCAAAAAGCTACGAAGCATCAGGAACTCCAGTGAAAAATCGTCGAAAGGCGCACGGTCTGTATAATGGCCCGCTCAACGGGTTCGGCCAAGCCATCTCTATGCTGCAGTTTATCCTTCGTCGCTTCGTCAAAGCCCTGCTGTGGTTCGCCGCAGGCAGTGTTCTCGTGGTTCTGGTTCTGCGCTGGGTACCGCCACCAGGCACCGCGCTGATGGTCGAACGCAAGGTCGAATCCTGGGTCGACGGCGAGCCTATCGACCTGCAACGCGACTGGGAACCGTGGGACAGGATCTCCGACAACCTTAAAATTGCGGTCATTGCCGGCGAGGATCAGAAATTCGCCGAGCATTGGGGTTTCGACGTCGACGCCATTCAAGCGGCCATCCTGCATAACGAGCGCGGCGGCTCGATCCGTGGCGCCAGTACGCTTAGCCAGCAGGTGTCGAAAAACCTGTTCCTGTGGTCCGGTCGCAGCTACCTGCGCAAAGGGCTGGAGGCGTGGTTCACTATGCTCATCGAGCTGCTGTGGTCCAAGGAGCGCATCCTTGAGGTGTACCTGAACAGCGTCGAATGGGACGAAGGCGTATTCGGCGCGCAGGCAGCAGCGCAACATCACTTCCGCACCAACGCCAGCGCGCTTTCTGTACAGCAGGCCAGCTACCTCGCCGCCGTCCTCCCCAACCCGCGCGAGTGGAGCGCCAGCCACCCGAGCAGCTACGTCTCGCGTCGCGCCGGCTGGATTCGTCAGCAAATGCGTCAGTTGGGTGGGGATGAGTATTTGCAGGGACTCAATAGCAGCCGTCGGTGGTGATTGCGTCGCGAAGAGGACGCAGAGCGTCCAGAGCTGTATGCGATATTGAGATTATCGTTCCCTACGCTCCAGCGTGGGAATGCGGTTCGTGACGCGGAGCAACGCACGATAGCTGGTACACAAACAAAAACGCCCCGATCATCTCGGGGCGTTTTTTCGTCACCGGGTAGCCTTACGCAGCTATCGACGTCTTGAGCTTGTTCATCGCGCTTTTTTCCAGCTGACGAATACGCTCGGCGGAGACGTTGTACTTCTGCGCCAGGTCGTGCAGCGTGGCTTTTTCTTCTGCCAGCCAGCGCTGGTAGAGGATGTCGCGGCTGCGTTCGTCCAGCACGTCCAGCGCCTGATGCAGGTTGGCGGTGGAGTTGTCAGTCCAGTCGGAATCTTCCAGTTGACGCGCCGGATCGTAGCGGTGGTCTTCCAGATAATTGGCTGGTGACTGAAACGCACTGTCGTCATCCGCTTCGGCTGCCGGATCGAACGCCATGTCATGGCCGGTCAGACGGCTTTCCATCTCACGGACTTCACGCGGCTCGACGCCAAGGCTTTCAGCGACGCGATGCACCTCGTCGTTGTTCAGCCAGGCCAGACGCTTCTTCTGGCTGCGCAGGTTGAAGAACAGCTTGCGCTGCGCCTTGGTGGTGGCGACCTTGACGATGCGCCAGTTACGCAGGATGAACTCGTGAATTTCGGCCTTGATCCAGTGCACGGCAAAGGACACCAGACGCACGCCCATTTCGGGGTTGAAACGCTTCACGGCCTTCATCAGACCAACGTTACCTTCCTGAATCAGGTCAGCCTGAGCCAGACCGTAACCCGAATAACTGCGAGCGATGTGCACGACAAAGCGCAGGTGGGCGAGGACCATTTGTCGGGCCGCGTCCAGATCCTGCTCATAGTAGAGACTTTCAGCCAGTTCACGCTCCTGCTCGGGCGTCAGCAAGGGAATGCTGTTGACCGTGTGCACATAGGCCTCAAGGTTCGCACCCGGGACTAAAGCATAAGCAGGTTGCAAAGAAGTGGTCATACGAAAAAACCTCCAGCGCACAGGTTATGTGCAGTTCAGCAATAGCCAGATTGACCCGGAACCGCTAACCAAGTTCCTTGATTTTCAGAAGCCAGTCTGGTGAACGAAAAATTTGCCTCTAACGGGGCGCCAGCTCACGCAAGTGACGAGCGACCGCAATCCAGGCACCGATATACCCTAACAGAACCGCTCCAAGCAAGAGCGAAAGACCATCACCCATCGGAACACCTGCCAGCGCAAAGTCGCTTCCATAGAGACCTGCCAGCCCGACGACCGCACCGTTCAGCCAGTTCAGGCCATAAGCCAGAACGCCCCAGGACAGGATACCTGCCCCTAAACCGTACAGCGCGCCCATATAAAGGAAGGGTCTGCGCACGTAGCTGTCAGTACCGCCCACCAGCTTGATGACTTCGATTTCGATACGGCGGTTTTCAATATGTAGACGAATTGTGTTACCAATTACTAACAGCAAAGCTGAGACAAGCAAAACCGTCAAGCCGAAAACGAATCGGTCACCCAGCTTGAGGATCGCGGCCAGCCTTTCGACCCAGACCAGATCCAGTTGCGCCTGCTCGACTTTAGGCAGTTCTGCCAACCGCGTGCGCAAGGCTTCCAGCGCAGGTTTGTCCACTTCATCCGGCGTTACCAGCACCACGCCTGGAAGCGGGTTCTCTGGCAATTCCTTGAGCGCCTCGCCCAGACCGGACTGTTGCTTGAATTCACCCAATGCCTGCTCGCTGCTGATGTACTCGGCATCTGCCACACCGGGCATCGACTTGATTTCATCGCGCAAGCGAGTGCCATCA
Source organism: Pseudomonas syringae group sp. 247E2 (assembly GCF_032587795.1). Lineage (NCBI taxonomy): Bacteria > Pseudomonadati > Pseudomonadota > Gammaproteobacteria > Pseudomonadales > Pseudomonadaceae > Pseudomonas > Pseudomonas syringae group sp. 247E2. Next base: position 64,948 of record NZ_JAWHPK010000014.1, on the reverse strand, counting down.
GCAGTATTGGCATCCAGCTTCAGGTAGATGGAAATCTGCGCCGCACGCTGCCATGAACCACCCAGACGCTCGACATTGCTCAGTAGCAATGACAGTCCCATCGGCAAGCTCAAGGCAATCGCCATCACCAGACAGGTAAAGAAACTGCCAATCGGTTGTTTTCCCAGACGTCGCAGGCTGTCCAGCAGACTGGAGCGATGGCTTTCCAGCCACGCCGACAACAACGCACTGAAATCCGGACCGTCATCATCATGGTCGTGACGCTGCTTTTTCTTTTTCGGCGGCACTGGATCGGCGGCCTTGGGCGCAACGCGTTCGGACACCTTGGGGCTGCGTGTAGCACTCATACTCCGGCCTCCCCGTCACCGATCAGACGACCGCGTTGCAGGGTCAACATGCGATGGCGCATGCGGGCAATCAATGCAAGGTCGTGACTGGCGATCAGCACGCTGGTCCCCAGTCGGTTGATATCTTCAAACACGCCCATGATTTCCGCCGCCAGACGTGGGTCGAGGTTACCGGTCGGTTCATCGGCCAGCAGCAAGGCCGGGCGATGGACAATGGCGCGAGCAATCCCGACACGCTGTTGCTGACCGGTGGACAGGTCGCCGGGGTACAGCTCGGCCTTATCGGACAGCGCCACACGCTCAAGGGCCGAATCGACCCGTTTGGCAATCTCGGGCTTGGACAGACCGAGGATCTGCAAGGGCAACGCGATGTTGTTGAACACTGTGCGATCGAACAGCAACTGGTGATTCTGGAACACCACGCCGATCTGACGACGCAGAAACGGGATCTGTGCGTTGCTGATCTGCCCAAGGTCCTGGCCGGCCAGCATCAGTTTGCCGGTAGTTGGACGCTCCATGGCCAGCAACAGGCGTAACAGCGTGCTTTTGCCGGCACCGGAATGACCAGTGACAAACAAAAACTCGCCGCGACGTACTCGAAAGCTCAGTTCATGCAACCCGACATGTCCATTCGGGTAGCGCTTACCGACCTGCTCGAATCGAATCATGGACGCTCCCGCTCCGCAAACAGTGCCTGAACAAAGGGTTCGGCCTCGAAGGTACGCAAGTCATCAATACCTTCACCAACGCCGATATAGCGAATCGGCAAGCCGAACTGCTTGGCCAGGGCGAAAATCACGCCGCCTTTGGCTGTGCCATCCAGCTTGGTCAGCGCCAGCCCGGTCAGCGTGACGGTCTGGTTGAATTGCTTGGCCTGATTGATAGCGTTCTGCCCGGTGCCCGCATCGAGGACCAGCAGGACTTCGTGAGGAGCATCTGCGTCCAGCTTGCCGATCACGCGGCGAACCTTCTTCAACTCCTCCATCAGGTTGTCCTTGGTGTGCAGGCGACCGGCGGTGTCGGCGATCAACACATCAATGCCACGGGCCTTGGCGGCCTGCACGGCATCGAAAATCACCGAGGCGGAATCGGCACCGGTGTGCTGAGCGATGACCGGTATGTGATTACGCTCACCCCAGACCTGCAATTGCTCGACGGCTGCAGCGCGGAACGTGTCGCCCGCGGCCAGCATGACCTTCTTGCCTTCCAGTTGCAGCTTCTTGGCCAGCTTGCCGATGGTGGTGGTCTTGCCCGCACCATTGACGCCGACCACCAGAATCACGAACGGCTTGTGCTCGGCCTTGATCACCAAGGGCTGCTCGACAGGCTTGAGCATCGCAGCCAGTTCGCCCTGCAACGAGGTGTACAACGCCTGAGCATCGGTCAACTGTTTGCGCGCGACCTTCTGAGTCAGGCTCTTGATGATGACCGATGTGGCCTCAACGCCGACATCGGCGGTCAGCAAACGGGTTTCGATTTCTTCCAGCAGGTCATCATCGATGGCTTTCTTGCCCAGGAACAGGCTGGCCATGCCTTCGCCGATGCTGGCGCTGGTTTTCGACAGCCCCTGCTTCAGGCGAGCAAAGAAGCCGACCTTACCGGTTTCGGGCTCTTGTACCGGAGCAGGGGCCAGAGCAGGAACCACTTGCGGAACAGGCGCTACCGGTTGTGGCACAGCCTGCGCCACGACGGGTTCTGGTTCTGGAACAGGCTGAACCAGTAGCGGCTCGGGAACACTCAGCGGCACGATATCAGCCACAGGTTGCGCTGCGACCGGCTCGGGCATGGCATGAGCCTGACTTTGCTCTGGAATTGGCGGGGTGATGTGCGGCTCGCGCTCGTCACTCAGTGCCACTGGCTCCTCGGTTACCGGCAAGGTCAGCCACGGCTGAGGCGACGGCGCACCTGGCTCGACATGGCCTTGCTGCGAATGCGCAACCGGCTCGACGATGCTCTCGGGTACAGATTGCGAGGCAGCAGGAGGCTCAACCTGCGGCGTGGTCACAACCGGGTCGTGGACCGGATCGGGTTGCGTCGGGGATGATTCTTGTGGCGCTGGCTCGGCTTGCTGCGGTTTCTTGCGCAGCCATCCGAACAGGCCTTTCTTCTCTCCAGCCTCGGCTGGGGTCTTCTTGTCGTCGTTGGAACCAAACATGGAGGACGGCTATCTCAAGGTTGCGGGGCGCCAGAGGGCGACCCGGAAAAATTCTGACATGCAAAACAGACTGCGTTTAGGACTTCTTGTTCACTCAACGGCCGCTTGAAGCGCTACCTTTACCTGCGTTTCAGACAGGTTTCACTCGCAATCGGCCAGTGAAGGCTGTCTCTGAAGCAAACGGATCAGTATCCTAACACCCCCGCGCCCGCCGACGCTAAGTTCACGCGGGCCGTCCTACAGGTTCAAACTACGAATGAATGCTCTAGCCCGCCGCGCCGCAGGCCTGCTGCTCAGCACTATTTGTCTGCCCTTGACAGCATTGGCTGCTGATTCGCAACCGACCCATGAATTTACCCTGGACAATGGCCTGAAAGTTGTCGTCCGCGAAGATCACCGCGCTCCGGTGGTGGTTTCCCAGATCTGGTACAAGGTCGGCTCCAGCTACGAAACACCCGGCCAGACCGGCCTGTCCCATGCCTTGGAACACATGATGTTCAAGGGCAGCAGCAAGACCGGGCCGGGTGAGTCTTCGCTGATTCTGCGCGATCTGGGCGCTGAAGAGAATGCGTTCACCAGCGATGACTATACCGCCTACTATCAGGTCCTGGCCCGCGATCGTCTGAGCGTAGCGCTGGAGCTGGAAGCCGATCGCATGGCAACCCTGAAATTGCCCGCCGATGAGTTCAGCCGCGAGATCGAAGTCATCAAGGAAGAGCGTCGCCTGCGCACCGATGACAAGCCGATGGGCAAGGCATTCGAACGCTTCAAGGCGATGGCCTACCCTGCCAGCGGCTATCACACGCCGACCATTGGCTGGATGGCGGACCTGGAGCGCATGAAGGTTGAAGAGCTGCGCCACTGGTACGAATCCTGGTATGCGCCGAACAACGCCACGCTGGTTGTGGTTGGCGATGTGCAGCCGGACGAGGTCAAAGCCCTGGCAGAGCGTTTCTTCGGGCCGATCCCGCGCCGCGACGTGCCGCCCTCGAAAAAACCGCTGGAACTGGCCGAGCCGGGCGAGCGCAAGATCACTCTGCACGTCAAAACCCAGTTGCCGAGCCTGATTTACGGCTTCAACGTGCCAAGCGTTGCGACCGCTGAAGACCCACGTTCGGCGAATGCCCTGCGCCTGATTGCGGCACTGCTCGACGGTGGTTACAGCGCACGCATTTCCTCACGCCTGGAACGTGGCGAAGAACTGGTCTCCGGCGCATCGTCGCGCTACGACGCATTTGCTCGCGGCGACAGCCTGTTCATGATCAGCGCCACACCCAATCTGCAAAAGAAAAAGACCCTGGCCGATGTGGAAGCCGGCATCTGGCGTCTGCTCGACGAGCTGAAAACCAAGGCACCGTCGGCCGAAGAACTGGAGCGCGTTCGGGCTCAGGTCATTGCGGGCGTGGTCTACGAGCGCGACTCGATTACCAGCCAGGCGACCATGATCGGCGAGCTTGAAACTGTCGGCCTGTCCTGGAAGCTGATGGACAATGAACTGGAGGCGCTGCAAAGCGTGACCCCGCAAGACATCCAGAAAGCAGCCAATACCTATTTCACCCGTGAGCGCCTCAGCGTTGCGCACGTTCTGCCTGAGGAGAAAGCCAAATGATCACGCGCAACGCTCCACGTCATGCGCTGCTTGGCCTGATCCTGGCCGGTTCACTCGGCACCTTTGTCGCACTGCCAGCCGTGGCCGACAACGCCGCCCCTGCCGAGCAGGGCCAGACCACTCCTGCACTGGGCAGCAACCTGCAAACCCTCAAGGAACTGGACGGCAAGGCGCCGGCCCGTCGTGCCCTGAACATACAAACCTGGAATACCGCCGAGGGTGCCAGGGTGCTGTTCGTGGAATCGCGCGAATTGCCGATGTTCGACATGCGCCTGACATTCGCCGCAGGCAGCAGCCAGGACCAGAAATCACCCGGCATTGCCCTGCTGACCAACGCCATGCTCAATGAGGGCGTCAAAGGCAAGGACGTCAACGCCATCGCTCAGGGCTTCGAAGGCCTGGGAGCGGATTTCAGCAATGGTTCCTACCGTGACATGGCGGTCACGTCCTTGCGCAGCCTGAGTGCTGCCGACAAACGCGACCCGGCACTGAAGCTGTTCAGCGAAGTCGTGGGCAAGCCCACCTTCCCTGCCGACTCTCTGGCCCGTATCAAAAACCAGTTGATCGCCAGCTTCGAGACTCAGAAACAGAACCCCGGCGCTATCGCCAGCAAGGAACTGTTCAACCGTCTCTACGGCGACCATCCTTACGCTCACCCGAGTGAAGGCGACGCAAAAAGCATCAATGCCATTACCCTGGCTCAGCTAAAGGCCTTCCACGCCAAAGGCTATGCGGCAGGCAACGCGGTGATTGCTCTGGTAGGCGATCTGTCGCGAGACGAAGCGCAAGCCGTCGCGGCGCAGGTTTCCGCATCGCTGCCCAAAGGCCCGGCGCTGGCGAAGGTCGCCGATCCGGTTGAACCGAAGGCAGGCACCACGCATATCGAATTCGCGTCCAACCAGACCCACCTGATGCTCGCGCAACTGGGCATCGACCGTAACGACCCGGATTACGCGGCGCTGACCGTGGGTAACTCGGTACTGGGTGGTGGCGGCTTTGGCAGCCGACTGATGACCGAAGTGCGGGAAAAACGCGGCCTGACCTACGGTGTGTCGTCCGGCTTCACCGCCATGCAGGTTGCCGGGCCGTTCATGATCGGCTTGCAAACGCGCGCGGAAATGAGCGAAAACACCCTCAAACTGGTACAGGACATCGTTCGCGACTTCCTCGCCAACGGCCCGACCCAGAAAGAAATCGACGATGTGAAACGCGAACTGACCGGCAGCTTCCCGCTCACCGCAGCCAGCAATTCGGCCATCGTGGGCCAGCTAGGAGCAATCGGTTTCTACAACCTGCCGCTGACCTACCTTGAGGACTACATGGCCGCCGCCCAGAGCGTGACCGTCGAACAGGTGAAAGCTGCGATGAGCAAGCACCTGAGCGCCGACAAGATGGTCATTGTTACCGTTGGCCCGACCGTCGAGCAAAAGCCTCTGCCGGCGCCGACCGACAAACCCACTCGCCAACCTGTAGGGGTCCCGGAACACTGATGGCCAATCCACGTCCGAAGGGCCACAACGGCCTGGGTCAGCTTCGTATCATCGGCGGAGAATGGGGCAGCCGTCGCCTGACCTTCCCCGACGCCCCCGGCCTGCGCCCGACGCCTGATCGCGTGCGCGAAACCCTGTTCAACTGGCTGGCACCCTACATCGCTGGTGCCAGGGTGCTGGACGTTTTCACTGGCAGCGGCGCACTGTATTTCGAAGCCCTGTCCCGTGGCGCCAGCATGGGCCTGGCGCTGGACAGCAACGCGGCAGCCATCGCCAGTCTGCGCCAGAACCTCAACGCACTGAACTGCACCAGCGGCCAGGTCTCCCAGACCGACGCCCTGCGCCATCTGGAAACCGCCACCGCCTCGCCCTTTGACGTTGTGTTCCTCGACCCGCCCTTCCATCAGGGCCTGCTGGCTTCAGCCTGCAACCTGCTGGAAAGCCACGGCTGGCTGGCCGACACTGCCTGGATCTACACCGAAAGCGAAACCCCGCCATCGACCACCGGCTTGCCGGGCAGCTGGCGGTTACACCGCGAGAAAAAGGCTGGTCAGGTGTATTACGCGTTGTGGCAGCGGGGCCAGGGCTGACAGCTCACGAACCAATGCTCCGCGTTTGGCATGCGCTCTGAACGTTCCGCGTCCTGTTGACGACGCAGAGCGTCATGAAAGGCATTCCCACCCTGGAGCAACTACAAGTATCGTGCGACGCTCCGCGTCGCATGCAGTTCTGGACGCTCCGCGTCCTCTTGACGACGCAGAGCGTCGTGAAAGGCATTCCCACGCTGGAGCAACTACAACTATCGTGCGACGCTCCGCGTCGCATGCAGTTCTGGACGCTCCGCGTCCTCTTGACGACGCAGAGCGTTGTGAAAGGCATTCCCACCCTGGAGCAACTACAACTATCGTGCGACGCTCTGCGTCGCATGCAGTTCTGGACGCTCCGCGTCCTCTTGACGACGCAGAGCGTCGTGAAAGGCATTCCCACGCTGGAGCGTGCGGAACGATAACCTCGACTATCGTGCGACGCTCGGCGTCGGCATGTCGTTCTGGACGCTGTGCGTACTCTTTTGCGATGCAGAGCGTCACGAAACGCATTTCTAGACGCAACGACACCGTCAAGCCACTTACATCCCGGTCCACTTAATGGCAACGTACAGCTTCAGCCCCTGAACTGATCGTTGAGCAAGCACGTGTCCACACGCCTTACCTTTCTGTCCCATGCCAATCCATTCGTACCGGCCGTCGGCATGGGCAATCCGCATTTGCAGACGCTTTGGGGGCCGCTGCTGCGCAGGCCGACGCTGCTGGCGCGTACGCGCGAGCGGTTGTGGTTGAAGGATGGGGATTTTCTGGACATGGACTGGCATGGCTCGGATGAGCCCGATAAGCCCTTGGTGCTGGTATTGCACGGCCTGACCGGGTCGTCCAATTCGCCTTATGTTGCCGGCCTGCAAAAGGCCATGGCAGCGCAGGGCTGGCCGAGTGTGGCGTTGAACTGGCGCGGTTGCTCGGGAGAACCCAACTTGCTGTCGCGCAGTTATCACTCAGGCGCGAGCGAGGACCTGGCCGAAGTGATCGCTCATTTGCGCTCGCTGCGGCCATTGGCTCCGATTTATGCGGTGGGGTATTCGCTGGGCGGCAATGTGTTGCTCAAGTACCTCGGCGAATCCGGCGCCAACAGTGATTTACGGGGCGCAGTGGCGGTGTCCGTGCCGTTCCGTCTGGACGAATGCGCCAACCGTATCGGTCAAGGCTTCTCGCGGGTTTATCAACGGCACTTCATGCGCGAAATGCTGGCGTATATCCGTGACAAGCAGCATCGGTTCCAGCATGAAGGCATCAGCGAGGGGCTGGCCGAACTCGCCGCGCTGGGCTCACTGGAGAACATGCGAACGTTCTGGGACTTCGATGGACGGGTGACTGCACCGCTGCATGGTTTTTCCGACGCCACGGATTACTACCGCAGGGCATCCAGCCGCTACTATCTGGGTCAGATTCAGACGCCGACGCTCATCATCCAGTCCAGCGACGACCCGTTCGTGTTCCCCCACAGCCTCCCCGAACCAAGCGAGCTGTCGTCCTGCACCGAGTTCGAGCTACACGCCAAAGGCGGGCATGTCGGTTTCGTCGACGGCTCGCTGCGCAATCCGGGCTATTACCTTGAGCGCCGCATCCCGTTATGGCTAAGCGCTGCACATCAGCGCGAAAACGCCTGATCAGGCTGACGACGCATCAACCGGCGCCCGTGGCGATTTCATGCTCGGGATCGTTGATCCACTCGCTCCACGAGCCCGCATAAAGCGTTGCCAGCGGGTATCCGGCCAGGCACAGGGCGAACAGGTTATGGCAGGCCGTGACGCCTGATCCGCAGTAGGACACCAGACTTTCCGGCGGACGACCCTGCAATTTTTCGGCAAAACGCTGCCTGAGCTGCTCAGGTGGCAAAAAGCGTCCATCCGGCCCGAGGTTATCGGTACAGGCCGCACACTGAGCACCTGGAATATGCCCGGCGACAGGGTCCAAAGGCTCTACGTCACCTCGGAAGCGCGCTTCGGCGCGGGCGTCGATCAAGGTCATTTCCGGGCGACCGAGACGGCCATGCAAGCGACTGCCGCTGAGCACCATCGACATGTCCGGCTCACCGCTGAAACTGCCTGGCTCACGATTCGGAGCGTCAAGGCTCAACGGCAACCCGGCAGCGTGCCAGGCTTTCAGCCCTCCATCGAGCAGGTACACGCCTTCGCGCTTGCCCATCCAGGCCAGCAACCACCAAGCGCGCGCGGCGTACATTCCCGGCCCATCGTCATACAGCACAACATCACTGTCAGCGTTGATACCCCAAGCCTGAAAGCATTGCAGCAAAGCGCCGGGATCGGGCAGTGGATGACGTCCGGTCTTGCCTTTGATAGCAGGCCCGCTGAGGTCGCGCTTCAAATCGGCAAAGGACGCGCCCTCGATACGCCCTTGGGCGTAACTGCGCTGACCGTAATCGGAATCTTCAAGCGCATAACGGCAATCGAGAATCACCAGACCTGGGGTTTTCTGTCGTGCAGCCAGTTGCTCGGGGCTGATCAGTTGCGCAATGGACATGACACACTCCTGCGGCAGAGAACCGACAAGCAGGCCGCTCATCGGCTCTGAAATTCACATCAGAACCTCAGGCAACGTCGAGTGAAACGTTTCGCATAGCGCGTCGAACGCTTCGCGAGCCTGAGGCGCGACAAATACAGATTCGAGCATAAGTACCTGATAGACGCCACGTCGAATCGCCGATTCGTTCAACTCTGTAGCGTTTTCCCGGTTGGTGCACAGAAAACGCACCCACGACGTCAGAACGATCCAGGTGTTGAGACTGGTCCACTCGATCTGCGATTCATCCATTTTCAGGATGCCAGCCTTGATAAACCCCCGATAGATAGTCATCGCCTGCATCAGGCAGCGATACGAAAAGCGCCGGTAACGCCTCGCCAGCTCTGCATCCGACGTCAGTAGATGCTCAAGGTCGCGATGCAGAAAACGGTAGCGCCACATGGCGTCCATTATCGCCAGAAAATAATCGCGCTTGTCTTCAATGGTCGGCGGGCGGTCGGCAGGCAGGGTCAGAAAACTGCCCACCAGCGTTTCGTACTCGGTGAACAGCTCGGCGATGATCACCTGCTTGTTGGCGAAGTGGTAATAGAGATTGCCGGGCGAGATTTCCATGTGCGCAGCAATATGATTGGTGGTCACGCTTCGTTCGCCCTGCTGATTGAACAGCTCCAGACTGGTTTGCACAATGCGTTCACGGGTTTTGGTACGGGTTGCCATGCGGACAAGGCCACTCTAATTGCTAATCAGATGATGGCAATCTTAACGCAGGCAGATGCCGCAATGGCGGCAGAATCGAAGCAGCACCCGTGACGAGTCGACGCAGACAAGCTGAACACAAGGTGTCTTAGCCAATTGCTGCGCGTCGAGCATTATCCGCACCACAGTAAATAGCCCCAAAATCGGGGGTTTGGGCTGAAACATGGCCGATAATCGGCGCAATACGACGCTTGGCGCTTATTACGCAGCTTGGCCCATCGGGAAGGCTGCGATACCATCCGAGTCCCACAACGGACTCCGACCAGGACGACGCGATGAACCGAGTGTTGTACCCAGGCACCTTCGACCCGATTACCAAGGGCCATGGAGATTTGGTCGAGCGCGCCTCGCGCCTGTTCGATCACGTGGTCATTGCGGTTGCCGCCAGCCCGAAGAAAAACCCGCTGTTTCCTCTGGAACAACGCGTCGAACTGGCCCGCGAAGTCACCAAACACCTGCCCAACGTGGAAGTCGTCGGCTTCTCGACGCTGCTCGCGCATTTTGCCAAGGAACAGAATGCCAACGTCTTTCTGCGCGGCCTTCGCGCGGTATCGGACTTCGAGTACGAGTTTCAGCTGGCCAACATGAACCGTCAGTTGGCACCGGACGTCGAAAGCCTGTTCCTCACGCCCTCAGAGCGCTACTCATTCATTTCCTCGACGTTGGTGCGTGAAATCGCGGCGTTGGGCGGTGATATCACCAAATTCGTTCATCCTGCCGTCGCTCAGGCGCTGACCGAACGCTTCAAGCGCTAGACGCACTGCATGTGAAGGTGCATCCCGAAGCCTAATGCGGCACAATTCGCCGCATTGGTTTTAATGTGCCCCGGCGTCGGCTGCGGCAGGAGCAATTCATGTCCCTTATCATCACTGACGATTGCATCAACTGCGACGTCTGCGAACCCGAGTGCCCAAACGAGGCGATTTCACAAGGCGAGGAGATCTACGTGATCAACCCGAACCTGTGCACCGAATGTGTGGGTCACTACGACGAGCCTCAATGCCAGCAGGTTTGCCCGGTCGACTGCATCCCCCTGGATGAAAATCACGTCGAGAGCAAAGAGCAGCTGATGGACAAGTACCGGATCATCACCAGCAAGGTCTGATACAGCCTTTACTGCTGCTTGCCGTACCCGTCACCGGTGCAACCCAGGCAACGCACAAAGGCTGCCTTGCCCGGATCGACCACCAGCGCCTTGCCCGTTGCGCCGAGGTTGCCGCCTGCAGCTGCAAAAGGCGCAGCAATCACGAACAGCCCTGTACCGATGACCGTGGCTGCTATCAACAGCGGTCGGGCAATCAGCAGATCGCCGATCATCGCGAACGCTGGCGGGTTTTGAATGGTGTAGACCGGATCGCCGCTGCCGGTGGAGACATCGGCGGCAATCGCAGGCAGCGCCTGCAGGCCGATAAACAGCGCCAGCGTGGCAGCAAGAATACGAAACGGTCTCATGGCTTGGTCCTTCAGGCGTAGCAAATAATTAAGGTGCCATCACTATAAACAGGGGTGCAGCTTAAGCAAGTGGCCTGACGCTCTGCGCCTCTCGTATTTCAGCGCTGGCATTTTGGACAGTAAACACTGGCGCGCTGCCCCAGCTTGATTTCACGCAACGTTGTACCGCAGACCTTGCATGGCTGGCCGCCACGCCCGTAGACAAACAATTCCTGCTGGAAATACCCCGGCTTTCCGTCGCCGCCGATGAAGTCACGCAGGGTGGTACCGCCGCGCTCTATAGCGTAGGTCAGAATGCGCTTGATCTCGATGGCAAGCTTGAGATAACGAGCCCGTGAGACGCCTCCGGCTTCGCGTCGCGGGTCGATACCCGCCGCGAACAGTGCTTCGGTCGCGTAAATATTGCCCACCCCGACCACCACGGCGTTGTCCATGACAAACGGTTTGACCGCAATCGACTTGCCGCGCGAGCGCTCGTAAAGGCGCTCACCGTCGAACAGATCAGTCAGCGGCTCCGGCCCCAGACGAATCAACAACTCGTGGTTATGCGGATCAAGGCTCCAGAGCATCGCCCCGAATCGACGCGGGTCGGTGTAGCGCAAGGCCAGCCCGGACTCCAGTTCGATATCGACATGCTCGTGCTTGAGCGCCGGAAGCCCGGCCTCGACGAGGCGCAGATTGCCCGACATGCCCAAGTGGCTGATCAGCGTGCCCACTTCGGCCTGAATCAGCAGGTACTTGGCGCGCCGGTCCACCTGCACAATGCGCTGTCCGGAAAGCCGGATGTCCAAATCTTCGGGAATGGGCCAGCGCAAACGGCTGTCGCGTACGATAACGCGGCTGACACGCTGACCTTCAAGATGGGGTGCAATGCCGCGACGGGTGGTTTCTACTTCGGGTAATTCAGGCATGTATCACTCGGTTTTACAGGAAGGGCAAGCCAGCAGCGCACAGGCTCAGCGCGCGCCCAGCTCGCGGATGCTTTCCCTCAGGTATTCAAAGTCATATTCGGACAAGCCCACGTAATCCAGCACCAGCGCACCAATGCATTCCCATTCGTGATCTTCGCCCTGATTGCCCAGCACCTGGTAGGACTGGCAGATGTGCTCGGCCATTTTCAGGGGGGCCAAGAGGTTCTTGAGCGGGGCATTGCGACTGGTATCGTCCTGAAAAATCGCCAATGCGTTGTGATGATTGGCGATCGCGTCAGTCACGTGCGCAGGCAAGCGCCATGACTTGGCCGTGTAATAGCCGACCACCGAGTGGTTGGTGTGGAACGCGGCGTTTTCAGTATCGACAACGCGACAATCAGGCCCTGCGTTGGCGTAGGCTTGTTCAAGGACCGGCATGTAATTCGGGAAGCGCTTGAGCATCAACGGAATACCGCAGTCATGGAACAGGCCCAATGCGTAGGATTCATCCACAGTCTGCGAGCCGATGCGCTTGGACAGCGTCAGACTGGTCATTGCGACATCCTGCGCGGTGTCCCAGAAGCGATTAAGCGCGACGATGGTCTCATCGGTCATCTCGCCCCTGATCGACTGTGCGTTGATCAGATTGATCACGGTACGACTGCCCAGCAGATTCACGGCCTTGTCAATCGAGGCAATCTTGTTGGACAGGCCGTAGTGCGCAGAGTTGACGATCTTCAGCAGCGCCCCGGACAAACCCGGATCTTGCGCAATCAGCCGCGCAATTACCCCAAGGTCCGGATCGGGCATGTATTGCTCCATCTGCAGATCCACCATGATCTGCGGCTGCGGGGGCACACTGATACCCTGCAACGCTTGCTGGATCTGTTCTGGGCTTAGCTCTTCGGACATAGGAATTTACTCACCGTAATGACTGGATTCTGACCCCTTGCGGGGAAACGGTCCATCACCCAAGACGAAGATATTCTCGGAACTTTGCCAAATGCCAGGCTTCGGACCTTGTGTTGACGGCGTATATGGCGGCCTCAAAACGACCGCCAGACGCCACCCTGAAAGCCCGACACTGGAGGATCCCATGTCTAAAGCACTGACTGGCAAACGCATCGCAATTCTTGTAACCGACGGTTTCGAACAGGTCGAACTGACCGGCCCGAAAGAAGCGCTGGAGCAAGCAGGTGCCACCGTGGAAATCCTGTCCACCGAAGAGGGCCAGGTCAAAGGCTGGAATCACGACAAACCTGCCGATGATTTCAAGATCGACCGCACGTTCAAGGCGGCCAACGCCAGCGACTACCATGGCGTGGTTCTGCCGGGCGGCGTACAGAACTCCGACACCATCCGCATAGACACGGACGCACAGAAGCTCGTCAAGGACATAGAGGGCTCCGGCAAACCAGTGGCGGTTATCTGTCACGGCGGCTGGCTGTTGATATCGGCAGGCCTGGTGAAGGGTAAAACCCTGACCAGCTTCAAGACGCTGAAGGATGACCTGGTCAACGCCGGGGCTAAATGGGTTGATCAGGAAGTTGTCACCGACGGCACGCTGATCAGCAGCCGCCAGCCTGATGACATCCCGGCCTTCAACAGCAAGTTGATTGAAGCGCTGTCGGCTTGATCGGTTGCGATTATTGTAGTCATCCCGGCGCACTACCGGGATGACGCGCTATAATCCCGCTCTTTTTTCAGGAGCGACGTCATGTCCCTGCCTAGCTTGCGCCTCAAAGCCAACGCCGACCGCCGCCTGCGCGCCGGTCACTTGTGGGTCTACAGCAACGAAATCGACGTAGCCGCCACCCCGCTGCATGGTTTTGCAGCCGGTGATCAGGCCATCCTCGAAGCTGCTGGCGGCAAGCCGCTGGGCATCGTCGCCATGAGCCCCAACAACCTGATCTGCGCACGTTTGCTGTCGCGCGACATCAAGCTGCCGCTCGATAAGTCTTTGCTGGTCCATCGCCTGAACGTGGCGCTGTCGCTGCGCGAGCGTCTGTTCGACAAGCCTTTCTACCGCCTGGTCTACGGCGATTCAGACCTGATGCCGGGTCTGGTGGTGGATCGGTTCGGTGACATTCTGGTTGTCCAGCTGGCCTCGGCCACCATGGAAAACCACAAGGAAGACATCATTGCCGCGCTGGTTCAGGTCATCAAGCCAAGCGGCATCCTGTTCAAGAACGACTCAGCCGCTCGCGATGCGGAAGGTCTGAATCGTTATGTCGAAACCGTGTTCGGCCTGGTTCCCGAATGGGTTGCGCTGGAAGAAAACGGCGTGAAATTCGAAGCACCGGTGATGGCCGGGCAGAAGACCGGCTGGTTCTACGACCACCGTATGAACCGCGCGCGCATTGCCCCCTACGTCAAAGGCAAGCGTGTACTGGACCTGTACAGCTACATTGGTGGCTGGGGAATTCAGGCAGCGGCTTTTGGTGCCAGTGACGTGACCTGCGTCGACGCATCGTCCTTCGCCCTTGATGGCGTTGAGCGCAACGCAGCCCTGAATGGCTTCGCAGAAAAAATGACCTGCATTGAAGGCGATGTTTTCGAAGCGCTGAAAGAGCTGAAAGCCGGTGAAGAGCGTTTCGATGTGATCGTTGCCGATCCACCTGCGTTCATCAAACGCAAGAAAGACATGAAAAACGGCGAAGGCGCTTACCGCCGCCTGAACGAGCAAGCCATGCGCCTGCTCAGCAAGGACGGCATTCTGGTCAGCGCTTCCTGCTCCATGCACCTGCCGGAAGACGACCTGCAAAACATCCTCCTGACCAGCGCCCGCCATCTGGACCGCAACATCCAGCTACTGGAACGCGGCGGCCAGGGCCCGGATCACCCGGTACACCCGGCAATTGCCGAGACGCGCTACATCAAGAGCATTACTTGCCGGTTGCTGCCTAACAGCTGATGCTTCCAGCGTCGGAATGCAGTTCACGACGCTCTGCCTTGCAAGAGGACGCAGAGCGTCCGGAACGGCATGCGACGCGGAGCGTCGCACGATAGTTGAGGTTATCGTTCAGCCACGCTCCAACACCGTCCGCAAACCCAGCAATACCAGAAAGTGCAGCGGGTAGATCGCATAGGCCCAGCGCCGCATCGGGATCACTGCGAACTTCGGTTTGGTGCGCAGTAGCGCTATGCCCAGCGCAGGTGCCACCAGGCAGGCGGCTATCGAGCCAATGGAAATCGGATCGCCCCAGCTCGCGCCGGCAAACATCTGCGGCCAGGCATTGCCTGCGAGACAGAAAGCTGCCGGAAACACCGAATACCAAAGGCGCTTTTGCAGCACCAACAGAAAAACCAGCGGCAGCAACACGCCGGCAAAACCAAACATCAATTGTTGCTGAAAAACCGCCCCCAGCAGCAGGGCCACGATGGCCATGATTCGCGTCGTCACGTTGCGGTGCTGCCAGCCTTGAGCAATCAGCAGCCCCAGCAACAGGGTCGGCATCACGTTCAGCACGGTCACATCCGCCATGAACAGCCGATACGGGATTTCTGATAGCGCTGCAAATGCCAGCAGCCACCCCAGATAGCGCCATTGCACCCGCGGGGCCAGAATGGTTGCGCTGCGCCGGGAAAGGTTTACGGCAATTGCCAGACAGAACCAGGGAAAGGCGAAACGCCCCGGCACGTAAAGAAAATCAACTGACCAGCCCACATAGCGAAGATGATCGAGCACCATGCTCAGCATCGCCAGCCACTTGAGCAGGTCCAGCGCCTTGTTGCGTCCGGGCAGAAAAGGCGGGTTGGACAGATCCATATCGCTCCTGAATGGGGAATTGCGTCATGCAGTCAACACATGACCGAACCTTATATTGTCGCTACAGTGCGCACCATAATCGCCCATAAGGAATCGGCCATGACAGACCAAAGCCAACAGTTCGCCAGCGACAACTATTCCGGTATCTGCCCTGAAGCCTGGGCAGCCATGGAGCAGGCGAACAAGGGGCATCAACGTGCCTATGGTGACGATCAATGGACTGCACGCGCATCAGATGATTTCCGCCGTCTGTTCGAAACCGACTGCGAAGTGTTTTTTGCCTTCAACGGCACAGCGGCCAACTCGCTGGCGCTGTCATCGCTGTGCCAGAGTTACCACAGTGTCATCTGTTCGGAAACGGCTCACGTTGAAACCGATGAATGCGGCGCGCCGGAGTTTTTCTCCAACGGCTCCAAACTGCTGACAGCACGCAGCGCAGGCGGCAAGCTGACCCCGGAGTCGATTCGCGAAGTGGCGCTCAAGCGTCAGGATATTCACTACCCCAAACCGCGCGTCGTGACGCTGACCCAGGCCACCGAGGTAGGCGGCGTTTATCAGCCCGAAGAACTCAAGGCAATCAGTGCGACCTGCAAGGAGCTGGGCCTGCATCTGCACATGGACGGTGCCCGCTTCTCCAATGCCTGCGCCTTTCTGGAGGCCTCACCGGCAGAACTGACCTGGAAATCCGGCGTCGATGTACTGTGCTTCGGCGGTACCAAAAACGGCATGGCGGTGGGTGAAGCCATCCTGTTTTTCAACCATGACCTGGCTGAAGACTTCGATTACCGCTGCAAACAGGCCGGGCAACTGGCGTCGAAAATGCGCTTTCTGTCTGCGCCGTGGGTCGGGCTGCTGGAAAACGACGCTTGGCTCAAACACGCACGCCACGCCAACCATTGCGCACAACTCCTGGCCGAACTGGTCAAGGATATTCCCGGCGTGGAGCTGATGTTTCCGGTACAGGCCAATGGTGTGTTCCTGCAATTGTCGCAACCGGCCATTGCAGCATTGACGGCCAGGGGCTGGCGTTTCTATACCTTCATCGGCAACGGCGGCGCACGCTTCATGTGTTCGTGGGACACCGAAGAAGAGCGCGTGCGTGAACTGGCCGCCGATATCAAGCTGGTGATGCAGGGCTGAAGCGTCTGGCTCAAAGCTTGCAGGTGCAGCCTGGCAATCGTGGGGGGGTAATCTCCCCCTTAACGGCAATCGGCTCAAAAGGCCGCCCGGACTTCACTGACCACCCTCAAGAAGGAGCTTGTCTGCATGTTCGATTTCTCCGCCCGGCTCACGCAGCATTTCGCTGCTCTGCAGAGTGAAGCGCAATTTTTTTCCGTACGTTACGTGCACCGCACCGGCCAACGCCTGTGCGTGCGCAAGAATGTGGCCGAGCCGCCGTCGCTGAGCAGCGACGAGGGCGCAATGCTGACCGTGCGCCTGAACGGTGTTGAAGCCTACGCCGCCACCAACGACATTTCCCTTCGGGGTTTGCAAGCCGCCTTGCAGCAGGCCGAAGCGCTGGCACGTCGCCTGGCACCGCATGCGTTGCTGAACCTGAGCGATCAAGCTGTCTCGACTGCCAAGGCTGACTATCTGTCGCCGCACATGGATCAAGCATTCCCGCCACTGAGCGACTGCATCGGCCTGCTGATGGCCGAGTCCAGCGCCGTCCCGAAAGACGAACGGCTGGTCAACTGGCAGGCCGTACTGGGGCTGGAAACGGTTGAGCAGATTTACCTGAACACCGCGGGCGCAGAGCTTCGTCAGGCGCAACGCTTCGTTTTTCCGGGCCTGAGCGTCACCGCCTACGATGGCCGTGAC
Source organism: Pseudomonas syringae group sp. 247E2 (assembly GCF_032587795.1). NCBI lineage: Bacteria > Pseudomonadati > Pseudomonadota > Gammaproteobacteria > Pseudomonadales > Pseudomonadaceae > Pseudomonas > Pseudomonas syringae group sp. 247E2. The sequence goes on along the minus strand of NZ_JAWHPK010000014.1, from coordinate 47,546 downwards.
AGCCAGACGCGTAACCTGGGCGGCGACAACTTCGGCCAACAGGGCGGTCTTGAAGTGCTGAGCAGTTGCGGTCTGATCGGCTCTGCGGCCAACGTCGCCGACCAGGCTTTGCAGCTTATCCTCGCCCCCAACACACCGTCAGGCCCACGCGACCTGCTGCTGATGCCGGATCAGATGGTGCTGCAGATTCACGAGTCCATCGGCCATCCGCTGGAACTGGACCGGATTCTCGGCGACGAGCGTAATTACGCAGGTACCAGCTTCGTCAAGACGACCGATTTCGGCACCCTGCAATACGGCTCCAGCCTGCTGAACGTGACGTTCGACCCGGACATTCCTGAACAACTGGCCAGCTACGCGCACGACGACGATGGCACGGCCGCCAGTAAACAGTTCCTGATTCGTGACGGCCTGTTGCAACGCCCGCTCGGCGGCGCACTGTCGCAATACCGCAGCGGCCTGGACGGGGTGGCCAACAGCCGCGCCTGCGGCTGGAACCGTGCGCCCATCGATCGCATGGCCAACCTGAACATCGAACCGGGCGACCAGTCACTGGACGGGCTGATCGGTAACATCGAGCACGGCATCCTGATGTCGAGCAATCGCTCCTGGTCCATCGACGACGCGCGCAACAAGTTCCAGTTCGGCTGCGAATGGGGCCAATTGATTGAAAACGGTGAACTCAAGGGCGTTGTGAAGAACCCCAACTATCGGGCAATTTCTGCTCAGTTCTGGAAAAACCTCAGCGCAGTCGGTGACGCCAGTACCTTCAAAGTGCTGGGCACGCCCAACTGCGGCAAAGGCGAACCCAATCAGGTGATCCGTGTAGGCCATGCCTCTCCGGCGTGTGTGTTTGCCAATGTCGATGTGTTTGGAGGGGATGCCTGATGTCGCACCAACAGCAATTCGAGGCGCTGGTCGCCGTGCTCAAGGCTGCCATCAGCCCGACGGAACACTTCACCCTGGCCTACGACGCCGAAGCGTCCGACTTCATTCGTTTCAACCACGGCCAGGTTCGGCAGGCCGGGAGCGTGCAGCAGGTCATTGCGACCTTCAAACTGATCGACGACGGGCGTCATGCCAACCTGGAAGTGACCTTGTCCGGGGATCAGGAGACCGATACTCGGCGCCTTTCCAATGCCTTGCAGCAATTGCGCGAAACCTTGCCTTCGCTGGCGAAAGACCCGTATCTGTTGCCTAACACGCAGGCCTGGCAAAGCAGCAATGTGCAGGACTTACCGCTGCCGGACAGCGCGCAGGTCGTCGAGCAAATCAGCCAACTGTCAGGCGACCTCGATCTTGTGGGTTTTTACGCGGCTGGCCCGCTGTACCGGGGTTTCGCCAGTTCGTGGGGAGCGCTGGGCTGGCATCAGGCCAACAGCTTCAATTTTGACTGGAGCCTGTTTCATGAAAACGGCCAGGCGGTGAAAGCCAATTACGCAGGTCACGACTGGAACAACGAAGCGTTCGTGCAACGCTTTCAGCAGGCCCGTGAGCAGCTCGAATTTCTCGGCCGTCCACTGCACACCCTCAAGCCCGGTCAATACCGCGCCTATCTGGCTCCGGCGGCACTGGACGAAGTCATTGGCATGCTCAGCTGGGGTGGGTTTTCCGCGCAAGCGGTGGCCAGCAAGCGCAGCCCGTTGCAAAGGCTGTATGACGGCGAGACTCATTTCAGCCCGCTGATCAGCTTCGACGAGCAAGTCAGTGGCTCGCTCTCGCCAGCCTTCTCACGCGAAGGCTACCCGCGCAAGGATCTGAAGCTGATCGTCAACGGGCAGGCCCGCGAGCGACTGGTGGACTCGAGCAGCGCCGCTGAGTACGACCTGCCTGCCAACGGCGCGGATTATGGCGAAGGTCCAAGCGCACTGAGCATTGCCGGCGGCTCGCTGGAGCTGGACCAGATCCTTGAAAAGCTCGGCACAGGCCTTTACATCAGCAACCTGTGGTACCTGAACTTTTCGGATCGCGCTGCCGCACGTCTGACCGGGATGACACGTTTCGCAACATTCTGGGTCGAAGACGGCAAGATCGTCGCACCGGTCAGCACCATGCGTTTCGATGACAGCGCCTACAGCCTGTTGGGTAGCGCACTGGAGGACCTGACTCGCGAGCGGGAACTGATTCTTCAATCGAGTACCTACACTCAGCGCCAGACGGGGTCGATTCAACTGCCCGGCGCTCTGATAAGCCGAATCACCCTAACCTTGTAGCAGGAGCTTATGTCGAACTCAGCAGCGCCAATCATGGATGAAAAGACCCTGCGCTGGATGCCCTGGGTCATCGCCATTGCGTTCTTCATGCAAAGCCTGGACGGCACGATCCTCAACACTGCCCTGCCGTCCATGGCCAGCTCGCTGGCGCAAGACCCCCTGCGCATGCAGTCGGTGGTTATCGCCTACATGCTGACCATCGCACTGCTGATCCCGGCCTCGGGCTGGATTGCCGATCGTTTCGGGATCAGGCGCATCTTCTTCAGCGCCATTTTGCTGTTCAGCTTCGGCTCGCTGCTGTGCGCGCTGTCCTGGTCGCTCAATGTGCTGGTGGCGGCGCGGGTGATTCAGGGGCTGGGTGGCGCGCTGATGCTGCCCATCGGACGCCTGATCGTCTTACGTGCGTATCCGCGGTCGGAGCTGGTACGGATCATGGGCTTTATCACCGTGCCCGGTCTTTTGGGACCGTTGCTGGGGCCGACGCTTGGCGGCTGGATGGTCGAGTACCTGAGCTGGCACTGGATTTTCCTGCTCAATATTCCAGTCGGGATTATCGGCTGCTATGCCGTCAAACACTTCATCCCCGACCTTCCCGGAGGCGGTCGAACGCGTTTTGACGGCATCGGGTTTATCCTGTTTGGCGCGGCAATGGTGCTGATCACCATTGCTCTTGAGGGGCTGGGCGAGCTGAACCTGCCACATATGCGCGTGGTGCTTCTGCTGTTTGCCGGGATGGGCTGCCTGGCGGCCTACTGGCTGCGCGCCGGGCACATCGAATCGCCGTTGTTCGCCCCTTCGCTGTTTCGCACCCGAACGTTTGCGGTCGGTATTCTGGGCAATCTGTTCGCCCGTCTGGGCAGCGGAGCCTTGCCGTTCCTGATCCCGTTGCTGCTGCAAGTGGCACTGGGGTATTCGCCTTCCGAGGCGGGCATGAGCATGTTGCCGCTGGCAGCTGCAGGAATGTTCGCCAAGACGGTAGCGCGCTGGCTGATCGAGCATATGGGCTATCGCCTCATTCTGACCGGTAACACATTGCTGCTGGGCATCCTGCTGGCAAGCCTGGCACTGGTCGATGTGCAGACGCCTTATTGGGTTCTGCTGGTGCATCTGGGCCTGCTCGGTGCGGTCAACTCCTTGCAGTTCACCGCGATGAATACCGTCACCCTGATCGATCTGGACGATGCCAGCGCGGCAAGCGGCAACAGCCTGCTCTCGGTGGTGGCACAACTTTCGCTGAGCCTTGGGGTTGCAAGCGCTGCGGCCTTGTTGGGCGGTTTCAGCGAAGAAGTGGCCACCGGCGAGCTGAGCAGCGTGCTGGAGGCTTTCCAGCTGACGTTCCTGAGCGTCGGAGTTCTGGCCATGTTTGCCGCCGGGATTTTCCTGCAATTACCAGCGAAGGAGGCCAGGGTAGCGACGACTTGATTGACAACCCTTCCGGACAGGAGCAAACCTGTATGGCGAAATCCCCTTTAAAACAGGGACTTTGCCCGAAAAACGAGCAGTTTCAAGTATCCGACCAGATACATTGAAGAACCTGGGCAATCGGCCGACACTTTTATAGCACTAAGCCACTGTGGTCTCTTGTAAGCACGAGCCGCATCATGCAACCTTGCCATACGCGAAAGTGGGGTTTACGCCCGTCGCGACTAGTATTCCGGAAGCGAGTTTGTTCATGAAAAGCCAAACCGATGCTGCCGGTAGATCCGCAGCCGAGGTAGTGACGCAATTGCCAGTGCCATCGCGCCTGGGCATGCTGCGTTTCGAGCGGCTGAATGAAGCCAATTGGGCGCTATTGTTTCTCGATCCGAATTGCGAAAAGCAGTTCGGCCTGCCCGCCGTCGACCTTTGCGCCTTGATTGGATCCCCTTATGCCAGCCTCATGGAGCCGCAAGCACGCTATCAACTGCATGACGACATCCAGCAGCAACTGGCTTCTTCTCCGAATTACCTGATTCGCTACACCCTGCACAGCCCCAAGGGCGCGCTTGGCTTGCTGGAAATCGGCGAAGCCTACAAGCAGCACAATCGTCATCTGCTGCGTGGTTATTTTCTGATCGTCGATGGCCTTGTCACAGAAAGCGAGACCGCCACTGACTCCGATCTCGAAACCCGTAACCTGCGCCTGCAGATTGCCCTTGAACTCAACCAGCGCGCCCAGCGTGACCAGTTTGCCCATCTGGAACGCGTGCGTGCCCAGCAGGACCTGATCCTGCGCCTTACCCGGCATCGTTACACCACAGCCAATACCCTGCTGGAAGCGGCAAAGCTGATCACCAAAAGTGCCTGCGACATTTATGACGTCGATCATGTCAGTATCTGGAACCTCACCGACAAGCGTCTTGAGCCGATCACCGACTATCGTCGGGAAAGCGGCGACTATCAGTCGCGTACGCCGATTGATATCAGCGCCTACCCCACCTATCTCCAAGCGCTCAATACCAGCAGGGCGATTGACGCCAGCAATATCCAGACCGACCCGCGCACCCGCGAAATGGCCGAAAGCCTGAACCCTGGAGAAGACAAGGCGGTCCTCGATGCGAGTATTCGTATCGATGGCCAGGTCATTGGCGTGCTCTGCCTGGAACAGTCCGGCTCGACACGCGAGTGGCAGTCCGACGAAATCGCCTTCGCCGGGGAGCTGGCCGACCAGTTCGCTCAGGTCATCAACAACCATAACCGTCGAGCCGCGACCAATGCGCTGCACCTGTTCCAGCGTGCAGTCGAACAAAGCGCCAACGCCTTTCTGCTGGTCAACTGCAACGGCGTGGTCGAATACGTCAATCCAAGCTTCACGGCGATCACGCAATACAGTTCCGATGAGGTCTCCGGGCACAAGCTCTCGGAACTGCCTGCGCTGGAAAACCTCAACCAGTTGCTGCTGGAAGCCAACTCCAGCCTGACCAACAGCAACAGCTGGCAGGGCGAGTTCAAAAGTCGACGCAAGAACCTCGAACCCTACTGGGGCCAGCTGTCGATTTCCAAGGTGTATGGCGATAATCGCGAGCTGACGCACTACATCGGCATCTATGAAGACATCACCCAGAGCAAGCTGGCCCAGCAGCGCATCGAGCGCCTGGCGTACACCGACAACCTCACCAATCTGGGCAACCGTCCGGCCTTTATCCGCAATCTGGACGAACGCTTTGCCCGCGACACCGATACGCCGATGAGCCTGTTGTTGGTCGACATCGACAACTTCAAGCGCATCAACGACAGTCTTGGCCACCAGACCGGCGACAAACTGCTGATCAGTCTGGCGCGCCGTCTGCGTAACACCTTGAGCCCGTCCGACGTGCTGGCGCGCTTTGCCAGTAACGAATTCGCCGTTCTGCTCGACAACACGGATCAGGAAGCCGGACAGGCCACAGCCATTCAGGTACTGGCCACGCTGGACAAGCCGATGTTCGTCGATAATCAGCTGATCAGCGTTACCGGCTCGGTGGGCCTTGCTTGCGCGCCGCTGCACGGCCGTGACCCGCAGACCTTAATGAAAAACGCCGGCCTGGCACTGCATAAGGCCAAAGCCAACGGCAAGCACCAGGTTCAGGTGTTTACCGAAGCCTTGAATGCCGAGGCCAGCTACAAGCTGTTTGTGGAAAACAACCTGCGCCGCGCCCTGACCCAGAACGAGCTGGAGGTGTTCTACCAGCCCAAGCTGTGCCTGCTGACCGGTCGTCTGCTGGGCATGGAAGCGCTGCTGCGCTGGAATCATCCTGAAAAAGGCATGATCCGCCCCGATCAGTTCATCAGCGTGGCGGAAGAAACCGGCCTGATCATCCCCATCGGCAAATGGGTCGCTCGCCAGTCCTGCCGCATGAGCAAGGACCTCACCGCCGCTGGTTTCGGTAATTTGCAGGTAGCGATCAACGTGTCACCCAAGCAGTTTTCCGACCCCGAGCTGGTGTCATCGATTGCCGCTATCCTCAGAGAAGAAGAGCTGGATCCTTCGCTGCTGGAACTGGAACTGACCGAAGGCCTGCTGCTGGAAGCCACCGAAGACACGCGCCAGCAGCTGGACTCGCTGAAGAAGCTTGGCCTGTCGTTGGCCATGGATGACTTCGGCACCGGTTACTCGTCATTCAGCTACCTGAAGAAATTCCCCATTGATGTGATCAAGATCGATCGCAGCTTCATCCGCGATATTCCGGATGATGAAGACGACATGGAAATCACCTCTGCGGTCATCGCGATGGCCCACAACCTCAAGCTCAAAGTGGTCGCCGAAGGCATTGAAACCGCTGCACAGTTGACGTTCCTGCGCCGTCATCGTTGCGATGTGGGCCAGGGCTATTTGTTCGACAAGCCTATCCCCGGCGAAGAGCTGATCGAGAAACTGAAGCGCTACCCGCGTCGTCCGTCCGCCTGACAACCTTCCCTGCACCCTGCTCTCTCGGGCACACTGTCAGGCTGTTATTACACGGCAGCACTTGTTTGTGCGTGTAACGGGACCTATGTAACTCTGCTCATCTGTCCTGGCCCCTGCTGCCTGTCTCTAAACGAGAGGATATGGTTCATGACTCTGCGCTCGGAAATTCTAGTGAACAAAAACGTACTGCCCACCGCCGAACAAGCACTGCCGGGTCGTGAAACGCCTATGGCGCTTCCGGAAACTCATTTCGTCAACGGCAACCCGCTGCTGGGACCGTTTTCGAGCAATGTGGAATTCGCCATCTTCGGCCTGGGTTGCTTCTGGGGCGCAGAACGCCGCCTGTGGCAACAGGAAGGTGTGGTGAGCACCGTCGTGGGGTATGCGGGCGGATTTACCCCGAACCCGACTTACGAAGAAGTCTGCTCCGGTCTGACTGGCCACACTGAAGTGGTGCTGGTTGTCTACGAGCCCGAGAAAATCAGCTACAAGTCGTTGCTCAAGGTGTTCTGGGAAGCGCACAACCCGACCCAGGGTATGCGTCAGGGTAACGACATCGGTACTCAGTACCGCTCGGTGATCTACTGCACCACTCCCGAACAGCTCGACGCCGCCAAGGCCAGCGCTGCAGAATTCCAGGCGGAACTGAGCAAGGCCGGGCTAGGCGCAATTACCACTGAAATCGAAGAAGCCCCGACGGTCTACTTTGCCGAGGCCTACCACCAGCAATATCTGGCCAAGAACCCACAGGGCTACTGCGGGCTGGGCGGCACGGGTGTGTGCATGCCGGCTTGAGACACGCCCCTGCCGGGGCGTCAGGAACCGGGCTTCTGCCCGGAGGGCGTAGGAGCGGACTTGTCCGCGATGGGCTGCGAAGCGGCCCCAAAACCGGCCAACTCGGCTGTATCTGATGCACCGAGGCAAGCGGTTTTGCTGCCGGTTCCCGGCAGATCGCGAACCAGCGAAGCGTTGCACGGTACGCACCTATATGCCCTACACAGCCTTCTGGGCTTGCCAGGATCTGTGTACAACGCTGAGTGCTCCGCATGGGCACGCAGTGATGGATGCAGGCAAGCCTACTCCGCAATCAACCAGTCCATCTTCCAGCCGCCCTGGGTCTGGCCCAGTTTCTGGGCGAGGTACGGCATCAGCTCACGCAGCTCTTCTTCCAGGCCCCACGGCGGGTTGGCGATGGCCAAGCCTGAACCGTTGAGGCTGGCCGGGGTGTCCAGCGGGTGGACGAACAGCTCGACGCGCAGCAATTTGGGTGCGCCAGTCTCGGCCAGGTCCTGATAAAAACGCCGCAGCAGGCGCGGGTCCTTGATCGGGTACCAGATCGCCGCCACCGTCTGACGCATGCGCCCGATGGTTTCCTTGAGCGCTACAGCGCAACGTTTCATTTCATCGAGCTGCTCAAACGGCGGGTCGATGAGCATCACGGCACGCTTTTCAGCCACCGGCAGCAAGGCGCGTGGCACATGCCAGCCTTCCCCCAGATGCACTGCCACGCGGCGATCGCCCTTCATGTTTTCCTTGAGCAGACGCCCATCTTCGGGGTGCTTCTCGTTGAGCAGCACACGCTCGCGCTCGCGAGTCAGGCGGCGGGCCAGCTCCGGCGAGCCGGGGTAGTAGCGCAGCTCGCCGTCGGGGTTCATGTCGTGCAGCACTTGCAAGTAATCGGAGGCCAGCGCGGGCAAATCCGGTGCATCCCAAAGACGGCCGATGCCTTCCAGCCATTCTCCGGTGCGGGTGGCCTGATCGCCCTTGAGGTCGTATAACCCCAACCCCGCGTGGGTGTCGAGATAGGCGAACGGCTGCTCCTTGCGCGCCATGAGGGCGATCAAGCGAGTCAGAGTCAAGTGTTTGAACACGTCGGCGTGGTTGCCGGCATGGTAGGCGTGACGGTAATTCATGGCAGCTCCTGGCAAGCTGCGCAGTTTAGCAAACCTGAGCAATGAACAAGAATTTGTAACGAATTTGCGGGACTCGTCTCTTTCGTTTGAAGGAAATTTCCGAGAAACTCCCGCCCCCTTGTGCCTGCCGATTTCGATCACTACTCTGCGCCCGTCGCTGCATATTCAGCGATGAGGATTAGTAGCCCTCGTTAATCCAGGCGCATTGCGCCACCTTGTGCAGGTGCCCTTTCACGGCCTGCATTTTTTATGGTGGTCGTGCGTGGGGCATCTTCGGATGCACCGGGGTTCCTGGACCGGGCTACTACCTGCGCATGATCACCACCCTCGCTTAGTAGCCGACGGTGATGGTCTTCTAAAACTCCAGGAGATACATCACATGCTAAAAATCGTCCCCGACCCACCCCTCTTCAACGCCCGCCCCAAAGTCAGCCATGAAGATGCGCTGATGTATGCCAGCGACCTGCTGCGCTGTGCTGCAACCAGCGCTTACGAATTCAGCGACAGCATGACCGGCGCGCAAAGAGACATGACGCTCACGATCATGCACTTGGTGGAAATGGCAAAGGTCATGGTCGACAACACAATAGAAAACCTGCAAATCGAATAAGCGCGACCTGAACTGAAAACGACGTACCTGTAGTCAATCCTGCCATGCGCGACGCACAGGACTTGCCCTTGGCAGTCTGCCCTACCAGAATCGGAAAAAAGCCCGATCAAAGGAACAGAAGCCATGATGCACGCAGATTTGATTGACCAGGAAGACCTGCTCGGCCAACTCAGAGCCCTGGGCTTCGAAGCACCCGGCGGCGCAACCGCTGAACAAGCCTGCGCGCAAGCCGTTTGCGGCCTGAACGCCGAACGCGCTACAGCCCTGCGACGTCTGGTAGAGCAACTCCTGACCGGCAGTGCCACCCTCCTCCCCGCCGTCCGCCAGGCCATCGACCAGCAACTGCTGCCAGCGCTGGCGGCTTATAAGCAGAGTCACAGTGGAAGGTAACCGATAGATACCCGAAAGAATGCCCATCGTACCCACGCTGGAGCGTGCGGAAGGATGACACCAACTATCGTGCGACGCTCCGCGTCGCATGCCGTTCTGGACGCTCCGCGTCCGGTCTTGAACCTGCGGTGCGGCATAGATTTGTGACGCAGAGCGTCACCCACGGCATTCCCACGCTGGAGCGTGAGGAACGATAGTCGTCAGAGAGATCACTATCGTGCCCATGCTCCGCGTGGGTATGCCGTTCCGGACGCTCCGCGTCACACAGTTTCAGGCGTGCTCAATACTCAATCCGCACATCCCCCTTCGGTACGCTGCAGCAGGACAGAATGTAGCCCTCTGCAACATCCTCGTCGGTGATGCCGCCGTTGTGCTCCATTTCCACTTCGCCGCTCAGCTTCATAACCTTGCAGGTGCCGCAAATGCCCATACCACAGGCTTTGGGGATCATCAGGCCGAGTTTGGCGGCAGCGGCGTGAACAGTTTCGCCCGGGGCCACGCGAATGCTCTTGCCGGTGTCGGTGAATTCCACCTGATGCAGGTCGGCGGCGTCGACATCCGGCGTGTCGGCTGCGATTTCGGCCTGCTCGACTGCATCGGCCCGCGCTTCAGGCGGTGTCGCGCCGAACGACTCCTCATGGTATTGCGCCATGTTGAAGCCGTTTTCCAGTAGAAGACGCTTGACCGCCGCCATGTACGGCGTCGGCCCGCAGCAGAACACCTCGCGGTCCATGAAGTCCGGGGCCATCAGTTCAAGCATTTTCTGGTTCAGGTAGCCGCGATAACCGGCCCACGGCTCACCCAGCCCATGCTTTTCGCAGACAAGATGCAGGCTGAAGTTATCGATCCGCGAGGCCATGTGTTCCAGCTCGCGGTGATAGATGATGTCCTTGGGCGAGCGGGCGCTGTGCACAAACACCATGTCGACATTGGCGTTGGTGTCATAGAACCAACGCGCCATGGACATCACCGGCGTGATGCCGACGCCACCGCTAAGGTAGAGAATCTTCGGGTTGGGGAAATCGATGGCATTGAACAGCCCGACCGGCCCGTGCACGGCCAATTCCTGACCCTCACTGAGTGTGTCGTGCAGGTAGTTGGAGACCTTGCCGCCCGGTACGCGTTTGACGGTGATCGAAAAGCTGTAGGGCACCGACGGTGAGCTGGAGATGGTGTAAGAGCGCATGATCGGCAGACCATCGATCTCCAGCTCCAGGGTCACGAACTGGCCCGGCTTGAAGAAGAACATGATCGGCTGGTCGGCCATGAAGCAGAAAGTGCGCACATCCCAGGTTTCCTGGATGACTTTGACGACACGTACCAGGTGGCGACCGTTGGCCCATGTCTGGGTCGTGACCGGGCTCAGGAAACTTTGCGACATACTCGATCTCCACGGCCGACTGTCGGCCTCTCATGCTGCGGATTCTGCGTAACGCGCGAGGCGGCCATTTACCTATCAACGACATTCACGTACTTACCGCGACCAGCCCCGTGCAACAAGGCCTGTCGCGTCGGGAACGGATGCGGCCATGTCGCCCATGGATAAGGTTCGCTGCGCGCCCGGCTCCACACTCGCCACCAAGGGTCATAAGCATGGTCGACTGATCTATCGTCATGCGTGAAACGCGATCACACCCGTATCAGCCACATTCGCAGGCCGCCCATGCCGCGGTCATGAGGGATTTAATCGATGGACGTCACCGCAACCTTGAGCCTGGGCGATCCGCTGGAACCTGCACGCAAGGCCACTGCCGAGATGCTGCAGAATCGCGAGCGCACCTACTCGCTGCCGCAGCCTTTTTACAGTGATGACCGACTGTTTGAAATCGACATGCAGGAAATCTTTCACAAGGAGTGGCTGATTGCCGGGATGACGTGCGAGATCCCGACCAAGGGCAATTACCTGACGCTGCAGATCGGCAAGAACCCGATCCTGGTGGTGCGCGGCCCGGACGGTGCAGTCAACGCGTTCCACAACGTATGCCGCCATCGCGGCTCGCGCCTGTGCACCGCCGAGAAAGGCAAGGTCGCCAAACTGGTTTGCCACTATCACCAGTGGACCTATGAGCTGGACGGTCGTCTGCTGTATGCGGGCACTGAAATGGGCGACGACTTCGACATGAAGCAGTTCGGCCTCAAGCCGGTGCACGTCAAGACCGCAGGTGGCTACATTTTCATCAGCCTGGCGGAAAACCCGCCTGCCATCGACGAGTTCCTGTCGACGCTGCGGCACTACATGGAACCCTATGATATGGAGAACACCAAGGTGGCGGTGCAAACCACCTTGATGGAAAAGGCCAACTGGAAGCTTGTACTGGAGAACAACCGCGAGTGCTATCACTGCGGTGGCTCGCACCCTGAGCTGCTCAAAACCCTGCTGGAATGGGACGATGTCACAGACCCGCGCGCCGATCAGGCCTTCAAGGATCACGTGGCCGCGTCTGCTGCTGCGTGGGACGCCGAGAAAATCCCCTACGCCCACGCCAGTTTCGGCCTGCGTAACCGTATCGTGCGCATGCCGCTGCTCAAAGGCACGGTGTCGATGACCCTGGACGGCAAGGTCGGCTGCAAAAAACTGATGGGCCGCATCCAGAACCCGGACCTGGGCTCGATGCGTATTCTGCATTTGCCGCACTCCTGGAACCACTGCATGGGCGATCACATCATCGTATTCACGGTGTGGCCGATCAGTGCGCAGGAAACCATGGTTACGACCAAATGGATTGTCCACAAGGATGCAGTCGAGGGTGTGGACTACGACGTGGAACGCATGCGCCAGGTCTGGGATGCCACCAATGATCAGGACCGCCGTCTTGCCGAAGAAAACCAGCGTGGCATTAACTCTACCGCCTATCAACCCGGGCCTTATTCGAAAACCTATGAGTTCGGCGTGGTCAACTTCGTCGACTGGTACAGCTCGCGCATGCTGGAAAACCTCGGGGCAGAGCCTGCACCCTATCTGAAGGGCGTGGCGGTGAATCACGAGTAGAGGGCACACCTGCCCTTGGCAATACTGAGTACGGCTCACTCTCCAGCGAGGTGAGCCTGCTCAAACGATCGTCGACTGACGAATTTCCCGTTTCCCCCGCACAACAACTCCTCCGCCGATACCGTCATTTCTGACAGTTACCTGAAAACCCCTCTCGTGATCAACTCTCGTTGAAGTCAATCCAACGGAAGGAGACACGGACTATGCTCAACCCAAAAATCATTAATCAATATAAAAACAAAACAACCGATGCCGCCTCGGCCATGCCGGATATAAGGGGCAAAAATATTCTCATGGGGTTCTGGCATAACTGGCCTTCCGAACCCGGTCAAGGTTACCAGCAAGGCCTCTTCAAAGAGATGGCGCTGACCGACATACCCGAAGCGTATAACGTTGTGGCAGTGGCCTTTATGAAAGGTGCCGGCATTCCCACCTTCAAACCTTATAACCTGAGTGATGATGCGTTTCGCGCTCAGGTGGCAGCACTCAATGCACAAGGCCGTGCAGTGCTGATTTCTCTTGGCGGGGCTGACGCGCATATTGAGTTGCATGCCGGTCAGGAAGATGCACTGGCCTATGAAATTATTCGTCTGGTTGAAACCTATGGCTTTGACGGCCTGGATATCGACCTTGAACAAGCTGCTATTACCTTTGCCGATAACCAGACCGTATTACCCGCTGCGTTGAGGATGGTGCGCGAGTATTACGAGACAGAAGGTAAGCACTTCATCATCAGCATGGCCCCGGAATTTCCTTACCTTAGAGTCAGCAAAAAACTGCCTTTATTGAAAGAAATCACTGCGTACTTTCCGTTTCTAAAAGACGTCGTGACGTTCCTGGAATCGTTGAGAAGCGGCGGCGCTTACCTGGCCTACATCAACGCTCTGGAAGACATCTATGACTTTATCGCGCCACAGTATTATAACCAGGGCGGCGATGGCATATGGGTCGATGAGCTGAACCTGTGGGTCACTCAAAACAACGACGCCCATAAGAAAGAGTTTATTTACTACCTGACCGACAGCTTGATCCACGGTACGCGTGGCTTCACTAAAATTCCGGCCGACAGGCTGGCCATTGGTCTACCGACCAACAATGACGCCGCCGCCACCGGTTACGTGGTTGATCCGCAGGACGTCAAGGATGCACTGCAAGAGCTGGAAGACGCCGGCAATCCGATTCGCGGGCTGATGACCTGGTCAGTCAACTGGGATGCCGGCAAGAACAAAAGCGGCGAGGAGTACAACTGGGAGTTCGTGAACCGCTACGGTTATCTCACCGGAGGCGAAACACCTGTACCGGAAAAACCATCAGTACCTGCTGATCTCAGATCAACCGAAAAAACTGCAACGTCGGTGAAACTGAACTGGTCGCTCTCGGAAGGCCCGCAACCGGTCTTGCAATATGAATTGCGTCGTAACGGTACGGACTCCTTTCTTGTAGACAACCCTGTTTATAACAATACCGGCCTTCAGCCCGGTACTGCTTACAGTTACCAAGTGCGTGCAATTGATGTCACGGGCAACACATCCGAATTCTCGGCCGCGCTCACCGTGCGTACACAGAGTGAAGGCGGAGGCGATGCAAAACCGACGACACCTGTATTGAGCCTCGTGGACGTCACCGAGAGCAGTGTGTCACTGACCTGGACACCGTCCACCAGCGATAGCCAAATCGTCAGGTATCAAATTGGCCGCAATGGCTGGCCTTTTCAAACGATCGCGAGCGTAACGACCGCGTATACCGATAGCGACGTTACTGCCGATACTCAATATGAATACTACGTCGTTGCACAAGATACCGAACTTCAGTGGTCAGAGGTCAGTAATGTATTAAAGGTCAAGACCGCTGGCGAAACACCTGTGCCCGGCAACCCGTCACTGCCTCTCGACTTCAAATCCACCGAACAGACCACAACGTCGGTAACGCTCGACTGGAGCAAGGCGAAAGTTGCTCACGTCCAATATGACCTCTTCAGGGATAATGTTTTTTTACAGCGCGTTGGAAGCGCACCCTTTACTGACACAAGTGTTTTGCACAGCCGTCTTTATGGTTATCAGATCCAGGCGATTGACAGCGTGGGAAACAGCTCTGAGCGCTCTGAAACGCTCTTGGTCACTACAAAGTCCGAGCCCTCTGACGATCGCCCTACGCCACCAGGCAACTTACGCCAGACCGCTGCAACAATGACCAGTGTTTCATTAGAGTGGGACGCGTCTTTCAGTGCACTGGGTGTCGCGTCCTACCGCCTCATAACCTTTGGCGGGGAGACAGTGAGTCTCGACGCCACAACACTCAAGTACACTGTGGAAGGACTAACAGCGGCTAAAACGTATCAGTGTCTTGTCGGCGCGCTCGATACAGAGAAAAACCTGTCTGGCCCAAGCAATGTTGTACAAGCTTCGACCAGCGCAGCGATTCCTGAGTGGAAAACAGCTCAATCCTATTTGGAGGGGGATAAAGTGACGTATGGCGGCGACACCTATATCTGTCTTAATCCTCACACCTCACAAATAGACTGGAAGCCAGGTAGTGCACCAACGTTGTGGGCGCTTTGGGTGGAGCAAGCAGGCGGCAAACTTTATCCCGGTTTGCCGAAAAAATGGCAGTAATCCTCGTGGCGTCAGGTACCTGCTGCCATAGCCGATGAGACGGGCTTGAAAATATAGCGACGAAATGACTTATCCACACAGCCTTCAAAGCGTTCATGTGGGTGAGTCGTTGCGCTGACGCAAGAATGTACTGGATAACAATCACTTATCCAGATCACCTTGCAAACATTGCACCTGTACATTTTTTGCTCAAAACCTTGTAGCCCACAGTTTCACTGGGTTACAGAGGAGCGCGAACACCTTATCCACAGAAGCGCCAACAGACTTTGGGTACAACTTCGTCCGAATCACCCGGCCTGCTGTGGACAACGTATAAAATGGCTGAAAAACCACCCGAATGAACCAACGCTGCACGCAAAACCCTGCTTTGATCATTTTTCGTACAAAACCTCCAAAGCCTTTATTTACAAGGCTTGCAGGTAATCACAAACAACTTGTCCACAAGCACGCGCACAGAGATTGTGGGCAAACCCAGTGGCTGGCAGATGGCAGTGCGCATTTATCCACAAAAAAATGCAATAAAAATAAAGAGTTAGATTGATCGTTTTTTGAACACCACTCCGAAAGTCACGTTCTAAAAGCCCTTCAGACGTCCACCAACACATTATCCACAGGCACACGCACAGGGATTGTGCGTAAGTCTTCCCGAAAAGAATATTGGTCAAGGCCGTACAGGCGTGACGTTCAAACGAGCCATCTTGCTACCCCATCACCATTTCGAGTTTCAACCGCAGTTACGAAAACGCGGATGTAAAAGTCGAGGTCAGTAATAGCGGTGGTCTGGACGGGAGTATTTCCTATGCCTGCTTCCGGCCTCTCTCCGAGCAGAAAGGCAAACCGCCCATCAAAGAGGGCAGCACAAGACCATAGCCTTACTTTACGACGCCCTCATCGATCAACAGCTTCAGAATCGCGGCTGCGCCCTCTTCCGGGCGCAGCCCCTTCAGCACTTGGCCTGCGCCGCCGCTGGCCTTGGCGGTGGCGGCTTTCATGCGGTCAGCGCCGCTCTTGGCCTTGATGACCTTCAAGCGTTTGGGCCGCGGTCTGGCTGGCTGCAGCGCTTGGTCGGTCAATAACTCATCGGCAACGACCTGAACCATTTCGGTGTCCAGCGTGCCACGCTGTGCAGGCCCGAACGCGCTCTGCCGAGGTTTGGGAGCCGCGTTATCCACAGTGGCCAGAAACGGCAGGCGGACCTTCAGCCGACGACGCTGGCCGCGAGGCAGAGCCTGCAACACCACTGCGGTACCGTTGTTCAGCGACTGGACTTCAGCCAGACCGGTCACCAGTGACCAGCCCAGCCTTTCAGCCAACAAAAAAGGCAGCATGCCCGACCCTTCACCGGTTTCAGCCTGACTGCCGGCCAGCACCACCTGTGCGGCAGAATCGCGGAGGTAGTCAGTCAACGCGACCAGCGCATCGGCGCCCTCGGGTTGCTCCAGCACATGTAGCTCGTTGAGCCCCATGCCAAGGTAAGCGCGCAGCGCCGGTTCTTCGGCATTGCCGGCGTGCAGTACCTGCAAGTTATCCCCAGCCAGCTGCAAGCCAAGCTCGACGGCCCGCGCATCCTGTTCGGCGCGGCGCGCACGACCTGATGTCGGGTGCGCTCCGATGGACACCAGACTGATGATCTGTACCGCATGCTTATCCACAGACACTTCAGGCTGCATCGCGCTTACCTCCGCTGCGCCAGGCTTGCACTGCGGCTATCAACGCCGTGAGCACTTCGGCGCTCTCGCCGATGACCGATAGATCAGCGCGTTTGACCATGTCGCACCCCGCATCAAGATTGATCGCAATAACCTTGTCACAGGCGCCGATGCCCTGCAGATGCTGGATGGCCCCGGAAATACCGACGGCGACATACACCCTTGCGGTCACCCAGGTGCCACTCGCGCCTACCTGCCGCTCGCGGCCCATGAAACCATCGTCCACCGCCACCCGCGACGCCCCTTCGGTGGCCCCGAGTGCCGAAGCGGCCTGATGAAACAGGTCCCAGTCTTTGACACCATTGCCGCCAGACAGAATGAATTCGGCTTCAGCCATGGGGATAACGCCGGGATCGACGGCAACTGCTCCCAGGTCTTCGATACGCGGCAGGCTGCGCGCTACGCCTGTGGACAACTCGACCAGCACTACCTCGTGGCGGGTTTCGCTCACCGGTTCGGCACACTCTACGGCGGCCAGAATCAGACGGGCCAAAGGCCGAACCAGGTCTTCGCGCCCGGCTCCTGCCCGACTTATGCACAGCTGGTCCTTGACCTGCCAGACCCGCGTTGCAGGTCGCTCGCCGATGCTGGCGGCAAAACGTCTTCCCAGTTCGCCACCGCCGGTGCGGCTGTCCGGCAGCAGCCAGTGGCGCGGGTTGAACTGGTTATCCACAGCTCGCAATCCTTGCACGCGCTGTTCCGGTGAATAACCGTCGAACCCGGCACCGTCGATAATCAATAACCGATCCACGCCAGCAACGTCGAAAGCAGTTTCCTTGTGTTCGCCGAACACCACTGCCAGCACGGCACCTTCAGCTCCGGCAAACTGACGCGCCAGCCCCAGTAGATCGCGATCGTGGCTGCTCAGGCGGCCGCCGACCATATCGGGCACCACTGTGATATAGAACGCTGGCTCGACGATGGTATGCAGTGGCAACTGCACGTCGGCAGCGGCCGAACGCTTGACCGCGCCACCCTGCTGAGCGCCGCTGCGGTCGATGCGCTTTATACCGTTGGGACCGATAAAACCCAGGCCATGCACGTTCTTGCGCAGCAAACCGTTTGGTCCCATCCAGCTGTTCAGCGCCGGCTGCATGGCGGCATGCAGTGGGTGCAGTCGATTGCGGGCAATCCACTCGGCACGAGGGTCGCGGCGGATAATGTCGCTCATCAGTGCACCTCCGCGGGTTCACGTTTGCTGGCAACAGACGAGCTGGGGATAACTTCTTCAATCAGCGCATCGGCCACCAGCTCGGCGATATCCTTGATCAGCGGGCGTGGTTCAACCACGCCTTCAAGCATGGCCGTGCACTGTGGACAACCGACTGCTACCACCTCGGCAGCGGTTTCACGAATGTCGTCCATGCGCATGTCGGGAATTCGCTGTTTGCCGGGGATATCGGTGATCGGCGCGCCGCCACCACCGCCACAGCAGCGGGAACGAAAGCCCGAGCGCTGCATTTCCCTGATTTCTATACCCAGCGCACGCAGCACGTCACGAGGGGCCTCGTACTCGCCGTTATAACGGCCCAGGTAACACGGGTCGTGATAGGTCACGCTGGCACCTTTGTGCTGGCCCAGACTCAATGCGCCATTGCGCACCAGTTCAGCCATGAAGGTGCTGTGGTGCTGCACCTGATAGTCGCCACCAAAAGCGCCATATTCGTTTTTCAGCACATGAAAACTGTGCGGGTCGCAGGTCACGATACGCTTGAAGCTGTAATTGGCCAGGGTCTGAATGTTTCGTCGGGCAAGTACCTGAAAGGTTGCCTCATCGCCCAGACGCCGTGCCACGTCACCGCTGTCGCGCTCTTCGAGGCCCAGCACGGCGAAATCGATCCTGGCCGCTTTAAGCACTTTGACGAAGGCGCGCAGCGTGCGCTGATTGCGCATGTCGAACGCGCCGTCCCCCACCCAGAACAGCACGTCCACGCTCTTTCTCTCGCTGAGCAGACTCAGGTTCAGATCCGCTGCCCAGTTCATCCGACCACCCGGTGCAAAACCGCCGGGGTTATCGGTGGCGATCAGGTTGTCCAGCACCTCGGCACCCTTGTTTGGCGTCGCGCCCTTTTCGAGGGTCAGGTGACGGCGCATGTCGACGATGGCATCGACGTGCTCGATCATCATCGGGCACTCTTCTACGCAGGCCCGGCACGTGGTGCAGGACCACAGCGTTTCGGCGTCCACCAGCCCGTTGACGATGGGCTGATGCGGATTGCCGCCATGCTCGCCCAGCGGCTTGCCTTTGCCATCCAGCGACGGATATGGACTGCCCGCAAATTTTGCGTCGGTGCCACCGGCAAGGCCGACCACCATGTCCTGAATCAACTTTTTCGGGTTGAGTGGCTGGCCTGCCGCAAACGCCGGGCAGGCCGCTTCGCACTTGCCGCACTGCACGCAGGCGTCGAAGCCCAGCAGTTGATTCCAGGTGAAATCCTGCGGTTTCTCCACACCCAGCGGTGCGGTTCGATCGTTCAGGTCCAAAGGTTTCAGGCCCGTGGAGCGACCACTAGCAAAGCGCTCGGCACGCCGATGCCAGGCCAAGTGCAGAGCCCCGGCGAAAGCATGCTTCATCGGCCCGCCCCAGGTCATGCCGAAGAACAGCTCGCTAACGCCCCACAACACGCCCAACCCGAGGATAACGACCAGCACCCAGCCACCAAAATGCTCGGGAAGAATGCCCGCCACCGGCAGCGTGACCAGAAAGAAGCTCGCTGAAAACGCCATGAGGCTTTTCGGCAGACGCATCCACGGCCCTTTCGACAAACGCGCGGGCGGATTGAGACGACGCTTATAGACAAATACCGCGCCGACAAACATCACCGCCGTCATTAGCAATAGCGCGTAGCCAAGAACGCGGTTATGCAGGCCGAAGCCGTGCACCAGAATCGCCAGCACGATTGAGGCAACCGCCCCGCCTGCAGTGGCAACATGGGTGTTGGCGATGTATTTATCGCGTGCGACTACGTGGTGCAGGTCAACCATGTAGCGCTTGGGCATGGCCAGCAGCCCGCCGAGCAAGTCGACTTTCGAGGGCCGTCCGTTGCGCCACATGCTCACCCGCCGCCACGCACCCAGCGCCGCAAGGGCCAGGGCGCTGAACAGCAGGATGGGAAGAAGGGTGTCTAGCATCACGTTGCCCTCAAGATGCAAGCTTTAAGCTGGAAGCCTCAAGCTGCAAGCTTCAAGAAAAAGCACCGAGCAAAGGCTTCTACTTGCAGCTTGAAGCTTGCAACCTGTAGCTGTTCTCAAAAATCCTTGCACAGGCGCAAGCCGTCATAGATCGCTGCATGGGTATTGCGCTGCGCCACGCAGTCGCCGATACGGAACAGCAGGTAACCGTCGCCCGGCTGGCTCAATGAAGGCTGTGGCTGAATGGCGAACAGCGCATCGATGTCGATCTGGCCCTTGTTGCGCGAGCCTTCCTTGAGCGCGTAATAGATCGCTTCGTCCGGACGCACGCCGTTTTCCACCACCACTTGATCGACCACTCGCTCTTCCCTGGCACCGGTGTATTCGTTCTCCAGCACCGCCACCAGCTTGTCGCCCTCGCGATAGACCTTTTCCAGCATCATGTCGCCGGTCATGATCACTTCCTTGGGGTACATGCTGCGGTAGTAGGTCGGGAACGAGGTTCCGCCAATTGCCACGCCCGGCTTGATGTCATCGGTGACGATTTCGACCTGGCTGCCCTTGTCGGCCAGATAGTCGGCTACCGACATGCCGGTGAACTCGCAGATGGTGTCGTAGACCAGCACGTTCTTGCCGGGCGCCACCTTGCCGTCCAGCACATCCCAACTGCTGACCACCAGGCCTTCAGCCGCACCCCAGTGTTCGTTCTGCTCAAGAAACGGGTGACCGCCGACCGCCAGCACCACGATGTCCGGGCGCAGGTCGAGGATGGTTGCTCCATCGGCCGCAACACCCAGACGCAAATCTACTTTCAAGCGCGCCAGCTCCAGCTGGAACCAGCGCGTAATACCGGCAATCTGGTCGCGCTGCGGTGCCTTGGACGCGGTAGTGATCTGCCCGCCGATGAACTCCTTTTTCTCGAACAGCGTTACGTCATGGCCACGCTCGGCAGATACCCGAGCCGCTTCCATACCGGCAGGACCGGCACCGACTACCACGACCTTGCGTTTCGGCCCAGTGGACTTTTCGATGATGTGCGGCACGCCCATGTATTCGCGGGACGTCGCAGCGTTCTGGATGCACAACACATCCAGCCCCTGATACTGGCGGTCGATGCAGTAGTTGGCACCGACGCACTGTTTGATCTGATCGATCTGGCCCATCTTGATCTTGGCGATCAGGTGCGGGTCGGCAATGTGCGCGCGGGTCATGCCGACCATGTCCACATAGCCGCCTTCCAGAATTCGCGTTGCCTGGTTCGGGTCCTTGATGTTCTGCGCGTGCAGCACCGGGGCCTTGACCACTTCCTTGATCCCGGCCGCCAGGTGCAAAAACGGCTCCGGTGGATAACTCATGTTTGGAATGACGTTGGCCAGGGTGTTGTGGGTGTCGCAACCCGAGCCCACCACGCCGATGAAATCGATCATGCCGGTGTCGTCGTAATACTTGGCGATCTGCTTCATGTCCTCGTGACTGAGGCCATCGGGGTGGAACTCGTCGCCACAGATGCGCAGGCCCACACAAAAGTCGGGGCCGACCTCCTTGCGCACCGCCTTGATAACTTCCAGACCAAAGCGCATGCGGTTCTCGAAACTGCCGCCCCATTCATCGGTGCGCTTGTTGACCCGCGGGCTCCAGAACTGGTCGATCATGTGCTGGTGCACCGCCGACAACTCGACCCCGTCCAGCCCACCGGCCTTGGCACGCGCCGCTGCGCTGGCGTAGTTGCCGATCACTCGCCAGATCTCCTCCGGCTCAATGGTCTTGCAAGTCGCACGGTGTACCGGCTCGCGAATGCCTGACGGCGACATCAGGGTCGGCCAGTGATCACCATCCCAGCGCGAGCGACGGCCCATGTGAGTAATCTGGATCATGATCTTGGCGCCGTGCTTGTGCATGGCGTCGGCGAGGTTCTGGAAGTGCGGGATGATTCTGTCGGTCGCCAGATTGACCGATTTCCACCAGCCTTGCGGGCTGTCGATGGCGACACTTGATGAGCCGCCGCAGATGGCCAGACCGATGCCGCCCTTGGCCTTCTCTTCGTAGTACTTCACATACCGGTCGGTGGTCATACCGCCGTCTGTGGCATAAACCTCAGCGTGCGCGGTACTCAACACACGGTTACGGATTGTCAGTTTGCCAATCTGGATCGGCTGGAACATCGCTTCGAAAGCCATAACGCGATCCTCGATTTACAGCGGCTTGACGACAAACAGTCCGTCGTCGTGACCTTCTTCGGAGCCACCGTAAACCTGCTCGGCTACGGTACGGATCGAGCTGCCGCTGGCGGCGAGTATCTGGTCCATCGCCCCGGCAAACCAGCCGGTGAACATGTAGTCGACCTTGCGTCCGACCTTGCCGTAGACATACACGAAACAGGAGTGCTCAAGCTTCACGCTGGCGGTGCCTTTTTCGATATCGATGTCCTGAATCTTGAACAGCCCCCATCCGCGTTGCGACAGACGCTTCATGTAGTGCTCGAACACGGCAACACCTTGCAGGCCGTGGCATTCAGCTTCCTTTTCACACCAGTGCCAGGCGGACTTGTAACCGGCTTTGTAGAGAATGTCAGCGTAGGCATCGGCACCCAGCACTTCTTCGATGCCCATGTGGTTGTTGACGAAAAAGTGCCGGGGCACATAGAGCATCGGCAACGCATCGGAGGTCCAGACGCCGGTTTCGCTGTCGACTTCGATAGGCAGTTGCGGGGCGATTTTAGCCATGGGGGTCAAACTCCAGATGATTCGGGTTACACCCACCGCCTGAAAGGCCGCGGGGGTTCAATTCGATAAGGTGTGGCTGGCGGATTACTCGCCCCAGACGTCGGCCAGTACGTTGACCCAGTTCTCGCCCATGATCTTGCGCACAACGCGCTCGGAATGACCGCGCTTGAGCAATGTTTCAGTCAGATTGGGAAACTCGCCCACGGTGCGGATGCCCAGCGGGTTGATGATCTTGCCGAAGCTGGTCAGACGGCGGGCGTAGCCCTTGTCGTGGGTCAGGTATTCAAAAAACTCCTGACCGTGGCCCTGGGTAAAGTCAGTACCAATGCCGATGGCATCTTCACCCACGATGTTCATCACGTATTCGATGGCTTCGGCGTAATCGTCGATGGTCGAATCGATGCCCTTGGCCAGAAACGGCGCGAACATGGTCACGCCCACAAAGCCGCCGTGGTCGGCAATAAACTTCAGTTCAGCGTCGGATTTGTTGCGCGGATGCTCTTTGAGGCCTGAAGGCAGGCAGTGGGAATAGCAGACCGGCTTTTTCGATTCGAGAATGACTTCTTCCGAGGTTTTCGAACCCACGTGGGACAGGTCGCACATCACCCCGACACGGTTCATTTCAGCAACGATCTCACGACCGAAACCCGACAGCCCGCCGTCGCGTTCGTAGCAGCCGGTGCCGACCAGGTTCTGGGTGTTGTAGCACATCTGCACGATGCCGACGCCAAGTTGCTTGAAGATCTCGACGTAGCCGATCTGGTCTTCATAGGCATGCGCATTCTGGAAGCCGAAGAGGATGCCGGTCTTGCCCAGTTCCTTGGCCTTGCGAATGTCTGCGGTAGTGTGCACCGGCATGACCAGGTCGCTGTTTTCGCGCATCAGTTTCTGGCTGCTGCAGATGCTGTTGATAGTGGCCTGGAAGCCTTCCCATACCGACACCGTGCAGTTGGCCATGGTCAGGCCGCCCTTGCGCATGTCTTCAAACAGCTCGCGGTTCCACTTGGCGATGATCAGCCCGTCAATAACGATGCTGTCGGCGTGCAATTCGGCTGGGCTCATCAGGCTGTCCCCTTTTTTGATTCCGGCGCGCCGAATCGGCTGTCGGCGCTAATGGGGTCAGCATATGCCGGAGGGTCGCGTGAACCGGGTGCAAAAACGACAGGGGGTTTGCCGAAAGCGTCAAGATGCGACAAAGGGTGACGGCGTATCGCCCCACGATGTCGTAAACCTGTTCATTGTCTCGCGCTTGAGACAGAATCCAGCGTATCAATGGATCGGAGCGACTCGATGAAAACGTTTTTGCTGACCCTGGCCCTGATGGCAACGGCTGTGACAGGCGTACAGGCTGCTCAGAACCCGGATGTCTCGCCTTGCGACGGTGTTGACGATGACAAGCAGACTCTGGAGTGCTCGGTTTACAGCCGCACGACTGCAGAAGAATTGCTCAAGGAAAACTTCAACAACCTGCTCAAGCGTGTTCAGTCGCAGTTCGTTGCCAACAAGACGCAATTCAACGACTTTACCAGCAAACTCAAGACCGCCCAGCAAGCCTGGGAGAAGCTGCGTGACGCAGATTGCGCCGTTGAAGTCTTCCCTTCTGCGGCAGGCAGCAAAGCATTCACCATCAGTGAAAACGACTGCATTGCGCGCATGAGCGACGAGCGCTCGGAGTACCTGGAGTCGATTGCACAGGAATAACGTCTACGATGAGATAACCTGCTTCTTTATATGAACGAGCTCATCAGGTTTTCTCATGATTATTTGCGGTGTAGAAATCAAAGGCAGCGAAGCCATATTCGCCCTTGCCACTCGACGTAATGGCGGCATCGAGCACTTGCCGCTCGCCACCAAGAAGCTTGCGCTGGAGGACGATGACGAGGCCGCCAACGTCAAAGCCTTCTCCACGCAACTCGCCGGTTTCGTACGTGAAAACGGCATCAGCCATGTGGTTATCAAGAAGCGCAGCAAGAAAGGCGAATTCGCTGGCGGCCCGACCACCTTCAAGATCGAAACCATCTTTCAACTGATGTCTGATTGCAACGTGGTGCTGATCTCGCCGCAGACCGTCAATGCGCAGAACAAGAAACACACCTTCGCCCTGCCCGACACCCTGAACAAGTATCAGCACGAAGCGTACAAGGCGGCGTGTGCGGGTGTGATGAAGAGCGTTTAAGCCTTTCGAGAGAGGACGCAGAGCGTCCGGAACGGCATGCGACGCAGAGCGTCGCACGATAGCGGGGATTATCGTTCCTCACGCTCCAGCGTGGGAATGCAGTTCGTGACGCTCCGCGTCACATTCATTCGCCGCGCAGTTACTTTTGACCCGACATAAAAAAACCCGCATTTCTGCGGGTTTTTTCAATGCGCAATCAACTCAGTTGATCTTGGCATCCAGCTCGCCACGCGCGTAGCGTTCGAACATGGCGTCCAGGGAGATCGGTTTGATCTTCGAGGCGTTGCCAGCGGTGCCGAAGGCTTCGTAGCGCGCGATGCACACGTCACGCATGGCCGAGACGGTTTTGGCCAGATACTTGCGCGGGTCGAACTCGCTTGGGTTTTTAGCCATGAATTCGCGGATGGCACCGGTAGAGGCCAGACGCAGGTCGGTATCGATGTTGACCTTGCGCACGCCGTGCTTGATGCCTTCAACGATTTCTTCGACCGGTACACCGTAGGTTTCTTTGATGTCGCCGCCGAACTCGTTGATGATCTTCAACCATTCCTGTGGAACAGACGAAGAACCGTGCATCACCAGGTGAGTGTTCGGGATGCGCTTGTGGATCTCTTTGATGCGCTCGATCGCCAGGATGTCACCGGTAGGCGGCTTGGTGAACTTGTACGCGCCGTGGCTGGTACCGATGGCAATGGCCAGGGCATCGACCTGGGTACGCTTGACGAAGTCAGCCGCTTCTTCAGGGTCGGTCAGCATCTGGCTGTGGTCCAGAACGCCTTCCGCGCCAACACCATCTTCTTCACCGGCCATACCGGTTTCCAGCGAACCCAGCACGCCCAGCTCACCTTCCACGGAAACGCCGCAGGCGTGAGCAAAGGACACCACGCGACGGGTAACGTCGACGTTGTAGTCGTAATCGGCTGGGGACTTGCCGTCTTCACGCAGCGAGCCGTCCATCATCACCGAGCTGAAGCCCAGCTGGATCGAGCGCTGGCAGATGTCAGGGCTGGTGCCGTGGTCCTGGTGCATAACCACCGGGATGTGCGGAAATTCTTCGATCGCGGCGAGAATCAGGTGACGCAGAAACGGCGCACCGGCGTATTTGCGGGCACCGGCAGAAGCCTGGACGATCACCGGGGAGTCGGTCTTGTCGGCCGCTTCCATAATGGCGCGCATCTGTTCCAGGTTGTTTACGTTGAAAGCTGGAACGCCATAGCCGAATTCGGCTGCGTGGTCCAACATCTGGCGCATGCTGATAAGTGCCATTGTCTGTCTCTCTCCCGGTAGGGTCGTTAATCGAGCAAGCCTGCCGTAGTGGCGGCTGCCATTCAAGTTATAAGCTCAGCCACGAAGGCTGTGCGTGTGTGCCCGAAATCCGACTTATCTGGCCTTGCAGCCGCGACCGATCAGATCGTTGGTAGCGTCCCAATAGATCAGGCCCTCGCTACCCTTGTTGACGAATGCCAACACATTGTTGCTGTAAAGCGTTCCGCTGGCAGCGCCGGGTTCAGCCTTGAGCCTGAACACCTGATCGCTCTGATTCAGACGAACATCGACTTCCTTTTTGGCCGAATCGATGTAGCGCCAGTTGACCTCTGCATTGCTGTCACACACCCAACGGTTCCAGGGGTCATTGTGCTGCGATGTGCTCAGGCTCGAACAACCGCCAAGCACTGCCAAAACCCCAAGGGCAATCACGCGTCTCATTACATCTCCTGGCTGCCCTGCGAAACGCGGTGTATGCCGGTCGTCTCAACTGTCAGGGGCAGTTCTGTTCCTGTTTACGGTCGTCGGCCGGCTCACCCGTTACATGTGCCTCGACCCGTTGACTGTTTTCAGTCGTCGGCACATTCACAGAGGCCGGGCTGAATATCTGACAGGTCTTGGCATGTGAGCCAGAACCGGTACAACCAGCCAATACAACGCAGCTCATCAGAGCCAGGGCAGCGATCTTCATGGCGAAACTCCTTTGCCGGAAAAATATCCACTCTTTAAAGACCGCCCAAGCCCGTCAATGTTGCCAAACGGATTTCAGACCTGGCTCACAAACATCCTACATTGCCTGTTCTGGGCATGAACTCGTAACGATCCCATGCCTGCGGACCGCCACGCTTGTAGATGACCGGCACCGTTTCGGCCTGCCAGCCCGCCTGATAACAGCTTAACTGGAGCGGTTGGCTCGGGGAGTCGCTCTCCACCTCTTCAACCGCAGGTTTGCCCGCGCAACCGGCCAGCAAACCTGCGATGAGAAACCACGGTAACGCCCTGACCATTGACCACTCCTTGTCCAAAGCTTTCATTCAAGCCTTGGCGCGTTGTTCGAGCACTTCTACCGCTGGCAGAACCTTGCCTTCCACGAACTCGAGGAATGCACCGCCACCGGTCGAAATGTAGGAAATCTGTTCTGCAACACCATACTTGTCGATGGCCGCCAGTGTGTCGCCACCGCCCGCGATGGAGAACGCCTGGCTTTCGCCAATGGCCTTGGCCAGCGTTTTGGTGCCTTCACCAAACTGATCGAATTCAAACACGCCGACTGGACCGTTCCACAGGATAGTCCCGGAAGATTTCAGTAATTCGGCGAAATGCGCAGCAGTTTGCGGGCCAATATCGAGAATCATGTCGTCGTCGGCCACGTCAGCGATCAGCTTGACGGTTGCAGTGGCGCTCTCGGCGAATTCCTTGGCAACCACCACGTCAGTCGGCAATGGCACGCTGACCTTGGCGGCAATGGCACGCGCGGTATCGAGCAGGTCAGGTTCGTACAGCGATTTACCGACCTTGTGACCCGCTGCGGCCAGGAAGGTATTGGCAATGCCGCCGCCGACGATCAACTGATTGCAGATGCCGCTCAGGCTGTTGAGTACGTCAAGCTTGGTGGACACCTTGGAGCCAGCAACGATGGCAGTCATCGGCTGAGCCGGAGCGCCCAAGGCCTTGCCCAGCGCTTCAAGCTCGGCGGCCAGCAACGGGCCTGCCGCTGCCACTTTGGCGAATTTGGCAACGCCGTGGGTCGAGCCCTCGGCACGGTGAGCGGTACCGAAAGCGTCCATCACGAACACGTCGCACAGGGCCGCATATTTCTGTGCCAGCTCGTCGGCGTTCTTTTTCTCGCCCTTGTTGAAGCGAACGTTCTCGAACAGCACGACGTCGCCGGCCTTGACGTCAACGCCGTTCAGATAATCGGCAACCAGCGGAACATCACGACCCAATGCCTTGCTCAGGTACTCGGCAACCGGCTTGAGGCTGTTTTCAGCAGAGAACTCGCCCTCGGTCGGACGACCCAGGTGCGAGCAGACCATGACGGCCGCGCCTTTTTCCAACGCCAGCCTGATGGTCGGCAGCGAGGCAAGAATACGTGCATCACTGCTGACAACGCCGTCCTTTACCGGGACATTGAGGTCTTCGCGGATCAGTACACGTTTACCTTGCAGATCGAGGTCGGTCATCTTCAAGACGGTCATGAGCATTCCTGTTTTTTTACTGTTATTGGTCAGCGACGCGCAGAAAGTGATCGGCGACGTCGAGCATTCGGTTGGCAAAACCCCATTCGTTATCGAACCAGGCCAGCAGATTGACCAGCCTGGGACCGGAAACGCGGGTCTGACTCGCATCGACAATCGCCGAATGCGGGTCATGGTTGAAATCGCAGCTGGCGTGCGGCAACTCAGTGTAGGCCAGCAGTCCCTTGAGCGGGCCGCTGGTGGCGGCCTCACGCAAAATACGGTTGATCTCGACAGCGTCGGTGTCTCGCGACATTTGCAGCGTAATGTCCAGGCAAGACACATTGACGGTCGGAACACGAACAGCTTTGGCCTGAATTCGGCCGGCAAGTTCCGGAAGCAGCCGCTCGATTCCGCGCGCCAGACCGGTGGACACCGGAATGATCGACTGAAACGCCGAGCGGGTACGGCGCAGATCTTCGTGGTGATAGGCGTCGATCACCGGCTGATCATTCATTGCCGAATGGATGGTCGTGATGGTGATGTACTCAAGGCCGATGGCCTGATCCAGCAGACGCAGCAGCGGCACACTGCAATTGGTGGTACACGACGCTGCGGAGACCAGTAATTCCCGGCCAGTCAGCTTCTGCTGGTTGACACCGAACACGACAGTGGCGTCGACATCCCGCTCGCTGGCCATCGGCTGAGAGAACAGCACCCTCGGCGCACCGGCATTCAGAAAGCGCTGGCCGTCTTCGCGAGTGTTGTAGACACCGGAGCACTCAAGCACCAGATCGACTTCCAGACCGGCCCAGTCGATGCCTTCCGGCGTCGCACTGCGCAGAACCTTGATCCGGTGATCATTGATATGCAGGTATTGCCCTTCGACCCGCACTTCGCCGGGAAACCGGCCGTGTGTGGAGTCAAAGCGCGTGAGGTATTCGAGACTGGCCATGTCGGCCAGATCATTGATGGCAACCACTTCAAACCCGGCCTTGGCCCCCCGCTCGCACAGCGCGCGAACAACACAACGACCAATACGGCCGTAACCGTTCAGAGCAACTTTGTAAGGGCGGGGCTGGGGCATGAAGTTTTCGCCAGGGAATAACAGTCATGTGGGAGCGGACTTGTCCGCGAATGGCAGCACTCGGTGCAGCTGATTTACCGAGTTGCTACATTCGCGAGCAAGGCGGATCGCCGCCCCGGTCGCTCCCACAACATCAACATTACATAGCTGATCAGTCTTCGAGCAGCTCTTCAGCCGTGCTCAAGACGTTTTCCAGCGTAAAGCCGAACTCTTCGAACAAGGCTGACGCAGGGGCCGACTCGCCGAACGTGGTCATGCCGATCACGCGACCTTCCAGACCCACGTATTTGTACCAGTAGTCGGCGTGAGCCGCTTCGATGGCAATACGTGCACTGACCTGCAGTGGCAGAACAGCCTGCTTGTAGGCCGCATCCTGAGCTTCGAAGATGCTGGTGCATGGCATGGAGACCACACGAACGTGGCGACCCTGCTCGGTCAGCTTGTCATACGCTTGCACAGCCAGACCGACTTCCGAACCGGTCGCGATCAGGATCAGCTCAGGCTCTGCAGCGCAGTCACGCAGTACATAGCCGCCACGGGCAATGGCATCTATTTGCTGCGGTTCACGCGCTTGGTGAGTCAGGTTCTGACGCGAGAAAATCAATGCGGATGGACCGTCATTGCGCTCGATGGCGTGTTTCCAGGCCACGGCCGATTCCACGGCATCTGCCGGACGCCAGGTGTCCAGGTTGGGCGTGGTACGCAGGCTGGTCAGTTGCTCGATCGGCTGGTGAGTCGGGCCGTCTTCGCCCAAACCGATGGAGTCGTGGGTGAATACGTAGATCACGCGCTTCTTCATCAGCGAGGCCATACGCACCGCGTTGCGAGCGTATTCCATGAAGATCAGGAAGGTTGCGCCGTACGGCACGAAGCCGCCGTGCAGGGCGATACCATTCATCATGGCGCCCATACCGAACTCACGAACACCGTAGTGCAGGTAGTTGCCGTTGGGGTCTTCGCCAGTGATGCTCTTGCAGCCTTTCCAGATGGTCAGGTTGGAGCCGGCCAGGTCGGCCGAACCACCGAGGATTTCCGGCAGCAACGGGCCCAGTGCGCTCAGGGCGTTCTGACTGGCCTTACGGCTGGCGATGGTTTCGCCTTTGGCGTTGACTTCGGCGACATAAGCAGCGGATTTCTCTGCAAAGTCAGCAGGCAACTCGCCGCTCATGCGACGAATGAAGTCGTTGGCCAGCTCAGGGAAAGCGGCGGAATAGGCAGCAAAGCGCTGATCCCACTCGGCTTCGGCAGCCAGGCCTTTTTCTTTCGCATTCCACTCGGCGTAGATATCAGCCGGAATTTCGAAAGGACCGTGGTTCCATTTCAGGGCCGCACGGGTCAGGGCGATTTCGTCCGCACCCAGCGGCGCACCGTGGGATTCTTCCTTGCCCTGCTTGTTCGGCGAGCCAAAGCCGATGGTGGTCTTGCAGCAGATCAGCGTCGGCTTGTCGCTCTTGCGCGCGGTGTCGATGGCGGTCTTGATTTCTTCAGGGTCATGACCGTCGACATTGCGGATAACCAACCAGCCGTAGGACTCGAAACGCTTAGGCGTATCGTCGGTAAACCAGCCTTCGACTTCGCCATCGATGGAGATGCCGTTGTCGTCGTAGAACGCAATCAGCTTGTTCAGCTGCAGCGTACCGGCCAGGGAAGCGACTTCGTGGGAAATACCTTCCATCATGCAGCCATCACCCATAAACACGTAGGTATGGTGATCAACGATGGAATGGCCTGGACGGTTGAACTGTGCGGCGAGGGTTTTCTCGGCAGCGGCAAAACCGACGGCGTTGGCAAAACCCTGACCCAATGGGCCAGTGGTGGTTTCAACGCCTGGGGTATAGCCAAACTCGGGGTGACCCGGTGTGCGGCTGTGCAGTTGACGGAAGTTTTTCAGGTCGTCGATGGACAGGTCGTAGCCGGTCAGGTGCAGCAACGAATAGACCAGCATCGAACCATGGCCGTTGGACATGATGAAACGGTCACGGTCAGCGAACGCGGGGTTTGCCGGGTTGTGCTTGAGATAATCACGCCACAGAACCTCGGCGATATCCGCCATGCCCATCGGGGCACCCGGATGGCCGCTGTTGGCTTTTTGCACGGCATCCATGCTTAGGGCACGAATAGCATTGGCACGCTCACGACGGCTTGGCATCGCTGATCTCCTGGGAATTGTAAAATTAGGATCGGAAAAAAGACGGCCATTTTCCCTCAGGGACAGGCCGGGGGCAATCACAGATAGTCGACCATAGGCTTTTTTCCGGGGTTACGGACATTATTTGCCCTGTAAAGACTGGATTACCCGTCAGCGTAACAAGTTCAGAATGCCTGACCGGTGCCACCCATCCAGCAATATCAAAACTTTTTGATATTGCCCTTGCAGCGCTCCGGATCGCTCTCTAGACTGCGCAGCTATGAACCTGCGTGTACCTGCCATTCGCCATGATGCATGCGACGACCTCTCTGCATTGTGCAAGGCCGGCGGCGATCCCTTGCGGCTCAACGTACTGCGTGTGCTGACCAACGATTCGTTCGGCGTGCTTGAGCTGGCGCAGATTTTTGCCATCGGTCAGTCCGGCATGAGCCATCACCTCAAGGTGCTGGCGCAGGCGGATCTGGTTGCAACGCGGCGTGAAGGCAATGCGATTTTCTACCGTCGCGCCCTGCCCCACACTGAATTGCTGGGTGGCAGGCTGCATGCGGCGCTGCTCGATGAAGTGGACACCCTGAACCTGCCGGACGACGTACAGAGCCGCATAGGCCTGGTGCATCGACAACGTGCACTGGCTAGCCAGGATTTCTTTGCCCGTACTGCCGAAAAGTTTCGTGCCCAGCAAGACCTTATCGCCGGTCTGGCGCAGTACAGCGAAAGCCTGCTGACATTGCTCGACAAACTGAGCTTCGGCGCGCAGGCAACGGCGCTGGAAGTAGGCCCCGGCGACGGCGGCTTTCTCCCAGAGCTGGCCCGGCGCTTCCGCCAGGTTATCGCGATGGACAACAGCCCGGCGATGCTGGACCTGGCGCGTGGCGTCTGCGAGCGCAAGGCGCTGGCTAACGTTGAGCTGAGGCTGGCCGATGCACTGACGGACGCTAAAGTCAGTGCCGACTGCGTCGTCCTCAACATGGTGCTGCATCATTTCGCAGTCCCGGCCCAGGCCCTCAGGCAACTGGCCGAACACGTAAAACCCGGCGGTAGTTTGCTGGTAACAGAATTGTGTAGTCATGACCAGAGCTGGGCCAGGGAGGCCTGTGGCGATCTCTGGTTAGGTTTCGAGCAGGAAGACCTGGCCCGTTGGGCCATCGCTGCGGGGCTAGTTCCCGGGGAAAGCCTCTATGTAGGCTTACGTAATGGTTTCCAGATCCAGGTTCGCCATTTTCAGCGACCGGCTGGCGACACTCACCATCGGTAAAATGAAGGAAACCCGTAGAGATGAGCGAATATTCACTTTTCACCTCCGAGTCCGTGTCCGAAGGGCATCCGGACAAGATCGCCGACCAGATTTCCGACGCGGTTCTGGACGCTATCATCGCTGAAGACAAATACGCCCGTGTAGCGTGCGAAACACTGGTCAAGACCGGTGTGGCAATCATCGCTGGCGAAGTGTCGACTTCGGCCTGGGTCGATCTGGAAGACATCGTGCGTAACGTCATCCTCGACATCGGCTACAACAGCTCCGACGTCGGTTTCGACGGCGCGACTTGCGGCGTGATGAACATCATCGGCAAACAGTCGGTAGACATCGCCCAAGGCGTTGACCGCAGCAAGCCTGAAGATCAGGGCGCTGGCGACCAGGGCCTGATGTTCGGCTACGCCAGCAACGAAACCGACGTGCTGATGCCAGCACCGATCACCTTCTCTCACCAATTGGTGCAGCGTCAGGCCGAAGCGCGTAAATCCGGCCTGCTGCCGTGGCTGCGCCCGGATGCCAAATCCCAGGTAACCTGCCGTTATGAAAACGGCAAGGTTGTCGGCGTCGACGCCATCGTACTGTCGACTCAGCACAACCCGGATGTGTCCTACAAGGACCTGCGCGAAGGCGTGATGGAGCTGATCGTCAAGCACGTCATCCCTGCGCACCTGCTGCACAAGGACACCCAGTTCCACATCAACCCGACCGGCAACTTCATCATCGGTGGCCCGGTAGGTGACTGTGGCCTGACCGGCCGTAAAATCATCGTCGACACCTACGGCGGCATGGCCCGTCACGGTGGCGGTGCATTCTCCGGCAAGGACCCATCGAAGGTTGACCGTTCGGCTGCGTACGCCGGTCGTTACGTGGCCAAGAATATCGTGGCTGCCGGTCTGGCCGAGCGTTGCGAAATTCAGGTGTCCTACGCTATCGGCGTGGCCCAGCCGACGTCGATCTCGCTGAACACCTTCGGCACCGGCAAGCTGTCCGACGACAAGATCATCAAGCTGGTCCGCGACAACTTCGACCTGCGCCCATACGCCATCACCACCATGCTCGACCTGCTGCACCCGATGTACCAGGCCACTGCGGCCTACGGCCACTTCGGCCGTACCCCGGTCGAAATGACCGTTGGCGATGACACCTTCACCGCCTTCACCTGGGAAAAAACCGACCGCGCCGACGCCCTGCGCGCCGCTGCCGGTCTGTAAAAAACCAGAAAAAAGCCCCGGACGACCTGGTCGTTTCGGGGCTTTTTTTCGTCTGCGCGGCGGTTATTCCAAAGTCACACTTCAAGCCCGCCGCGACACCAGCAGTACCGATGCAGCGCCCTCCAACAACCCTGCGCACATCCTGTTGAACAACCGCTTGCCACTGGGTTTCGCCAACAGGCGGCGAGCATGTATCCCCATCGCGGCATACAACGCGATCGCTACGCACTCCAATACCAGAAACAAACTACCCAGCACCGCGAACTGACCTGACACATCACTCTGCTGATCTACAAACTGCGGAAGAAAAGCAGTAAACAGCAGGATCGCTTTCGGATTACCAATAGCCACCAGAAACTCTTGCCGCGCAAGGCTGCCAGCGTTGGCTGTTGTGACCGCTGCCTGGTCCTGTATGGACGGAGCAGCGCGCCACAACTGCACCGCGAGATAAAACAGATAAGCCGCGCCGATGACTTTGATCACATGAAACAACCATTCGGACGTATGCAACACAGCAGTCAGTCCTGCACCGGCCAAGGCGATCATGATGACAAACGCCAACAAGCGCCCCGCTCCGCCGACGCAAGAGCTGGCGAAGCCATAGCGCGTAGCATTACTGATCGACAGAAGATTGTTCGGACCGGGCGCCATGTTCAGCGCAAAGCAGGCCGGAATGAATACAGCGAGAGTCGAGATGTCCATTGGCTCCAATCCCTGAGTTGAGTCAGCTACTCAGTCTGGCTTTTTTTAGTGAGCGGTCAAGACACAACTGCGCCGTGAAATGCGGCCGGGCTTTACTGGCAAGGCCATGCGTTCCCAGCCTTTGTGGGAGTGAGCTTGCTCACGAAGACGCCGGTACAGTAGCGACTATCGTGCGGCGCTCTGCGTCGCATGCCTTTCTGGACGCTCCGCGTCCTCTTGACGACGCAGAGCGTCGAGAACTGCGTTCCCACGCTGGAGCGTGAGGAACGATAACCTCAACTATCGTGCCCGATGATCTGCGCTTCTGCCCGAAGGGCGTGCGAGCTTGCTCACGAAGGGGCAGGTGCAGTCGCGACTATCGTGCGGCGCTCTGCGTCGTATGCCTTTCTGGACGCTCCGCGTCCTCTTGACGACGCAGAGCGTCGAGAACTGCGTTCCCACGCTGGAGCGTGAGGAACGATAACCTCAACTATCGTGCCCGATGCTCTGCGCTTCTGCCTGAAGGGCGTGTGAGCTTGCTCACGAAGGGGCAGGTGCAGTCGCGACTATCGTGCGGCGCTCTGCGTCGTATGCCTTTCTGGACGCTCCGCGTCCTCTTGACGACGCAGAGCGTCGAGAACTGCGTTCCCACGCTGGAGCGTGAGGAACGATAACCTCAACTATCGTGCCCGATGCTCTGCGCTTCTGCCTGAAGGGCGTGTGAGCTTGCTCACGAGGACGCCGGTACAGCCACTGATCACTCTGCGTAGACATACCGCCCTGCGCAATCGCAAAACCTGGTAACCAAGCCCTGCCCCTTCACCACACGACAACGACTAGCCTCATCGAGCCCATTCCTAAAGCAAGGATGCTTCGATGCTGCCCACCATTCGCCTGATGACGTTCGCTCTTGTGTTTCTTCTGCCCGGCCTCGGCAATGCCAGTCAATGCCCTGACTGGCCTGCAGCCAAGGCGCGCAGCGAGGTCACAAACTTGCAACAGCAGATGGCTGCGTGGGACGACAGCTACCACCGCCAGGGCCTCTCGAAAATCCCTGACGAGCTTTACGATCAGGCGCGGCAGAAGCTGAGCGTGTGGCGCTCGTGCTTTGCCATTTCCAAACCCGAGTCCGATCCGCTAACGACAGCAGTTGGCCCGCTGCCTCATCCCGTACCGCATACGGGCGTTAACAAGCTGGAGGACGAAGACAGCGTCAAGGCCTGGCTCAAGGGCCGCAACGACCTGTGGATTCAGCCCAAGA
Source organism: Pseudomonas syringae group sp. 247E2 (assembly GCF_032587795.1). Lineage (NCBI taxonomy): Bacteria > Pseudomonadati > Pseudomonadota > Gammaproteobacteria > Pseudomonadales > Pseudomonadaceae > Pseudomonas > Pseudomonas syringae group sp. 247E2. The sequence continues at coordinate 11,626 of NZ_JAWHPK010000014.1, read as the reverse complement.
TCGACGGCGTGGCAGTCACACTCGTTTACGAAAAAGGTCAGCTGGTGCAGGCGATCAGTCGCGGCGATGGGCGCAAGGGCCAGGACTGGACTTCGCAGGCACGACTGATAAAAGCCATTCCTCAGCGTTTGCCCCACCATGACTCCCTGATCCTGCAAGGCGAGCTGTACTGGCGGTTGACCGATCATATTCAGGCAACATCCGGCAGCGTCAACGCGCGCAGCAAGGTGGCAGGCATGCTGGCCCGGCAGACAATCAGCCCGCAGCAGGCTGATGCCATCGGACTATTCGTCTGGGACTGGCCGAACGGGCCTACCGATATGGCTCAACGACTCTCAGGCCTGCAAGCCATGGGCTTTGAAGGCAGCGAGGCGTACACGCTCTCACTGGAAAATCATGTTCAGGCTGCGAGATGGCGCGAGCATTGGTATCGCAATCCCCTGCCGTTCGCCACCGATGGCGTGATCATGCGTCAAGGCCAACGTCCACCCGCCCAACGCTGGCAAGCCAGTGCGCCTTACTGGATCGCGGCCTGGAAGCACCCTTACGCACAGGCACTGGCCGAGGTGCGCAAGGTCAGCTTCAATGTCGGTCGCAGCGGCAGGATTACCCCTGTGCTGGAGCTGACCCCGGTACGTCTCGACGACCGTACCGTCAGCCGCATCAGCACCGGCTCACTGCAACGCTGGCAAACACTGGATATAAGACCTGGCGATCAGGTAGCCGTGAGCCTGGCCGGGCTGACGATTCCGAGACTCGACGGCGTGATATCCCGCGCGGCCGAACGAGTTGAAATGATCATTCCGCAAGCCGACGACTTTCATGAGTTGAGCTGCTGGCAAGCCACCCCAGGCTGTGAAAGCCAGTTCCGCGCCAGACTGATCTGGCTCAGCGGCAAGAAAGGCCTTGCGCTGCCCGGCGTCGGTCCGGGGACCTGGGACAAGCTTATTGAAAACGGCCAAATAGAGAGCCTGCTCGATTGGATGACCCTGAATCATGCTGAGCTTGCTAACATTCCCGGCTTCGCAGAGCGCAGCAGCGCTAAACTGCTCGCCAGCCTGCAAACAGCGCGTGAACGGCCGTTTCAGACGTGGCTCAAGGCCATCGGACTGCCGCCCACAGGAAGTGCAACACTTCCTGACAATTGGCAGGAACTGGCCGGGCGTAGCGTTGAGCAATGGCAAGCAGAGCCGGGCATAGGTCCTGGCCGGGCAGCGAAACTGAGGTCTTTTTTTCAAGCCCCAGAGGTGCAGGCATTGAGCCATCAATTGCAGGCTCAGGGTATTTCAGGTTTTAAGTAGCGGACGTCCATTTTTTGGTCCGTGTTCAAACGGAGTTCATATGCAGTTTTTATCACCACTGATCCTTTTCACCAGTTGCACGCTACTGGCTACAACGCTGCTGGCAGATGAGCAGGCACCCGCACCTTCCGAGTGCCAGATCAAAAGCCAGGAAATCAGCAGCAAGATTCAGGACGCCAAGACCGAAGGTAACAAGGCCGAGCAGACCGGGCTTGAGAAGGCCCTCGCCGAGGTCAATGCCAACTGCACCGAGACCTCATTGATCAAGCAGAGAAAGCAAAAGGTGCTGGATGCCAAGCAGGAAGTCAGCCGCCGCCAGACCGACCTGAACAAGGCCATGGACAAAGGTGATCCGGAGAAGATCAACAAGCGCAAGGACAAGCTGGCGGAATCGCGCAAAGAGTTGCAGGAAGCCCAGACCGACCTTGAGAAAGTCCAGCCTGACGATTGATCAAGGTCCCGGCGCTGCTGCTTATAGGCAGCGCCGCAACCTGGCTGTCAGGATACGGCCGGGAAAGCCGACACGCCGAACAGCGCGACGATGAGCCCCATGCCCACCAGCCAGACTATCGAACGCAGTGCGGCGAGGTCAGCCAGATAGAAGATGATGTACAACAGACGACTGGTGATGAACAGCACCGCCAGCACATCAATGGTCACCAGCTGCGCATTGCCGGCAATGTGCGCAATGATGACTGCCGCAGCGAACGCCGGTGTCGCTTCATAGCTGTTGAGCTGGGCAGCATGCGCACGGCGCGGGAAACCCTCCAGCTTGTCGAGAAAGGCACGCGGGTCATGATTGTGTCCGCTGCCGAATTTGCCGCTGCCGAACTTGGCGATACCGGCACACATAATCGGCAGCAGGATCGCGACCAGCACGCACCAGAAAGCAACTGTCATACGTCTATCCTTATAGGTTCAGCTTCAACTGAAGCATCCGGGCAATACCCGCTCACAAGCTATGAGCCGGGGGGCAGCGAAAGGTTCTTGAAGAACGACCAGCAACCTGACGCATTACACCAGTTTAGGAAAGATCAGGCTGAACGTCGTGAAGTGTCCGGGCTCGCTCTCGACCGTCACCTGCCCTTCATGCAGGCTCATGATGGAACGCACAATCGCCAGCCCAAGCCCGGTACCGCCCTGCTGTCGCGCACGGCTGACATGAACCCGGTAGAAGCGATCAAACAGCCGCGGCAGATGTTCGGCATCGATACCATCGCCCGCGTTGCGCACCGCCAGTGACACTTCATCTGCATGCGTGGCAAGGGTGATGGTAATGACACTGCCGGACAGACCGTGGCGAATAGCGTTGGACAGCAGGTTCGAAATCGCTCGCTGAATCATCAGCCGGTCGCCTGTTGCCTTCGCGTTACCCTGAACCTGCAAGGTGATGTCGCGCTCTTCCGCCGAAGATGAAAACAGCTCGGCGACCTTATCGGCTTCTTCGCGCAGGTCGATGACCTCAACCGGCAACGGCGCGGCAGGCTGGCTGACACTGGCCAGAAACAGCATCTGGCTGATCATGCGCGACATGCGCTCCAGTTCCTCGGTGCACGATTCCAGCGCCTGCTTGTACTCTTCCGAAGGGCGCGGCCTGGACAGCGTGACCTGCGCCTTGCCCATCAGGTTGTTCATGGGCGAGCGCAGCTCATGTGCGAGGTCGTCCGAGAACTGCGCCAGTTGCTGCACATCGCCGTCCAGCCGGTGCAGCATGAAATTGACCGCATGCGCCAGGTCGCGCAATTCATCAGGCAGGCCCTTCACTTTCATGCGATGAGACAGATCGCGAGCCGAGATCAGTGCCGTTACTTTTCTGAAAGCACCCAACGGCCTGAGACCACGACGCACCACCCACCAGGCAACGAAGCCGACCAGCAGCAAGATCACCGGCAGTATCAGGAAAGTCGATTTCAAATAAGCATGCAGCAGCGTGCTGTCGCTTTCCCGATCCATCGACAGCCTGACGAGAATGTCCTGCCCTGTCTTGAGGTGTATTTCCCTGTAACCCATCAGAATCTTGTGGCCGTGTACCGACTGCAACTCCTGAAAGCCTTGAGGTATGTGATCTGCCTCGGGGACAGGCAGGTTCCGGCCTTCCTCGTTACCGACCATCATCAATTGCTGCCGAGGGTTGCCCGCGTCGAGCACCATCAACGAATAGCTGTCGTGTCCGATGATCTGGTCACGCAGGGTATGAGGGTATTGAACAATATCTTCGATGCCGAGAAAGCCCTCGCTCATGCTGTGTTCGATCTGCGCGAACTTCTCGTTCAGGCTGTCTTCGGCGCGCAGATCGAGCTGACGGGAAATAGCCGCATAAGCGAGCATTTCCATTACCAGTACCAGACACGCAATCAGCGCAGTAACGGTCAGCCCCAGGCGCGTCGACAGACGCGTCGGTTTCATTCACGCACTTCCAGCACATAGCCCACGCCGCGCAACGTGTGGATCAGCTTGGTCTCGAAAGGATCGTCGATCTTCGCGCGCAGGCGACGGATCGACACTTCCACCACATTGGTGTCGCAATCGAAGTTCATGTCCCAGACCAGAGAAATGATCTGGGTACGCGACATGACTTCACCGCTGTGACGCATCAGCAAGTGCAGCAGCGCGAACTCCTTGGTGGTCAGGTCGATGCGCTGGCTGCCGCGAAACGCCCGGTGCCGCCCTTGATCAAGCTCCAGATCGCCAACCTGCAACACCTTGGAGGTGGTGGTCTGCTCGCTGCGCCGCATCAACGTGCGGACCCTTGCCAATAGCTCGGGAAACTCGAACGGCTTGACCAGATAGTCATCCGCGCCCAATTCCAGACCCTTGACCTTCTCTTCCAGGCGCCCTCGTGCGGTGACCATCATGACACGCGTACTGACCGTCTTCCTCAAGCGACTCAATACCTCCCAGCCGTCCATTTCCGGCAGGTTCACATCCAGTATCACCACATCGTAAGCCTGATGCTGCGCGAGATAGAGGCCATCGAGCCCGGTTGCAGCGATATCGACGATATAGCCACTTTCGGTCAGACCCTGATGCATGTACTCGGCAGTTTTCGGCTCGTCCTCTACGACAAGGATTCGCATAACCAGGCTTCCTGTTTGATGAACGGATGATGACGATGTCGTGCAGTGTACTGAAAAGAAACGCTTATCTTGTTGGATAACAAAATCGTAATTTTCCAGCAATCCCTGTGATAGCTCCGGTTACATAAAGTCCCCACAGCCAACTTCAGCGCCAAGGTGCCTGTTTGTTTTTTGTTTTGATGGGGTGCTTCATGGACAGGGTAATTCATGCGACTGAAGAACAACGTACGCACTCCGCGTACCGGTCTGGTAACAGGGTGCCCGGCATGAAAGTCGCCGTACTTTGTCTGCTGCTGTTGCCATTTGCTGCTCCCGGCATCGCAGCAGCCCAGGGCATCAGCCTGGCTCAGGCGCTGGACGCAGCCTTTGCGCGCAACCCGGAACTCGCCGCCGCGCAATGGGAGATCGGCGTTGCCGAAGGTGATCGCCAGCAGGCCGGGCTGATTCCCAACCCGGTGGTGTCGTGGGAGGTTGAAGACACACGCCGCGAGACCAGCACCACCACCGTGATGCTCAGCCAGGCACTGGAACTGGGCGGCAAGCGCGGAGCACGCATCGAAGCCGCCAGCAAGGGCCAGGACGCCGCCCGGCTGGAGCTGGAGCGACGCGGCAACGAACTGCGGGCCGAAGTGGTTCAGGCGTTCTACGCAGCGGCGCGAGCGCAGGCAGGTCTGGACCTGGCGCGCCAGTCCAGGACACTGGCCGAGCGCGGCTTGCAGGTTGCCGAGGGGCGTGTTCGGGCGGGCAAGGTGTCACCGGTGGAGGCCACGCGCGCCCAGGTGCAACTGGCTGAAACCGACCTGCTGGTACGGCGCGCGGAGACCCTGAAGATCAACAGCAACCGTGAACTGGCGCGCACCACAGGTTCGCCGGTCGCCTCTTTCGAGCGTCTGGAGTACACCGATCTGTCGCCGGGCAAGCTGCCACCGAGCGCAAAGCTACTGAGCGCCATCAACCAGTCCGCCGAGCTGCGCCTCGCTCAGGCGCAAATAGAACAGCGCGAAGCCGCGCTGGGTTCAGAACGCGCCAAGCGCATCCCGGACCTGACCGTCAGCGTCGGCAGCCAGTACAGCCGCGAAGAGCGCGAACGGGTCAACGTCGTGGGTCTGTCGATGCCGCTGCCGTTATTCGACCGGAATCAGGGCAACGTACTTGCAGCATCACGCCGGGCCGACCAGTCACGCGACCTGCGCAATGCTGTTGAGCTCAAGCTTCGCACCCAGACCCAGTCCGCCCTCGATCAGTGGAGTACCGCGACGCAGGAAGTCGAGTCCTTCAATCAGGTCATCCTGCCCGCCGCGCAGCGCGCCGTCGACACCGCAACGCGCGGTTTCGAAATGGGCAAGTTCGGTTTTCTGGAAGTGCTGGATGCGCAACGAACGCTGATTTCAGCGCGCAGCCAGTACCTGGAATCGCTGGCGACTGCCACCGAAGCCCGAGTGGCTGTCGAGCGAATTCACGGTGATCTCAACCGGTTCAGCTTCAACCCCTGACTTTCCTTTTCCGCCTGTATCGAGCGTATCGCAAGGTGCCGCGAGCACCTGATCGCCGGGAGCCTTTATGAACAACAAACGAAGCACTGCCATCACGCTGGCGGTGGTGGCCATCATTGGTCTGGGCAGTCTGACGCTGAACCCGCAGATGCTGCCATTCGCAACTGGAACAGAGCCATCAGGCGAGGAACACGACCATGACGCCGAGCCAGGTCATGCCGACGAGAAGAGCCAAGGTAACGAGAAGAAAACACCAGGCACCGCAGCGTCAGAATCTTCCCATGAAGAGGAAGAGGGACACATCGAACTGAGCGCAGAGCAGATCAAGACTGCCGGCATCGAGCTGGCCACCGCCGAGCCTCGACAGATGAGCACCACTGTGACCTTCCCCGGCGAAATCCGCTTCGATGAGGATCGCACCGCGCATGTCGTGCCTCGGGTCAGCGGTGTGGTCGACTCAGTGAAGGTCGATCTGGGTCAAGCCGTGAAAAAGGGTCAGGTGCTGGCAGTGATTGCCAGCCAGCAGATCTCCGATCAACGCAGCGAACTGAACGCCGCACAACGCCGCCAGGAACTGGCCCGCCTGACGTTACAGCGCGAGAAGAAACTCTGGGAAGACAAGATTTCCGCCGAGCAGGACTACTTGCAAGCGCGCCAGGAGTTTCAGGAGGCCGACATCAACCTGGCCAACGCCCGGCAGAAGATCAGCGCCATCGGTGCCAGCCTGAACCCATCCGCAGGCAATCGCTACGAATTGATCGCGCCATTTGACGCCATGGTCGTGGAGAAACACCTCGGCATCGGCGAGATGGTCAGCGAAGCGAGTAATGCCTTCACGCTGTCCGACCTGTCGCGTGTCTGGGCCACCTTCGGCGTAGCGCCCAAGGATCTGGACAAGGTGGTGGTCGGTCGTCCGGTCATCGTCAGCGCGCCCGATCTGAATGCGCGGGTCGAAGGCAAGATTGGTTACGTCGGCAGCCTGCTGGGCGAGCAGACTCGCGCCGCCGCCGTGCGCGTGACCCTTGCCAACCCGCAGGGCGCGTGGCGTCCCGGTTTGTTCGTGTCGGTGGAAGTCGCCGTCGAGCAGACCAGCGTGGCGGTCAGCATTCCCGAGTCTGCGATTCAGTCGATTGAGGACAAACCCTCGGTCTTCGTACGCAACGCTGAAGGTTTTCAACTGACACCGGTAACGCTCGGTCGCCGCGATGGCGGCTACGTGGAAATCGTCAAAGGCCTGGCTGGCGGCACACAAGTGGCTGCCGCGGGCAGTTTCATCCTCAAGTCGGAGCTGGGCAAAGGCTCCGCCGAGCACGCCCATTGATCTGCGTCACACGAGTACACCTCCATGTTTGAACGGTTGATTCAATTCGCGATTGAACAGCGCATCGTTGTGATGCTTGCTGTGCTGCTCATGGCTGGGCTGGGCATTGCCAGTTACCAGAAACTGCCTATCGATGCCGTCCCCGACATCACCAACGTACAGGTGCAGATCAACACGTCGGCACCCGGCTTTTCGCCGCTGGAAACCGAACAGCGCATCACCTTCGCCATCGAGACCAACATGGCAGGCCTGCCCGGCCTGCAACAGACGCGCTCGCTGTCGCGCTCGGGCCTGTCTCAGGTCACGGTGATTTTCGAAGACGGCACTGACCTGTTCTTTGCCAGGCAGTTGGTGGGCGAGCGCCTGCAGATTGCCAAGGACCAGTTGCCTGAAGGCGTCAACGCGATGATGGGGCCGATTTCCACCGGCCTCGGCGAGATCTTTCTGTGGACGGTCGAGGCCCGTGAGGGCGCACTGAAAGAAGACGGCACGCCGTACACGCCGACCGACCTGCGAGTGATTCAGGACTGGATCATCAAGCCGCAATTACGCAACGTACCAGGCGTGGCCGAGATCAACACCATCGGCGGTTTCGCCAGGCAGTATCAGATTGCGCCCGATCCGAAGAAGCTGGCGGCCTACAAGCTGACGCTGAACGATCTGGTGGCTGCGCTTGAGCGCAACAACGCCAACGTCGGCGCAGGCTACATCGAACGCGGCGGTGAGCAACTACTGATACGCGCACCGGGCCAGCTCGGCACGGTGGACGATATCGCCAACATCGTCATCGCCAATGTGCAGGGCACGCCTATCAGAATCAGCAGCGTGGCCGAGGTCGGTATCGGCAAGGAAATGCGCTCCGGCGCAGCCACCGAAAACGGCCGTGAAGTCGTGCTTGGCACAGTGTTCATGCTGATCGGTGAAAACAGCCGGACGGTGTCACAGGCCGTGGCCGCCAAACTTGCCGACATCAATCGCACACTGCCTGAAGGCGTCGAAGCGGTAACGGTTTACGACCGCACCAACCTGGTCGAAAAAGCCATCGCAACAGTGAAAAAGAACCTGATCGAAGGCGCGATTCTGGTCATCGTGATTCTGTTCCTGTTTCTGGGCAACATCCGTGCTGCGCTGATCACCGCCATGGTGATTCCGCTGGCCATGCTGTTTACCTTCACCGGCATGTTCACCAACAAGGTCAGCGCCAACCTGATGAGCCTGGGCGCGCTGGACTTCGGCATCATTGTCGACGGCGCGGTGGTGATCGTCGAAAACGCGATCCGCAGGCTGGCGCATGCCCAGAAGAAATACGGCCGCATGCTGACCCGCTCCGAGCGTTTCCACGAGGTCTTCGCCGCCGCCAGAGAAGCCCGTCGGCCGCTGATTTTCGGCCAGTTGATCATCATGGTCGTGTACCTGCCGATCTTCGCCCTCACCGGTGTGGAAGGCAAAATGTTCCACCCTATGGCGTTCACTGTGGTCATCGCCCTGCTCGGTGCCATGATCCTCTCGGTGACCTTCGTGCCTGCCGCCATCGCCATGTTCGTCACCGGCAAGGTCAAGGAAGAAGAAGGTTTTGTGATGCGCACCGCTCGCCAGCGCTACGCGCCGATACTGAGCTGGGTACTGGGGCATCGCTCAATAGCGTTCGGCATGGCCTTGGTGCTGATCGTGCTGTCCGGCTTCACTGCCAGCCGCATGGGCAGCGAGTTCATCCCGAGCCTGAGCGAAGGCGACTTCGCCTTGCAGGCGCTACGGGTTCCCGGCACTAGCCTGACCCAGTCGGTGGACATGCAGCAGCGTCTGGAAAAAGCCATCATCGAAAAAGTGCCGGAAGTGCAGCGCGTGTTCGCCCGCACCGGCACCGCCGAGATCGCCGCCGACCCGATGCCGCCCAACATCTCCGACAGCTACGTGATGCTCAAACCACAAAGCGAATGGCCGGACCCGGACAAGTCCCGTGAGGCACTGATAGCCGACCTGCAAAAGGCCGCCGCCAGTGTGCCGGGCAGCAACTACGAACTGTCCCAGCCGATCCAGTTGCGCTTCAACGAGCTGGTTTCCGGTGTACGCAGTGACGTCGCGGTGAAAGTGTTCGGCGACGACATGAACGTGCTCAACCAGACCGCCGCAAAAATTGCCGCCACCCTGCAAAAAGTGCCAGGCGCTTCAGAAGTGAAAGTGGAACAGACCACCGGCCTGCCGGTACTGACCATCAATATCGATCGCGACAAGGCCGCGCGTTACGGCCTCAACGTGGCCGATGTGCAGGACGCCATCGCCATTGCGCTGGGCGGTCGTCAGGCGGGAACGTTGTATGAGGGCGACCGCCGCTTCGACATGGTGGTGCGCCTGTCCGAGCAACTGCGCACCGATGTAAACGGGCTCTCCAGCCTGCTCATTCCGGTGCCTGCGAGCGCCAACAGCAACCAGCAGATCAGCTTTATCTCGCTGTCCCAGGTCGCCAGCCTTGACCTGGTGCTCGGCCCGAACCAGATCAGTCGCGAGAATGGCAAACGTGTGGTCATCGTCAGCGCCAACGTGCGCGGTCGGGATCTCGGCTCGTTTGTCGAAGAAGCAGGCACCACCATCGACAGCGGCGTGCAGATCCCGGCCGGCTACTGGACCAGTTGGGGCGGGCAGTTCGAACAACTGCAATCGGCCGCCAAACGCCTGCAGATCGTCGTGCCGGTGGCGCTACTGCTGGTACTGGCGCTGCTGTTCATGATGTTCAACAACCTCAAGGACGGCCTGCTGGTGTTCACCGGCATCCCGTTCGCCCTGACCGGCGGCGTCATGGCGCTGTGGCTGCGCGACATTCCGCTGTCGATCTCCGCAGGCGTGGGCTTCATCGCACTCTCGGGTGTGGCGGTGCTGAACGGCCTGGTGATGATCGCCTTCATCCGCAGCCTGCGCGAACAAGGCCACTCGCTGCACAACGCCATCAACGAAGGCGCCCTCACCCGCCTGCGCCCGGTGCTGATGACCGCACTGGTCGCCTCCCTTGGCTTCATCCCCATGGCCCTCGCTACCGGGACTGGTGCCGAAGTGCAGCGACCGCTGGCGACGGTGGTGATTGGCGGGATTCTGTCGTCGACGGCGCTGACGTTGCTGGTCTTGCCGGCGTTGTATCAGTGGGCGCATCGGCGGGAGGATGAGGAGGCGGTTGAGGCGTTAAAATAGGTTTTTAAGTAAAAATTGCGCTGATCCAGCTGATGTTACCGTCAACTGGCCCAGCGCAGTCGGCACTGTCTGTAGCCAAAGTCTTACTCCATTTCCAGAAACGCAGCACACCTGCTGGCGAACAATTCAGGTAGACACCGCAGCCTTGAGCAATGATATTTCGAACCATGGAACACGTTACTAACTAGTTGCCAAATGTGTTGAAATGCAGCCTTATCACCCAGCGCAGAACGCGTTGCGCCGAAGATACTTAAGATCATGAATTTCCCGCCAGTGTGGGAACTCATTCCCCGGATCGGCCACTAACAGCGCAGTCGCTTGCGCATCGGCGGCCAAACAGGATCGACGCTGAACGTAGTGTTTCTTTTCAATTCGCCACACCAAGTGGCCATTTGAAAGACAGGACGTACAGTTTGCGCAAGTAAAGGAGTTACACAATGGACCTGACCTTTGGCACACCTCTCAGCCAGAGCGGACGCCTTCTGCAACTCACCACGCCACTGGGCGAGCATCAGCTTCAGGCCCTGCGCATGCATGGGGTCGAGCGCATCGGCCGCGTGCCCCGCTACACCCTCGACGTGGTGGTGCAGGACACCGAATACGATCCTGAAAAACTCATCGGCCAGCCCGTCAGCCTGGCGATTCTCTGCGATGACGGTTCTCCCGCGCAGCGCCATGGCCTTGTCGAGAGCGTGCGCTACTTGGGCAATGACGGTGGTCTGCATGACTGGCAACTGGTCTTCGCGCCCTGGTTCAGCCTGCTCGAATACCGACTCGACTGCCGCATCTGGCAGGACAAAAACCTGCCGGCGATTCTCGAAGCGGTGTTCTCTCTTTATGAACAGGCCAAAGGCAACTACCGCCTGGACCTGCGTCGTGAATACGCACCGCTGTCCTACGTCACTCAGTTCAACGAGAGCGACGCCAACTTCGTGCAGCGTTGGTGCGAGCAGGAAGGTCTTTTCTGGTACGTCGAGCACACAGCGGACAAGCACTGCATTGTCTTCACTGACACCGTCGACACCCTGCCCGCGCTGGCACCGCAGAGCATTCGCTTTCACACCCAGAACGCCACTGAAAAACAGGATGGCATTACCCAGTGGAGCAGCGGTTCGCAGTTGTTGAGCGGCAAGCTGCATTGGCGCAGTGTCGATTACCTGGCCCACGGCCAGCCGCGGGAAACCGTGATGCCGGCCTTGCAGGCCGCTTCGGCCCCGCAGGCGCTGGAGCGTTACGAGTATCAGGGCCAGTACG
>NZ_JAWHPK010000013.1:0-1121 GCF_032587795.1 Pseudomonas syringae group sp. 247E2 | reverse complement strand
CGGGCAGTCCGTGCACTTCAACATAGTCAGCAGCAAGCGACCATGGGGAGTGCTACCTGTAGAAAAAATGGACGACCCACTGCATCAAGCTTTTCTGGACCGCGGGCAATTCAGGAAGGCCGAACAGTTCGGGACGCTTACCAACAAGCAAGCTGGCAAAGCGAGTGAAGACTTCACCTATCCTCTTATGCCACCAGAAAATGAAGACCTCATCTGGGAAACCTGGGTGCCACTGAACAAGGACGCGACATATCTTGAGCTGCAAATCTGGTATCCGGCCAGTCGTTTAAGCCCTGGCGAAGAAGATAGAAGCTATCTGTTTCAGATAAAGCTTGGCCTAAGAGGTGATACCGCTATTGATGGATTGGCTGCTGTGGAACTTGAAGTGAAGGCATCAAACAGGGTCGGTACGCTGGCTCTAGAAGTCGCAGAGGGTACGCCATTATGACTCAACAAGAAAACAACCCAACCTTGCCACAGGGTAGAGATGCTCTGAACTGGAAGATCAAAACACTTGCGAGATCGCCTAGGGAAATGATGATAACGCAGTCCATATTTATCGCAATCTACATAACAGGATGCACACTTTATATGTGGGGAGGCTGGATAATGTTTTCAGATAGCCTCTACTCATTAGTGGGAACTTTATTAGCATTCGCCGGCATTCTTGCCTACTTCGTAGGACTGCTCATTCGCCAAAAAACCATCTACAATTACACCCTGAAAACCGACGGAGCAACCGTAGAGTATTACCTCCACTACCCCGACTTCGCCTCATCGTTTTTCAAAGGCATCGCTATTTTCGTCATACTGGCATTCGTCCTCGTCGCCCTAATCACTGGGTCATTGCTGTTCCTGGTCGGTCCGGTGGCAATGGCTTTTGTCGCAGCCATCAAACTGCTGAACTGGGAAAACCCCGTCCACCATCGACAAACCGCCCCGTGGCATTTGCACGAATTTGTCACGGTTGATCACAAACGTCTGATGGTCATTATCCATTGCGACGATATAACCACCGGGTTCGCCGCGCGTTTTCCCAGCAAGGTGCTTATGGACAAGTATCTCGCGTTCCTGCGCAAGGCACTTCCAGCGAACGCTCAATACATCGAAAAAGCCACTAA
>NZ_JAWHPK010000012.1:0-504 GCF_032587795.1 Pseudomonas syringae group sp. 247E2 | reverse complement strand
TTGGGAATGACACGCTGAACGGATCCGCTCGCGCCCAGACCTTTGATGGCAAGGGCGGCCAGGATGTGATCCACGGTGGCGGTGGCAATGACACCTTTATCTACAAGGCTGGTTATGGCTACCTAGAGATAGATAACGCATATGCCGCCGGTGAGGTACCTATTCTGAAGTTCGGCATCGGTATCACGGCGGCGTCATTGACGGTTACAACCACTCCATCCGGCAATAGTCTGATAATCACCGACGGCATAGAAGGGGATCAGGTCGTGCTGGACTATAGTCTTCTTTACCCTAACTATGGTGTTAAGAAAGCTGAGTTCTCTGACGGCAGCTCCTTGGCGTTTGAGGATCTTGTCACGATGAAGGATCAGCTGCTGGAAATCAAGAATTCGACCGGGACCCTTGGGAATGACACGCTGAACGGATCGGCCCGCGCCCAGACCTTTGATGGCAAGGGCGGCCAGGATGTGATCCACGGTGGCGGTGGCAATGACACCTTTATCT
>NZ_JAWHPK010000011.1:0-215529 GCF_032587795.1 Pseudomonas syringae group sp. 247E2 | reverse complement strand
GCGTCCAGAAATGCATGCCGACGCGGAGCGTCGCACGATAGTGGAGATTATCGTTCCTTGCGCCCTAGCCCAGACACTTATCGTTCCTCACGCTCCAGCGTGGGAATGCCTTGCGTGACGCTCTGCGTCACAAATCTGCGCCGCGCCGCTTATTCAGGATAGGACGCAGAGCGTCCAGAAATGCATGCCGATGCGGAGCGTCGCACGATAGTCGGTCAGGCTGTGCCGTACGGAGCGCTCAATCCAGGCCCAGTTTCTTCAGCCGGTAACGCAGCGATCTGAAGGACAAGCTGAGCCTTTCTGCCGCTGCGGTACGGTTCCAGCGGGTTTCTTCCAGGGCCTGCAGAATGAGCTTGCGCTCGATGCTTTCCAGGTAGTCTTCAAGGTTGTCGATGTCGGCCAGGCTAGGACCGCTGTGCTCCTGGGGGCTGGCGGACTCTGCCAGGCGCAGATCGCTGGCGTGGATTTCATCGTTTTCACAGAGCGTGTAGGCGCGCTCCAGCATGTTTTCCAGTTCGCGCACGTTACCGGGGAATCGGTAGCTCTTCAGCGTGTCCAGCGCCTGCGCATTCAGGCGCGCCACCGGTTGCGTGCCATTGCCAGCAAGTCGCTTTAGAACACTGGCTGCCAGTTGATTGATGTCCTCGCGCCGTTCGCGCAATGAGGGGACGCGCACTTCGATCACGTTCAACCGGTAATACAGATCCTGACGGAAACGGCCTGCCGCAACCTCTGCATTAAGGTTCTTGTGCGTGGCGCACAGAATGCGTACGTCCACAATCTGTTCTTGCTGGCTGCCTACGCTGCGGATGGATTTTTCCTGGATGGCTCGCAACAGCTTTACCTGCATGGCCAGCGGTAGGTCGGCCACCTCGTCGAGAAACAGCGTCCCGGTATGTGCCGCCTGAAACAGACCAGGCTTGTCTTCGTGGGCACCGCTGAAACTGCCCTTGCGATGGCCAAAGAATTCACTCTCCATCAGCTCGGAAGGAATGGCCCCGCAATTCACCGGTATGAACGGTTTATCGATGCGCGGACCCTGCTCGTGGATGAGCCGCGCTACAAGCTCCTTGCCGCTGCCCGATTCGCCGCTGATGTAGATCGGCGCCTGGCTGCGGGCCAGCTTGCCGATCTGGTTGCGCAAGGTACGCATCGCCAGCGAGTCGCCCAGCAGGCGGCTGTCGATGCTGCGGGCTGGCTGGGCGCAAGGCAGGCTCAGCGCACTATTGACCAGTTCGCGCAGCCTGCCGAGGTCAACCGGCTTGGTCACAAAATCGAAAGCCCCGGCCTTGAGCGCATTAATCGCGGTGTCCAGGTTGCCGTGGGCAGTGATCATCGCCACTGGCACATGGGGGTAGCCGTGCTGAATATGCTGCACCAGCTCAAGGCCGTTGCCGTCGGGCAGACGCATGTCGGTCAGGCACATATCGAACGGCTCGCGGGCCAGCCAGTCGTGGGCCTCGGCAACATTGCGGGCGCATCGGGTGTCGAGTTTCATGCGCCCCAGAGTGATCTCCAGCAGTTCGCGGATATCCGGCTCGTCATCGACTATCAGGATTTTTTGCCGTTGGCTCATGCTCAGCTCGTTTTGAACGGGTGGGCGAAGGTTATGCGCAGACAACTGCCGCCACCTTGCCGCGGGACGTATTCCAGGTGCGCCTGATTGCTTTCGCACAGCTCGCGTGACAGATATAGACCAAGACCGGTGCCTTTGCTTTCCGTGGTGAAAAACGGCTCGAACAGCTTGGCCAAATGTTGCTCGCTGACCCCTGGCCCGTCGTCCTGCACTTCCAGAATCGGCAAGTCGCTTTGTTGGTCATGATGCAGCTTCAGCCAGACCTGCGCTGACGAATGATTTCTGCCGCTGTAGCGCAGGCCGTTCTGTAGCAGGTTGGTCATGATCTGGGTCAGTTGCCCTGAATCCATGCGGGTTGTCAGCGTGCCGGGACTGATTTCGACATGAACCGACTGTCCGGCCATGGCGGCGCTGCGAAACTCGGCAACAAAGTTTTCCAGCCAGGTTTTCAGGTCCAGCAGTTCGGGCTGCGCTTCGCGTCTGCGCGACAGTTGCAGAACATTTTCGATGACCCGATCAATACGCCCCGACTGGTCATGAATGATCTGCCCCAGTCGTCGGTCCGCTGCGCTGAGTTCTTCCGACTCGTTGAGCAACTGTGCGGCATGGCTGACTGCGCCCAGCGGGTTGCGTATCTCGTGGGCAATCCCGGCAGTCAGGCGTCCCAGCGCGGCGAGCTTGAGCTGCTGCGCCTGATGAGCAATTTGCGACAGGTCTTCAAGAAAGATCAGCGTCTGGCGCTGATCGCCACGATTGAGCGCGGCAAAGCTCGGTTGCAGCACCGGCCCGATGGGTGAAGTCGTGACGCTGCGCGGCACCATGATCGGGTTGACGAGCCACTGGCGCAGGCGTTCCACCAACTGCGGCGAGTAAGCGTCGATAACCTGGCCGACCAGTCGCTCGTGGCCCAGTAGGGTAAGGGCACCTTGATTGGCCAGCAGCACCTGACGGTTGGCATCCAGTACCAGAATGCCGGTACGCATGCGTTGCAGGATCAGCGCGTTGAGTTCTTCAAGGCTGTCGACATCCGCTGCACGCTGTTCGGCCAGCACTTCGCTGACCTGCATGCGCGCTGTCAGCGCCTGCACCAGCAGTGCGGCGGCGAAGCACAGGGCACCCAGAGAGCCGGCCTGCACGTAGTCGTTGGAAACCGACGGTGTACCGAAGCTGATATAGAACGTCAGGTAGATAATGCCGATGGCAGAAACGGCGGCGATCAGCAAACCGATACGGCCCCGCAGCAATACATTGCTGATTGCTACGGAAGCAATCAACAGATTGCCGATGCCGCTGGAAGGGCCACCCGCCGCGTAGAACAGCGCAGAGAGCATGATTGCGTCAGTCATTGCCAGACTGAAAAGCTGCGCCTGACGGCTGGGACGCTCCAGCAGCACGACGACCAGAATGTTGAACACCAGATACAGCCAGCAACCCGAGCGGAACAGGTTTGGATTGGCCAGTTGCAACAGTTCGGTTTCCAGACTGCTGGAAATCAGCAGGACCAGTACCACGCCGATGGTTAGCCGATAAAGGTGGTAAAGCCGCAGAATCCTTTGCGCCTGTGGGCTGGCAAGCGAGGGCGTGTCAGCGGTCACGTGCCGCAGGGCCTTCCAGGCGGTGTGCCTCGCTGCAATACCATTGCTGTGCCTGGCTCAGCGCGCGATCCTGAGGGAGATGAACGCCACAGTGTGCGCAGCGCACCATTGGGGTGGCCGCTATTTCAGGCGGCTCGGCACGGGACTTCGGCTTGGGGGGATTGATCAGGCGCTTGACGAACCAGATCACCGCCGCGATCAACGCGGCCCACATGAGTAAGCGAACCATGACTACCAGCTTAGTGATTGACGATGGCGCAGTGTAGCCAAGGTACAGTCAGGCGCACAGTGGCTGCGGCGCATAAATGTGCTGCATAAAAAAAGAGGCCCGAAGGCCTCTTTCTTAATGCCGTGAAGATCAGTCGAACAGACCCAGGGTCATGTAGCTGAACCACGAACGGCTCTTGGTGCCTTTCGCTTCGGCGTCTTTTTCCGCCTGCTCGTCCAGCTCTGCCTGATTTTCCGGCAACAGCTCTTTCGGAATGGCGTCCTTGGCGTCCTGATACTGCTTCTTGATGTCCTGATCGGCACGGGTCTGGCCCGGTGGCAGCGGTGCGCTACCGTCGATCAGACCAAGGGTCGCTTTCGACAGCCACGAGCGGTTGTCGGCTTCGGCCTGACGCGGGGTGAACTTGCCGTCAGCCAATTGCGGGTGGTTCGGGTAATTGGTTTTGAGCACTTCAAGGCTGGTGGCTGCCAGATCGTCGAGGTGCAGACGCTGATAGGACTCGACCATAACGGCCAGACCGTCACCTACCGATGGCGTCTCCTGGAAGTTTTCCACGACATAGCGGCCACGGTTGGCGGCGGCGACATAGGCCTGACGGGTCAGGTAGTAGTCGGCTACGTGAATTTCGTAGGAGGCCAGCAGGTTGCGCAGGTAGATCATGCGCTGCTTGGCATCCGGCGAATAGCGGCTGTTCGGGAAGCGGCTGGTCAGCTGAGCGAACTCGTTGAACGAGTCGCGGGCAGCGCCCGGGTCACGTTTGGTCTGGTCCAGCGGCAGGAAGCGCGCCAGCAGGCCGACGTCCTGATCGAAGGAGGTCAGGCCCTTCATGTAATACGCGTAATCGACGTTCGGGTGTTGCGGATGCAGACGGATGAAACGCTCGGCAGCGGATTTGGCTGCTTCGGGTTCACCGTTCTTGTAGTTCGAGTAGATCAACTCGAGCTGGGCCTGATCAGCGTAGCGACCGAACGGATAGCGTGATTCCAGTGCCTTGAGTTTCTCCGTGGCACTGTTATAGCTGTTATTTCCCAGGTCGGCCTGCGCCTGCTGGTACAGCTCGACTTCGCTGAGGTTTTCGTCGATGACTTCCTTCGACGAACAGGCCGCAGTCAATGCGAGGATGGCGATCAGCAGCAGGTGTTTCACTTGCATGGCGGCTTGCGTCCCTATAACGGCCTGCTGTCTTGGGCGGGGCCGTCCTGTTATGATGAGCGCCCCGCGATACCGGCGGGACAAAAGACGCCGTATTTAACCACAAGCGCGCTGCCGAAACCAAAGGCTAGCCGCCACCTAGTCTGGTCATGTCCGAAAATATAGAACTCCGCGCAGAGGTGCCGTCCGAATTGGGCGGTCAACGCCTCGATCAAGTCGCCGCACAATTATTCGCTGAGCACTCGCGCTCGCGCCTTTCCGCCTGGATCAAGGACGGCCGCCTGACTGTGGACGGAGGCGTATTGCGCCCCCGCGACATCGTGCATGGTGGCGCTGTTCTCGAGCTGATTGCCGAGCAGGAGGCCCAGGGTGAATGGGTTGCTCAGGACATCGAGCTCGACATCATCTATGAAGACGACCAGATCCTCGTCATCAACAAGCCTGCGGGTCTGGTGGTGCATCCGGCTGCCGGTCATGCCGACGGCACGCTGCTCAATGCCTTGCTGCACCATGTGCCGGACATCATCAATGTTCCGCGCGCCGGCATCGTGCATCGTCTGGACAAGGACACCACTGGTCTGATGGTGGTCGCCAAGACCATTCAGGCACAGACCCAACTGGTTACCCAGTTGCAGAGTCGCAGTGTCAGTCGTATCTACGAGTGCATCGTGATTGGCGTGGTGACCGCAGGCGGCAAGATCGACGCACCGATCGGCCGTCACGGCCAGCAGCGCCAGCGCATGGCCGTGATGGAAGGCGGCAAGCAGGCGGTCAGTCATTACCGCGTGCTGGAGCGCTTCCGTTCGCACACCCATGTACGGGTCAAGCTGGAAACCGGGCGTACCCACCAGATTCGCGTGCACATGGCGCATATCAACTATCCGTTGGTCGGCGACCCTGCCTATGGCGGTCGTTTCCGTATTCCGCCAGCGGCCAGCCTGACCATGGTCGATTCGCTCAAGACCTTCCCGCGGCAGGCGTTGCATGCCCGCTTTCTGGAGCTGGATCATCCGACCACCGGTAAGCGCATGAGCTGGGAGTCGCCACTGCCGGATGATTTCGTCTGGTTGCTGTCGCTGCTCAAGCAGGATCGCGAGGCGTTCATCGGGTGAATGACTGGCTGATACCTGACTGGCCTGCGCCAGCTCAGATCAAGTCGTGCGTCACCACCCGCTCGGGCGGGGTCAGTCTGGCCCCGTTCGACAGCCTCAATCTGGGCGATCACGTCGATGACAGCCCGCAGGCCGTGGCGACCAATCGCCAGCGCCTGACCTCCAGTCTCAAGGCTCAGCCCGCCTGGTTGAAGCAGGTGCATGGCGTAGACGTTGTACCTGCCGATCCATCCCGTGTCGTCGAGGCCGATGCCAGCTGGACGAGCACGCCAGGCGTGGCCTGCACCATCATGACCGCCGACTGCCTGCCCGCGCTGTTCTGTCGTCGCGACGGTACGCGTGTGGCTGCCGCGCATGCCGGATGGCGCGGACTGGCGGCCGGTGTGCTGGAAGCCACCGCCGACAGTTTTCAGTGCGCTCCTGAAGACATCATGGTCTGGCTGGGTCCGGCCATAGGCCAGCCGTCTTTCGAAGTCGGCCCCGAGGTGCGCGAGGCCTTTACCGCCAGCCACCCGCAGACAGTCGCTGCGTTTGTCGCCAGTTCGAATCCTGATCGTTTCATGGCCGACATCTACGCGCTCGCCCGGTTACGACTGGCAGCCCAAGGTATCTCTGCCGTGTACGGCGGCGGGCTGGATACCTTCACCGATCCGCGCTTCTTTTCCTACAGGCGTGCCGCGCGCACTGGCCGCTTCGCCTCGCTGATCTGGATTGATCACACCTGATTGCAGGCTCTTTTGCGCGGGCCAGCTAGGCTTGGCTGAACACACGTCTGATCTGTATCAACCACGGCACGCTTGAAACGCGCAGAATCGTCCGCATCTAACTGGCTATTCAGCAGGTTTTCGTTATAGGTGTGTTCATTGCTCCGGCCTGCATTAAAGGAAGGTGACTAATGCGTATCGACAGATTGACCAGCAAATTACAGTTAGCGTTATCCGATTCCCAGTCGCTGGCCGTTGGCCTCGACCATCCCGCCATCGAACCTGCGCACTTGATGCAGGCGCTGCTTGAGCAGCAGGGCGGTTCCATCAAGCCTCTGCTGTTGCAGGTAGGCTTCGACATCAACAGCTTGCGCAAGGAACTGAGCGCAGAGCTGGACCGACTGCCAAAAATCCAGAACCCCACTGGCGACGTCAACATGTCGCAGGATCTTGCGCGCCTGCTTAACCAGGCCGACCGTCTGGCGCAGCAGAAAGGCGACCAATTCATTTCCAGCGAGCTGGTGCTGCTCGCAGCAATGGACGAGAACAGCAAGCTCGGCAAATTGTTGCTGGGGCAGGGCGTCAGCAAGAAAGCCCTGGAAAACGCCATCAACAACCTGCGCGGCGAAGGTGCCGTGAATGACCCTAACGTTGAAGAGTCGCGTCAGGCGCTGGACAAGTACACCGTTGACCTGACCAAGCGTGCCGAAGAGGGCAAGCTCGACCCGGTGATCGGTCGTGATGACGAGATTCGTCGCACCATTCAGGTCCTGCAGCGCCGCACCAAGAACAACCCGGTGCTGATCGGCGAACCTGGCGTGGGTAAGACCGCCATTGCCGAGGGCCTGGCGCAGCGCATCATCAATGGTGAAGTGCCCGATGGCCTGCGCGGCAAGCGCTTGCTGTCGCTGGACATGGGCGCGCTGATCGCCGGTGCCAAGTACCGTGGTGAGTTCGAAGAGCGCCTGAAATCGCTGCTCAACGAACTGTCCAAGCAGGAAGGCCAGATCATCCTGTTTATCGACGAACTGCACACCATGGTCGGCGCCGGCAAAGGCGAAGGCTCGATGGACGCTGGCAATATGCTCAAGCCTGCGCTGGCTCGCGGCGAGCTGCATTGTGTCGGTGCCACCACGCTCAACGAGTACCGCCAATATATAGAGAAGGACGCTGCGCTTGAGCGTCGTTTCCAGAAAGTGCTGGTGGACGAGCCGAGCGAAGAAGACACCATCGCAATCCTGCGTGGCCTGAAAGAGCGCTATGAAGTGCACCACAAGGTCGCCATTACTGACGGTGCGATCATCGCCGCGGCCAAGCTGAGCCATCGCTATATCACCGATCGCCAGTTGCCTGACAAGGCCATCGACCTGATCGACGAAGCGGCCAGCCGCATTCGTATGGAGATCGACTCCAAGCCTGAAGTGCTTGATCGTCTTGAGCGTCGCCTGATCCAGCTGAAAGTGGAAGCTCAGGCGCTCAAGAAGGAAAAGGATGAAGCGGCTATCAAGCGCTTGGAAAAACTCCAGGAAGAAGTGGTGCGCCTTGAGAAGGAATACGCCGATCTCGAAGAAATCTGGACCTCGGAAAAAGCTGAAGTAACGGGCTCTGCACAGATCCAGCAGAAAATAGAGCAGTCCCGTCAGGAACTGGAAGCGGCGCGTCGTCGTGGCGACCTGAACCGCATGGCCGAGTTGCAGTACGGGATCATTCCGGACCTGGAACGTAGCTTGCAAATGGTCGATCAGCACGGCAAACCCGAGAACCAATTGCTGCGCAGCAAAGTGACCGAGGAAGAAATTGCCGAAGTCGTGTCAAAGTGGACCGGTATTCCCGTGTCGAAAATGCTGGAAGGCGAGCGCGAGAAGCTGTTGCGCATGGAAACCCTGCTGCACAACCGGGTAATCGGTCAGGAAGAAGCGGTGGTCGCGGTCTCCAATGCCGTACGTCGTTCGCGTGCAGGGCTTTCCGACCCGAATCGTCCAAGCGGTTCGTTCATGTTCCTCGGTCCGACCGGTGTGGGTAAGACCGAACTCTGCAAGGCGCTTGCCGAATTCCTGTTCGATACCGAAGAGGCGATGGTGCGTATCGATATGTCCGAGTTCATGGAGAAACATTCCGTGGCTCGTCTGATCGGCGCACCACCGGGCTATGTCGGTTACGAAGAGGGCGGCTACCTGACCGAAGCTGTGCGTCGCAAGCCGTACTCGCTGATCCTGCTCGATGAGGTCGAGAAGGCACATTCCGACGTGTTCAACATCCTGTTGCAGGTGCTTGAAGACGGGCGCCTGACTGACAGCCACGGGCGGACGGTGGACTTCCGCAATACCGTGATCGTCATGACCTCCAACCTGGGCTCGGCCCAGATCCAGGAACTGGTCGGTGATCGTGAGGCGCAACGTGCTGCGGTGATGGATGCGGTGGGTACGCACTTCCGCCCGGAATTTGTGAACAGGATCGACGAAGTGGTGATCTTCGAACCGCTGGCGCGTGACCAGATCGCCGGTATCACCGATATCCAGCTGGGCCGCCTGCGCAAGCGTCTGGCCGAACGCGAGCTGGCGCTGACCCTGAGCCCCGAGGCGCTAGACAAGCTGATTGCCGTCGGTTACGACCCGGTCTATGGAGCACGGCCGCTGAAGCGGGCGATCCAGCGCTGGATCGAGAACCCGCTGGCACAGATGATCCTCTCGGGCAGCTTCATGCCCGGTACCACCATTACCGGCAAGGTGGTCGACGACGAGATCGTGTTTGCCTGATAGCGCTCGCCAGCTCTATATAGAGGGCCCTCTCGCCGAGGGCCTTTTTTCTGAGGATGCTGCCAGCAGTAAAATCGGGCCTGAAAGGGGATCTGGGAAAAAATCGCAAATCATTGTCTTAAAAAGCAATTTATAGGGTTGACAGGTGTTTTTAAAATTGTAGAATAGCGCGCCTCAGAGACGTGAACGCAACGATACAAACGAAGCGCAAAGGTCGATGAGATTGAAATCAACGAGTTAACAGCACGCTGGTTTCAAGGCAACAGGTTGTAAAGTTGAATCTGAAATCGATAGTTCCGCGATAGCTCAGTTGGTAGAGCAAGTGACTGTTAATCACTGGGTCCCTGGTTCGAGTCCAGGTCGTGGAGCCAGATTTCGCAAGATTCAATGCAGTTTCAGTCGGGGTATAGCGCAGTCCGGTAGCGCGCCTGCTTTGGGAGCAGGATGTCAGGAGTTCGAATCCCCTTACCCCGACCATATTTGGGTCGTTAGCTCAGTTGGTAGAGCAGTTGGCTTTTAACCAATTGGTCGTAGGTTCGAATCCCACACGACCCACCATTTTTGGTTCCTTTGTATCTGGCTGGATCTTAGGGAGTGACGCCACAAGCGTCACCCAAATAGAAAACGCCTCCTCGGAGGTGTTTTTTAGATTTACCGGGGTATAGCGCAGTCCGGTAGCGCGCCTGCTTTGGGAGCAGGATGTCAGGAGTTCGAATCCCCTTACCCCGACCAAACACTGTTGTGGCTGTATCTTTAGGACCTTGATGGGTGTTCATGTCTCAGTTTGAGGCAGGCTTTACCGTATGAGGGGTCTTATACCCAAACAAGCAGCCGTCTGTCGCGAAACATAGCGCCAGCAAGCTGTGATGTCAAATTGGAGCGCCCCGTACCGAGCGAAAGCTTGTGTACGGGGCGTTTTTTTTGGCAAAAAATGCTGTGCTGCGCGTGTATCGGCCCATATGAAGCAGTCATTAGGCCTGATAACTAAATAATCGGCATCGCGATGCATCTGCTGATAATGGCAGATTGAGTATTTTTACAAGTATCCAACGCAAGTGATCAGCCTGACCTGCCGATCCATCCGGCCAATTCCAGCATTTCAGGGCGTAGATGCCGAGCATCCTGGCTTGGGACAGGTCTTTCCTCGATTACTGGTTCAGCACCAATTCCTCCGCCGGCAATGTTGTTCTGTACCCACCTGGTGAGTTCCCCCAAGCTTCTCAACAGATCTTCTGGACTGGAGCAGCCTAACGGTAGCTGGCTGACTGCGGTGTCGCGGTCACTAGAGGGTGAGGGCGTCTCGTCGCGGTTCACTGTCCTGGTATCTTGAGCAGTTGATGGGCACATGGTCGAGACCGGTGTAGGCAGTGCGCGGGGCCTAGCCAAGGCCTGGCCGACTGAGCTTTCGGCTTCTGCAGTTGTTTCGCGAGTCGTAGTCGATGCAGTCAAGTCCTTAACTGGAGCAGATATTGATCGGTGTCTATCAGCACGCAGCGTCGCATCCGGTTTTGCCATGTAGCTGATTTTGGCCGGCCGCTTTCCTCGTTCGTTCATCACCTCCCGCATCATGTCGTAGTCGGGTTCGATGTAATCCATCGTGGTAGCTATATTCGAGTGGTTCAGCAATTTCTTGGTCAGATAGATGTTGCGCTCCGGTAGCGTCATTAGCTCACTGGCGATCGTGTGTCGGAAGCGGTGAGGCGTCATCCGTACACCGGTCATCGCAGTGAGTTTTTTATACATCGCCTCGACTTGGTTGGAGTTCATCTCATGGCGGCGGTAGTGGCCTGAAAATCTGTTTACGTTGAACAACTGGTCACCCGGCTGGAACCTCAAGGCCTTCGCTGCTTGCATAAGTGTTTCTATCTGAGCCATCAGGCCGTCCGGGATAGGAATCAGGAACTCACGATGAGTCTTCTCCGTTTCGCCTCTGACTCTGATCAGCCGGTCGCGCAGGTATACATCCGCATATCTCAGGCATAGCAGCGCGTTGAGCCTGATCCCCGTGTAGTAGAACGTTTCGAACACGCTCAGCCAGAACCAGGCAGGTGTAATTTCTGTCCGTTTCGCGGTGGCACGCTCCTCTGCGGTCAGCATCCTCAGCCAGTTACGAGCGCGGACGCTTGCGTCGTTCGCAACTGTCTTTTTTGGGCGCTTGGGCGGCATCACACGCGTGTTTTTAAGTGGGTTAACAACCAGCTCCAGCAGACCGTGCTCGATTGCATAGCCGTAGATGGTGCGCAAATGGCTGGAGTACGTGTTCCAGCTGCGCTTGGAGATCCGCTCGAGCTCAGACCTGCGCCAGTCAAGCATGTCTCGGTGGGTCGTCTCACAGGCAAGGCAGTCGCCGAAGAATCTGACGTAGGATTTTGTGGCAGCCCAATAGATCTTGACGGTGTCGGGCCTAAGGTCATGAGTGAGTATGTATTCCTGGGTCAGTTCCGGAAGCGTCATCGGTTTCATTCAGATGTGTCCTTGTCTACCAATTCTGCCAAGCTGATGACCGGGTTGTCATAGGGCACCTCGCTGAAAACGTCGTTAGGCTCTATGAGCAGATAGCCCCGCAGTTGCTTGCTTTTTCGTGGTCCTTTGACCAGGCATGTCCAGATGTTCAGGCCTGCGCCAGTCTTGCGATGTTTTTTCAGCTTCTCAAAAGAACGCTGAACGACCTGCCAAGCTTCCAGATCCCGCTCTTTAGCTTCACGCTCTATGCCCGGGTGCTCAAGTGCGTAACGTTTGAATATGTCCGGGCTCACCAGGAACGCAGTGCCATCCACGGTATGCACACGTGCCTTGGCGTCATTGATGATGATCCTGTGGGAGATCACGCCCCCCTTCAGCCAGGTGAGGAAGTTCAAGCCGTGGCTTGAGCTACCTTCCGGCAAGACTTTTGCCGGCTCTTCGACTGGGGCTGTGTGGTTCTCTGCCTTGTTACCCACAAGCTGCCGAGGTTGGCTAAGATTGGTAGGTGCCGGAGGAGGGGGCAAAAACGGAATCTGATCGTCATCGCCTACCTGCTCGGGTGCTGGTTGAGTCGGTGCTGTCGCTACCGGGTCCGGGAACAGATCGAGCAGCTCGTCCAGCGCATCAAAATCTTTTGCTGCAGGAGGTGCTTGCTGAGGTGCAGGGCGCACTGCTGATGCCGCAGGCGTATTTTTGCTGTTCACCGGTTGAGATTCGTCGCCTCCAGCAGGAACTTGCTCGTTGTCATCCGCCATTGGTGCAGATTCCACGGTCAGCGTACCGGTATACGTCTCAGGTCTATCAGTGGTGTTTGGCCAGATCAGTGCCGGCGCTATTTTCAGCACTGTGAACGTGTTCTTCCAGCCACGACCATTGTCGATGCTGGCCTTCCAAATGGCTTTTCCCTCTCCGTTGGGCTGAATGATCGCTTGATCCTGGAGCAGATTGAACATTGGGGCGTTGGACGAGGGGATGTGTTCGATACCCTGAGACAGCAGAAGTGCTCTGAGCTGATCTACAGCTGGCTTGCTGACAAGCCACAAGCCTTCCTGAGTCAGCCATCCGTCTGAGGGACCGTCTGGCTGATTCAACTTGAATTTATCCGCCACGAGCATCCTCAGGCCTTCAGCCAGCTGCCTTTGGATAGACTGCTTGGGCGCTGACATAGCTCGGCCAGGATTGCCTCCGAGTTCCTGTGCCACGGATGCCTGGTCAGCTTGGGAGACAATTTCACCAAGGATATCGGCATGCTCATACTGACCTGCGAACGCGAACACGAGTTGAGACCAGAGCTCGGGAAACCCGCTGAGCCAGTCCAATGCCTTCGCCGGAATCACATTGGAGTAGATCAGCGACGAAGCTGCTCCATGCAACCGATAGTCTCGACCTTTCACGTACTTGAATCGGTATGGCTGATCCAGAGGCCCGTGCCATGGATGCCAGATAGTGCCATCTGCGAGTTCAACCTTGACGTCTACCGCAATCTTTCCCAGGTCGTGGACGAGCGCACCATAGGCCGATGCTGCAGACCATGCTTCTGACTGAGCCGCTTGCGACTCGGGCGGCGCTCCGATGGGGAGCAGATACATTTGCCGTATCTTAAGTGCGTAGGCGACGATTTCGAGACCGTGATCCAGCATGCCACCATGATATGCATGGTGATGATTCTCAGAGGCTGGGAGATGCTGCACCAAGGCTGCGTAGCTCTTGAATGCCTGCATGTAAAGCGTCTCGAACTGCTCACGGGGCAGAGAGGTCCGCTGCCAGATGTTTTCAATCAACTGGCGCCGTCGGGAAGTCGACAGCAACGCGTCGGGAGATTCTGGTTTGAAAAAGCCTGCAGCAGCATTGGACGAGATCGGAGACGCTTTTCTTCGCGTGAAGAAACTAAGCATTTAGGCACCCATGATGAAGTCATTGGTGGGCCTTTTGCTTTATATGGCTCAGCGTGACAAGTCGAAACCTATATCCATCCTGGAAAGGTTATATACATAAGCCGTCACTCGATTGGCTGGGATCCAAACAGTGACAGAATCGGATGTTGCCACGCTTGCGTAAAAAAATGTAGCCTCCAAGTGACTGTTAAGTAACATTTTTTGTAAATTTCATTTTTATTGAGGACGCCTTTCGAACCCTTTCGGCATCCATTTCCGGCGGACTCGCCGGCCCTTTCGGGTAAGGCACTTACCCTTATTCCCCCATTCCATTCAAACCCTTCGCTTTGCCATTTGCTTCAGCCCATTTCGCCCTTTCGGTGCGGACTACCGGGGGCAGACGAATACGGACAGCCGTTGGTCGGGTCGAAGTCAAAGGCGTGGGGCAGTCAAAGCTCAACGGGCTGGATGAGCTCCGGTCCTTGATTCCGCACGTTCCCCACTGCGCGATCAACCGGGAACCATTCAAAATCGTCAACAATCCTGCAGTGCTCTTTTGCCAACGCTTCGGCTTTCTGCGGTGTAGTTTCGGAATCAAGCCATGCCCGCGCATCTTCTGCCGTCAGTACCACCGGGCGGCGATCATGAATGTCCACCATTCCCGAGTCGCTTGCCGACGTGATGATGACAAACCCGTCGCCATCATGCGGCTCAAGCCCTCTGTGGACCTGGGCCAATGCCGCGAAGAACATAGGCTTTTTACTCTTGAGACGGATGAAGTAGGGCTGCTTTTTCTTGGGGTCATCCGGGTCCTTCACCCATTCAAACCAACCGTTCGCTGGGGCAACTGCCCGTCCGGTAGGCCAGAGCTCTTTGAAGAACTTTCCCGTCATTACGGTTTCGACTCGAGCGTTGATTGGGGCTGGTCGTTTGCCTTTCGCCCAGAAAGGCTCCCACCCCCACCGAACCTTGTCGACACTCAGACCCCCCTCGGTGGGACGGATGATCTCAACCCGAGTGCTAGGAGCCACGTTGTAGCGCTCTATGGGCAGGAGGTCGTACCCATTGATCACGATCTGCTCTGGGGCAAGCTCCTTGAGGTAGTGGTCCATGGATTCGTAGATCGAGTAGCGTCCGCACATGATGTCACCCCAATGTCACTCGTCGAAAATGCCTTTCAGTACGATTGACCGCGCGCGGGCCAAAGAGTTAACTGTATATCTATACAGCTAACTTTATAGAAAGGTCTTCATCATGAGCGTAGTCATTCTTGGTCCGTTGTCTGAAGGGGGTATCAAGCTACCGCTCTACTCATTTCAGGTGCCAGCTGGATTTGCTTCTCCCGCTGTCGATTACATCGAGAAGCACGTGTCCCTAGACGAACTGGCCGAGGTACGGGCACCGCATGTCTACCTGGCGAAAATTCTCGGAGACAGCATGATTGGGGCAGGTATTTTTGATAAGGATTTGATCGTCGTTGATCGCAGTCGCACTGCCGAGCATGGAGAGATCGTTGTGGCAGCGCTTAATAATTCGGAACCGATTTGCAAGCGGCTCTTCATGATGGATGGGGTTGTCAAACTTCAATCCGAAAATAGTGCCTACCCGTCCAAGCACATCCTGGAGGGTGACAACCTCGTCATCTGGGGCGTAGTGAACTACAGCATGCGCCGTCATGGAAAAGCATGAGGCTGTCTTCGCGCTTATCGATTGCAATTGCTTCTATGCCAGCTGCGAGCGTGTTTTTCGTCCAGATCTGGAGAAAACGCCCATCGTGGTACTCAGCAATAACGACGGTTGCGTCATCGCCCGTAGCTACGACGCCAAGCCATTTGTGAAAATGGGGGCTCCCTATTTTCAGATCAAAGAGGTGTTGCGCCGCCACGGCATAAAGGTGTTCAGCAGCAACTACGCGCTCTATGGCGACATGAGCGAGCGTGTCATGTCGATCATCGAGTCGATGGTGCCAGCCTCCGAGGTCTACAGCATCGATGAGGCGTTTGCAGACCTCACCGGGGTCACTGGCGATCTCACAGCGTTCGGTCGACGCATCCGGGCGAACATTCTTAAATGCACTGGCATTCCTGTTGGTGTGGGTATCGGTCCTACGAAAACGCTCGCCAAGCTGGCAAACCACACTGCTAAGCGACTGCTATCCCATACAGGCGGTGTTGTAGACATTTGCGACCTGCATAACCGCAACTGGGTACTGCGTAATACGGCGGTCTCAGAGGTCTGGGGGGTAGGGAAGAAGATGAATGCCCACCTGGAGGCTATGAACATCCGCACCGCAATGGACCTTGCAACCGCCGACCCGCGTACTCTGCGCGACCGGTTCAGCGTGGTCATTGAAAAGACCGCACGTGAGCTGGCAGGTACTTCGTGCCTGGAGCTGGGCGAAGCTGCACCACCCAAGCAGGAGATATGTTGCAGCCGAATGTTCGGAAAACGGCTAACCACCATTCAGCCTATCAAAGAGGCGGTGGCCACCTACACTCAGCGTGCGGCCGAGAAGCTCCGTTCTCAAAACTCGCTGTGCAAGAAGATCCGCGTCAGCATCCGTACCGGCATGTTCAATCCGGAAGAAGCCAAGTACGCCAACGGCGCTTTGGTTGAATTGCCATACCCCACCAACGACGTGCGCTTGATGACCAGGGCGGCGACTGAGGCAGTGAATCGTTTGTTTCGACCGGGGTTCAAGTACAGCAAAGCTGAGGTTCTGTTGCTGGATCTGAGACAGCCTGGCGAATTTACGGATGACATGTTCGCTGCTTCGCAGCCGGCATCTTCGGAGAAGGTCATGGGAGTCCTGGACGAGATCAATACACGCTGGGGCAGAGGGACTTTACGAGCTGGGAGTGTTCCTTCCAATCCAGAGTGGGCTATGCGTCGCGAGCTGATGAGTCAAAGTTATACGACCAGGCTCGATCAGTTGTGGGAGGTGAAAAGTGTGTAGCAGCTCTGGAATGGTAGGGATGGAAGCGCGGACGCACTTGGATTAATGGAACAGTATTTCATTTGAAAACACTGTCGTACCGAAGCGTTATACGGTCTGAAACAGTCGGCCGGCTGTTCGTCGGAAGGTTGATTTCTAAGGGAAAGTAGGTTGAATATGTGAGTTTATAGGTCTATAAATGATGTCAGAACGACATGTTGATTGAGTCACGAGGTGGCTATGAGCACAGTTAAAGTACAAGGCAGCGCTGCAATGCGGATCGGGCAGGGCCTGGGCCGTGGTGTGGCTGCAGTTTTGCGCCTGGAAAAAGCTTTGTGGTCATCGCTGGGCCGTGCCGGTATACCTGCACTTATTGTGACCGCTGTGAAGTGGAGTGCTCGGGTGGCTGTCCTCGGTGCTGGAGCGCTGCTCGCAACTTGGGGCTTGCTACAGCTTCTTGGATTGCTTGCCATCATCGCGATCGGAATCGGCATCTTTAGCAGCCCTTCGATTCAGCAGGGATCGCAGAGCGTCGACTTTGACTTGGATGCCAACAAGGCAACGAAGATCGAAGTCCGTGAAGGCTTGGATGGTTATGGGACTTATGTTGGTAGCCATCGGGTCGAGTAAGTGCGCCAGGTAGCTGTTTCAAACCAGTACCTGGCACATTACGTAGTTGGTCAGATCTTCCCTTTGGCTACTGACATAGCCAACTGTCCACCTTTCCCTCCAGCGTCCTGAGCCGCGCTAGTGCCAGTAGCCAATCCGCTCATCAAACTTCCTAGTTTCGCCCCACTCCAGCCCAACGCTACTATCCAAAAGCTGGGGAGCACGATGAACATCGCTCCCATCACGAAGTCCAGCAGCAGATCTCCTTGCGCATTGCTCGCTCCAAATACCGGGTCAAAATTGGTGTGAGGAACATTGCTGCCGATCCCGTTGCCGTAGAGGGCATCGAGAATCGTACTGTCTACCCATCGTGCGAGCTGGAACCAGAAGTCCACGAAAATCAAGGCAAATGCTGCGAAAGTCACCGTCATCACGACTTTCAAGTCGAACGCCCCGATCACCAGTACAAACGGAATGCAAATGATGAGAGCCATCTTTAGGAAGGCCATCACCATGGGCGCTGCTTGTCTTACACTGTCCATGGCTGGATACATCACAAGAGATCCTGCTGCCTGACCAGCTGTAGCTGCAAGGCGTGTAAAGTCATTTAGCACAGAGCCACCGACTTGACCGCCATAGTCTGAATAAACCTGACCCTGGGTCAGTTGCTGCTTCCTCGGAGAGACCAGATCCCGGATGACCGAGTCGCTCACTTCGGTCTGGGTCATGAATTTTGCCCACTGAGCAAGCTTGCTCAGCAGATCTGGACTGACCTGTGCCAGCAGCCTGGCTCTGAGCCCGACGCTTCCATCCGACCACCATTGAGTGCATGTAGGAAACCCACCACCACCAGTGGTTTGTGGCAGGCCCGCGTCCCGGGTTGCGTCATAGGGCCATTTGGTTCGGGGAGTGTGTGATCTGAACCCAGAGAAACCATCGCTGTAATAGCCGGATGTTTGCAGGAAGAAGTGCGAACCGATCCAGTTGACGTCGTTGAGTTGATCATTGCTAAGGGTAGGCTGGGTCATGAACAGCTTTGCGCGCGCACGTGCGTAGCAATCGTTCGTGAAGTCAGCGACCTCCTGGGCAAGCAGCGGATCGTTGATGCGGGCCTTGTTGACGTCCATCCGGACCTGTTGCAAATCCACTCCACAGGGAATAGCTGCGACTGAGGCCGCAGTTGCTGCCTTGGACATCGCATGCACAAACAGCCACCAGACGGGCACTGTGGCGCTTTTACCGTTCAGCGTACTGAAGGATGTTTCCCAGCCTGTATCAGTCGGATTGGGTATTGAGTATTGGCATTGCTCTGAGCGGCTTCGGTCGAACTGGATGGTATCAATGCTGACGTTCACCAGAGGCATACAGGCAAGAATGATCACGAGGATTGCCGTGTAGAACCGGTTTTCTACTCGGGCCAATGAGAGGACGCCCTTGTTGCCCTCATCAGCTCCCTCACCGCGGGCTCTGAGCCATTCGCTGATGACAATGGCGGCAAAGGGCGCTGCGAAGAGTCCGCTGTCCTCGATCATGTTCCAGATGCCGCCGTTTATGAGCCATCCGACCAACGTCAGGTAATACTCAAGGTAATCATTCGTGTGCAAGATCATGGCAGGTCAACTCCCGCTACAGTGGCGGCGCGCCGAAGCTCGAAAAGGAGAATGACGAAGATGGCCATGACCTCGCAGCGACGAAGTCCCGAGGGGAATAGGTTTGTTTCTGATGCTCGCTGTTTAAGGGTGCGCCTTAGCCTGTACCAGCCGAGCCCTATCGCCGCATAAAGCGACAGCCGCCAGGCCAGCATGTAGTTGTAGTGCGCTTTTTGCCATTCCCTGAACTGCTCAATATCTCCAAAGAAATGTACGATGGCCGTCATGAAAATCAAAGCCAGAACAATGGTCAGCAAGACCGGCCAGGTGAACGATACAAGCGCCTTTGCGCCCCTACGTAGCCATCCCTTGGCAACCGGCAATGAACTCATGATCAGTTACCTTTCGCAGGGTTCTGCAGCTGATCGAGGCGGTCTGGCGTTGGATCTCCTTGAAAGATGCCTTTGGAGCTGTCCTTCCGGCTCTGAGCCCTCTGTAGGATGGCTGTC
Source organism: Pseudomonas syringae group sp. 247E2 (assembly GCF_032587795.1). Lineage (NCBI taxonomy): Bacteria > Pseudomonadati > Pseudomonadota > Gammaproteobacteria > Pseudomonadales > Pseudomonadaceae > Pseudomonas > Pseudomonas syringae group sp. 247E2. The sequence continues at coordinate 196,426 of NZ_JAWHPK010000011.1, read as the reverse complement.
GGTGAGTTGCTGGCCAAGCTGCGACGCATATCCAACTCGGTCTTGAGGTTGTCAATTTCCTGTTGCAGGCTGCTGTTCTGCTGACTGACCGCCTGCAGGGCCACATCGTTGGCGGCAATGTTCGGTTCTTTGCTGCCGGTGAACATAGTGCGCTGAAGCAGTAGCGCTTTGCCGAGAACCTCAGATAACGCTACCTCTGAAGCAAGACGTTTTGCGAGAATGTCCTGGTCATGCTCAGTCCTGAGTGCCTCGACCACTCCACGGGTAACAGGCAGAGAATCGCTGCTCGCTGCAGTCAAGTTTTCTGAGGTGAGGGCCTTGCTGCCCGAGATCAATTCCTGCAGCGCCTTGAGCTTGGAGTCGTAGGATTCCTGTATGAGTGGTGTGAGGCCAACGCCGGCAGTGGAGGTTGTTTTGGTGCAATCCTCACAAGTGCGTTGTTGTTGCTCTCCCAGTACCCGGTTGGCGAACGTGGTAGCTGCCTGAGGCGAGGACCAGGTGGAACACACCATGCCGTTGTTGCAGGCCGAAGGACTAATGGACGATGTATCGGCAGCGCCGCGTCCGTTCAGCAAGTTGTATCCCGCTCGGGTAACGTCGCCTACGACCTTGATAGGTTGCTGGCCAGATCCGCCGGCCTTATTCCCTCCGAGCCACGTAATACCGTCATTCCCTCCCTGCTTTTCGACCTGTGCAACGGCTGAGACAGCATCTGTGTTCCCGTTTTTCACCGCCTGACTCATAGCCTGGCCCTCGGCGATCTTGTTCCAGCCCATCTGTCCTCCGGCGACGTCGAGCATCTTGTCAGCAATGGCACGGCAAGTGCCTTTGGAGCGGTCGAAGTCAAGACGACCCTGCAGAATGCCGTTGGTAAGCAGGTTGTACAAAGCCGGGTTAGCCCGCTGGATAATCAGTCCTGGTAGTGATGAGACGGCGCTGGTAGCGTTTGAGATCATCGACCCCATGATCGTCTGAAATCCGGAAGTTGCTCCATTCAACTGATTCTGGAGCGTGTTGTTCATGCTCATGTTTCCGCAGACTAGGTTGCTGTTCCAGCCACCGCCGATGCTGATGCTATCCATATTCCCCGCCGTACCCATCGTCACAGCGTTGCCGCCTCCAACGCTGTAGAGCACGTCGTCACCGATCACGCTGCCCGATGAGCTTGCATTGATTCCCGGGATTTCGGCGAGAGCACTATGGGCTGTCAGGGTGCTCATGAATGCAATAGTCAGAAAGGCAGCGCGGCGCATAGTTGAAGTCCTCTTGATCATCATTGAAAGTCCGTACTGCCAAGAAAGGTTTGTCCTTCCCGCTTGCAGCAGGAATACGGGCGCCATAACGCCCAGGCGTAACCACCATCGGTCGCCTGCACACGGGGCTGGGGGTTTGGAAATACCGCGCAGCTTTGACTGAGGGTCGGCGTGAGCTCTTGCCACTTACCGGTGGTGGCGTCGGTCTCGATCAATTCTCCTGCCGGCCAGTAGCCTGGCTGCGGCTGTGCCAGAAGCGGTTGATAGACATGAACCTGACCGCTGCGAGTGACCACGTCACCTGCACGCTGCGCTATCACGGATGCCGCCTTGTAATCGTCGGCTTGATGGATAAAACCACTGCGAGGGTAGACGCTTCCCCACATGTCCCCCGACGTCAGACCACCCACCTCTCGACGGCCGGGAATCAGTGCTTCTGGATACACAGATTCTGGAACGCCGTAACGCCAGGCGACGGTGTCCAAGGTGCTCAGCAGGTAGGGCATATAGGGCGTTGCAGCGCCTTGACAGGCATAGCCCGAGGCGCTGGCAAACTTACTGAATGTTGCACCCCCGGGGTGGCCTATGACGTCAGCGTTTTTGAATTTAGCCAGGCTATTCTCGTTATTATGATTAGTGGTTCCGTCACCGCCATCCTGGGCGAATGAAGTGGGTGAGCTCAACGAAGAGACCTCCACCCAAGGGTTTTCACCGGTATTCGAGTAGCTTGAGACCACGGCGTCTGGAACGAAGTGACGAACCTTGGTCGACGTCTTCACCTTGCATCCAAACGGAGTGCAAAGCAGCCAGTAGCAGATCCCGACCACCTTGTATTCCAGGCAGTCAGGTGACAGGGTTGAGGCGACCAGGGTGGCAGATGTCACCGTGCCCGCTGCTGCCGGCCAGGTTGTGATCGACAGTGCCAGGGCTGCCCATGCTGGAGGCTTTGGCAAGTTCATCGCGGTGCCTCCCCCCGGCCAGTTGCATTTTGGTATTTGGCGGTGGCGCGCCACTGGGCAATGCGATATTCAGCGGCCGTAGCGTTGGTTTCCCCGTACACAACAAACTTGCGGTCGACCACCACTGCAGGGACCTTCGTTACCCCCATGCTCCAGGCGTCTACGAGGTTTTGTTGAGCCAAAGCCAGATCTCGTTGCAAGCGCTGCGCATCGCTGCTCATGAGGCGTTGCTGCATGATCGCGATGGCTTGTTGCTGGTTCGCTGGCAGTCCTTCCGACAGCTTGGCTTCGAGCCGTTCGGATTCGTCGAGGAGGATCAGCCGGACATGTGCCGGTGCCTGAACTGGGTGGTTCCGGTCGGTAACGATCCACGTCTCCGCGTTCGTGAGGGGGACCTGTATGGCCGCAATCAAGATCAGTAAGGCCATGCGGTTCTTGCCGCTGAGGCGGTAGGGGCTGGAGGGTGGCATTAGGCAGTACCTGCAAGTGGTGTCAGGTACAGAAAACGCGACTAATGAACTGTCGTCAGTAGGAAACCGTTATCGGGACGGTTGGGGTTTGGTGGCGCCTGTCTGGACCGTGAGCCTGCCATCGAGCAGCAGGCGCGGTAGTGGTGTCGGTAAACAGTGCAGCAAGCGGGCCTGCAAGCTTACGATCGAGCTTTTGCTGCGAGCCGGTTATCATGGTGGAGGATGTTTCGGGTGCTGTCTCGCTGGACGACTGCACTGTTGTTGCGGAGCACACAGTTGCATTAGGAAAAGACCTTTCGCGCCCAGTGCCGACCGCCAATCTGGCTGCCGCACAGCTTCACTCCAAACCTCGCTTCGTGCGGGGCTTGGCAATTAGAAATACACGACTTTTGCATCGAAAAGACAGAAGGAACGTCTTATGAAATTAGCAGTGGCTCAATTGATTGCGGTTTTGGCTTCTATAGGTCTGGGGGAAGCAGGGCAGCGCACTGCAGATCTGGCGTACAGCGAGGCATGTATTATTGCTCTGCTATTGGGATTTGTTCTGATGATGGCAGCACTTGCGCGCGAGGTCTTTGAAGTGCTGCGTGAAAAGTCATTGATAGGTCAGAACAGAGCGAAAAATCTACGATGAAAGACAATGATCCAAGCGTCCAAATCATGGAACGTGCCCGTCAACGCATCGAGAACGTGGCCATAGCTGGCGACTTGGAGGTGATGCTCCATGTTGCAGCTCAAGCTCAGGGGTGGATCGGCGCTCTGCAGGCAGAGAGTTTGCTGGGTGAAGAGCAGTGCGAAATGCTTGACGTAGAGCTGAAGTCTGCCGTTTCCAATTGGAATGGTGGTCCAGCATAGGCCACATAAGCAGCCTATTGCCGCGAGGCCCCATCAGGATAGGAGATTTAGCCATGACCGATCTCAGCGGAGCTCTGCGCGCAACTGCCACTAAGTGGCGAGATCTCAACCAGGATCACCATGGCGGCATTGTGCTGATCTGGCAAGGCGAGGTATACGGTTGGAAGGATTCATTGCGTGACGCGAGCCATGAGCGCCCGGGTGTATTCGCTGTGGATGAAACTGGCCACATTTTCATCGCCGAAGGAGGTGATGAATATAATGGTGCAAAAGGCTGGGTAGCGGCTGACCTGGACAAACAGTAGGTAATGCGATGAAAACATTTCTGCTTTATTTATTGCTCATTTTTGGCGGTACGGCTGCGGTCGTAGCCGGTACGGTGGCTTTGGGGTATGACTCGCTTAGCGCCTTGACCGGCTGGGACAGTAGAGGGACTCCGGAGCTCGTATTCATGGCGATCTGCGCTGTAAGTGGCCTTGCATGCTCAGTGAAGATTTGGAAAACCCACAAGCAACATGGCTGGTACTAAAACCTTTCGAGGATAGCCCGGCGCTACCCATAAGGTAGGCCGGACGTTTTCAAGCCGCCATCACACCTGCCGGTGTGGCAGTTCTGTGCAGCTTCGTTATCAACTTTCCTACAGCGGCCGCTATCGCTTCGAAAGCGGTATAGATGACAGATTGACCCAGCATTTCGTGGGCTGTGGTGTTGGATACTCCTTCAACGATCTCAACCGGTATGGTTTTGACGCGAGCATGTTCGCTTACCGTCAGAAGCCTGCTGAGCGCCGGGTTTCTTGGGTGTCGAATAAATGGTTCTGTCGATCTTGCCTTCGCGTACCCACGCCCAATACAACCGCATGAGGTTGCTTCAGGTGTCAGTAACTGCCTGCGAAAGCCCTTGCCGCTAGCAATGTCGCGCTCCTCTTTACGTCCCAGGTAGTCATAACACTTCCAGCTTTCATCTGTTTCTGGCACAGCGTCCATGAGATCCTTGAGTGAGCGCTCTTTTGTGCGAAGAGGGGTGATCTGATCCAGTCTCAAAGGCTCAAAAGCCCCCTCCGTGTATGCAACCAAAGCCATCCTGGACCTGCTTTCGAAAGCCCCGAACACGGCACCGTCGAGGATGCACTCGAACAGCCGGTAGCCCAATGACTTCAACACAGATCTGATCACTTCCATCGAAGTGCTGGTCTGGTAATCAGGTACATTTTCGACGATTGCCATGACTGGGTTGGAGTACCGGACAAAGTCCAGAAAGTCTATGAATAACGAGCCCGCGGACGGATGTTGTTCGGCTGAATTGAGTTTGTTTTTGGCCTTGCCTGCACGGGACGCTCCAGTACAAGGAATGCCCGCAACAACCAAATCACATTCCGGTGTGCCCGTGCCGCGCTGTACGTCCCGGACATCTGCACAGATTGCGAATGAAGTGTCTCGCCAAAGCATTGGGTTGTTGCGCAGGCTGGCGTCCAGGTACTGATCTTCAACCTCAATACCAATCCTGACAAACGTATCAATTCCTGAACGCGCCAGGCCGGCGTGTATCGCACGATCCAGCACTCCTCCACCGTGAAACAGACTGCATACCGCCAGTGGTTCTTGGGCATCGAGCTTGCGCTTCATTCGCGCCAGACGCTCTTCAATCCTCTTGTCATTGTCGAGGGGGGTGATGATGATCCTTCCCAAACGAATGACAACTCGGACTTTCTCTGCGGTCTTGAACAAGCTTCTGAGTAGTGCTGTCCGGATCTCGATGAGGGGTGTCGTGATTCCATTTTTAACCCGCCTGGAGACCGTGACATCGCCTGTGTTGAACTCTGGTGATGTGGCTGGCACGAGTTCCAGCCTAGTCTGTCCTTCTAGGCGGATGAGTGAAAAACGAGTTCCTATTTCGATGCCGGCATTTAAAAGCTTTTGGCCCTCAAGCCAAATACGTGGGACGCCGCGGGCTTCCCCTATCTTAGGGGTGATGAGCAGTGAGAAGGTATTCATGTAGGGTTCTCAAAAAGGGAACCCGGCCCAATGGGAGGATTCCCATTGGGTTGATGAAGTGAGGAGTGTGCAGCCACCAACGTCAGTTGGCCGCTCGCGCTTCCGGTTGCTTTGCGAGCTTTGGGGATGTTCACGCAGACAGCTGCGTCGAGGCCACTAGTAGGTAGCCCTCATTACGGGTTTGAAGCTGAAGTTACCTATCCAGGCTCTTACAAGTTCGCCAGTTGTGTCAAGGGCGGAATCGGTACGTTCGGCACCGTCTATCAACCCAGTACATGAAACGCGGGCAAGGGCGCGCGCGTTTTTCTCCAAAGCTACGATGGTTTTCATGCGCAGCGTGCATGCGTCCGCTTTGGCCAAGCACCTGTCGCAAGGCTGCACATGCTCCCTACTAGCGTTATTCAATCGAGCCTTGCATAGTGCATCCGAATCTTGCTGTGCAATTCCACCCTGGCCAGCGGTTTGCTCGAAACCACAACTATAACGGGTGCTTCAAAGGATTGAATATGGACACGCAGGATCCGGAATTCGGCCCATACCAAGTGGATTATGGCTCATTACTAACTGAGATGGCGAAAGGATTCTGCCAACAATCTCTCGGTTCGCTAATGGCAGCTTGTTCGCCACTGCCTAAAAAGCTGGACGGTTTTTGCCCGGTGAAAAGTGCGGCGGCGTTCGGTGGGCTGCTGCTTCGTGCGGATTGCCAAAAACACTGTCTACGTATTGAGCTTTTGATTCACATGGCCATCGCGGCGGGCAATGGTAAACGATCGTTGCCTCCAGAAATGATGGTGCACGGTTTTCACGTGGCAGGTAGTGCGGTGGGTGTATTGGAGGATCCTCCGGAGGACGTACTGGTCCAGAACATCAGTTCCAGACGCGGTAACTACCGAATCCTCTCAGGCATCTGGGAGGGCGCAGGCTTTTATCTGCAACGTTTTGTCAACTTACTAGACGAGATGCCTGTCGAGGGGAATTTCAAAGTCATAGCCGATGCGGGGCACGCATTGTTGAAGGTGTCGGATCTGCTCTGCTCAAGGGCGGGACTTAGCCGTAATCTGCGCGGCGCCGAAATGGGCCTCACTAGCCTGCCTTTGCGAATGGCGTCGAAGGCAGCGGAATTACGTAATGGGGTCGGACTTACTGCCGCAGACTTGCGGGCAATTGATGTAGATGTCGAAGATCTACGCCCATTCATGTTCACTCCCCAGCTCAGGCAGGGGCTGAGCGAGCAATCATTCGGCAATACTGATTTGGAGCGTCGCCCATTGGCAATGGTCGGCGATACCCTGTATCTCGTGTTGCCGACCGCAGTGTCTCTAGCCATCCGTTGGTGGTGTCTGCGCAGCTTTAGCGTTCCTTATTTGCGCGCATCGCTGCGATACAACCTGGCCATCGAATACGTCCAGTTACTACATGATGCGGTGCCATTGACCTCCAGGCAGCCGCTGTCATTCACGAATGAACAGGCAGCGCCTTTGGCGCACCTGACTCGTATGGTAGACGCTGGCCGCTGGCTCAACATGTTGTTTGTGCTAGATAGCCTCCAGAATTTTGCCGATGGCGGTTTCACCGGCGTTGACAAGATGACCGAGTTAGTCGCGCCCGATGTTTCTCGGATCGTGGAGCAAGCCCAGCAACGGGCGAGCGAGAGTGCGGGGTTTGAAAGCGGCATCACTTTGCTAGTTTGCTGTGGGGTCGGACGTGGCATGGGCATGTCGTTCGTCGCACCGCCACGAGCGGACTGGAAGATCGAGGCGATCGCCATCCACGATCTTTGTACGCTGAGCCATATTAATGGTTTCAATACACTGGATCTGTGGCGGTTGTGGGAATCTGAGATGCGGCTGAAAGGCAGCAACGTCTGGCTGCAGAACGCCAACGGACTCCTAAATATGTGCGCGTGGACGGATGCGCTCAATGGCCACATGATTCCGCATGCCGAGATCCCGGTCGAGGCTAGTGTAACCAGCCTTGTGGTATCAATCACACAAAACGGTCTTCTGGATCTTCGTCATCGGGCGCTTCTTGCCACAGACGAACACGCGCGGGAATACGTGGATGGCTCCTGGTTTATCATCCGAAAAGAGGAGTCTAGCTACTTCGACGAGGATGACCTTCAACCGCTGTACGGCAGCGTCAATGCGCCAGGGCGGCCTAAAGGGGCGTTCTTGACTACCAAGCGCTGCTGGTGGAGTGAGTTAGCGTCTCCCATTGGGGGACCGGACACGGAAAGCTATGATCGTTGGAAGATGGTGGCCACCTGGTTGGTCCGATGCGCGCCGGTGCTGGAACGTGTGCTGGCGCAGCAACTTGGCCATGGGCCTATCTTATGGCGGTGCGTCTTTGTCTACCCGCCTCTGGCCGCAGATCTGTCCGAGTGGGGCAACGAAGCAGATGCCAAGGAAGCGATCACCTGTCGGCTGGACCCACAGTTGCGGACGGTCGAGCTGTTAATCGACCAAGGCCTCGATCAGGCTATCTACCATCCCGAGAACATCGCCGAGCGCGCATTGGTCCGGGCATTTGTAGAAGGCGTGGTCACCCTTGCCGGTGCGGCGTCTGAACTGGTCGAGTCACTTGTGACACAGATCGTGCCGAACACTAAGGCGCGGCACGCCCATGTATTTCCGGTGCGTAGCTATCGCGATGCAATTACCGAGCTTGCAAGTCGTTCCCTGATCACTATTAGTCGGCTGGACGACGCAGCGGACTGCTTGGGTATGGGCTGGGCAGTGCGCGGGCGCGAGCTCGGCGGGCGGATAACAGGCAAGGCGGAGTGCCTTGCCTACTTTGGGCAGTTAGTCGGGCAACTGCAGCGAGATCTTTGTGAGCAATTACGACGCTTCGACAGGGAGAGCGTGGTGCGCGCAGTGCTAGAAAATCATGAGGTGGCGGGTGTTTCGCGGGATCGCTGGCACCGTACAGCCGCAGCAGTCCTAGCCTTGCGCGAGAACCAGACGGGGGCGTTGAGTGCTATGCGCGATCATGAGTACACGCTCAATGCCGTCTTCCAGCCAAGCCGAAACCTGCTGGAAATGGCGCTGTGCGAATCGCCTCTGGGCACGTGCAAGCCACTAGGCAAATTGGACTTGGCAAAATTGCTGGCTAAGGCGTCGCGGCTTTACCACATTGGAGGCTGGTCGGATTTAATCCGCTGGGACCTGATGAAGCCGATTGTGATCATCCGGCCGCTCGGCGATGTTCATGTGCAACAGGATTTTATCGACACGGTGATGGAAGGTTACGGCTCGGCAACCAGCGCCTATCGCTACCAGGCATCGGTGCGACGCTATGACAAGAACCTACAACAGCCAAAGGTCGCGGCAAGCGTGCAACAGGACGTCGACACTCAGTTTAACCAAGCCTGGCTGGAGGAATTTGGCGTTGATCTGGATGCTTACCGGCGATTCTTAGATGCCCTCGAGGATTATGGGATCGACCAGCAGCAGGCAGTGCTCGCTATACGGCGCTCGCAGGTATTGACCATGGCGGACTCGATCGAGACGGGGCTAACGATACTCGAGCACTTCGTGCTGGCTCCCCGCCGAGCCTGGGCCGATGTACCGCATGGGTACGATCAAAAGGATATCGATCCTTGGCGCTTCCGTCGGCGGCTAAGTTCATTACGTCGACCGATCTTCCAACTCGACCTTGAGGACGACCCTATCCTGATCCTTGCACCCGGCCTGGTGCGTGAAGGGTTCGCCGCGACGGTGCAGAGCTACTACAGTGGCAGCTACCCAGACCGGCATTTGGGGAGCGCGATGAGACGCTACGCAGGCTATGCGCGTAATAGAGATGGCATGGCCTTCAATGCGAAGGTGCTGGCTCGACTGACGGAGCTAGGCTGGCAGACAGCAGCCGAACTCAAGCTTACCAAGATCCTGAAGCAAAGCCTGGACCGTGACTATGGAGATGTTGATGTCCTTGCCTGGAGCCCGGAGCAAAAGCGCGTCCTCATCATCGAGTGCAAGGACCTGCAGTTTCGTAAGACCTACGGGGAAATTGCCGAACAGCTAAGCGATTTTCGCAACTTAGAAGTAAACGGCAAGCGTGATCTGCTCAGAAAGCACTTGGACCGAGTGCGTGTACTGCGGGAATATCAGGGCCGAGTGGGTGCCTTTGTTGGCATCGCAGGAGATTTTACAGTGGAAAGCGTAGTTGTCTTCAGCTTCCCGGTCCCAATGCAGTTTGCCAGCGGGGCCATCCGCGAACTAGCTCAGCTGCATACCTATAGCTCCTTAGACGACCTCACCGAACGCTTACGGTAGTTTTGCAGGAGTTTTATCGGAAGGAATCAAACCAGCTTCAGGTATGGAATGTCCTGCCAATCTGCGTGGAACATCCAGTATCTGAACTCTTCAATGCTTTGACCACTTCTTGATTGGAGGTTGGCCAACCGCCCCGTCAAACGTTGGCACTGCGCAGGCTGATCCTCGTTATCTGGATCTTCCTCGCGCCACTCCAGCACATAGTCGCTATTGAAGCTGTCTGGATCGAATACCTTGTATACGTGGGATCTGTGCGCCCAGTTAAGGTAATCATGATCGCGCCATCCTTGGGGCAGTCGCATTGCGAAATCGCGACTGTCGGTGATTCCATAATAGTCGGGGTAGTTGCAGTCGCCGTTCCAGACGAAGCTCCAGTACACTCTACCTAGGACTGGGTGGCATGAGCTGACCAATACTTCGCTCTTAAAGACGTTTGTGTTCACTGGTGATCACCAGCGGCCGGCCTCGCAGCTAGCCAATCTATTGCGGAAAGAAGCACGTCACCGTCAGGTGCTCCCTGCAGCTTGATCGAGCGGCCAGATTGTTTGTCCTTGATGACTAGCGTAGGTGTGGCCGTGATGCCGTCCTGGCTTGCCTTGTGAGCCTGGCTAATGACTGCCTGTTGCACGGACGGGTTGCTCGCAGCACAGGTATCGATGAAGTGCTGTCGATCTTCAAGCCCGGGGATCTGCGGATTGCCCGCAGTTCCGTCACCGTTTGACCGAGTACGCTGATAAATGAGCTCGACTGCGAGCCAGAAGGCGTCATTGCCTCTCTCGATCCCCGCGCACTCGGCCCACCGAGCTTCATAGCTCGCTGCAGGCTCATGCATCGACAGGGGCAGATGGTGCCACTGAAGATTCACGTCCGGATGCTGATCAATCCAGGCTTTGAGGCGTGGGAAGTAATCCTTGCAGTAGGGGCATTCCAGATCTGCATATTGGATGATGGTGAAACGCGCCTCACGGCTCCCGTAGACCCATCCGCCACTTTGTCTCTTCTGATCGGCTGCCGGCGCCACGGGGCCACCTGTGACGCCAGGCTTATTCTGCAGCTCGGTCAGCAGAAAAGGTGAGATAGCCAAGGCGACCGCACCGATGCAGTAGAGGATTTGCCAGCGCGTCGGTCGCTTCATGCGGAGGCCTCTTTGTCGAGGAGCTGTTTTGCCAGCAGCTCCTGATCCAGCAGCGTCAGAAGAGCTTTCTGGGCGCTTTCAGGCTGAGGGTGATGCTCAAGCCACTGATCCAAAGCTTTGTGCAGTTGAGACTGAATCTCTCGGCGATCTACCGCTACATGTTTGACGACTTGTAAGTGCTCGATCAGTACCGGCGCGCAGATTTTCAATGCGAGCAGGGAGTCTTCCTGCGGGCACTGAAGTATTTGAGTCAGACTGTCGATCAGGTTTTGAGTCAGGGCATCCATGGCTCTCATGCCAGGTTCTCCAATGCACGGGGTGTTGGGAATGTAATGTTCAGGGGTTCAATACCTCGTTTCCGGTCGAGATCTGCAGCTACTTCCAAGGCAGCTCCCAACTCGTCGACACCCATGGACTGCATCAGGTCGTAACGCTGTTTTTTCTCTTCAGGCTCGGTCATGGCCAATGCCAGGTACAGGCTCGGCGGAACAGCGCGAAACAGGACTTCCATCGATTTCGAAAGAACCACGCCTTCGGTGTATTTACCGCTCTCTTTGCGTGCTGACAGCATCAAGCCCTTCTGTGCAGGTGTGAGCTCACGGAAACGGGAGATCTTCTCCACTTCGTCAGGCGGCATGTTCAAGCAGATCCACCACTCGATCATGTTGAGCATTGGTGCAGTTGAGGGAGGAAAGTCATCCATGTTCTGTGTTGCCAGCCAGAACCAGGCCCCGAGCTTTCGCCACATTTTGGTGATCTTCATAATGTAAGGGGCGAGGAGGGGGTTTTTGGTAATGATGTGGCCTTCGTCTGTCACGTTGACCAGAGGACGGCCCTTGTACTGATCACGCTCCGCTATGTTGTTCACGGTGTTGATCAGCGAGATGTAAGCGATCGACAACTGGGCGTTGTAGCCCTCACGTGCGTAGGTGGCCAAGTCGACGATGGTCAGATCTGCCTCAGGCCAAGGCGTACCGGTACGGTTGAACATCTCCCCGTCGGCGCCCATGCAAAACATGTCCATGGCTTCGGCCATTTCAAGCATCCGATTGCGTCTGCCCTCCGGGATGGAGGTGTCTTCCCCGGCCGTGCGCAACGCATTACGGACATCTTCCGTGAGGACGGTGCGATCGGCGTCGGAGCAAATTCTGGCCGCTGCAAGGATGCACTGTCGGATTACGCTGCGGTCAGCCCGGGTCAGCCGAGCTTCCTCTTTTTCCTCACCGCCGGTGATCATCAAACGGGCTACGATTTCCATCTCGCCGAGGACATCCCGTTCATCATCGTCTTCATCGGGCTTGGCATTCATGTCCTCGTCAGAGCTCTCTAAGTCATCAGCGTCCAAGGTCTTGACCTGGCTCGGTGTGTTTACCAAGCGAATAGCGTCGGCGAACGGAGCCAGGCTAACGCCTGAGTTCGGGGCTAGCTTGATCCTGTTGACTGTCAACCCAAGCTTTTTCGCGAAATCCCCGAGTAGACCGAAACTGTTACCCGCCTCGACGATGAACAGGCGGGGAGCGTAAACCGCAATGAGCTGGTTGAGCAGGTTATTCAACGTGGCGGACTTACCTGCCCCTGTGGGGCCGAACAGAAACATGTGGGCATTCATCTGACGATCCAGCTTGTTGAATGGATCAAATGTCAGTGGAGCCCCACCACGGTTGAATAGCGTGATGCCAGGATGCCCGGTACCACTGGAGCGACCCCACACAGGGCACAGGTTTGCAACATGCTGGGCGAGCATCATCTGCACGTACCAGTCCATGGCTCGCTTTTGATTGACGTCGAAGTTCCCGGGAAGCCAACGGAGGTAGCTGTTGAGTGGGGCCACCTCGTCGTCAGATGCTACGGGTTCCATACCGGCACCCAGCAATGCGTTGGTCAACTGCATGCTGCGCGCGGTGAGCTGTGCTTCGTCATTTCCCTTGAGGTAAAAGGCGATGCTGCCTCGGTACAGCTTGTGCTCACGACCGATCAGTTTCCTGGCATCGTTTACCGCTTCGCGGGTGAGTAGTGAAGCTTGGTTGTCACCCACCGACTTGCGTGCCAGCTTCTCAAGATGAGCCTCCAGCACGTCCTGAGGGGTGATGACCAGGGTGATGGCCAACACAGTGTCCTCCGGCAACTTGTCGAACAGGGCATGCAAGGCATCACCGCCTTTACGTGTTTCGCCAGTCAGGTGGCCGGTCTTCGGGGCTTCGCGCAGCCGATCCAGCATGATGACTCTGTGAGGCTGGCCATCGAAGTACCACAAGCCTTTTTGACTGTCGGATTTTGGCTCTCGATAAAAGAGTCCCTGTGCGAAGTCGTCGCCAGTGACCAGTGGAAGATCCTCGCCGGCATCCTCTGTGCGTTTGTTCACCAGTTGAAAGAAGCGATCAAAGTCTTTGAGCGTCGTTCCCAGGTGATCGGGGTGAGGGTTGAACCACTGCAGGAGCCAGTGTCGGATGTCGTAACCGTCCATCCGTTTGCTTTTAATGCCGGCGTTGGCCAGACCTCCTGTGAAGCGCTGACAAATGTTGTCCAGGTGCATGGCAGGGGTTTGGCCACGGAACGCTGCATCACCGACTACCCGGCGATACACGACTACCCGCACTCTGCGCTGCTGGCCACGCCAAGGCAATTTTGAAACTGTGGTGTCTTCAAAAAGACCACCAGGTTTGGCGATTGCATCGAGGTGATGCTTGAACAGATCCAGATACAGCTCCGAGAACGGGCTGCCTTTAGCCTGTGGTCGGATGTATTCACGCAGGTTCCGAAGGTAGTCATCCCAGCTGGTTTCGTCCTTCGCGTAGAACTGCACAACCCAAGGTGAGGTATCGAGCTCGTCAAAACTATTTTGCAGCGCGTTCTCCAGGGCATCGCGCACCTTGCGAAGCCAGTCGGGATCACGGCCTTCAGTGCCGATCGGAGTCAGTTCGAAGAATGCTGCCAAGGATTTGCCATCCTCAAGCAGCATCGCTTGCTCCGCTGGCAGGTACTCAATCCATGGAAGGAGGTCTACAAAGCTCGGCTTGACGTCGTACAGCGCGGCGACGTCGCCAACCGTGGCAGGCTTCTGCTTCGGGTTTCTCCAATCGCCAGGCGCGGGTATGCCCTGATCCTCAAGTCGCTTTAGGTAACGCTCAAGTGCCGCATCCACATCGTTTTGATCTGAGGCTTTCAAATCCTCAACCAGATCATCTTCAGGCTGTTCAAGTTCGACCGCTGCAGGCTCGCTCAGCAGAGGGTCGCCCGCTATATCCGTCTGCGTAGCTGAATTGAGGGGCGCGCGGCTTTTGAGCCGTTGAAAAAGAGTCATCAGTAGTCCTCAACCCGCTCGCCAGGCATGGCGTACTGCACACGCTGATAGAGCGGGAAAACAGTGGTGTAGCCAGGGACTGGTGCTGGATCGGAGCCCGCAAGGTGCGGAAACACGTACATGACAAGATCCGGATTGGGTAGTCGTTTGAACTGGCTGTAGATCTCGTTTTGAGCGGTACGGGTGTAGGCCGCGCTGTCCTGCAAGGGCTGGGTAGCACGTACATCGATTGGACGGCGCAACTCCGAGCGCGCATCGAGCAACTGCCGGCCACTAGCGCTTCCCGCCGAACCGGTCGTTCCTTGGTTCCAAACGTCCATCATGGTGTTTTGACCATGCGGCAGCATTTGCTCTTTGTTTGTCGAGCATCCAGCCAGCAAGCCCGCCGTGAGAAGGCAATACATCAGCGCGCTGCGCGCTGAGCCCAAGTGATCAATCCAGGTTGGCATTGGCATGGTTCGCTCCTGAGGCGTACTTGACCTTGCGGCCTTTGAGTTCGTAGTCAATTTCCAGCTCTTGATCGATATGCAGTGAGACTTGCGCACCAGGCAGGACATAAATGGCCGCGAACGCTTGTCCGTAGAGTTTGTTAACCCAGCTCGAAACGTCCGTGACTCCTTGGGTCAGGATCTTCCCCATCGCCTCGTTACCAGACAAACCGGTGCTACCAAGCGTCCCAGAAGCGTTCGAGACGTATGAGGAGGTGCTTCCCTCTGTCTTGATCAACGATGCTGCTCCAGCGCCTGCTGCGGTGATGAGGGCTTGTGAACCGATGTACTGCTGCGCATTGCTGCGTCGCTCGCCCGCAATACATGGAATGCCGTATGGATCACTGATCCAGCCAAGGCCACCCTGGATGGGTTGTTGGTCTCCAGAGTTGTTCTGGTTGTTGTTCTGTTGATTGCCACCCTGAACCGGTGCCGGCAACGTGCGGACAGTGCCGTCGGTAAACACGAAGGTCAGACTTTTGATTTGCCCACGCACGCATGAGAGGGTCCAGTCGCCGGACGCTGTACCGCTGGCCACCGCACCGGCTACGTCAGGAAGGTCGATGCCATTGGCAGTCAGGTTGTCCGGACCGATCAGCACCTTGAACGGGTAGGGGTCATTAACCGTCCCATCAACAGGAACCCGGCCGATCAACGCGGACATGGCCACCGAGCCCATCAACGTCGAGTTTTGAGGGAGGGTGTAGGCACGTCGTACCTTCTTACGCTCCTGTTGCTGGCCACCCATGTCATCGCGGACAGACTGAGCACCTGTCGTGAGCGCTTTCTGTCCTCGGTCCACGGACTCGCCGAAGGCTGTAGGAAAGCTGTAGGCGCTCGCGGGGACGCTATTGCCGGCAGTGATCGGTTTGCCATTGCTATCCAGGGCCGTCGCGTCCTGTGGATCGATCCACACGATGTCTGAACCGTTTGTTTCCGATTTGAACTGTTGGCCATCACCAGGCTGAACACCTAACCCAATCGGTAAATCCGAATTGGAATTATTGTTTTGTCCCATTCGGGTCAGTTCATCCATCTGTTTGCGCAAGCCCTCCAACACGCTCTGCTGTTGCTGCTGACTATCCAGCTTGAACTGTTCCTGGGCGTTTTTAAGGCGCTGGTCGACTGTCTGATCAATGTTTGCCAGTCGCTGTTTGAGGGTCTCGTTATCCTGTTTGACCGCAGTGTTCTGTGCGATGACGTCGGTGATCTGTTGCTTGAGCTCGCGTCCTTCAGCGACGACCGTGCGCAGCGTATCGCTCGGCGTGTCGCCTTCCACACCCAGGGCTTTGGCTTGCTCAGCCGTCAGTTTTGGAGCAGGGGTTTCGGTACTTGGTGCGGGGGCACTTCCCAGTGATTTGATGCCGACGAAAATCACAAGCAGGAGGAATGGAATCACCAGGTACTTGAGCAGCGGATTACCTTTCATGCTTCGCTCCTTGCGCTGCACGCGGATCTGCTTGGGTCGCCGAGAATACGGCCGCCTGTGTCAGCCCGTGTCCCCGCGTGACCAGGTACAAGGTCGTGGTGTCACTAGCATCGCCGCGTGATCCAAGATAAGGATGTTGGAACGCTGCAGTGACGAATTCACCCATGAGCTCTCGAGGATCAAGCGTGATCCGCTGCGCCGTCTGATTCTGCAGCTTCACGGCAGTCACCCAAAAATCATCCAGACGCCATGCGCCTAAGGGTGTGGACTTCACAGGTAGAGTGGGAAGCAAGGTCGCCAGATCAAGGCTGCGCTCAACCTTCACCTGGGCGATGCCGTCTACAGGCTCAACGGTGCGCAACGGCGCATAGAGCATCTGGGCTGCATAGCGGGTGAGGACGACTGGGACGGGCGTTTCTCGCTTGACCACTTCCTCTGGTTCATCGTCTTCATCGCTTGAACGGCTGGTTGAGTCCGTGTTCTTCGTAGTGGCCTTGGCTGAGCGTGCTGTAGCAGCCCCTCCATAGCGTGCTGATGATGTTTCACCTTCGACTATCTTCACCGGCTCGAGCGGCGTTTGATCCGTAGATGCCTCTGTAGCAGCGATGTCGACCAGAATGATCTCACCGGTCTTGGCGTTCTGCAGCTGAAGTCGAGTTGGCTCTATCGCTTCCTTCGCATATAGGTAGATCGCGCCCCCCGTACTCTGCACCCGCAGCTTTTCAGTCAGCGAACGCGGGAGTCCAACACGAACATTCTGATCAACGAAGACGATGCGTTCCTGATTGATGCGCAGTGGAATAGCCAGTGGCAACCGCTCCCAGCGGAGAATCTCGACCGCCGAGGCGATTTGGGCGTTGCCAGCCAACACCGCCAGTAATGTCGAGCATGTGATTACTCGCAAAACGCTCATTTGAAGACTCCTTTCGACGGAGTTGCGGGAGCTTCAACATTGCCCTCGATGCGTTGTGGTGCGCCGTTGTAGCAGTCCCAAGCCAAACCGAAGGGATTGGTTTCAGGGTCGACGTCCATACGTACAACGTGGAGTGGATATCTCGCGAGGGCACGCTTGACCAACTGCCCGCCGTAATACTCGTCTGCTGTTATATCGAGCGTCACAGTCCAATCGTCGATAGAGTTGGTCACCGTCCTGATCTCTGGGGAATCTCCATAGCCTCGACCTGGAATTTCGTACACGCCCCGGACGCGCTTGCGTAGCTCACCGCTAGACCTGCGCAGTTCAAAATCACTCTGCAGGTAATGCTTGCAAGATGGCGTGATGTAAGCATCCAGACGGGTGATATTTGCCTGGTAATCCTGCTCGCCGTCGACCGGCCACCGGTTCATTTGCTGAAAGATGTACAGGCCGAATGTGTATACCGATTGTGGAGGGACATCCCACCACATTCGCGTGCTTCCAGACCGCAGATCTGGCGGAACGTGAACGGTCAATTGCTTCGGCGCACTCCACCAGCCGAAACCAAGGCCTGCTGCCACCAGCGCGATCAAGACAATCGCTATCCTCAAGCTGTTGATGTGGGCACGTTGGGAGTCGGCCAATTTCAAGAAACGGCTCATTGTTGCTCGCTCCGGCGGCAAGTCCAGTTGCCTGATCGAAGTACCAGGTTGGCTTTGTTGAATGAGGTCGGGCCGAGCATTGCCGTCTGGAGCTGGACCCTGCGGTAGATCCATGTCTCCGGTCTACCGCGTTTGAGGCGTCGCAAGACCCGAGATGCGATGAGCAGTCCCAAAACTCCTCCTATCAGGGCGCACACCACGGGCATTGACGGTGTGATGATGAATGCCAGCGGCAGACCAATCACAAAGCCTATGCCGCTGCAGCCGAATACGGTCGCCCACATCTCATCCGCCGTAAGACCACCAATCACCACGGGCTGGTTATTCAAGCGACTGGGCAGAAAACGCAGGGTGCCGTCTTCATGCTGATCTTGCTGGAGCTCAGTCATGGGAGCCTCTACGACTTAAAGGATGTTGGTAGCGGTGGTGACCAGGTAGATCGTGACGCCGATCAAGCAAACACCGACTACAGCGGTACTGCCCAAGTCAGCCCATTTGGCTTTGCCCATGTGGATCTCGTGGTAGACGCCCAGCGCATGTCGCCCCACCAGAACGATGCCGAACGCGCACAAACAGAGACCCAGCAGCATGAAGCCGTCGTAGGCATAGTTTTGGAAGGTCTGCAGGAAGCTGGTCCCAGTGCCGCGCGTGGGGGCTTGGGCACCCGGTAGGGCGGCAAAACTAGTGCCAGGGGTAGCGGCCATCAGCAGGACCGAAAAAGGCCGGCGTTTCAAAAAGGCACGTGCCTGAGTGAACAATGAATACAGCGTCATCTTTATCTCCTTGGAAAAATCAACTCAACAGCATGAAAGTCATAACCATGAACAGCACGGCCCAGCGAGCGGCAGAAGCGGCAGCAGCCGATCTATCGAGGTTTCGGGTTGCCCAGCCGCGATAAATGCTTAGAAGAACCCAGACGCCCCATAGCAGGAGGATGCCCATCGCAATTCCGGTCCACAGCGTGTTGCTGCTGGCTGGTGAAAATCCGGCAGCGGCCTGAAAGGCACTGGTCTGGGTTGAGGACATCGTCATGGCGTGTGATCACCGCTGACGTTGTAATGGCCTGATATCTCGACGGGGTCGCGGGGCTGAGCCCGGGAGGGAGTCAGATAGTCCTGCAGGCCCTGGCGGATGCGAGCTATGTCGCTGACTAACCTGGAGTAATCCAGGTGATAGCGCTGAGCCGATTCACTGGGCAGGTCAACGCTGCGCTGTGCAACGGCCTCTAGCGCATTGAGCTGGCGAATCATTACTTCCACATTGGCTTGCTCGGAAGCCGTGCCGGCTGCTCGGGCATGCGAGGAAAGCAGCGGTGTGCATATGAGGACTGCAGACAGGCAGATCTGCACGCTTGAAAACGCTGGTTTGATCGCGGGGAGTTTGATTTTCACGTCGCGGGCCTTGGAAGCTGTAGGAATCTATGTACACAGCATGACCATCGGCCCGGATGGAATCAGTATGAAACCCTTTTTAGGTCTGAGGGGGTTTAGGTTGGCCTGCTAACTGCGCGTCCGGCCAGAGATTCAATGGAGAAAATCGTTTGGCGAGGCTTTAATGCACAGCATGCAGCGCTCTCAATGTTGAGTCGGAGCAGACATGCTGCGGAGAGCTTCATAGGGACTGATTGGAGTTATTGATGTGATGGGTAAAGCGCCAGCAAGCTTGTACAAATATCTAAGTTTCAGTGATCGTATGGTAGAGCAGCTGTATCACGGAAAGGTTTTTTACGCTGATCCAGGGACGTTCAACGATCCATTAGATTGCCGGCCTGTCGTAATCGCTGGTAACCAAAGCATTGAAAGACTGAAATTGCTTCTAAAGTTAATGGTCATTAGGCGCGTAGAGAAGGAGTCCTCTGCAGCGCTGAAACGCTTAAAATTGAAGGGGCAAAGACTCGACTTGCACCGAGCTCGACTCGGGGAGACCGAGGTACAGGATGCTATTCGTGGCATAGAGTATATGGCGACGGATCCAGAGATCACCGATCAGGCAGGCTATTATCAACGTGAGCTGTTGACGCTGATTCAGAGTGAAGTCAAAGACACACTTGCCACGGGCGTTCTTTGCCTCAGTGCGAATGCGACAAGCCCATTGATGTGGTCACACTATGGGCAGCAGCATCGAGGTGTGTGCATTGAGTACGACACTTCGGATCTCAAATCGACGCGTATCCATAAAGTCGTGTATGGCCAGAGCCGTGAAATACTAGCCGACGCAATTCTCCGGTGGTTGCAGGATGGTGACGTGCAGTCGCAGCTCGAGGTCGAGAGGGCCTCCCTACTCACAAAGTCGGGCGAGTGGAGATACGAGAAAGAATGGAGGTTACTCGCTCCCATCGGGTTAGACCGTAGCCCATTCCCCGTCAAATCCGTCACATTTGGTATGAACTGTCCTTCAGCAATTTTCGAGTCGACCATGTCGATGCTGGGTGGGGAAAAATCGACCATAAAATTTTGGAAAATAACCGAGCCGACGTCCAACTTTAAGCTCAAACGCGCGAGAATTCATTTCGACGACTCGATGAGACCTATGCTTGATCAAGATTATTCATGGCTTCTTGACGACTTGGACGATGCTCATGACGTTTAGGAGGCCCGCGACACTCCCTTCAAGTCATTTATCGCCAGAAAGCAGGTCGAAGTCCCATTATTCGACTTGTTGAATTCTCACGCAGCGTTTGAAAAAGAAAAGGAAGCCCGTACTGAGAGTGTAACCAAGCGCCCAGCCTTGGGCGTTTTGGTTGCCAATTTGCTCACGGCCGCGATTGATCTGCTGAACGCTCACCAGCTCCCATCCTTCTCTGCCATGTCGATTCAACACGGCCAGAGTTTCTGGGTCGCTCAGATACCTCTCAACATCCGGCTGGGTCGTCTCATCTATCGACTTGAACATCAACATGCCGCTGGTCACGGTTTTGTAGGGAAGGGGGACGAAGGTCTGGGTGTATTCATAGAGTGTCATCGGATACCTGCTGCGAGTAGATGGGGAAGGCCAGTTCATTTTTGCAGTCTCTAAGCGCTGGGCGAAGCGCCAAACCTATTCCATTTGGAAAATGGTATAGGTAGTGAGATATTTACTACGCCGGTCATGAGCCGGTCTACGCAGTTATATTCAAAGGGAACGTTGGGAATGCAGACGCTGGAATATCACAATTTTGAGTACAAAGGCTTCCACTCCATGGGAGCATGTTTTGTTCGTGTGCGTATCAAGGATGACGGGTTCCTTGTCTGTCTGATAGCTCAACTTCGTGACTACAATGGCACGTCAGTTACAAACGTCATTGAGGACATCATGTATGGTGTTGTTAAGCGTCTTGATTCTGAAAAAGCCCTTCCCAAGGCGCTTTCGTCAATGGATAAAATTCTTGAGCGTTCTGTTTGGATCGAACGATATGCCCCGGGTCTTGGCATCTCACCAGACGGTTCGTGGGCAATCGTTACCCTTGATTCCGAACGTAAACCGGATTGGACACACGCGAGCTTCGAAAGCGTTGTAGCGCATAGCGGTGTAGAACCTGGCTTCTTGGCTCTGACCGAAGAAGACTTGCGTCATAAGAAGTAGTTGGTTGGGGATGGGGCAGCGCATCAAGGTTTCGAGCGCTGCTTCATGTCTTTGAAGCGCTGCATGATGTCGATCACCAGCGAGTTGACGGCAAGAATCTTCATGGCTCGTGTGACAGCGACGTATAGAAGGTTCAGCTCATCGTCGCGTTTGCCTGCGTCGATGTCAGGTGAAAGCGGATCCGCAGAAAAGTCGTCATAAAGTCCAAC
Source organism: Pseudomonas syringae group sp. 247E2 (assembly GCF_032587795.1). Classification (NCBI taxonomy): domain Bacteria; kingdom Pseudomonadati; phylum Pseudomonadota; class Gammaproteobacteria; order Pseudomonadales; family Pseudomonadaceae; genus Pseudomonas; species Pseudomonas syringae group sp. 247E2. The sequence continues at coordinate 174,920 of NZ_JAWHPK010000011.1, read as the reverse complement.
GAAGTCCCACTCCAGACCTTTGGCTCTGTGCGCGGTGGTAAGGGTCACGGTTGCATCGAGCTCCGACGTGACAGATGCAGCACGCAGCTGCTCGATGCGTTGGGGCAGATCTGCATAGTTTTCGATGATTTTGATCGACCGCAGCATCTCAGGATCCTGCGTGGCCTTCGCGATCACGACATACTGGTCGTAATCGGCATAGTCGGTCAGCAATTTGCGCTGTTGGACCTGGTCATTCATATGCCGGCTGAAATAGAACAGGTCCTCCAGATCGCGCAAGGAATAGCTGTCGATCCCTCCGATCCACTGCATGCGGTGGTTTTGGTTGACCAGGCGCAGCGCGTTCTCGATCACACCGCTCACAGTACGGTGCAGGTAGGTGCGGTGAGGGAGGTCGTCCGGTAAGGCTCGTTTCACCAACGTCGGCTGTCCCAGGCCTTGCAGGGGGATCTTTTCACCCTTGAAGGAAAGGATGACGTTGGCCACGTAGGCAACTGCCGGTCCAAATCTGAAGCTCTGAGTCAGGAAGTGTTTCTCTGCGTCCTTCATCGCCGGGCTGTTTAAAGCATCCACAGCGCCTCTGAACCGATACAGCTGCTGATGCCGATCACCTACAGTGACTTGAGTTATTGTTTGGATCTGGACCAGGTTCGCGATGACCGGGTTCACGTCCTGCCCTTCGTCGAGCAAAATCGCACCGAAACGCTGGCTCAGATCTGGCTGGCTCATCTGGTACAGCTTCAGATAGCCATCGTGCGTCATGGGGACTGAGCGATCGTTGATATCGACCATCTTCTCCCAAACGCCTCTGGTCAGGTTGAGCGCTTTACTCATGTACTGCTGCTGGACCGAGGTCAGTCTGCGGTTGCTCTGGAATCGCACAAAGTGGTCTTCCAGCAGCTCCAGATCTTTGCTGGCCATGAAAGCATTGAGGGTCGAAACGATGTCTTTGGCCAGCTCCCAATCCTGGGTATTGATCGTCCTCGCGATGTCGGTCAAACGCAGATTGCCAGCCTGCTTGTGTTTGTACTGGCTGCCATAGACAGCGTAGGCAAGGCCGTGAGCTGTTTTGCAGGTCACGTTGCGTGGAAAACGGTTCTTTGCCGCGATCTCAACGGCTTTGTTGTAGCAGAGGTACAGCATTTTGACCGACGAATTATGCGTGGCGTAACCGACGAGTGTCGTTGTCTTCCCGGTACCGGCAAATGCCTGGACCAGTAGCTTCTTCGCGAAGGAGTGAATAGCTGGCAGTTGTTCTTCTGTCCATTGCATGGAGGGCACCTAAAGGTATTTTTTGAAGCTGGACGCCGTAATGCTGACCGCCAGGCCGAGCAGTGCTGCGCATGGCAGGAGCACCAACAATGGGCTCACGCTGAATGGCAGAGCCAGGTAGAGGCTCCAGGGGATGATCACCAGCGGCACCATCGTTGCTCGAGCTTTGTGATATAGGTAGCTGGACTCGCGGCCGGCACCGAACCGCCGCAAGTCTCTGCGTACCAGTCCGTCCACAAAACCAACAAACGCCGTCATCACAAATAACGGGATTGCGAGGGTCAGGATCACCAGGCGCACGCAAAACACCAGTGTCGTGTAGAGCGCCGCAAGGCCGTAATCCTGAAACTTGCTGACTCCCACGCCGAGCATGTAGCGCATATCGAAACCGCGTGATCGTTGTCCTGTCGCAGCATAATCAGAGGTGTGTTGAACCCAGTCCTGAAGCCCGGTCTTGACCACCAGCCAGTCATATGTGGTTTGAACCAGCCATGTCGCCGTTCGGCCTGGCTCTTGAACAACCACACTCTGCAGGAACCCCTTGGAGAGCCAGCTGAGTTCATGATCGAGCATTGCACGAGCATGCTGCCAACCGGCCTCCGGCCAGAAAAAGTACATGCAGATCCATTCGACGATGATGGCTCCCCCCAGAGAGAGGAACATCACTGCCGCGAATCGGAAGGGCAGGGTGAAAAGAGATCCTATGAACGACTGTTCGTGGTCTTGTTGCTGTTTCGCGCGATCGGCAACGTCAGCCATATCAGATGCCCCCTTGCCGATCGCTCAACCCGCCGAGAGTCATGCCGCATCCTCAGGTGCAGCACCGATTTTTTTGAAGTCGTCGAGCAGATCTGCAGGCAGCGACTCGTTGAGCGTCTGATAACCAGGCGCTGACCACCAGCCAGTGTCGTCGACCTTGCCCACCTGATACGTCTGACGCATGCTTTCCGCCAAGGCCTGCAGATCTGCCGGCATCACCTCATCAGGATCATGCCCGGGCAAAGGCATTCTTATTTTCCACAGATTGCCGCCCTCCATGAGAGCAAAGCATTGGCCCTTGGGGAGGCCGACGACATGCGCTGGCTCAATCATTGGCACGCTGACCTGCTGAACTTGGTCATGACTGGAGGACGTGAACGCGGTACTGCCCGTTGCACTGTCATTCGCCGAGCTGGCCGGGGTGGATGTGAAAACCTGAACCTTAGGCAACTGGTTTGTCAGCAGCTCGGCGGTGGACGTTTCGCGGACGCGCAGCATGAACACGTTGTTGAAGTTACCGATCACCTGGCCAGCCTTGGCCTTGTTGCCGATCTTCGCTTCGATATCGCTCATTGTCTGGGTGTAGGCAGTCACCTGCATGCCGGCACCACCACCCTTGTTGATCATCGGAATGAATTCCTCACCCATCAGCTCGTTGAACTCATCGGCATGGAGGTTGATAGGCACTTTGGTGCCAGGGACGCCGCCCGGTAGTCCGTCGTCGACACCGAACTTGTAGATATGGCCAGCGACCGAGACCAGGTCGGAGAACATAGAGTTGCCGACGGCAGCGGCGACCTCTGTGTCCGACAAGGCGTCCAGGCCGATATAAACCACGGCCTTTTTGCGGACCACCTGCATCCAGTCAAAGATCGGTCGAGGATCGTTCACGTCCTGATAGTCCGGCGAGATCAGTTCCGCCATGCGGCCTGTTGTCAGCTTCTCAAGCAGTGGCAGCAGCGAGGCGACGATCTTGTCGAAATAGGTCTTGTCGTAGCGGACCGCGCTGCGCAGTCCATCCATCACTGGATCTGCCACGCGCGTCTGAGACAGGTATTGATCGATGGCCACCACGCGGAACGGCCGACCCTTCATGTTGAACGGTACGTTTTTGTCGTTGAGCTTGCCCTCAATGGCGACGATCGCCTCCCAGGCCTTTGGATCAGATTCATCAAAGTATTTAGAGGCATACTCCTGGAAAATCCCTTCGATGTTGATCACGTGCTGCTGGATCTGGAGGTAGTCAGGTCGGCGGCCCAGTGCGACCAGGGCTCTTGCGATGATGTTCACGAAACGCCAGGCGAATTCACGGAATGCTGCCGAGTTTCCTTCGCCGGAGAGTTGGCCAGCGATCCGGGTGGCCACCTCCGAAATCCGACCAAAACGTCCTACGGCGTTGTAGCGTGCCGAGTGATCCGGCCAGCCCAGGTGGAACACATAGAATTCATTCAGGCGTCCGGCGCGTTTGGCTTCGAGATACATGCGCTTGAGCAGATCGGCGTCGCCCTTCGGGTCGAAGACGATAACGACTTCATGCTGGCCGTGTTTTTTACGCCGAATGTCCTGAGTGATGAACAATTCAGCCAGGCGCGTTTTTCCGACACGGGTAGTGCCCAGGACAATTGAATGGCCTACTCGCTCACCCAAAGGGAGAGAGACGTTCTCCTCGTATGGCTCGATGCCGTGCAGCCTTGGCAAACCGCCGACGGGGGGCAGAGGTCGCACAGGATTGATGGGCACGTCCCATGATGTGGCTCTGGCCAGAAGCCGGACCGGGTATGGGGCGAACTCAGCTCTTTCCTCAAAACGACGCGCTGCGCGGAAAAGGGGGGTAGCTTCAACGTAGCTGGCGTACTTCGGCAGGTAAGTGTCCATCAGCCGCTGGGTATGGCGCTGCTGCCAGCGAAAGCCAAGACCGATGAAGAGACGTTGATTGCTGACCGGCACTTCTTTACTGGTCATCGTGTAATGAGGCAGTCGACGGATGTTTCGGCGATAGCGCAGCACCTGCCATGCTTGTTTCAGACGCATTAAACCCAAAGCGAGAAAGCCCGCGGAGGTCACGATGCCGAACAGCGGAGTAAGCGCAAACGCCCAGGGAGCGAACACGCACAGGAATGCACCTGCAGCGCACACGTACACGGTGTACAGCTCTACGGCGGGTCTGAGCAGTGATTCAATGGCGTAATCGTGAGCCATAATCCGACCTCCTATTGCTCGATGGCGGTTGGGGTGATCAACACCGGATAGTGATTCAGGCCGAGTCGTTGAGAAAGCTCGTCACCTGATGCGGGGGACACGAGCGCGTCGGGCAACCAACTCCTGACTACGGCAAGTCGTTCTTGTGTGGCCACGTTGACCACCAGTCCTACGGCCTGCATCTGCTTCAGCACCGCACCGCGTTCTTGTAGCCATCGGCGTGATGTTTCATCGTCACCGATCAGGAACAAAGGCTGCAGGCCTGGCGCGTTGATGATTCGGCCCTGAACTGTCCCCGGAGTCATTCGAGTGGTGCGTACCGGCAAGCCCTGTGCTGCTACAGGATCCAGTTGCGAGGTCAGGTCATTTGAGACAGAAGAGGACGGCTCGGGATTGAGAGATCGATAGTAAGGCAGCGCTGAGTCACCACCTTTGTCTTCAACCACGGTGAGCTCTGCAGCTTGGCAGATCATAAATGGCAGGCAGAGCGCTGCGCCGAGGATCACTGATCGGGTCATGGATTGGTCACCAGCATTTGGATGCCGGTTACCCGGCTGAGATGTTTGGCAAAGGCCTTGCGGTAATTGGCGGCTGGAGCGCCGCCGGCAGGCCGGTGATAGCGTCCGGCTACGGTGATCCAGTCACCGCCAAGCGCGCGCAGTTCGGCGAGCATCTGGGCAGCTACATCGAGGTTCTTGTAGGGATTGAGCGCGTCGCACGGATTGCTTGATTTAAATCTCTGGCCGTTCCAGCCCATGTTGACCTGACCTAATCCGACGTCGACCCGCTTGGGACCCGCCTGCGCGAGTGCGATGATAAGTGCGGTGCAGGCATCGGCACGGGTTGCAAAACGATAACTTGCGCCGGCAACGTTCAGCGTCCAAGGCCACGGGACCAGTTGGCCCCGCAGTGGCGTCCCGCTTTCCTGCAGTGCCACCGAGTAGAGCACTTCCGACGGAATGTTCGCGGCGTGAGCAGCCAGTTGATAAGCCGGCGGCGGAAGCTCGGCTGCACGGCTTGTCAACGCGAAGCACAGCAGGGCAAGGCCTGCCCACGTCACTGACGCAGCCATTGCCCATTCACCTCTCGCACAACGGCCGGTAACTCGCCACCCAAGCTCAGGCCAAGCCAACGTCCACCGTCATGGTTGAGTGTGATTTGTCGGGTTCTGACATTCGCAGGGTCGATCCCCGAGACAATCGCCCAGTTACGAATTCGCTCATCGTCGTTCTGGCTACCCACCATGTACACGTCAAACGGCTGCTTCTGAGCTTGAAGGGCCTTAACCCGAACGGAGCACTCCGGGCAATCGTCCTTGACGAACACTGCCAATCGGCCATTGCCCTGGTTAGCAGGGCTCGCGGTCCCCCCCTGGGACGCCGAACTGGCGATGGGCATCAGATTGGGATAGAGGCGTTTGAAGGCATCGTCATATGCGCGTTGATACGCCAATTCTTTTGCCGTGCGCTGCGCCTCGGCTTTGACCTGGAGCTCTGCATACCGCCGGCGCTCTTCATCATTGCGGGCTTCGATACCCAATGCAGTTAGCGGATCCAGCCCGGGGGAATACACACCTCGTGAACTCTGCATCAGCGTTTGATAGCGCTGCCATTCCTGAGGACTGAGGTTCCAGTCTCGTGCCAGCATCTCGTCGCTCGATTGCGATTGGCTGTCCAGCAAAGCGCTCTGCTGCTCTCTACTGGTGGACTGCGCTGAACTATTGCTGGCGGCGTTGGCCATGCCAGTTGCTGAGAGCAGGATCACTCCCGTCAGTGTGAACATTCGCAAGGTGTAAATGGACATGTGAACCTCTAAGGGCGCAGGGGCAGTATGCGGGTGGAGCCGTTGATGCTGAACAGGGCGCGCGAGTCATCCAGGCTGTTGAGCTGCCAGTTGCTCCCCGCGACCACGTCGCCCGGGCGTACCAAGTTCAATTGACTCAGTTGAGTGCTGCCAGGCGGGGCAACTGACAAGAAACGTTCGCCCCCGCGATACTCCACACCCACGACCGAAAACGGTGGAGGAGCCTCCGGAACTTTGGTTTGTGCTGTTGATTTGCGGGAGGGGGGTGGAGTCTTTGGCTTGGCTGCCGTGATTTGAACAGATGCTGGTTTAGCCGCACGCAGGTCTTGGAGTTTCACCTGCAGCTCCTCGATCCGAGCCCCCATGACCACAACCTCTTCCATTGTGGCACCCTGCTGGGCAGCCTCCTTCGCCGCCTCCTGCACCTGCTTCAGGAGGGCTTGAACGGCATCGATGCGGTTGGACAAAGCCTGCTGGCCGGCTCTGAAATCATCGATGGTCACGGACTTCATCTGGCTGGCGGCATCGAGCCGGTCATCCACGCCATTGATGCGTTGGGTGATGGCGTTGACGGTTTCCAGGTTTGCAGCGGACTCAAAGCCGGCATTGAGGTGGAAAATCTGCCACTGCTGGTAGACCAACATGCCGATCAGCACGATCAGGGTCAGTATTTGCAGGATGGCAGCGCGGGAAAGAGAAGGGCGCAGTGGCAGTTTCATGAAGGACCTCACTCAAGATGTGAGGCAGGTTCGCAAAAGCGATCATCAGAATCAGTACCAAACCGTTTTTGGATTGCGTTGGGTTTCCGAGAGAGAAATTCTCCTCCTGGGAATTCGCGAACATTCTCAGGGATAACCTCAGGATTTCGGGCTGATCTACGAGGGTACTCAACCGGTCAAGGAGGTAAGTCTTCTTGCGCAAAAGTTTGTTAGGATGATATCGTACGATACAGCGCTACGCTCCACGCCTTCCGGGCTGCTGAATCCAATACGTTGGACACCGGCCTGGTCATCGACTGATGAATGCGTTGCCAATAGCTGGGAAAGCACCAGAAACGTATTCGTTTCAGAGCAGCAATCCTTTCTATTGACGCTGAGGGTGGAATAAGCGATAGGCTGCAGGAAAGGGGAATCAATTAATTGATTCCCCTTTTTTTTCGATCAAAAAAAGTCGTTCATGAACATGTTCAGGTGAGACGTTTTAGTGACCTCACGGGTCTCATTATGGCAATTCACAAATGCTCCCTTAACCGATGGGTTTCGCCCCGACCCGCGATTCACGTTGAAGTGCCTGAGAGGATCATCCACTTTCCTGCCGAACCTGAATCTGCCGTTGAGGTCACAAGACTTAGTGTGAGGTTCACCTGTTTGGAACTGTGAGTGATGTTCTTTCCCGTATAAAAAATGCTTATCATCATCATCTATAAAGAAATGTGTTCGATCCTTGTTTTTACGCCTGGGTTTCCGTCTCTTTCTGCGGATGTCTGTCAGTAGAATCTCTACCTCTTTGATAAAGGTGTCACTGTGTGTTTCACAACGTATCTTGTCGAGTAGTTGGCGCCATTCATCAGCATCAAAGTTCAGGGCTGGCAGGATCGAGACAAGGTAATTTTCGCCCCTTGCATTGAGCTGCTTGAAGGCACTGAAGTGATTTAGGAGCCGAGACAGATGATGTTTTAGAAATGGCGCAGGATTCTCAACTCGTTGGGGAATTTCCAGTCTATAGCTGAAAAGCGCCGTTGGAGTGAAGTCGATTTTAGTCGCGCAAGCGTGATCCGCAATTACGAGTAGAGCGTCATTGCAAGCTGATTTTGCGTGAAAATAGTCTTCTAGTGTGTCCCAATGCCCAACCTCTGGAGTACCCAACTCAAGTTTTATTGCTGTTTCACTGAGGTTAGCGGGAAGGGCGACGCCATTGCGGAGCTTTATGAATTCCTTTCGAAGAAAGTCGTTCGTGGTTGCCAGCGCAATGAAAACGTTCATGGCATGCGGTGCAATTTTGCCAGCACAGAGACTGGGATATTGAGGTTTACTAGATCCTGATCATCTAGCTTGCTAAGGATGTCGAGTAACCGGACTGCGTGGCTGTCACCGGTGTACTTCTGCTTTTGCTTTACAGCATCCTCCTCTTGCGGAAAATCGTAAGACTCTTCGGCGGGAATAAGCCCAATCTTCGCGCGGTGCTGCGGGTGAGTGACAACTTTGAGGTGGCCTTGTTCGGCTAAGGTGCTTACAAAGGCCTTCAATGAAGTATTTCCAAGGATGGACTTATAGTCTGCTATTCCCTTCTCGGACAGAGAGCTGGGTAGGTTGCTCAGCAACAACGGGCTGCTGTAGGCCGCCCAAAAATCCCGAGTCGCGTGGATCAGCGTGTCTTTGAGTTGTTCGTTGTTCATCGTAGGTCCCTCCAAATGAGGGCACATATTCTCCTTGAAGGATGCTTAAGGCAAGTGGCCATGTGGCATGCGCTTCAAGATAAAGACTAGAGTAAGCGTCTGTTTACATGACTCGAACCCCATGGCCTGCGGCGCTGGGGGCAGGAAGTGTGTTGCTTGGAGGCACCCGAAGGATATAAAAATGGCCACCCGAAGGTGGCCATGTTCAAGCGTTGATGAGTTGTCTGGCGAGTGCCATCTCTACGGAATCACCATCCTGGTTCAGTGAATCCAATCCAGACTCTGGAACATCCCCTGAAGTGCTCTGCGATACGGCGATCTTCTTGGCCATCAGTTGCAGGCAGGTAATCTGAGAACTGCCGATGTAGCCGAAAAAGATCACCCGGACGTCCTGCTTCTGTCCGATCCTCCATGAGCGCCTTGCCGCCTGTTGCACCGTGTAGACGTTGTAACCCGTCTGCATGAACGCAATGGTCGGAAAGTCCAGCAGGTCCAGACCTGTTTTTACGAGCTCCGGGTTGGTGATCAGTACGTCGACGCCTCGATCAACCTGGTCAAGGATCCAGTCCTCGCGCCTGGCGGTGTCCACCGATGCACGCAGCACTGCCACCTTCAGTCCCGATTGCTCGAGCACCCGCTTCATGCGGCTCGTGGTGTCTCTGGTACCCGTGTAAACCGAGTAGGCTAGAACCTTGCGGTTCCGGGCTTTTTCAGCAAGACATAGGTCCAGAAGGGCCTGTTCCTTCGGCATGAGCTCGTCATCATCGAAGACCGACGGCACGAAAGCCAACGTGTCTCTGGATCGAGGATGTTTCACCACCTCAGGTCGAAAGCAGCAGTCCGGCCATGCCAACAGCACGTTCAACACCACCCCTAACAGCGTCGTATCTCTACGAGCCAGCGCCTGCCGAAGCTCGGCGGTCAATGTCTGGGCAAGCTTACGGTGAGCCGCCTCCTGGTCTGGAGACATCGGTACGTCAATGAACTCCTCCCGGTAACCAGGTAGCACGTTGCCGCCGATATCCTTGAGTTTCAGGAACACAGTGAAGGGTAGAACGAAGCGGTGAATGCCTTTCGGGCCGAACCCCGGAGCCTTGACCGTCCGCACTGAGAGTTTCTTACCTTTGGCAGTCTTGTGAGAACTGCCATCACGCTCGGTGTAGATATCCTTCAATACCCCGTGATCCCGCATAAAAGACATCGCCGCCGGCGCCATGCTTCCTCGCGCGTTGGGCTGATAGCCGTCCTCGATCATACGTCTGGTGAGGATTCGGAACAGGAGGTAGAACAGATCGTCTGCATACCCGCCCATCAGAGTGCCGGTCAGCAGCACAGTCTTTCGTGCTTTGGCTGCGAGCACGCCCATAGCCTGACCTTGTGCCGATCCACTGTTTTTGTACTCGTGCCCCTCGTCCACGACCAGTAGGTCGAAGCACCCATAAGGTAGGTAGCGCTTGATGAACTCGGTGGGTTGGTAACCCCCTTCGCCGAACCCGAACTCGATGTTCGCCATCGCACGCTCCATGCGCTTGGCCTGGCGGTCGCTGAAGATGAAGTTGCCTTTGGCGTCCATCAGGTTGATGAACTCAGAGACATTGTCCAGGAGCATCGAGGCGAGAAAGTCTTCGCCGAAGTCAGATAGAAGCCGTTCTGCACGAACAGGTCCGATTGTAGGGATGCGGCACATCGACTTTAGGATCGTGTTACGGCGGCTGCCGCCATCCGATTTGCCCGGGCGCATCAGCGTCCATAAAGCGGCATCACAGTGTTCGCAGCGTCGACGTCGCTCTTCACGCTGAAATTCCTCAGCGGTGATCAGATTGCCTTCCTGGTCCTGGAGCAGACGCCCACAATCTGGACACGCTGCCAGGCTCCTTCCACCGCCGGCACGTCGCTGCCAAAAGGCCAGACGCCAGTGGAACCCCATCCGCATCCGCACACGGCCGAGAATAAAGAACTCCTGACGTCCGTCGTAGGTATCACCCAGTTGATCGCGCAGCTTCAGCAGCTTGACCAGGGTATCCGGTCCGTTGAGCACCCAGACGCGAGCGTCTGGGATGGTTTCGAGGATTTCGCGCCGCCACTTGTAGACCAGGTGCGGAGGCGCGATGACCATCGTCCTGCGATAACCAGCTCCATGCATGACTGCAGCGAGAGCGATGGCCATCATTGTTTTGCCTGTCCCCATCTCGGCATTGATGATGCCAGCCTGCTCATTCTGATCGAGCAAAAGCGCGGCAATTGCCTGGACCACTTGAGCCTGGGCAGGGAAGGGCTGTCGTTTGAGGCCGTCCAGCACCCACTGCCGAGCCGGATTGTCGATGCCGGCGTAAACCGGTGGGTTGGAGCGGTTGAGTGACTCCAGGAGTTCGTCGCCAAACTCTTCGATAAACTCAGTGAGCCCGATGTTCAAAGTTGGCACACAAGGGTGGCCTGCAGGCGCAGCCAAAGGCAGGTCGTTCATGATGTTTCTCCACTATTGGGTTAAACAGGGCATGCACGACACCACCAAGGGTATTGTTCATACCCTGAGGTGCGGTTAGATGATTGAAAGGTGTTGGTAAAGTTTCTTAGTAGTCAGATGGCAACATGACTGTTGTTGCTGAGCGATCAGACTCGGTAATGATCCAGAGTCTGGTCTCATCCTCTGCGTCGATGTCATACCCGGAAAACAATCGGCCATCAGCACTCAGTGCTTGCTGGTTGCTGTCCCAGTCGTCGTTCGAAATCTCGCCCCAATCGCCCGTCGCGTGACGCCGCAGGTACTGCCTCACGTCGAGAGAGCTATTTTGAAGCAGACTTTGAACGCTGTGCGTGACCATCACACGGCCCAGTTCAATTGAAGCGTTCTGACTACTTGCAGCAGTGTTTGAGGTGGTTTCGTGTGTAGCTGGTGTTGTCGCATCCGAGCTGATGGTCAGTGCGTACCCTAGATAGGATGAGCCTGGCGTCATATCCCATGCCCGAATCCTGGGCACAAAACGATCAGTCAAGATCCGTGTCTCAAACACGTTGCCGTCCTCGTCCTCAGTGAATTCGGTCTTGGGAACCTTATCCTTGTAAGTGTCGCCCTTGAGCACCAGGACACGCCCGGAACGAGAGGTCACTACACCAGTTATGGCTCCAGCAGCGAGTGCCAGTGCCAAGTGCCACCGTGAAAGTGCCTTCACCGGGGCCCGCGGTTGAGCGCCAGTCTGGCCAAAGTGCAGCGTAAAATCAGGCCATAGGCCTCTCAGACGAAGAACCTCTTCACTGAATTGCTCGCGTTCAAGAGTGATTCGGTAGAAGTGTTCCAGGTCATTAGCGATCGGTAGGACAGCGTATTGCTCCCATGGCCAAGTGGCCGGTAGCAGATCAGCAGCTTCTTCCCCGGATCCGATTGCCCGCAGATACTCACGCATCGCCGCCAGTTCCCGGGATCTTGCCAGATCCTGACGCCGTACCCTGATTCCGAATATCACGACCTGTTTGAACGTCCGGTCTACCGCGGCGCAGATCCGCAGCCCGGTAAAGTGATTGGTGAGCCAGCCACACAGCTCGTCGTCCAGCACGTAGTGAGGAACGATGAATACCATCACCCCTCCGTACTGAAGCAACGGCAGTGACCGTTGGTAAAATGCCTTCTCCAGCCTTTTGCGGCCGCTACCCTGGTACTGTGAAGCGCCAGAGTGATCAGCGACCAGATCCCCGTAAGGAGGGTTGAGCCAGAGCAGTCCGAAGGACTGTCGAGAGATCATGGTGTCCATCAAGTCACCCTGCAGCACTCGGTCCAGCAACGTTTTCGAGTGATCAGCGCGCTCTTTGTCGTACTCAACCGCATACGTCTCTGTTCGGTCTCGCTCCAGCCGGTGTGCGACCTCAGCCAAAGCCACTCCTTCTCCCGAGCACGGATCAAGAATCCGCATCCGTCCCGAGGTCGCCGGCAACAATGCCTGCAGAGTGCGCTCCAGAGTCAGTTCGTCAGTCGGGTAATAGCCGTTGCGTGCAAAATTACGGGCAAGCCGTGAGAACATCAAAGCCATGGTTGGCTCCTTGGACTGGTGGGCGTGAACTACGCCGTAACTTCAGTGGTGAGCTTCCCTGCGCGAATGAGTTCGCCGAGAGCTTTTTCGAGCACGTCCAGCTGCAGCGACAAACGCCAGGCTGTCACCGAGCCAATAGCTCCCGGTAGCGGGTGCAACATGTTGTGCGCAGTAAGGACCTCCATCACCGGCTCACGCCAATGTGGAAGGAACGGAAGAGGGCAAGTGTCTACGATCAGCGGCCACAACCTATCGAACGGGTCTTGGGCTTGATTGATGAGCGCGTAAGCAGAATGGTTTGCTCTATCCGGCTGCGAGCAACGCTGATCGAACAGCCATAAGTGCAGCAGGCTGCCGAAGAGCGTTCCGCGAAGCTGGCGAGTGGTGCGTTTTTCCAACAGATCCGTATTAGGGAACACCGGGATGCGTTGGTCATTCATGACGATGTGGAACTGGTCCAGGCCGTTCTCGGTGGTACCGAGTGTGAGTCTGGCCAGAAACTCCTGCATGGCCGTGTCGCGGCCCCAGGCTGATAGAAATATCAGGTTTCGCTGCTCGTCACAGACGCACGCGTCGACGTACAGATCCGGGCATTCTTCGATGTGAAAGAGTTGAGTGCGGTTCGGCATTAGGTCCTCCAAAACACGAGGGGAACCGCCCTGAGGGGCGGTGATGCCCCTCGGGATTCAATGTGTTTAGCGGATAAATTCGGGTTTATCGATTGCCGCCCGAGTTTGTTCTTCTGTCTCGTACTGCCAGCGACCATCAACGAACGCATCGCGGTCGAAGTCGTAAACTTCAAACATGACGTTTTTGTCGCATGGGTTTAGATGGGTGCAATACAGCTCACCCTCTGAATTCAAACCGGCTGCCCAGTGAGCCCCCAGTTTGAGTCGGTAACCCGGTCGACTCTTCAGCAGCATCGTGTATATCTCTAGGATCTGATCGAAACTCAAAGGCTCAGCAGCCACGAGTTTTTTCTCAAGCGGATCGAAGGTTACGGTGTTTGTTTGATACAACGGGCTTTGCCCAGCAATGAATATCTCGCATCGGAAGCGCGGTCGCATTGCTATGGCCGCGTCTGCCTGTTCTACGGTCAAGTCAAGTTCGTCGACCAGAATGTTCCAGATTTCAGAGTCAGGCGCTTCTTCGTTGTTGGTGAGTTGATCCTCAATGATATCCAGGATCGCTTTCTTGATATTTATGAAAAGCGGATGCATGTGATGCTCCTTCAGTTAGTAATGAGGAGCACCCATGAGGGAGCCCTCAGGGGATGTAAAAGTAGAAAACGCTCAGTTCTGAGCAAGGTCAATAAGTGCTGAGATTCCAAATCTGCAGCTTGAAGTCAAGCTCATACCCGAGCTCGCCAAGGCGAACACATTGTTGCCGCAGACGCTTACGGTCTACAGTTGTGTCCAGCTTGACTGAACGTCCAATCGGCCAGATCGTGCCGAACAGCTCTGCATCAGCCTCATGTGCGGTGACCTGTTTCTCAGGCTCGGATCTCGACATCCCGAACGGTGCGTCACTGCCAGCAGAAACTGATCTTCTCGGAGTTGTTTGAATAGTCGGGCGAGGTTTGGTTGACGACGAGCCTCCCGAGGCTTCTTCGTCGAGTGGGTCAGTTTCGTTGTTGGACAGCCTCTCAGCCTCGTCTGCGCTCAGGTTGGCCACATCGTCCAAAGACATGCTGTCCAGCCTGGCGCGGACTTCTACCACTAATCTGCCGCCGTTTGTGTAGTAGGAGGGACGAATTTCGGTGATAACAAAATCACCTCGATATTTGCCCTCGTGGTACTGGTCCAGCAGCGCGTCCTTGATAACGAACTCACCGATGGACGTCGAAAGTCGCCCAACGTTGAAAGCGCCGTTGCGACCGCTGATGGTGCGTATGGCCAAATAGCCGGGCAGGTTGATCATGACTACTCCGGATTATCGGGCAGGCCACTAATATGGGAGCCCGAAAAAAAGCCCGAATATTCGGGCTTGTTCGTGGTTGCAGGTTGCTAACTGGGTCAGCAAAGATAGAGCGGCTTTTCATCCCTCAGCGAAATACACAGGTACGAATTACCGTGTACTGCATCAATGCGATGGAGTTTTAGCTCCAGCCATTCACGCCCTGAGCGGTCACCGTTAGGTGGGAAACGATAGATACCGAAGTCTATCTGGGTTTCATCGGGTTGCAGGTGGAGTTCACGATACGCTTCGAGTACGACTTCGCCTAGGCGAGTGCCGACTTCTGCAATATGTGATGGGGCTTCCAGGTGAACAGATTCATTCCATGCGGAAGGCGTCAGCACAACTGGCAATTTCAGCAAAGTGGATGGCAAGTGGTTTATGGCGGTGGACATAGTAGTTCTCCAGGTGCGGGTAACCACCTGGCCCGACCGGGTGGTGAATTACCCGGTCAGGTTGGTTTTCGTTCTTGAGAACGTTTGGTTAGAGTCTTTCTGTTACAGCGGATGGGCTATCAGGATATATATCTATCCCGCACCATTCCCGAAGAGTCCAGTAAGACCTGAGGATTGCAGCATCTTCAATATACGAGCTGTGGTCCGGTGTGAAATTCTCAACGTGGTCCAATAGGGCCAAGTCTTCGAGCTTGTCCAGGACATCCTCCCAATACAAACTGGAAAAGCGATCTGGAGGCGTATCTTTGTTCAAAACCTGTTGATAGATACTATCTTGAGTGTGTGCTTTTGAGATCAGCAAAGCGAGCTCAAGTCGCAAGGTAAGTCTATTAGTATTACTGTCCATAGGAGCTCCAATATAAGGGCCCCGGACCCTTAAGGGTGGGGGCCTTAAGGGTAAAGTAGAAGGTTTAGTGTCAAGAAGTGATCACCATACCTGTCATTGCAAGAAAAGTGGCGACCAGTCCTCCTGCGCCGATCTGTGTCAGTAGTTGAGCGGAGAGCTGTTGTCCAAATTCCAGAAAAAATATGCTTAGCACTGTAAGCACGAGTGTAGCGATAGCGAATTTCATGAAGTCGTTACCTACTATGTGGAGAAAAGAAAAGGCGCCTGCAGGGCGCCTTGAGGTTGTAAAAAATCTATCAAGCGGCTTGTTTCTCTCCTCGTCCTGCGCGAGCTGGTTTTGCTCGTGTTGGCTTAGGGGGAGTAGCAGCTGGAGTAGCCACATCAGTTGGTTCGCTGGAGGCAGACGCCTCGGATTGAACGACTGGGGTAGCTTCGGACTCTGAACTTTCAGAAGAGGCAGGTGCTTCTTCTTTCTGCGGAGCCTGATAGACGTATTCACCTTCAACTTTGATCCAGGCAAGGTACAAGAGACGGCCTTTGAGGCTGACACCTGCTTGGCCCTGCTTAGCACCACTGCTGTAAGTAAAAACATCAGCCCAGATATCGCCGATCCGGAAAGAGACAAGAACCTTCTTCTCGGCAGCAACAGCTTCCTGGCAACGGCGAATCAGCTTGTCAGCTTCAGCACCAACCACGTTGCAGTCAATGTAGGCGTACTCAGGTTTCTCAGATGTGCCTTTGAGGGCAGCTACTGTCACAGCCATGAAAGGAGCGCCCTTACGAGGCTTCACTTCACGAATGCGGTTGAGATAGCCAATGCCGACGGTGTGCAGGTCGAAGTATTTGGTTTCGTTGGTAGAATTGCTCATGATGTATCTCCAGTTTTGAGTGTTCAAAGCGGAGATACACTTCGCCCAAGGGGAAGGTATTCCCCGCATGGGTGGTAAAGCGAAATTTTACGACAATCAATGCATGAATCTGAACGCAGTAAGCATAACGCCTACAGCAGCAGTCAGCATGACGGCCATACGAATGGTGAGTTTCAGTTCGAGTCTAGACTCGAGAGTGTCGATGTCGGCTTTTGTCGCGAGTTGCGTTTGCATATCCGACTCCAGAGCATCGACGACTGCAGCGGCGCGGTCTTCCGGAACATCGATTGAAATCAATGCTTGGTACAGCGCAATACTGCTTTTCATGAAGGTCTCCTGCTGGGCACGAGACCAACCCTACGGGAAAGGTCCCGATGGGGTGAGAGAATCATTGTGCATCCATCAACCAGATAAACTGATCAACCGTTCGCGCTTCCGAATGCTTTGCGAACTGGGGGTTGGATTAATGCGAAAAACGCATCGTAGTCATGAAATCCAGACTACCTCGGGCATGTTGCTGACAACGTCAGCGGTACATGGCTTTAGAATCCTTTAAGGGCGATTCGTTTGTCAACCCTCCAAATGAAAAAAGCCCCTCAATACATGAGGGGCTTGCCAAGGGTGGGGAGTATTAGGCAATGAGCTGGTCCAAAGGACCCATCACAGGGGCCTTGACTGGTGGTTCAGCATCCTGCTTTTGGGATGTTTCAAGCGCCTTCGATGCGCGAGATTTCCGGGGTTTCTTTACGGGTTTGGCTTGAATTTCTTGCATGTGGTGATCATACCAGCCAGCAAGATCGACGTGTTTGCATCGAGCCAATGCCGGCAGGCGGTATTGTTCCCACTGTTCGTTGGACATCACAGGTTCAGGCATTGTCCTGACTTGCTGTGGTGCGACTTGCACTGGTTCAGGATTAGGCTTATGAGTGACTGCACGGATGCATTCACGCAATGCTGTACCAACCATAACGCCAAAACGAAAGCTTGCTGTACTCATGATGTTTCTCCAGGGAAAATTGCGGAGAACACCGCCCGAGAGGGGAGTGATTCCCCGCTGGGTGAGTGACGCGTTTAATGTGCATCCATCGGCGTTTGAAACACCGATCGTTCGCGCCTCCGGAAGCTTTGCGAACTTTAGGTTGGATCAATGCGTAGAACGCATCGTAGTCGTGAGATCCAGACTACCTTCGACGAATAGTTGATAACTCCAACGCCTTAATCCACAAAGTTTTGAGGAGGTTACGGATAGGTTTGCTTGCGTATAACATTTCTTGTTGACGCCATTGTTCATTCATAAGCTCCCATTCCTCATCACTCATCGCGAGGGCTGGATCACTTATTTCAAAGACTTCAGCATCAGTAAGGTCACAATCTTCAGGTCCATAGTGCTCATAAACCTCTGGCCCAGTGAACTCAAAACAACCGCATGGGCAGGTGTCTTCAGTAAGACCGTGACTGCAGATTCCATGGCTTCGATTAATTTCCCTTGCCGCCTTGATTTCTGACGGGGAAAGATAATCATAGTCCAAGCGTGCATAGGTAAACGCATCTGCTGCTTCAAGCGCCAGTTCGTCATCGCCGAAAGTCTCAATCATCTGAGAGCAGAAATGCTCAAAGACCATCGTTTCGTATGTCGGAAATTGACGGCATGCCTCGCCATAAAGCATATCAACGCGTTTCGTGATTTCAACATTCTGAGATGCTGAGTGCATAGCCGTGTGATTCGACATGGTCAGTCTCCGTTCAAATAGTAGAAAACGGAGAAACTTGTCCCTAAGGGAAAGTATTCCCCGAGGGCAGGTGAGTTGTATGACATGACTCAGCCAAGCCGAGTGCAGCGTTGCGGGCGATGTGAAATATGCATCCATCGGTAACCAATACCGATCGTTCGCGCCTCCGGAAGCTTTGCGAACTTTGGGCGGGATCAATGCGTGGGACGCATCGTAGTCGTGAGATCCTGACTACCCGGGCATGTTGCTGACAACGTCAGCGGTACATGTCTTGAGAATGTGAATTCTTTGAAGGCTTGTCAAGCACGAGCTGTCGGGTTTGGCCACGACCAGCGTGAGATGCTTGTGTCAGAGCTCTCTACGACAGTATCTTCCTTCTGCTTGACTTGGTTCGCAGGCAGCAACCACGGCATTTGTCGCATCAATCACGGACTGCAGTCGACGTGTGATCATTGGGATCTCATCATGCTCCAAGGCTCCCCCTACTCTCAGAATCGCAGCGAGTTCTAAGGCTGCCTGAGCCGCTTGGTTCTCAACTGTTTCTGGTCTTACTGGAGATTGCTTAGACGCAAGTTTAGTGATCATCCAGTCAAGCACTCCCTTCAGCACACTCATGTTAATTCCTAATATTGATGAACGCAAAATACAGCGTTCCTTACTGACTCAGCCCCGCAAAAGCGAGGCGTAATTAGAGCTTGTTTTATTCACGCGAAAGAACAACCTGTTAAAGGAATTTCACGCGAACAGACGCTTTATCTGGCTGGAGAAACAATGTTGTTCTAACGCTGACTCAATGGGAATCGTGCTGAGAGCTATCTCATTGAAGACGCTAGCTCTCAGCCGATGTGTACTTTGCAACAACTTGTAAAGTTTGCCACCTGTGAGCGCTAGCTCAGCGAGGATCCCTGGGCATTGATCGCACGCATTGCTACATCGACATCACCCGGCCCGTTGTCGTGGCTTGGGCCAGTTATCAAAAGGCACGCATTCGCGCACAAAGGGAACCCGTTTTTTCACCGGTGGGCGCCGGCAGCGAAAAGTGGCTACCTCGGAAGGTAACCTGGTCATCCAGCGTTGCGAGATGACCAGGTTACCTGCCGAGAGAGTCGGAAGCGTTTTTAAAAAAAAGTGGACCGCAACACCAGTGCGGCCCTGAGACGACTATGCATCGAACCTTCTGTGAACTCTGTGTGCCTATGAACCCGCTTTCACGAGTTAGACGGCTGCGTGTCTGCTACTGAACAGGGAGACACAGGGAGAATTCACAACAAGATCTGTACGCCCCTCCCGATGCTTTGCGTACTTTGGGGGAGGAGAATGAAGGCAAGGCCGACTTCTCCAGGGTGTCACTGATGACCGTCAGTGACCAGCGGGGTGGAACTGGTAGTAGCCCCATTGTGGCACATCATTTGTAACCCCGCTATCACCAGCCTCTCAGCTGCTCTTGACAGTAGCGGCTCGGGGCTTGGCTGACTTGCCAGGTGATTTTTTCTTCCCTGTACCAATGTTCACCGTACCTTTGCATTCGGGGTAGCGGGAACACGCCCAGAAAACGCCTGAGGATCCTTTACGCTGCGAGGTTTTCGCACTGCACAAAGGGCACTTGGGACCTTCGGGCACTTTGATCGACAAGGTGGTGCCTTTGTATTGTTCGACGAGCCTGGTGATCCAGCTCGATTGTCTGGCGATAAAATCATCGAGCGTCAAGGTGCCTTGCTCGATCATCGTAAGCGCTTGCTCCCATATCGCAGTTGTGCCGGGATCGGCCACAGCAGGAGGGACCGCATCAATTAGCGAGAATGCTGCTTCAGTTGCTCGCAGCGCGCTACCTTTCTTGATGAGTGACCCTCGGTCTATCAAGCCCTGAATCGTGCCTGCGCGAGTTGCTTCAGTACCAATACCGGTGGTTTCCTTGAGCTTTTGAGCCAGTCGTGGATCCTTCACCAGCTTGGCAATGGTTTTCATCGCTTTGATCAATGTACCTTCGGTGTAAGCCTTGGGCGGCTCAGTTTTCAGCGATTTGAGATGCAGGTCCTGAACGTCACACCGAGTGCCAATTTGCAGCACTGGCAGGATCTGAGAGCGGCCGCCACTGTCATCAGCCTCTTCTTCGGACGATGCAGAAAAAAGAACCTTCCAGCCTGGGACCACGATTCGCTTGCCCACTGCTTGCAGTAGAACGGCATTGCATTCGAAGGTGGCCACGGTCCGGTCGTACTCATGGGTAGGCAGGAACTGCGCAAGGAAGTGGGCGCGGATCAATTCATAGACCTTGCGTTCCTTCTCAGACATTGCTGAAAGGTTTGCAGGTTCAAGCGTGGGGATTATCCCGTGGTGGGGACCAGTGATTTTTTTGTCATTCCATGCCCGGGAACGTTGCTCCGGGTCGATCAGTTGCAGCGTTTTGCCGATGGATGGATCCGTTCGATTCAGAGCATCGAGGACCATCGGCACTTCGTCAAACATGCTCTCCGGCAGGTACCCGCAATCGGTCCTTGGGTAGGTCGTCGCCTTGTGAGTTTCGTAAAGTGACTGTGCTACGTCCAGCGTCTCTTGCACACCCATCCCAAACTTTGCAGAGCACACCTCCTGCAGGGTGCTCAGATCGAACGGGAGCGGAGCTGGATCCTTGCCACGCTTTGTATCAACAGAAACTGTTGAGGCAGCCTGACTACTTTTCAGCGCGGCCAGTGCAGCAGCTGCAGCAGCTTGATCAAGGCAACGGCCTTCCTCATCTACCACGTACTCATCGGCGACCCATTTCGCCAAGAACGATTGTCCTGCCGTCCAGAGCTGAACCTCGACACTCCAGAACGGTTTGGGTATGAAGTTCGAGATATCCCGGTCGCGGTCGACCACCAGGCGAAGGGTCGGTGTTTGGACACGGCCCACGGAGAGCACACCGGTGTACCCGGCCTGTCGGCCGAGCAGGGTGAATAGCCGCGAAAAATTCATACCGATGAGCCAGTCCGCTCTGGAGCGAGCGAGCGCCGAGAGGTACAACGGGTAGGTTTCTGAGCCTTGCTTGACGGTGTTGAGCGCTTGGCGGATGGATGCTTCATTGAGCGCAGACAGCCATAGCCTCTGAATCGGTCCTCGGTACCCACAATACTCGATCAGTTCGCGCGCGATCATCTCCCCCTCGCGGTCAGCGTCTGTCGCAATGACGAGCTCGGTAGCCTGCTTGAGAAGCTGCTTGACGATCTTGAACTGACTGGAGGTTTTCGGCTTTACGAGCACTTTCCATTCAACAGGCAGGATTGGAAGTGTATCCAGGCTCCAGTTTTTCAGGTGATCGCCATAGGCATCCGGTGGAGCCGTTTCCAGCAAGTGCCCAATTCCCCAGGTCACGGCCACACCATTGCCCTTGATGCAGCCGTCACCTCGTGTCTTGGCCCCGAGTACGGCGGCGATGTCTTTACCCTGGCTGGGCTTCTCGCACAGATACAAACGCATAAGGACTCCGATGAGGTCGTTTTACTCAAAGGAGAAACATTGCCTGCTTGAGAAGTTATGCGCCTTAGAAAACCCTATACTGGTCCAACAGGGTTATCTGAAGCGCCTCACGCGTCCACCGAATGCCGTCATTTATCCTATGATGTTGATTTGAACCTGCTCAGGTCTAACATGGTAGAATTTCGAAACCGCAAGCTTTGCATCCTCCAACGACATTGCCTTCCTTAAAACTCCGTCTAGGTCGAAGACCTCTGGAGGTTTACGAGATCTATTTAGAAAGGCGTCAAAGTCTGTCACTTGAGAAGATGTCAGTTCCGTACCTGGACGGTAAGTATCCAACAAGTAATTTACCTGCTCCTTGGATAATCCAACTGTCCCCCCTATTCTCAGAGTCCAGTCAATCATCTTTCCTTGCGATCGGTTTACTATCCTCCGGTCCCATCCTGTAACTTTGTAAAGTTCTGCGTCCCCATCTTTATTATATTCAACTACATATTGAATGCGAAGTGCATCCTCGTCCTGAATCTTTTCTGGAAGCTTCATCTCCCAATCTGGAACTGAAACAAATCCATAGGGGTACTCGTTCTTTTCATCATATTGGATAACGTAAACTCTTGGTCCAGTCATTGACGCAATTCCTTTTGATAGTGGCGATTTGATAATAGCAGTGAGATTCCTGATAGCAAGCCTGATGACTCTGCACTTTTGATGATCGGTAGGAGGTGCGCTTCGAGAGAACCTCCGATCCAAGCGAAAGCTAATTTAGGGTGATAAAATACGTTATCACCAATTATTGCCGTTTATCCGATCTGCGTACGCCGATAGCTTAGCGCGTTGCTTTGGTGACTGGGATGACCATCAGTGATCGTAGCTGTGCCAACAGAGAGATAGATATGCATGAACTGACGAAAACCGCCCAGAACGATCAGCGCAGGCTGACGTCAGTCGAATTTCAGACACTGGCCCGGGTGCCGGCCGCAGTCGAGTGGTTTGCCAACCTCGACAACCCTCGCACACGACGCGCCTACCAAAATGACTTAGAAGACTTCTGCGGATTTGTCGGTTTGGCTTCGGCCGATGAGTTTCGTGTGGTGACCCGATCGCACGTTCTGGCCTGGCGTGCCCAGCTAGAACATCGCGGCTTAGCGGGAGCGACGATCCGGCGCAAATTGGCCGCGCTGGCCAGCCTTTTTGATCATCTCCTGGAAAGCAATGCAATCGCCGGCGGCAATCCCGTGCACGGAGTAAAACGGCCGAAGATTGAAAGCAACGAAGGCAAGACTCCGGCATTGGGCGATCACCAGGCCAAAGCGCTGCTCGAAGCCCCGGATGAAACGACGCTCAAAGGGCAACGCGACCGGGCGCTATTGGCTGTTCTTCTTTATCACGGGCTACGCCGCGAAGAAGCGGCGCTGCTGCAGGTGAGCGACATTCAGGAGCGCCGCGGTATTCAGCATCTGAAGGTTCACGGCAAGGGCGGCAAGGTGCGATACCTCCCGTTGCACCCGATCGCAGCCGGGCGTATTCATCAGTACCTGGAAAACTCAGAGCATCATCTGGCCGAACGGAAGGTGCCACTGTTCATGCCGCTGCGAGGTAAATTGACCGGCGCCGGTATCACGGCAAACGGCATCTATGCCGTCGTCACGGCCTACGCGAAAAAGGCCGGGATTGAGGTCGACGGCCTTGGGGTTCATGGACTCCGAGCAACGGCAGCCACCAACGCCTTGGAGCATGAAGCCGATATCGCCAAGGTCCAGGCCTGGCTGGGTCATGCCAACATCAGCACGACCAAGATCTACGATCGGCGGGAGAACCGGCCGGAGGATTCACCCACCTATAAAGTGAAGTATTAATTGAAGTGATCGAGGCCTAAGCGGCAGCTCACCCACGCGCACTGCCGAGGATGTGGTGCAACGCTGCCCATGGATGATGACCTTCCACATCGCTGGCTGGACAGGTGTCGGCATGTAGAAAGGGGCTTTCGCTGTCTTCCAGCGCTTGGCTTTCCATGCAGCCAGTGCATACAGCACGTCCGGCAACGATCGACCATCGACCGTTCCATTCCTCAACACCTCGTTCAGTCTCCACTGTTTCGACTCCTCAGCGTACGTTTGTTAGATGCTGAAGGTAGCGCTGTGCGGGCCGGTTTGATACGCCCAAAACCATACCCTTGTTTGAGTTGTAAGCCATGCGCACCAACCAATAAAGCGACGCCTGTTGGTCGGCTTATTAACGGCAGCTTTCGGCCATAAGCAGACCTTCGCCCGCATATTTACGATGCCCTACCGTTCTAATTGGCGTTGCCTCAGAATATCGGTCCACTAGCGGCTGGATGGAACCACCATGCGCATCGTCACAGACTCCCGGCCAAACGAAATCCTCAGGCTGGCGTTACGGGAATACGTCCAAGGTGTACCGTACCTCGGCCCCATTTTTCGTTGAAATGATCCATCAAAGATTTATGAGGCGCGGCGGCTGTATGTTGGCGAAAATATCAGGTGTGTATTCTTCTGGTTTGCGCCACTGACAAAGCCAGTGGCGTAAGCCAGCCTATTAATTATTTGACGTTACGGCTTGGCAACGTGCCAGACTTGGTTGACGCCGTCACCGGTTGTATCCCCTGGCTTGGTATCTTTGACCCAGCTGTAAAGTGGCATGCCTTTGTATGCCCATTGTTTTGTGCCATCGTCTCGAGTGATGACAGAGTAATCATGACCCGCTTTCGCGTCTGCGGATACCGGTAGAGGTGGCCAGTTTGAAGCGCATGGCCCATTGCAGACCGACTTGCCCGAGGTGTCCTTACCGAAGGTATAAAGAGTCATACCTTTTGCGTCTACGAGTACTTTTCCCTTGTCCGTTTCAGCAAGCTTGACTGGCGCATCGGCGAGCGCCAAACCCGACATGCAGCTGGCGGCAACAGCGACGGTGAGAATCATCTTTTTGAACATATGTATTTCCTTTGGTCATTTTTAATTTTTAGAAGACCCACCTGCCTCTGAAACGGCAAGCGATCAGACAATAGACGAGCCACAAACAGGTTAATTCGACTCCATAGAAAAAACGTCCCGATATCATTTTTTGCTGGAATGCTGGGCTCTCCCCCCCCCGGACCCTGTGCCTTCCTCAATTGAGCAAAGCGACGCTCACGGTCAAGCATCATTGGCTCATCTCAATGAGCGACGGCGATCCATCATCCAGGACTCATCATTTTCACTCATTATTATTCACTTGGTCGTGGAGTATCAGCAGGCCCCCATGAAGGCCTGCGCTGTTCAATCAGTCGGCCTTGAGCGTCGACACCACCTTGTTGCTGGCGAGATCGACTGTGGAGATACTCAAGTCCTCATTGAGGACATACGCCTTCGACTTGTCTTTGGTGAAGACAATGGCCTGGCGGGGTGCCTTCAAACCGGTCACAGTGGTGGTCACTTTCAGCGTTTTGGTGTCGATCACTGAAAGGCTGTTGTCACCGAGGTTACCCGAGTAGACGTGCAGCCCGTCTGGAGTGAGGGCTGCGCCGTAGGGGTCTTTGCCAACAATGACGGTGGTTGTGATGGCGCGTTTTTGAGTGTCGACAACTGCGATGCTGTTACTGCCGCTGTTAGCCGCGTACAGCGTATTGCCGTCCGCCGATATGGAGATGGCGCGCAACTTGTTGAAGCCAGTGATCTCACCTTCAATCGTATTGGTCTTGCTGTCGACCAAGGTAATTTTGTCCCCAAGAAAGTTGGTGACATAGACGGTTTTGCCGTCAGGACTTACTCGGATGCCCTGGCGCGGTTGGGAGAAGCCAGGTACCACAGCTACTGGCCGCTGGTGATCAAGGTCAATGACCGACAGCGTGCTGGCCGCTTCATTGTTGACGTAGAGCAGGCTTCCGTCCTTGCTGAGTGTGGTACCAAAAGCACCTGCGCCCAACGGAATATCTGCGATCACTTTTAAAGTCTTGGTGTCAATCTTGCGCACGACCCCCAAACTGCTGTCGGAGAGGTAGAACACATCGCCAGTTGGCGAAAACACAATATTTCGCGGCGTGACGTAGCCGGTGAGAACCTGGCGAACCTTACCGGTTTTCAAATCATAAACCACTACATCTGGACGCTGACTGTAAGAGACCACCGCCGTCGTTTCATCAGGGCTGACGGCCAGCGAGTTGTTGTGAATATCGCCGTCAAACGTCCAGCGATCTTGCGCGGCCCACGCGCTCATCGATGCGGCCAACGCAACACCCAACGTCAGGGCTGTGACGGTTTTCTTTATCACATTCATCAGAATTTCCTCATAGGGTAAGCAAGGCACCCAGTCGCGCCTTGGCATATACAACTCGTTCATCGCTGCAGGGCAATGAGTTGACTTTATGCGTCGTTGATAAATTCCGCAAACAACTTGTTTTGGTAGCTCTTACCTGTTTTATAAATAGGTCTAGCTACTCCTGGCTCACGAATTGACTGCATTTTTCCCAGAATCGCTCAAGCCCAGGCGAGATGTATTTGTCCCGGTGACGGATCAGAAAAAAACGTCGGGTCAGTGCAGGCAACGCGTGCGGCAGTTCAACCAAGACTTCAGAGGCCAGTAGATCCCGAACGACCCAGCGGGACAGGCAACTGATGCCGATGCCTTGTGCGAGGGTATGCTTGATGGCCTCTGAACTGCCGATCTGGCGCGTTTCGGCGAGATCGTGCAAATGACGCAGCAGCAATTGTTCGACTTCTTCACGGGTACCAGAACCTGGCTCGCGCAGTAGCCATTCAGCGGTACGAAGATCATCAAGTGTGACCTGCTGCTTTAGTGCCAAGGGGTGCCGTTGGCCTGCGGCAATAAGCAACTCATCAATTAGCCAAGGCTCGGCACTGAGTTCGGGCAGGTGGCAAGGCCCCTCGATCAGGCCCATATCAATCTCGAAATCAGCGACTCTTCTTGCGATAGCCATGCTGTTGGCCATGTCGACATCGACCCTCAAATGTGGTGTTGATTGACGTAGCTCACCGAGAATCAATGGCAGAACATAATTGCCTATCGTGGTACTGCATCCTACCCGCAAGCGTGTCTTCAGCCCGGCATGGCCGGGTAAGAAACTGGCCTCTATCTGTTGTGCATTCTCAAGCATCCTTCTGGCTTGAGGCAGTAAGGCATGGCCGTTATCGTTCAGCACTAAACGCTTGCCTACACGGTCGAACAGCCTGGTATCCAAGGCGCTTTCCAACTCGTTCAGTGCGGCGCTGGTTGCAGATTGGGACAGTGACACCGAAATGGCGGCGCTGGTGGTGCTACCGTGCTGCGCGACGGCGCAGAAAATTTGTAGCTGGCGTAGGCTTAGCTTCATGTAATCTACCTTCTTTATAGGTCATATAAACCTATACTATCCGTTTTTACCGCTATTCCCATCAAGCTATACTTCAACCATGTCATATTGAAGGCACACTGAAGCGGGAGCGCGAAAATGAGTGAGACACGACTCGCAGCTATAATGGGCGGCAGCCATCCACTGGCGGCTTTGTCCAATCCACGAGAAGCGATCCGGCAGTTCACACCCAACTGGTTCGCCGCCACGATGGGCACCGGGATTCTGGCGCTGGCTCTGGGCCAACTGCCCTTTGTTGCGCAGTGGCCCAAAGCGTTAGGGGAAGCCTTGTGGTTTTTTAATATCGTGCTGTTTTGCCTGTTTACGCTGATGTACGCGAGCCGTTGGGTATTGTTCTTCGACGAGGCCAAACAGATCTTCGGCCACTCCACTGTATCGATGTTTTTTGGAACTATCCCCATGGGATTGGCGACCATCATCAACGGTTTTCTCCTTTATGGTTTGCCACGCTGGGGGGGGGGGTAGTCGCTTTAGCGGAAGTGTTGTGGTGGATCGATGTCACCATGGCATTGGCCTGCGGGGTGCTGATCCCGTATATGATGTTTACTCGCCAGCAGCACAGCATTGATCAGATGACAGCGGTATGGCTGCTGCCAGTAGTTGCGGCTGAGGTGGCTGCCGCCAGTGGCGGTCTATTGGCTCCGCACCTCGCTGATGCGAGCGCACAGTTCACCATGCTCATCACCAGCTACGTGCTGTGGGCCTACTCGGTGCCCGTCGCCTTGAGCATACTGGTGATCCTGTTACTGCGCATGGCGCTGCACAAACTACCTCATGAAAGCATGGCAGCATCGAGCTGGCTGTCTTTAGGGCCGATCGGTACCGGGGCTTTGGGGATGTTGCTGCTGGGCAACGATGCTCCAGCAATCTTTGCTGCTCATGGAATGGCAAGCATCGGCGGCGTAGCCGAGGGCATTGGCTTGATCGGTGGTGTGCTGTTCTGGGGGCTGGGATTGTGGTGGATGGTATTGGCGCTGCTAATTACCGGGCGCTACTTCAGGGAGGGCATTCCCTTCAACCTCGGCTGGTGGGGCTTCACCTTTCCGCTGGGAGTGTACGCCGTAACAACCCTCAAATTGGGCTCTATGCTGCACCTCACGTTCTTTAGCTTCTTTGGCGTGGTGCTGGTGTTGATGCTGACTGTCATGTGGATGATCGTCGCGGCTAAAACCCTGGCTGGTGCCTATCGCGGCAACTTGTTCGTCTCGCCGTGTATCCACTCGCTGAACAAGGCGAGCAAAACCTGAGCCTTTGGCTACTTGATCGACTGTTTGGCGTGACGCAGTGTGGACAAAATGCGCTGCCTAACATTCGGGTGAGTGCAAACAGAAAGGGGACTTGGGTGTGGCATTTCCAGCAATGAAAAATTAGGGAAGGCGAGCCGAACACGCGGTATGGCTTTCTGGGCAACACGTCCGGCAAACACGATAGTGACGAGATCAGGGAAAAGCGTCAGTAGCGTGATCAGCATCTCGATACCTTCCTCAATTTGCGCTCTGCGGAGCGGACCCTTGGGCTTATCGAGATCTGGTAACCAAGGGTACAAATTCCAAAGGACGGTTTTGTGACGTGCCAGTCCAACCTGCTCAATGAAACCTTTCAGGTTGCGTTGTGCAGGCCCCGGATTGTCTCTTGAGACATACCGTGGAAGACTGACCGTTCGAGCGGGCGATTCCAACAAGATCAATACCCTTGCGAAGACGCCGCCATCCAGTGGATCGAAATACGGTAAAGTTCTTCCGCCCGTGGACTGGGCCATTACCCAGCGCGTCAATTCAGCAGTTTTCGGCAGCAGCAAAAAGTCTTCTCTTACCTTCAGAGAAATTTCCTGCTCTGCGCTCTTCTGATTGAGTAACACTACTTGCAAGCCTCCTTCTTCAGGTTATAGGCCGCTACCGATTTACGAATATCTTCCCGCGCTTCGTCTGCGCTCCCCCAGCGGCCCATTTTCACCCACTTACCCGGCTCTAACGCTTTGTAGTTTTCGAAGAAGTGCTGAATCTGTGCGAGGAGTAACGCAGGGAGGTCAGAGCATTCCTTTACATTGCTGTACATAGAGCTGAGTTTTTCATGAGGCACTGCGATTACCTTGGCATCCGCACCAGCTTCGTCCGTCATGTACATCACACCTACTGGGCGACTGCGGATGACAACGCCAGGTGATACCGGGTAAGGGCAAATCACGAGGACGTCCAAAGGATCGCCGTCATCGCTCAAGGTATTTGGAATGAACCCGTAGTTAGCCGGGTAGAACATCGGCGTGCTGAGGAAGCGATCAACGAAGATCTGTCCACTTGGCTTGTCCACCTCGTACTTGATCGGCGAGTGGTTTGCAGGAATCTCGATAACGGTGAAGAAGTCATCGGGGATCGCGTTACCAGCTGGAATATCCGTGTAGCTCATGCTCATATCTCCAAGCGTCTAGGAAAGGCCAATGCCACTGACGTTTTTGCCAACAGCTATACGTGGTTCGTTTTTTTACGGTAACCAGTCCAACAGGTTTACCGGCGATAGGCCGTCAGCGCACGAATGCATCATGTCCTGCATAAAACGCACGGCTGCCAAGATGCTCTTCTATTCGCAGAAACTGATTGTATTTCTCGACCCGCTCCCCCCGGCATGGAGCTCCTGTCTTGAGATGGCCAGTCCCCATCGCGACAGTCAGATCAGCGATGGAGCTGTCCACCGTCTCCCCGCTACGATGAGAAACCATCGCCCCCCAATTTGCCCCATAGGCCATTACGATGGCGGCCTTGGTCTCAGTCAGGGTTCCGATTTGATTGGGTTTGATCAGTACGGCATTGGCGACGTTTTCTGTGATGCCTCGCTGGATCCGTTCGACGTTGGTGACAAACAGGTCATCTCCAACCAACTCGATCCGGTCACCCAGCGCAGTATTCAATAGCTTCCAGCCCGCCCAATCGTCTTCCGCGAGGCCATCTTCCAGTACCGCAATCGGGTACTTGTCGACCCAGGAGGAATAGAGGCTAATCAGCTCTTGGGCATCGACCTTACGACCTTCCGAACGCAGATGGTAAAGACCGTTTTCATAGAAACCGCTGGATGCTGGATCGATAGCGATCTCGATCTGAGATCCAGGGGCGTAACCGGCCCTTTCAATTGCCTTGAGGATCAGCTCAATGGCATCTGAGTTTTTCTTGAGCGTCGGAGCAAAGCCGCCTTCATCTCCGACCGCAGTTGAGTAGCCGGCGTCCTTAAGCACCACTTTCAGCTCGTGGTACACCTCAGCGCCCCAACGAAAGGCTTCCTTGAAACTGCCAGCCCCTGTAGGTGCAATCATGAATTCCTGAAAGTCAGGGCCTTGCCAGTTGGCGTGAACACCGCCATTGAGAATATTGAACATCGGGACGGGCATTCTTGCTGCTTGCTCGCCGCCCAGATATTGGAACAAGGGCAAGTTCAGCGCAGAAGCCGCCGCTCTGGCAACGGCGAGGCTCACGCCCAAGATCGCGTTTCCTCCAAGCCTGGATTTATCAGAGGTTCCATCCAGCTTAATCATAAAATGATCAATTTGTTCCTGGTCAATCGCATTCATGCCCCTCAGAGACTCAAGTATTTCGGTATTCACATTGCTAACGGCCTTTAACACTCCCTTGCCGGAGTACCGCTGTGTATCTTTGTCACGCAACTCAACTGCTTCGTGAGCGCCTGTAGAGGCACCGGACGGTACTGAAGCCCGGCCCATGGCGCCGCACTCCAAGGTGACGTCGACTTCAACGGTAGGGTTGCCGCGTGAATCGAGAATTTCACGTGCATGAATGGCCTGGATTTGCGTTTTCATAGATCTTCTCCAAGTAACGATTCGGGAACGTCATTAACGATGTGAAACCGTTGATAGGCCTCTATGTCGGACGTCAGCTCTCCATGAGTATCCTGAACAGCTGCACTGCCGACACCGCAATTGCGGGAACCAAGAAGCCTCCAATAATTAGTTCAGGAATCTCTCCCACCAAGGGCATGAACTGCCCTCTTTTTGCCATCTGGAAAAGCTCCATCATTTGGTTTGAAGCAACCATTACAGAGCAGCAATACGCCGTCTGGGCTTGTAGCCTGACGCGCCTTTGATTTAGCAGATGAAAGGTCAGCAAGGACACTCCAACGCTTACGATGAAAAGCGCGGCGAACTCATAGACGGATCCTGTGAAAAACCTGCCCATCACAAGCCCGAATACGATGCTCAGCGTCACTGCGCTCATGTGGTCTCCCAATTCTCTAAAATGATTTTGATGAGCCGACGTCGGTGAGCTCCATTTCGCGATCTCATCTTTGGATTGCCAACCGCCATCGCGCTCAATGTTGCTGTGCTCTCAGCTCGTAGCCCGGTACGCAGGTCTGGGCTACGTCGGCCTTGCAGGACTTCTCACTGGGCATACGCAGCGTGACCAATGCGCCTTCGAGCGAGGTGACTATGTACCACCCCTCGCTCGAGACCTTTTGACTGCCTGCGATGCCGGCCAGAAAAAGTGACCAGAAAACCAGTCCTACGAGAAGCGGCTTGTTGTCACGAGCCCAGTTAGCAGGTGCTGGCTGTGGACGTAGGTTATAAACTCGGTACATGGCGCTTATCCTTTTTATTGGTTGTCCAACAAGGTGCGTTTTTTAGTTTTTCGCCTGGCCCACTCGACCGTATTCGATGGGCAATTTGATATAGCTCAGTGAAAACGACTCCTTGGCCAAGGCCTCCAGCAACCTGTCGCACCCAATTTCATCAGTGGATATCGTCACCGTGACGGGATGATCGGCACCGCTGAGGAAATGTGCGGTATGCAAACGCCCCAAATGATCTAGCCCCTCTGTACCGCTTACCAACGTCGCACCCAGCGCGCCCTCTCGCTTTGCGAACTCGACCAACCACTCTCCCAGTGGAAGGTGCTGGTAGTTGGTACTCTGTTCGGTGAAAAACGTCAGTTGAAAGCCGTTCATAGCTACATCCTCTAATGTCGCGAGTGACCGACGCTTCGGTCGGCCTTACCTCTTCATTTCCGAGCTGTTTTCAAACTGAATTACGACGCGTCAGTGAGCGGTAACTCACATAAGAGAAGAACTGCTCGCACTTTGCGTAACTCGTCAGCGTGGTCGCGCAGGAATGCGCGCAGCTTGTCCTCTGTATCCAGCAATTCCAGACACTGGGGATGACGCATATCGCCAAGCTCCGGGTGATGATGGGAGATGCGATAGCCTGGCAAATAACCTGCAGAAATCGTCTTGAGCATGACCTGCTCAATTTTTGCTTTTTGAGCAACTTTAAGGAGGTGCTGGGCTAGTGCAGGTGCGCTTAGGTGGTGCCAGAAGCTGGTCACGCGAGCCCGGCTAGCGCCAGGAAAATAGAGTTGCAAAGCTCTCAGGCGATCTTGGTGATGTTCAATCATTTCTCTTCCCCCGCAAGAGTCACTTTCCGCTCGCTGGCGGATTCACTTTGAGCATGAAATTGCTTGATATCAGAGAGCCGGATTTCCTCCGGAAGAGGACGGTGATGCTTGCTGTGGGCGACGCGCTGGGCGTGATAGATCCCGGTGTGTCCGGATACGAGGTAACTTGCGATACAGGCAATGGCTGCAAGCGGAGCAATTTCGGGCCCGAAGAGCTCCATGGCCATAACGATGGTTGCCAGTGGCGTATTAGCTGCACCGGCAAAGACGGCGACAAAGCCGATACCAGCCAGCATGCCGAAGGGAAGGTGCAAGAGGGGAGCCAGCGCATTCCCCAAGGTGGCACCGATGTAAAACAGCGGTGTGACTTCGCCGCCCTTGAATCCAGTCCCCAGGGAGACAACGGTGAACACCATCTTTCCAAGCCAGTCCCAAGGGGCCATTGGCATTTGAAAGGATTGGACGATGCTCGGAATGCCTAGCCCGATGTACTTATCAACGTCGATGTAATGGTTACTACCGAGCGCCCACACTGCGACTGCGATCAGCAGGCCGCCGGCGAAGGGTCTTAATGGTGAATAGGTGATAAGCCGCTTAACGGAGGCTCCGAGCTTGTGGGTCGCAGTCGCGAATAGCAGGCCGGTAAGGCCAAAGACAATCCCAGCTGCCACCACAGCCATGACGCTCCACAGCTGCACCGGAACCACTTCGCCAATGACGTAATGCGTGTGAACCACGCCCCAGGCTTGCCCCACCTGGTCAGCAACGATTGCCGCAACCACGCAAGGGAAAAGCGCGTCGTAACGCATACGTCCAATGGCCAATACTTCAAGTCCGAATAAAGCCCCGGCAAGAGGGGTGCCGAAGACGGACGCAAAGCCAGCACTGATACCGGCCATGAGAATCACCCGACGGTCTTCGCGGCGCAGACGGAAGACATGCGTCAGTTGATCGGCAAGGGCACCGCCCATTTGCACCGCCGTCCCCTCACGTCCCACAGATGCACCAAAAAGGTGGGAAATCACGGTTCCAATCAGCACCATCGGCACCATGCGCAAAGGCACGATCTTCTTAGGATCATGGATCTCATCGATGATCAGGTTGTTTCCGGCATCAACGGGTTTGCCTATCAAGTGATATGCAAGTCCCACAGCAAAGCCAGCCACTGGCAGGAGCCAGATCACCAAAGGATGGGTTTCTCGCCACTGGGTGGCATGATCCAAGGAAAGGAGGAATAACGCAGAAGCAGAGCCTGCCAAAAGAGCTACAAGACCTGCAAGCGCAAGCCATTTCGCTATATAGGGAAGTAAGTCGAGTTGTTCAGGTCGTCGAAATTTAGACATTTGGCCAGCCACAAAAAAGTAAGTGGGCCTGACCAAAAAGGGAATCTGAGCGCGAACGCCTACAGACCTGATCGATCAGGTTTCTGTAGGCATCATCAGCTGCTACGGGCGCAGCGTTTGGTTAATGGAGGAATGCCATCTCCAATGCGCCGATCTTAGCTAGGTCTGTCCAAAATGTAAAATCGTGTTTCGGAGTACGAGGCAAGCGAAGGCGTCTTCGAGTCACCGCTTATGAAAGAGGGCCAAACTAGGTGACCTCTGTTCCGACGAAGCCCAGCTCAACTGGGGTTTTTATGTAAAACAACGAGATATCTTCAAGCTCCAATCGCTTGAATAACTGTTCAGATTCGTCCTCGGTAATGGCCATACGAATTTCGGTAGGCTGATCCGCTAGTTCAAAAAAATGCGAGGAATGCAGCCGGCCGGTATGCCCAAAGCCTTCGATACCTGTGGACAGGGTCGCACCCCGCAGTCCCATTTCTTTCGCCAAATCAACGACCCAGTCGCCGAGCATCTTTCCCTGATAGCGACGATTTTGTTGAGTAAAGAAAGTCACCAGAAAACCTTTCATATTCCTCTTCTCAGCGCGTGCTGATTATTTGATAGGACAGAAGCCCGGCAGCCGTCATTACCAGCGAGCCCACGACGTGTATTGCTGACCGGGTGGAGCGACTGGCTCATACCTATGGCAAGACGTGGCACACCTGGCACACCGATCAAGACAAAACACTTCCCCTAGGTGTTCCACAACTGATGATGGGGATCACAGCTGACGGCCAGGCTGATCCCGCAATGCAGCAACAACGCAACCAACGCTTGGGAATCGTCAAGTCGGCAATCAAAGCTCAACGAGCCGATATTCAGATCCCCAAAGCAGATCCAGGTGCGGATGGATGGCAGCATGGGAAGACAATTCAGATCAATGATCCTACGGGACATCTTCACGGGCCCGCAACGTCACCCACCCCACAAAACACAAACAGCCGATCAACCCAATAGCCAATAGACTGTGCAATCCCTGCAGGCTCAGGCTCAGGGAGGACGGTATATCGCCAGACAGTCTAGGTCCGATATCCAAGGACATCGGACGAGTCCGCTGACGTACGTGAATACCTTAAACCTTGAAACGATTGACCAGCTGATTCAGATTAACCGCAAGCTTCGACATCTCGTTGCAAGCGCTTGCAGTCTGGCTTGCACCTGCAGAACTTTGGGAGGCCAGCTCGCGAATGCTAACCAGATTGCGATCGACTTCCCGGGCGACGTGCGCCTGTTCTTCCGAAGCGGTGGCGATGAGAATGTTACGCTCGTTGATGCCCGTAATAGCTGTCGCGATCTGGTCAAGCGAACTGCTGGCATCGCCTGCGACGCTTAGGGATTCTGCAGCCAGTTCTCTGCTGGTGGCCATCGCCTTCACGGCCTGGTCAGAATCGTTCTGAATGGCCTGAATCATCTGCTCAATTTCTTGCGTAGACACTTGCGTGCGGTGAGCGAGGGCTCGAACTTCGTCGGCAACGACTGCGAAGCCTCGGCCTTGTTCACCCGCCCTAGCGGCCTCGATCGCGGCATTGAGCGCAAGCAGATTGGTCTGCTCAGCAATGGCTCTGATCACCTCAACCACTTTGGAAATGTTCTGTGCACGATTGGACAAGCCAGTGATCTGCTCGCTGGTGTCGCGCACGTTGCTCGACAGCTTTTCGATGGACTTAAGCGTCTGCGATACACGCTCCAAACCAACCTCCGTATAGCCCTGACCTTTCCTGGACTCTTCGGAAGCTGATTCGGCATTGCGTGCTACCTCGTCCACTGCAGCGCTCATCTCGGTGACAGCAGTTGCAGCCTGATTTACTTCATCATTCTGCGACACCAGGCCAAGGCTGGATTGCTCAGTCACCGCGGTCATTTCTTCCGAGGCGGCAGCCAGTTGGGATGAGGAGTCAGCGATCTGCGTGATCGTGCTTCGAAGGTTCTGCTGCATCGTGGCCAACGCGCTCAAAAGCCTGCCTGCCTCGTCGGTACCGCTTACCTCAACCTCCTTCGTCAGGTCGCTTGAGGCAATGCGTTCGGCGACGCTAAGGGCGCTCCCGATGGGCGACGTAATCGTTTTGGTTAGAAGAGTTGCCAAACAAAGAGTCAGGAGCGCGACGAAGATAATCAGGCCGATGACGATGTAAAGACCTGAATCATAAACTTGCGTCGCTTGAACACCGGCAAGCGCAGCGCCTTTGTTATTGAATTGTGTTAATTCCTCGACCTGAGTTTCCATTTGGTTCGTGAGGGGACGTATACCGGTAGCGACGAGTTTGACAATCGAAGCGGTGTCGCCTGCCTTCAACAAAGGTTCCAGCAGATCCAGTTGGCTTGCGTAATCGTCGTAGGACTTTTTCACGGCCAAGAACAACTGTCGCTCCTGGTCACTCGCAATGAGGGTCTCATAGTTATAGACCGCATCCTTCATGGCTTTCCGGTAGGCAGGAAATTTGACGATGGTCTGCTGAACGGTTTGAGGATCGGCAACGGCCCGCTGGGTCTCCAACCGGACGCGAAGGACGGTGGAGTTCATCATCGCGGTTTGCCGAATACTGGGTAGCCAATTCAGTTCGACATCCTTTTCCGTATCGCGAAGCTTGCCCATCTGCAGTATGGCGATGACGCCCAAGACCACGACCAGCAAAATGATGGCCGAAAAAAACAAGGTGGCGCGTGGAGCGAGGTTTATATTTCTGAGCCGCATAGGACTTCCCACTGCAAGATGGCCAGAGGCCTGGTCTTGAAGCTATCGGCTAGAAATCGTGAAGGATTATGGCTGTTCGTCAGCTCGTTGACACCACGTCCCCCGGCGGCGCATGCGTACCATTGTCGGTTATGGCCGTTACTTACCAATGTAAGAAATACGTTATCACGCTAATTCAGGAGGGCTGACCGTATGTCTATCATTGAGCCAGTTCGGCATTATTTTCATAGACGCGAAGCTGAAATGATGATTCAGGTGGCGCACAAGTTGAGTTTGTTGGTTCAGGAGCAAGCAGCGCCACGAGGCAACTTCGTTTTCCCTGGGATGGACTATTTGGCCAGGCTGGAGGTCGAGGGCAAGCGAGTGGGCCACATTGATTACTGCATCAACCCGCTGCAGGACCGGCTCTACATCGACAAGATCGAAATCGACGCAGATTATCGACGACGCGGGTTCGCCTTAAGCGCGCTCTGGCAACTCTGGCAAAAGCACCACCTGCCCATAGTGCCCCTGTATCAATTTGGCACATCAGATGGATTCTGGCACAAGGCGCGGATACGTTTTGCGGCGGTGGGAGCCGTAATCGGAGATGAGATTCGTAGCATGGAAATGATCGCCGAAATGGATCGCTGGCAGCACCTAGTGCCTGAGCCGATCCATGAGCGCTTGCAGCGTGAGCTCATGGCATCGGATGAGTGGCCTGCTATTAAGGCTAAATGGGACGCGGAGTACGGTCCATGCCGGGAGAATTGATCTCAATTGAGGATGGCGGACGTCGGCTTACGGCGGCGGAGTTCCAGCAACTGACGGCTGTACCCTCAGCCGTGGAGTGGTTTGCCAATATCGATAATCCACGTACCCGCCGGGCGTATCAGATCGACCTACAAGACTTCTGCAGTTTCGTCGGCTTGGCCGGGGCCGAAGAGTTTCGGGCCGTGACGCGCGCACATGTCCTGGCCTGGCGCGCTCGGTTGGAGCAGCGTGGTCTGGCCGGAGCAACGATCCGGCGTAAACTCGCCGCGCTTGCCAGCCTGTTTGATCATCTGCTCGAGAACAATGCAGTGGCAGGGGGCAATCCGGTCCACGGCGTCAAGCGGCCCCGGATCGAAAGCAACGAAGGGAAGACGCCCGCGCTCGCGGACCACCAGGCCAAGGCGCTTCTCGATGCGCC
The DNA here is from genome assembly GCF_032587795.1 of Pseudomonas syringae group sp. 247E2. Classification (NCBI taxonomy): domain Bacteria; kingdom Pseudomonadati; phylum Pseudomonadota; class Gammaproteobacteria; order Pseudomonadales; family Pseudomonadaceae; genus Pseudomonas; species Pseudomonas syringae group sp. 247E2. The sequence goes on along the minus strand of NZ_JAWHPK010000011.1, from coordinate 137,655 downwards.
GCCGGCTGACAGCCTCAAGGGACTACGAGATCGTGCTGTGCTGGCCGTGCTGCTGTACCACTGCCTGCGCCGGGAGGAGGGCGCGCAGTTGAAAACCAGCGACTTGCAGGAGCGACGGGGCATTAAGCACCTGCGGGTGAACGGCAAAGGCGGCAAGCTGCGCTGGCTACCGCTGCACCCCGTGGCCGCCGAACGTATCTACGCATATATGGAAAAGGATCTTGAGCGAGGAGCAGGGAATGGGTCGCTGTTTAGGTCACTACGAGGTCGCGCCTCTGGTACCGGGCTGAGCGCCGATGGCATTTATAAGATCGTGTGTCATTGGGCGATGTCTGCCGGCATCAAGGTTGATGGTCTGGGCGTCCATGGTTTGCGGGCCACGGCGGCGACAAACGCGCTTGAGCATGACGCGGACATTGCCAAGGTGCAGATCTGGCTGGGGCACGCAAACATCAGCACGACGCGTTTGTATGATCGGCGCGGCCAGCGGCCGGAAGACTCTCCGACGTTTAAAGTCAAATACTGAGAACCGCGGATTGTGGGCCACCCTTCAACCACTACCACTCGTCGGAGAATTAAGGTTGGTAATTACTGCTCACTCCAAATCTCGAAATTTGACGGAAAGGCTCGTAGAGGTCTCCCGGATGCTTCCAGATACCTCAAAACACCATTTCTACGAAAATCGCGTAGTCATAAAAACCCCCGCGCGAGGCGGGGGCAGAGTGCATCACTGTCTTTATCAGGTGGCAATGCAATTTTCTTGCGTTTAACATCGGTGCAACACATGACGCATACAACGGGACCTAGGAAATCTCAGAGTATTGCTGGTAACCCTCTGCGTCAACTCCTCTAGGGGGTTTACTCGCTGTCGTGTGGATATGTCAGGAGCCTAATCCTGATCCCATTCACTCTGCGAGGACATCGCCATGCTGCGATTCATACCTGAAGAGTTGATTAGAGCGCTGCAGACCGTTTACTGGTCTATTCGTCTGATTCGACTAATTCAACAAGTCTAAGCAACACCAGCAGGGGCATGCGCCCCTGCTGCCTTTCTGTTCGCATCTGTGACGATCCGTCAATTGACTCATTGGTACGCCACGGCTGCGCCGTTGGGTACTGTCGCCGGCAGTGCGACCCCCACGTTACCAGATGACGGGGTGACAAGGCTGCCAGACGACGCCGTTCCGATGGCCAGCGACCCCCCAGTCAAATTGATCATCTCTGAAACAAGACCGGGAGGAGGGGATCCGACGAACGCGTAACTTCGTCCAGCATCGATCACTCCCTCCACCCCAGGGTAACGCGCGTACCAGGTGGGCAGTGCCAACTGGTTATCGGCCACCGTTCCTGATGCAGCTTTGTGAGCGTAGGCATACTCGGCCAAGGCATTTCTGTAGACGAGGACGTTATGAGCAATCAAGGAGATTTCTACGGTCTGGGAGCTCTGTTCTGCCTGGTGTGACTTCTCATAAACCATTCCGAGCACTGCTGTAATCACCACCATTGCAAGCCAGTAAATGTTCACTCTACGTCCTCGATGACAGTTATGAGCCTGGTCAGAACTGACAACAGAAAATGGTGGCGTAATCGTTCTGGCCGACCACGATTCCTGGGGTACTGCTGAATCGTTGGCCTGAGCCGGCCGTGTCCCAACCAACTTTTGTGTAGCCGACTGGGCAAGCGTAGGTAGTGACGTCGTTTGCGTCGTAGCCGGGGATGGTTTTTGCCGTGCAGGTAGGGGCACTGGAACCGTTCACCACCCAGACCTGGTTATCACAAGAAAGGGATCGACCCGTACTGGTTCGACCAACCATACCGTTTGCAGCACAGGCAGTGCCGGCAGTTGCAACGCCATTCAGCTGCAGGTATTCACCGACGGTCGCGCGACCTTCCGAAGTCACTGTCCCACCCCGGATGTTCCCGGCTGTGTAGAGGTTCTTGTCGCCGTAGACCCGAACCCAGTCCGAGTCACTCATGTACCAGCCACCACCCCATTTTTCGCTGTACCAGCCGGTGTCGCCCTGAGTGCGAAACCAACCGCCTGTGACAGTCTCGCCTGATATGCGGGCAGCCGCCCCCGTGAGGTTGGCCGAGGCATTCACCGACTGCGCGTATACATCACCTGCAGCGATGACGTTGCTCTGGGCTGTGACGCTCCCCGACGCACTCACATTCCCCTGGGCTGTGACAGATCCCGAGGCACTCACATTGCCAACGGCGTTCACTGACCCAGCAGTGTCGACATTACCTCCAACCGTCACTGTTCCAGAGGCGTTCAATGCAGCCACATCGTTGACATTGTTTCCTCCCATACTGAGCGCCGTGTTCATGCGATTGAGTTCAGGCTTTCCTGGGATGGCGTTGCGGTACAGGTAGTCGTTGGAGAGCGTGCCATCCTGGAGAAACAAGGCACTCGCAGTGTGGCCAACGCCTGGGTTGATCCCATAGTTGCTCAGCGCAAGTTGCCAGCCGCCTCGTACTCCTTGGATAACGCCGGTGTTGTTGAACGGGATGAAGCCACCCGGCGCACCCATATTTTCCGCAATCGTCCGGGTACCGATCTCATCGATAGCCTGGCCACCGGTAGTGATCACGATGGATTCGAGCTGGTTGACGTTGACCCTTCGAGCAAGCACCACGAAGCTTTGACCGAATGCATTTGTGTCACTGAAGCTGGCTGGCAGATAGTTGGTGTTGCGTAGCATCTGAGGGGTAATCGTCGCAGGCGTGGTTGTGCCCGCCGATCCATAGACCGTTGCGAAATTGTCCTTCAAGTATTTAGAAGCGGCCTCTGCGATCTGCTGCTGCTGCTGCTGAGCTGCGATTTGATAGTTCTGCGCATCCATCCTGTCGGCCATCAGCGAGACGCCTATGGCCGACGCAATGGCGAAAATGATCAGGCCGAAGAGCAGCTCGATCACCACAAAACCATTCTTTCTGGTCTGGCCATGCTTGAGAACATTCATCCCCAGAGGCTCCTGTTCGATTGTTGATCCACATCCTGGCTAAGCATCGCGATCTGATTCGAACGGATCTTCTCGCGAATACCAGGGCCGTCAGGTCCAGTCAGTGAAAGGCTCTGGATCTTCAGATGTCGCATTTCGCCTTCACCTTCGAGGGCAAGCGCAGCTACAGCTACCAAACCCTGTGACAGAATTGATCGGACGTTGCTGATGGCCGGCTCCGCAAGAGTCGCTACTCGCTCGATCGCCTGCGGTACTGTTCCCGCGTGAACTGTGGTGATGATGAACAGGCCATTGATTGCCGCTCGCACTGCCTGAACTGCCGTGGGGGTGTCTCTGATCTCACCGATAAGCATCATGTCCGCGCCAGAGCGGAGGCCTCTCATCAAAGCCTCCTCATACCCGCCATTGCGTCTCGAAACCTGCATCTGGATGCAACGACCAGGTCCGTGACGACCGTTCAAATCTGTCTCAGCTGGATCCTCTGCAGCCAACGCGATCCCACCGCACGCATTTAGCCTGGCGATGATCAGCGAAGCTGCGCTTGACGTCTTACCGGTGCAAATCTCGCCGCAAAAAATCACCAGGCCGCGCACCTGCTTCGTAAGTAGCGATTCGACAAGGTCTTCAGGAAAACCCAATTGGTCGAACTGCCGGACCTGCGCATTTGATCTGCGCAGTACGAACACGGCCTGGCCAAAGGCATCGGGTATCTGAGTGACGCGAAGCACCGTTCCTTCTTTGATCAACGAGAACTCAGGATCCTGATGCACTTCAAAATGCTTTGCGCATTCCTCCCGTAATAGCAGGGCGCTTTCTTTCCAGTTTTCCGGAGCCTCGACACGTCCGCTCTGGCCATCCAGGCCTTTTACGTCCGTAAAATCCGGCCCCAAGTAGAGGTCACTAAAAGGCGTGTCGATAATTGGGTTCATGCTCAGTAGGCCGTCCAAGCCAACGTGTTGCTATCAGTAGAGCAGCCACTGGTGGCAGCAGCTGAACTCACCTCGCCGTTCACAACTGTGCCGCCATTGATAGAGGTGGTGACCTTCTGCCCGCGTCCAATCTTCGTGGCCAGTGTCACACAGGCATCTTGGGGCAAACCGGCCTCGGTCACGGTGAATGTCATCCCGTTGGCAACCACAGTGACCTGGCCACTCCAGGCGTTGTAGAGCTTGCCGCTGGAGAACGACATATTGGGCAGGCCACGTATCGAGCTGAGCTGGGCGATCAGATCGGTCCCTGACGCTCCGTAACCGGTACTGCCTTTGAGCTTGCGAGTGTTCGCGATCAATTGACCGACGTTACCCTGTTCGTTGTTGACGTCCGAACTGCCCATCGCGCCCCAACCGTTGTAAAGGGCGTAGCCCATCCCGATCAGGATAACGATGAGAACGAAGAGCAATTCAATCGAGATATAACCGATCTGGTTCGCCCGAGCGGAGTGACTGGTGTTTTGCATGTGTGTGGTCCTGGGTATGTGGGTAACGGGTGTAGTGCTCAGTGCGTCATGCCTTGTGTGGCATTGCCGGTCATGCTGTAGGCCCCGACCATGACCAGAATCATCAACAGGCCGATCAGAACCATGGATACGAGGGACAGTGTCTTTGCGTAACGCTCGACCTGTTTCAGTGATATCTCCAACCAGCGAAGGCTGTAGCGGTGCACTGCAGCCGAGAAGCTCTGCGTAGTGGAGAGAACAATCAGAAATTGAATCGCTTCGTGGTCTGGGAATTCATGCCCGGAAAGATCTAAAGCCTCCCCAAAGTTTTTACCCATCCGAACCCCGTAGTGGGCGGCTTCCAGGCGTTCACGCAGCCACGGATTTGCCCCACGCTTTAACGTGTCCAACGCTCCGAGCGGATCGATGTTTGCTCGCAGCATGACCGCGATATTGAGGAGGAACGTTGAGCCGTGGAGCGCTTTGTAGATTGACCAGGGAGGCAAGATCTCCAGCCTTGTCCGCCAAGGGCCACGGAAGTAAGGCAGAGTGACGACACTGGTGACAACCAGGACTACCACAAGGCACAAAGTCAGAAGTCCCCAGTTAGTCACAAAGGTGGCGATCATGTGCAGAACCATGGGTGCGCCGGACCAGGCTTCTGGGTTGGATGAGCGGCTCATGGCCGGCACCACCCGGGTGGCGATTACGTTCAGCAAGTAGGCCATCAGGCTCCAGACAAAAACCGGGTACGAGGCCGTTGAGACCACCAGCTTCATCACTTTTTGCCGAGCTTCGATGATCCGCACGCAGTCGCTGAATGCCTGGATCAAGTTCCCTGACTTCTCGCCGGCGCTGATAACGGCGTGCTCCTGATAAGGCACCCAGTTAAGGCAGGCCTGGGCCAGCGTCTTGCCGCCGTCCACAGCTTTGCCTATGCCATAGCTGGCAAGCGCGATCGGATGTCGAGCACGTCGGCCTCCATCACTGTAGATCGATCCAATACGATCAAGAGCCAGGTCGAGCGGCACCCCGTTCTCGAGCAGAGCGGTCATGCTCTCGTAAAGCCGGATCCGCTCATTGCCTCCAAACTGGTTCCTGTAAAAGCCATCTACAAGCCCAGACCAGGCATCCATCACCTTACTGAGCATGGACTTCTGCCTCAGGCGCTTCGGCATCCAGCATGTAGCTGTCAAAATCCAATGGACCGACTACGGCCTCTGCCATGCGCGGGTCAATCAGCCCTGTATTTATCTTGATGAGCGTGTGGGCAACCTTCGTGATACCACCCATGTGCTTGACCCAATACTGGCGCGCAGCGCTTGGGCCATTTTTTCGGATCTCCTCCATGAACCGGTGGGTCGGGAGAAGAATCTCGGCGACAGCGGCCCTGCCGTTCACCCCGTCACGGCATAGAGAGCAACCCGGCCCAGCCAGATAGACCTGATCCAGCACGGTCATCTTTTCGAGCCGCTCGACCAGCTGCGGATCCAAGGTACTGATCTGGCTGCGCGCAGGCACGCGACACTTCTTGCACAGCGTTGGCAGCAGTGACTGGTTGATAAGGCCGACAATGAGTGTTGGGTCGGTGACCAGGCTTGTATCAGCCCCCATGTCGATCAGGCGAGGAATTGCTGCTACAGCGTTGTTGGTGTGCAGAGTCGATAAAACCAGGTGGCCGGTCATCCCCCCTCGCAGTGCCCCCTGAGCTGATTCAAGGTCTCGAATCTCCCCATACATCAGTATGTCGGGGTCGAGTCGCACGGAGTTTGTAATGGATTCTCCCCATGACTCATTGCTGCCAAGAGGGGACTGATTTGCACGCATCGGATATTCGGGCGGGTCCTCAACGGTCAGGATATGTTTTGTGCCTTTGCACTCTTCAGCCAGAAGGTTGATCTGCACCTGGAGCGACTTCGATTTCCCTGATCCAGTCGGACCGGTCAATATGATCACGCCGTAAGGAAGACTTCTCAGCCGCTTGAACAGCAAATTCTGTTCTGGCAGAAACCCCAGATCGCCGACGGACTGTTTCTCCTGATCGTCATAAATCAGTCGCAGCACCATCAAAGGCCCTTCGACGAGAGGGCGGGTTGCTACACGGGCCCCTGACAGTCCCAATTGATCGAGGAAGGTGCGAGCCATGCGCGCATCTTGTTTCAGTTCCGGTTGATAGTAGCCCTCAGATTTGACGTCACACATTGAGTTGAAAAGTGAAGAACAGAGCTCGTTTCCTACGGCGCTCTGGATCTGCCCGTACTCCCGCAAGAGACCGTCCTCACGAAACTTGATGTAGGTGATTTCGTGGCCAACGATGAAGTGAACGTCGGAAGCACGTCGTGCATGGGCCGCGCCGATGATACGAATCACCTCTTGTTGACGCTGGGTACTGTCTATAGATCCGGCGAAAGCTTTACCCGCATTCTGATACAGAGACTTGATGTCGCTGAGCGTGCTGCTGATGGTCTGAAACGGCACGCCGGCTCGGTCCAGGCGGTCCATAAATGCCATCACATAAGGGTCGTGCATGTGCTGAGACGACACGAGCAATTCTGCTTCTTCAGCCTCTGGGGCAGGTGCTAACAAGGCAACGAGCTGACGCAACTCGCTGGTGATGTCCCCCCACCGATTTCCCTCCGCAGTCAGGACGGTTCCGACCACGTCAGATTGCATGGCAATGGTGATCGGTTGCACGACTGCGGTCGGCCGGGCGACCTGGCGTGCCAACGGATCAGCCTCAATGTCTGGCTCAATTCGTACCGCGCCGCTCATCGCTGAAACTCCTGCGACATGCTGGACAGCGGACTCATAGCCGAGGGCTGCCCCGGAGCTACAGGCTTGAGTGTCTGCAGTGACATTTGGGGCGCGTCAACCGAGCCACTTGGTGCCCGGGTCGAGAAACCTAATGGATACCGGCGTCCGTCATGGCCCAGTACCACGCTGTCGAGTGACACGCTGATTACCTTGAATCCTCCTGGCAGCTCAGCATTACCAACAGATGCATCGACCTCGAAACCACTTCCGTACAGTAACGTTGCATACAGAGCGTTATTCATCCTGAACACGGTCTTGACCACCGGCAACTGCGGTGTGCTGTTGCTGGCCGGGGCGGGCGTCGTGTAAGCGTTCTGCGTAGTCTGAACCGGCACAGACGTGGTTGTTTTGGCTCCGTTTACGATGTCTTCCTTGGCACGAGCCCGCGCCGCCTGTGCTGTGAAGAGCAGGGTTTCACTCTGCACCTGGGACAACTCACCAATGTTGATCCGGCTCAGGTCGGTGGGAGATGGGTCGGCAGCGACGGCCATGTTGCCGGCAGCCACGCAGGACAATAGAAACGTCATCAGAATGGAGGCGCGAGGGTTAATACACATAGAGGTCACCTATGACGTTCCAGGTTAATTTGCCGTCTTGAAAGTCGGTTTTGATTTCACGCAGGCGCATGCCCGTGCTTTCCACGCCTTGAAGAACAGTCGCTGGCGGTAACAGGCTCGTGTAGCGGATCTCGAAGTGTCGATAATCCGGAGGCGGTGGTGGTGGAGGGGCTGGCTGGCCAGGCAAAGCTGGTGGCTGGACAACCGTCACAGGTACTTCCGTGATCTTGGGCTGGACGTTCTGGGCTTGCAGCCATGAAGTGATGCTGTCCAAGGCCTGCGTTGCCGGGTTCAGAACGTCATCACCCGCCAGCGGCAGCTCGAAGGTGAGCTTCACCGCGGCCATGTTGCCTTCGTCGTAGAACGCGGGCGTATCTGCAAAGTAGCCCGCCGTAGCGGCGCTGAAAGCGAGCGTGGTGCTGTTGCCGGTCCGGTTGTAGTTGGCTGACATCAGCGTTCCGTCGCATTTAGCTGAGACGAATAGCCATCCTTCGATTGCCGGTGGTAACTGGTCAATTGCGCCGTTACAGCCTCTAAGAAATACTGGGACAGAAGGCTGTTTTACCCACGGATGTACAAGCGCCTCGATCACAACTGGGGAGTTTGTTCGCTGGTTCAGGGCATCCAATTCGGCTTGCCTTGCAGCTTCTGCCGCTTGCTGCGCCTGACGAGCAAGTTGCAGCTTATGTTCATTCCACTGGTGCCACCCAATCAGGCCGGCCACGACCAAGGCACCAATCACCCCGGCTTTCAGCAGTTCCTGTCTGGACAGGCCGAATGCCAGCGGTGTCAGTTTGTATTCGCGCTTGAGATTTGATGGCTGCAACAATGCTTCAGGGTCGAATTGTTCGCCACCGCGACCAAACTCCGGGGGGAGAAAAATCTTGTCGAAGCTCATCGAGCGGCTCAGTTGCTGAGCCACCTTCTTTTTTATTTCCTCACTGCTGCCTACCAGGTCTGCACCGGGTATGACCGCACCTCGGTACACTGCGACCAAGGCGTATCTATCCTCGGCGTCCTCGATCTTCCAGGCAGCCAGCCACGATGCGCCCAGCTGCCCGGCGAGTGCAGCTGCAAGGGAATACATACCTTTGACTGCACCGTCATTCTGCGAAACAAATCCAGCCTGAATCACCGACTCGGTATGCCTGATGGCCACGATGTCCATTTGCTGGGTGCGACCAAACTGGCGTGCTTCCTTCATGTAGCCGGTAAGGCTACCCAACGGGTGCCACAGCAGGCCTGTAACGAAAGATCGTCCGTGATAAGTCAGAATCTGAACTTTGCCATCGCTGGGCGTTGGGGGGCGAGTAGCGCGCTTTCGTATCAGAGAGAACAGGTTCGCCATGTCAGTTGGTCACAATCGGGGTGATCAGCACTACCAGAACGCTTTTTGACGAGGTGCGCTTACGCCCACCTCCAAGCCCGAAGAATCCGGGGGAACCTGTGCCGATCTTGTCCGTGTTGTCGCTGAGCTCCTCAAAGCCCGACAGGATCAATGTCTGACCGCTGCGCAGCTTCACCTTCGGTGACAAACTTTTCGCATCGTAGTTGGGGATCTGGACGCTGGAGCCGTTGCTCGTGAATGGCTCGAAGGTAGGTTTGGAGCTCATATTGATCGATACCATGAGCAACATCTCGTCATCGTCCATCAAGCGAGGCTGCAGTGTCATGTTGAAGCCGGAGGTGATAGTGCCCGGAGTAATTGCCGTGCTGGAGCCCACTGACGCCGTGGTGTTGGTCTGAACCGATGGGATGTAGCCTTGGACGTTGCCGATCTGCAGCGGAGCAGGCTGCAGATTCAATGTGGTCACAGACGGCGATCGAACATTCGAGATCCGGGCCTGCTCTGCGATTGCCTGGATGATCGCGTTCGAACCTGCCCAGGCAGAGTTGGCCGTATCGACAATGCCAACAGAGCCCGAGATTGCGCTGGAGCTGATGCCTGGCACAGTATTCGAGAGAGACAGGCCCCACTTTGTGCTCAGCGAGTTGTAGACGGCCGCCCAGTTCAAAGCCAGCTGATCGGTGTCGGTCAGCGTCGCCTCAAACACCTTCACATTGAACAGCACTTGTTGGGTGATCGCGTGGTTGGTCTTGGCCAGATAGGTCTCAACGTTCGAAAGCACGTCGGGCCGGTCAGTCACGGTCAACGTCCCGGTCGACGGTGACAGATACATGCGACCAGGCGGCGAGGTACTCAGCATTGCCCTCACGTTGCTCTGGATGTCAGTCAGGATCGATGTGTTGAGAGTGACTGTAGTGCTCTGGTTGCTGCCCGAGTCACCCGAAACGCCTGAGGAACTGCTACCTGACGATGATCCGCTCGACGAACCACTTCCCGAACCTGAGGAGGTGGTCATACCGGATCTGACGGTGCTTTTGATTTCCTGCACGTCTCCAAATGCGTAGACGTCAAACACCTTGGTGTCGAAATAGCTGACCTGCACTGACCGTGAGGTGGGATTGAATCGATAGGTGAGTCCCAGCCGCGCGGTGACCTCATCCAGCAGACCCGAGGCTTTCCCTGTGAAGCGCAACCCACTGACGAGGTTCGGTGTCAGCATGGATGCGAAGTCAGAACTTCTCCCCTGAGAGGCCTGCGCCAGGTTGGAGCCGCCCGTAATACCTGCAGGCAGCAACCCGGCCAGGCTATCAGGGTTGGGGGCCGTGCTGATTGGAGGCGCATTGTTGCCCTGTGCAGGTGCATTAGCGTTCAGCAGGCCAGGATTGAGCGCATCCGGCGAGACCAGGACAGGGATCCCGCACTGTCTGGAAATGTACTGGGCAATTTCAGCAATTCCGACACTGCCAGCAGGCCTATATGCGACCTCACAGTCATACTTGGTGGGGATGCCTCGTCTCGCAACAACTGGCTGCGTTGAAACCCAGGGTTTGTCGCTGAATATCACTGTGTCCCGACGTTCCTGTTGCTGCTTGTTACGCTGGATAGCCGCGTAACGGCCGGCAGAATCGGCGGTAGCCTCTGCCCGTGCAGCGGCTTCATCCACCCGTTGCACTGAGCATGCTGATGCCGTTAGAACAGCGAGACTCAGAGCGGTCTGACGCATGAAGGGCATGCTCATTTTTTCCTCTCCGATACGTGCAGAACCTGCTGACCATTGCCCTCATTACCGTCCACCACAAAGGACCGTTTGGCGTTGTCGTACAGCGGGAATATCTGCCTGACCGCCGAACTGAAGGAGCCTGTAAAACTCAGCGGTGCTTCGATGGGGTAGTCCAGGTCCTCCGGTACCCAGATAACCTGCCAGCCGGCCCGCTTGGCCCAGTCTTCGACCGATTGACGCAAGGTACTGCCCACAGGTGCATTCCACGTTTGCTGTGGCGCAACGGTTGCTACGGGTTTCGCTGCTGGTTCAGGTTTCATCGGAGCCTGGCTGGTCGAAGCGATGCTCTTGGTGACGGTGGTCTGAGATGTGGCCTTCGCCGGAGCCGCGCTCACAGGAGTCGGCTTTTGCTGGGTAGGGGTGCCTTCCTTGGCTGGGGTGCTGATGGATGCAGCTGGTTGCGCTTTTGCCTGCGTGACGACCGTGGTTTGCGGTTGCCCTGCAGGCGATGTGTCCTTGCTGAATGGGGTTCCGGTTGCCGGGGCAGTTACAACGGTAACGGCAGGGGAGGTGCTGGCTACCGAGGTTGATCCAGTGCTGGCCGGTTGCGCAGGTTGAGCCAGTGCCACGGGCTTAGACGTCTCCGGCAGTTGGTAACCTGGCCGCAGTACAAAACACACACCGCGCGTTACTTCGTTGACCTTGACCTGCCATGCCGGACCGGCCAGTACCTGCAGCGTGTTGCGCAGGCTCATTGGCCCTAGCTTGTACTGGGCAGCAGGAAGAGGGCGTGTGAACAAGATGTTTACGTGACCGGTGCTCGGTGGGCACAAGGTGTAGCCTGAGCGGCTGACCACATACTGCATCGCATCCTGGACGGACGGATGCATATTGGCCGGAATGCTGACATCGATGATCTGGGCCATCAGGTCACGCTGTTCGGCCTCTGGAGCGGTATTCACCAGAGCGTATCGACCATAGCGAACCATCGGCTCCTGACCGGACTTGGCGCCACTTGAGTACAGGTCTGGCGAGAGCAGCTCAGGATTCTGGCTGCTATCGAAAGCTGGTCCAACCGGTTTGTCCGCTACAGACGTGCATCCGGCGAACAACGCGAGTATGGAAAGTGTAGAAAGCTGCCTGATCATGTGTGCCTTGACCCCATTTCTTGATGGTGGCCAAGGTGCCAGCGCTTAGGTTGCAAAGCACTGCTAAACCCTTAACGGATCGCTTCAGGTTATCTATGGAAGAGATGCATGTGGACGGAAGCGGTCCTCAATTACGCGACAACTCCACAGCTCAATGCATGCCGGTACCCATGCAGCACTTTTTGTATTTTTTCTTCGATCCACACGGGCACGGCTCATTACGTCCGACATCCGCGCCAGAATTGGATGTTTGGATCACTCTTTCTACAACGTGATCCAGGATCCTTAAGGTCTTCATCGTATGCTGAGCCATCTCTCGTTCCTCGCTTGAAAGAGGAACGGTCGCATCAACCGCGAAGATCGTCTCAGATCCACCTTGGCCGCCTTTTGTGTCAGCTCCGAAAATTAATATCTCCTTCGCTTTCTGGTATTTGTACATCGCGACGTATGCGTAAAGCTGCATGCAATCCGTCCGTGCCTCTCGGTAATCCTGATATGACGCAAAGCCATCATCCCAAGGGAAGAACACGAATACATACAATCGGTCTGGCTTGGCGGTGGACGGTAACGTGCGCGCAGAGCGGATGCCCTTGGGCACCAAGTCGAACTTATCGAGCATTGCCGATGCCAGAAAGCTGCTTGAATACAGGTTCTCAGACGCCAAAATCTGAAGAGCATTTGAATGGCCAATCAAAGGAAGATCCTTGGCCTCACCTACACATGCCTCGGTAATGGCATCAGCGAATCGAGCGATGATCTCGTTCCAGAGCTTCGCCTTTTTCTTATGGCCATACCGGAGCGCGTAAGCCACTGTCTGACGATAATGCTTCCATTCCCCTTCCGGGATCCTGAAGGCGTGGCCTTCATAGCCCTTCGGTGCTCTCAGATCGCCGAAACCGTACCCACCATCTTCCTGCAGATATGTTGCGAGCGTCTCCTCCTCTCCAGCGCTGGATAAGAAGGTTCCATTACGAATAACCCGCTCCTTCGTCTCCAGGTAGTGGATAAAATCTTCCGGTGTGCACAGCTCCTCGAAAAGCAGCTTCAGACCGCTTTCATCAAGTACATGGACGAATGTTTTTCGTGGATCGACATCGCCTACGAGGAACGGCTCCTCCAACAAAAGATCTTCAGGAACCTCGTAGTGGTACACCAGCGTTCCATTACTACCAGGTCCTACCGAATCGAAGAAACGTTGGGCGTGCTGACCAATCCCGCCAGTGACCGCTACCAGATGGATCTTCAACCCTGGTTTAGTCAAATCGAACGGGAACGGATCCTCCAGCTTACTGTTGAGAAAGAGCTTGTCGGGATGGTTTCTGACCAAACTCTCAGCCCCATGCAGCTGCTTGGCAGACTCCTTGACTGCAGCCCGGTACCAGCGGCTCCAGGCCAACTGGATATCATTGTGCTCCTGAAAGTTGACATGGCCTTTGTCCGAGAAAATGACGAGAGTGTTGTTGAAATAAATCGTCAGGTCGGCGAACTCTTTACCCTTGCCTGTTGAGCGGAACAGGCTCGGATAACACCAGAGACTGAAGAACGTGTTTGACACGATGGCAGACAGGACCCTCTCACTCTCGTTGACACTGGGTTCTTTCAGAATTGGTTTCAGCACTCAGATCGTCCTTTTTCTTTGGCGCGCTTTGAAGGGGCATGGCATGTAACGACTCCACGCGGCTTGGCTAAGCAACATAGCTCGAAGTCATGGCCTCCTGCCACAGCCGATTAAAGAATCTCGGCAAGGGCTTTTTTGCTCGACTCCTCCGCTTCCGGATCGATCAGATCGCTGGCCAGGGCGCGCTTATCCATGAGCATCTGCCACAGCTGCTGGTCGATGGTGTCCTCAGCTAGAGGGATTTTGACGACAACCATGCGCAACTGCCCGTTGCGATAAGCTCGATCCTCAGCTTGGTCCTGCAGCCCCGGTGTCCATGGAAGCCCCAAAAAAAAGACATAGTTCGCAGCAGTCAGGTTGTAACCTGTTCCGGCGGCCGACCTGGTCCCGATGAACACCCTGCAGTCCGGATCCTGCTGGAAAGCATCAATCGCCTTCTGTCGTTTCTTGGGCGAGTCACTGCCTACCAACGTCACGCACCCGACGCCCATCTTGATGCAGTGCTCACGCAACGTGGCCACGGATTCCTGATACTCGCAGAAGAGGATAACCTTGTCGTCGACGTCCAGCTCGGCCATCAGATCCGCCAGGATCCGTACCTTCACGCGTTCGAGCAGTTGACGCAGTGCGCCCAGCCTTGCGAATCGGTGCTGGTCGCTCCGCATGATCTGGTTGTACTCGTCACGTTCTATCTGGCTCAGTATCACCGGTACAGTCTGCCGCTGCTTCCCCTTCAGGTTGGGCAGCACATCCTTACGGCGACGAAGCATCCAGTCGGATATCTCATCTCTAAGCGTCTTGCGAAACTCAGGACTGCCGGCGAATCGCTCGCAGAACTCATTGAGGGGCAGTTGTCCGATTGGATGGCCTGAAAGCCTCAGCAGTGTGTGCAGCTCCGCTTCGCGATTGAGCACTGGCGTGCCCGTCAACAGGTAGCGGTTTTGTACCTGGGCAGCAATGTCGAAGCCGTGGCGTGTCCACGCTGCAGTGGGTTCCTTGAGTCGGTGAGCCTCGTCAATGACCATCACCGCGAAACGGCTCGCGTGCATGACAAAATCACCCAGCCTCTCGTAGTTCACGATGATCCAGCCAGCACTGGCATCAAAGGTTTGCATGGCGATCTGAGCTTGGGGAAACACCATCAGGATCTCGCGCTGCCAGTTGATGATCAGGCTGTTGAGCACAATAACCAGAACCGGTTTACCTTGTGCGCGTATGCCAGCGGCGATCACAGCCTGGCGAGTTTTGCCCAGTCCCATGTCGTCGGCCAGTAGCGCGCTCGTGCGCTGCAGCAGGTGCTTGATTCCTGCTGGCTGATGATCCATCAGCGAGAATCCTTCCAGCGCCTTATCGATATCGGCACTGGTCAGCTCGGTGTTTTTGATGGATGGGACAGATGCCAGGTAGATACCTGAATCTGAAACTTCCTCTTCGCTTTTGGTCGACTCCGGAGAGTGGCCACCCAGACTGATACTGGTGACCTCATTCACCGCCTTGACCGACCCGTCAGCGAGCAACTCCTGCAGCGTGTCCAGAATTTCGAACTGATCTTCGTCCAATCCCAGTTCCAGAATCAGATTACTGCGAACCAATTCTGGTGTGCCCTGCACTCGCCAGGCTTTGCCCGCCGAGAGGAACACCCCACGCATGCGCTTGGCGATTGCTACAGCACCAGGATGAAAATCTCCCGACAGGATCACACCGCCTTCCGCCAGCGGCGCGAGCCTGAACTTCATCCCCCAGGTGAATGCGTCACGGTGCACGTCGGACTGGGCAGAGGTAATCCTGTCTCTGAATGCTTGCCAGCTTTCGATGTGTTTGCCATCTGCGAGCTCTGCCAGCTCCCGATAGAGCACATCGAGGTCATCGAGTAGCTTGTCTTTGGGCACACGCCAAAACTGGTTCAGTGGGTGATCAGACCTGCGTATGAAAAAGCCCCTCCGGCGAAGCAAAAGCTTGTTTGCACCTTGTAGGTAACTGAGGGACAGCCCGAAGTCGTAGCCATCGAAAATGGCTTTGCGAAGCAATACCGGACGCTTGTTCATCAATTGGGCCGATGCCATCTTCAGAGCCCCTTGTCCAACAAACTGTTAGCCCAGCCCACGATCTCTTCCCCAAAGCGGATGTTGAACACCGATTTTTCATCAGCGTAACGCGCCATCTTCATCGCCATATTTGGCCATTCCAGGAGCACGGGCATACGACCGCTTCTGACTGCGGCCATGAATAACTCAAAAGCGTTCATCACTACCGAGTGAGCATCTGGGGTTTTGTTTTCGTGGTCTCTAATCTGAGCGATATGCAGATGCTGAGGTGTAAAATCGCCAGTCACTCGCTCATTGCGGCCTGTTCTCAGTGTGAGCTCGACCGATGCCAGCGGCAGCCCTTCAGATCGGATGGATAAGAGTCGGCAGTTGCCCGAATATGCACGGAAGTCGTATGTGTCGATGCAGTGACCCAGAGAGCGATGCTCCTGGTCTAAGTCTGCTGGGCAGCGTAATTCGACGATCTGCAAACCGGTCGTACTGCAGGTGATTGGATCACTGCCCAGCAGCAGCCCCGGCCACCTTGTGAAACAGTCAGATGGCTCAGGCGGGTGATCCCGCTCCAGCCTCGCTCTGATGTCTGCGAGTGCGCCATGGAACGCATCGACTACATTGGATATTTGGCGGAAGTTTAAACCGCTTAAGAACGCGTACAGCCGGCGCTTGGTGTTACGAGCCTCGCAACTTCCAGCGCGGTCTAGATTGTCGAACAGCTCTCTGAAATCAACAAGTTTGGTCGCTATGCCTGACCAGGCGGGGTCCGCCCAGTCAGTAGGGCAGCCCGCCAAAAGATTGTTCATATCACGCAATGGTCGGAGTAATTCCCATGGAATCGCTGATCTGAACGAATAGAAAAAACGCCATTCTGCTTTGGTTCTCGGGCGACGATTGCCTAGCAGAGAGCCCGCGATCAAATGCTCCCAGCCTGCCTCAAGGCCCTCAGAATTCAAACGACTGAGCGCGCTGCCGGTGTCGTAGACCCGCTGCTGGCCAAGGAAACGGATCGAGGACGTCGGTACCGAGAACAGCCATGCCAGAACCCTGTTAAGCGGCAAGCCAGTGTCGACTGCCTTTCCCACGAACCCGGCCCCGTCCATGATGGTTTCACCCTCCCAGGAGCAGCAAAACCCCTGAAGTTCGAACCATGGGCATTCCACCAGCAGTCCACCTGCGATCATGGGCCACGGCATTCCAACCCCAACGATCAACACCGGCACCAACACCGGTTGTGCTTTCAAGGCCTGTAGTCGACGTGTGCGATCGCCTTGAGCGAGCCAGTTGTAAAGTTTGGCAGAAGGGCACTGCACAGAACGCACTGCATGCAACAGCTCCTGGTCGAGGTTCTGACAAAACCTCTTCAGTGCCGCGCCGATACAGGTGATGTAAAAGCGGCCGCGTGGCGCGTAGAAACGTTTGTTCCGGCCCTCTGAACTAAGCGCGCCCATATTGTATTTCACCAGCGGTCTTATACTAAGTTCCGCTTCACCCCGCGCCAGGTCCCGTGCTGGTTTGCAGAATGAGGTCAGAAGTGCATCCGCGCTGTCATGAGTAATCAACTTATGAGCCAGCTTCAAAGCTTGGCTCGGACTTGGTGCGTGCCCGGGGACTTTTCTCTTCTCATCAAATCGCACAGCTGAAATCAGCTGGCCATCGAAGTATTGCAGCTGCCTTCCGATCCGCGCCACAGTTGGACGTGCAACCGAGCCATCGTTATGCAGAGCAACGCACCAGCATCGAGTTGAGGAGGTGTGAGTCAGGTAGTGCAGTATGAACTCGTCACGTGCTTCCGCCGGTACGTTGAAATGATCAGCCCAAGTGTTGGCGACAGCTCGATGACGTTCTGGGAATTTCGCAATATCGAGAAGAGTTTGGACGAGAGTTGTTTCGCAAATAGGCTCGGCGGTCATGAATCAATGAGCTCAAAGTGACTTGAGGCAGCACTGTCCTAGACCTGATCTTCGCTCGCCATGCGTAACCGTTAACGTGGGAGAGTGGGTTAATCGCGCTGAGTCAGAACTTGAAGCTTTGCTGTTGCTCCTGGGCAAACCCCTTTAGCCACGATGCGCGCATGGCTGGATGCCGGTAGAGGCATTCGTGGAGAGGGATGCCTTTAAGTGCCGCTTCAGCACCCGCGAGCATCACGGCATGGTGAGGATTGTTGAATCGACGCCGATCCGAAGTCTCGTGCGTCGCTGTAGGGGGCTGTTCTCACAACTGAGGGTTCCCGTGGAGTAGATCGCATACATCTAAGACTTCACGAACGAGGCGAATTTTTCACTCTTCAAGGTATTCAGTTGTCGCCAGCTCCTTAGCTGCCCGCCGGGCTTCTTGGACATCCAGGTCGTTCATACGGGCTTCAAACAGCTCATTCAGTGTCATTTCATCCTCCACTGATGTCCCGGTGATGACTCCTCCATTACTGATAACCGCCTCATTCAATTCAGTAGTCAGGGCGGTCCTTGATACGGTGTCGTTTGGCATGCGGATGACATAGGTAACGAAGTTGTTGATGTCACTCATTGGATTCGACCTGTAAGAGAATAGTCGTCAAGTGGGCTTCCCGATTCGCAGATTCATTTAACCAGCAGATCCACGAGGAGGGCGTTTTTCGCCAGCGGGTGAACAATGCAGAAGTACCTGCCTGCTGATGGAGAACAACGTTGATCAGTGTCGTTTCCACCAGCAGCTTCACGCAGAGGGCGCGATTTTTCGCACAGGTTTCCTACACAGGAATATCGTCGTCGAAATGCGGAGCTGCATCATTTTGAGTTGAATTCCGGTCGGTATGCTGTTGCTCGCTTTGCGGCTGGTTGTATGACTGGGAAGGGGCCAATTGCACCGCTTCAACCCGGTGGGGAAGGATTGCGACCCGCGATGCCTGCACTTTCAACGCAGAAAACTCCTTACCGTCCTTGGTCCAGTTATCAATGATCGCTCGCCCTTGGATCATGACCCGCATGCCCTTTTGGAACAGGTTGGCATAGTGTTCCGCATCGCGGTGCCAATATTCTACGTTGGCCCAGAAACCGCCTCTGTCCTCAAAGCCTGATCCATCGGCTTTCGGAATTGAATTGTCAAAGTAAACGTTCAGCCGTAGCAAGCGGCGCGGATCTTTGTTGCCGTTGGCGAACTCCTTAAATTCTGGAGCAGAGCCAAGGTTACCTTCCCAGTCTACTGATGTGCCCATGTTAGGACTCCTTCTGCGTGTGCGGTGAAATGCCGCTGGATTGTGAGATCTGTTGCAGCCGTCCTGAGTAAACGGCATCTGCCTGGGCCATCTTTTCGGCACATTCGGCGGCCTGCCGGCCGATGGTATGGACCAGACTTATTTGCATATTCAAAGCGACGCGTTGCTGTTCCATGGAGTGCAGATCCTGGAGCAGTGATTCGGGTGTTCTGGGATCGGCCAGCAAGCTGGACCAAACAGTGACGCCCATCTGCCGCGTTCCCATTTCCTGCCAGCGGAGAAAAACTGTGCCAGCGCTTGTGCGTTGCCGAACCATCCGCACAGGTAGAAGGGTGTAGGGATGCCTGTTCGCCTGGGCCAGCACTTGATCTTCAGCCAGCGCATTCAGATCGGCTTCAAGGGACCGGCATAACTCTGCCAACTGGAGCATCCCCCCCTTACCTTTAAAAGGTTTTAAAAGGCCTTTTAGGAAGGGCGCATGTTGCAGTGCTACGAAGGCATCCTGTTGCAGGGGTTGGAAGGCACCCTGTTGCAGGCTCTGGCGCTCTTGATTCTGGTGCGCGGGGTTGGCCGTCACGTTAATCACTCTGCGGACTCAGGTTCAGACTTGTCAGGGTGCGGCTGGCCCAGCGTGATGGTCTCCTCGAAGCCGTCGTCATCACCGTCTTCACTGACCGCGGCATTTGATGCCGAAGAGGGGGACGGCGCGAAGCTTGATTTGCGAGTTCCTTCCAAAATATCTTGGGGGATTTCACCAAACGATGCGTACATCTCACGAGCCTGCTCGGAACGTGCGTTCTTGGCCGCAAAATCATCTCGGCTTGCTCCCGAGAACTTCCAGCGCTGACTCAAACCGAAAAGACGACGCAGGATTGCAGCCCCCTCATCGAGCCACTGGCCTTTGGCGTTGTTGTCTATAAGGCCGACGTGGCTGGCCAGAAGAATGCGCCGCACCAGCTCGTCGTAGGCAGTGAGCAAAAAGACCGCTTTGAACGCCAGCGGCGTGGACAGGAACAGCGGCAGTGTCACCGGCTGCACGGATAGGTTTTGACCTATTGAAAGCATCGGCGGCAGTGAGGCCATAACTTCGTCCAGCCTGGCGTCGATATCTTTCATTTCCTGTTCAGAGGCTTCGATCTTTTCTTCTATAAGGATCAGAAACCAGTCTGAATAAGGATCGTCCTGTTCACAGCCACGCTTGATGCGATTGAGGATGTTGGCAAAGCCGCTCAGGCCGATCATGCCAGGCTTGCCTTCGGTGCGTTGACGCCCAAACCAGAGGCGCGAGGCATGGTGGGTGTGCAGGGTCAGGTTGACGCTGCTTCGCAATGAACCGAGGTTGAGCTGAAAGTTGTCAGCCATGCTGAGCGCTTCCTTTATAAGAAATGATTGATAGGGCGAGGCAAGACTGCCTGCGCGTATAACTCAGGGTCAGTAACAAACCGTTTCTTGATCGGAATGGTTTTTTGGCGGAGACCCTTATTTTCGTGGGCTTGCGTGTGGAATGACTCAGAGCGGTGCTGGAAGTGATTCCCGGGGAATCACCCTGTTCGGCGCTCAAAGTGATGCCAGTGGCATCACCCAGACTGGAGCTGGTAGTGATTCCCGGGGAATCACCCTGATCGGCGCTGAAAGTGATACCAGTGGCATCACCCAGACCGGTGCCGGAGGTGATTCCAGGGGAATCACCTCGGTCGATGCTGAAAGTGATGTCAGTGGCATCACCCAGACCGGTGCCGATAGTGATTCCCGGGGAATCACCTCGGTCGATGCTTGAACTGATGCCAGTGGAGTCACAGTGCTTGCCTTGATTGCAGCATTCAGCTGATCTGTTCAACCCTGTGATCTCGGTCGAATTATCCGCTTGATGTCCATCATTGAGCTGCGCCCGGCAGCCAGTGAAGACTCGTCACGATCTTGCGGCGAGACTTTTTTGACGGGAGGCGGGGGAGTTGGCTTTGGTTGATCAGGCGCGTTGCTGACATGTTTCGGCTGGGGGGAGTGCGCCTGTGGATTTTGAGCTGACGCTCTAGGAGCCTGCCACTGGGCGTTGAATTCCCCACTCAGGGCTTTCTGCATGCAGCTCAACAGATAACCGAATGGGTTCTTCACGGAACCGCTATTGCAACGATGGCGCCATTGATCAAGCAACGGTTCTCGCAGTGTCGGCTCGACGCTCTGCAATGCGGTCATCGCCCTGAAGCGTTGATCCTCAGTAAACCTTTCAAACCCTGGAGGTAGATCGACTGGAGCGCTCACAGCCTCGCGCGGTACAGAGCTTTTACATACAGATGTATTTGTATTCGTATACGTACTATATGAGTTCGGAATCCGAACTGTGCCGAATGATGCTGATTTTAGACTGAGTTCGGATTCCGAACTCGGTCTTTCGAGATTCGCTTTCTCGCTGATTTTACTGAGTTCGGAATCCGAACTCAGTGCTGAGGGCCCGATTTCTTGCTGAGTTCGGATTCCGAACTCAGGCTGGTTTTCTTCGCGATCCACGGCATTCGGTGCATCATGCCAACCCTGACTACGCCATCTACCCTCAATGACATCAAGCCGCGTGGGCAGCATACCTGTCGATTGATTAGGGTCGGCTGCGAATTCTTTGAATGCCAAATCTGCCACGGTCCTGACAGCTTTATTTGCATGCTCGAGGGAATGGCCTACAAGCAACAGGTAGTCGCGATCAAGCTCCATAGCCTCAACACACCCGACCGGTTCGTCATGCAGGATGTAGACGTTTCCCTGCATTCGACCGCTCAGAGAGTCTCTTACTCGCCGTCCAAGACTAAGCCAGCGCGTCAAGCGAAGCACTGTCAGAGCCTTCGCTACAGTCTCTCTGGATGCGAATTTTCCTGGGACTGAGCCAAGGTAGGGACGAAGTTGTTCATAAGTCGGAAAGGCTGTGATGCCATCTGCGTTAATAAGCAGTCTGAAGACTTGCCAAGCATTGCGCTCAAGCGGTGAAAGTCGATCATCAAGCAGGAGGCTTCGCGGCACCGTCTCATGTGGATTTCCACTGAAAACGATACCGTCGAGTGTGTCCTCAGTATCTGAGCCAGCAACCGACTTTCTATTATCTGAGCCAGAGCTCTGCTGTTGGGCCAGCTTTAATTGCTGGAGCAGCAGATGATTTTGTAGAGCCCCGGCAGCGGCATTAATGGCTCCCCCCAGAGAAGGGCGCCGGTTCATCCTTATCACATCCGGTCGCCTTCTACCTTGCCCACGGGCTTGTTCGCCTGGCTTTGACCCGGCCGGCTCCGATTAGCGTTTGCTTTAGACTGTTGCCGCGACTCCCCCAGCATTACGAGGCTTGCCGATTTACGCTTCTTGCCAGTCGGGTATAGGTCCTGAGCCAGCCATCCTTGAATCTTGTTCCAGACGAGGCCCAGGGTGATCTGATCCGGAGGCACGATGTGGGGCTCTTCAGGAGGGATGTTTACCTCCTCCGTCAGCATCATCGCGATATCAAGTAATGCGACACCATCCGTATGATCCACGTTGTACTCTTCCATCAGTTGCACAAACCTATGCCACAGAGGTGCGTCATCGGGAATGTCTCTGAATCGCCCAGGGCGTCCAGGAACACCTACCAGTACCCGTTGCAAGGAAACTTCTTGGGGGGACATGCCGAAGAACTCCTGCAGCATTGGGGTCGTCGCCCCCAAACGAAGCGCGCGCTGCACGATTCGGTTTTCCTGATCAGTGCGCTCCTTGTTCGCCAGCAGACGCTTCACCATGTCCGGATCAACCGCCACGCGGCACCAGATAACTGCAGAGTTCAGCAACACACTTTGTGATGAGGGATGCTGGAGCATTGCCAGAATTTCTGGGTCCAGTCCCATATCAAGGCAACGCCTCACTTCACCGTTGCGCAAGTGATGCAGAATTTGCGCGACCATGGCTTCGTTGAGGGGGTTATGTTTTTTCGACATGACCAAACTCCTGTCTCACAACGCCGGAAAAAAACCTCATGGGGTCTGAACCACGCTGACGCTTCCAACTTCCAGCTCCACCAACCGTCGGCCGAGGCGAATGAGTCGGAAAAGCTTAACGATGCAGGTATCGTCCAAGCGCCCCTGGAGTATTGCTTCACGGTCTTCGTATCTCGGGCTACCTAACAGCAACTGGGCCAGCGCGGCGGTGAACTGAAACTCGGACACATCCAGTGGTTGCTCGGGGGACTCTTTGATCAAGGCAATTGCATACACCCCACTAATCGACTGGAGAAGGGTCAGTACGTTATTGGCCAGATCGCTGAGGTCTAAATTTTCAGGAGGGTCTTGGCAGAGGAAGCCCAAACCACCCGGGACATCAATCACGCTGTCTGGATTGATGCCTGACAGGTGGGCGATCTCTCGGGCGAGCTGAGCGATTACCGGCCGCAATTCATCCGGCTGGTCGAGGATACGTTCGATGTACCAGACGTCAGAGATAGGATGTAACCCACCCGCTTGGACCGGTATCGAAATCAGCGCATTTGTCTTGAAGTCGGGCAGATTTTCCCCATCGAGGGCTGCCAACTGCCGCTTCACATCCTGCACACGTTCGGTGGTGGATATCGGGCTAACGATATGCCCAGCAAGCCTTTCTGCGCGCTCCTGCTCGGTGAGCTCAGGAGCCTGAGGGGGCTTGTTATCGATAGTTTCGGTTTTCGAAGACCTTGGCGATACGTCCTGTTTGCCCTTGTTTTTGCCAGCCTCAGAAGGGCGAGCCTGAATGGCTGGTTCCTGTTGCTGATGGCTACCCGGACCGTCGTCAGCTTCAGGCGGAAGGCCAGCAGGTCCAGGCTGTTGAGCTGGCGTCAAACTCACTGGGGTATCGATCACAGATGAACGTCGTGCTTGGTTCTGATTTTCACTCAATGTGAGTAGGAGCTGCTCGTAAGACAGCCCCGTTCCCGACTGCATGTGACTGATCAACTCATCCTGAACCCGCTCGTAGACAAACTCGCTCGCATCGCCATCGAACAGAGATAGTACGTCCTGGAACAAACCTTCGAAGTCAGGGATGTGTTCTTTCCCCTCTGTATGCGTGATCCAGGTCTGGCCAGCGGCCTTGCGTAGGGAAAGGAGACGCTCCACCTGGTGTTTTCCTAACCCTGAGTAAAGCGCACTGGGTATCACTGGAAGAAGGCTGCGAACCGTATCCTGCATCTTGCTGATATGTGACTGGGAAACCGGATAGCCGTCGGCACTGAGCCTCCGAACCAGTTCCCTTTGAGATATGGACTCACCGGCTTCTTTCTCATAGATGGCACGAGCATTTTCTATGCCCACCGCCCTTTCGATGAACATCAGAGAACCGCGAAGATCGTTTTCCGAAAGGTGACCTGTGAGAGCGATAATCTCCCCACGTGCTGAGTCCCAGGGCCGAAACAGAACATTGTGCCGATAGAAACGGTCTTCGCCGGTTTCGCTGTACAGCTCCCGAAGAATCTGCAGACGTGTATTGCCGCCGTTGTTGATGGTGTATTTAATTTCGCCAGGTCGACGCGTTACTGTAGGGCGGTGATCCAAGCCGCGCTGCCTGATGGAGTCTTTGATCTCCTTGTACTTCGCATTGGTTACGGTGCGAGGGTTTTGCTCGAAGGCTTTCATCTCGTCCAGGGTAAGAACCATGGGCGTATCTACAATCGGGTCCGGCAGTTGATCAACCGTCGGGCCAGAACGACTGAATGAGCCTTGTAACAACTTGCCCGAGATTTCATCTGCAGTCAGTTTGCCAGCCATGATTATTGGCCCGCCTCAGGAAGTTGGATGACGTTGCTGGTCGGTGTTCCGCCTTTGAGCAGCACATCGATCACAGCCGTAAGCCTCGCAATCTCCTGCTCGTGACGAAGCGTCGCTTCAATACGGCTTATGATTTCTGAGTTCATTGAGCGATGGTTTGCTTTTGCAGCCCCACGGACCCGGCCCCTCATTCCAGTAGGTAGGCGGATGACGAACTTCTCGTCTTTGTCGTCCTCACGAATATTCACAGCTTCGTTATTCAGCATGGCGATCTCCAATCTGGCTTTGGTTTTGTGCGCGGCGCAATTGAGCGCGAGCATTGAGGCCGGCCCTGTGGTCGCTGGGTGTGAAAGAAGTGAAGATGGGTGAACACCCACCTTTGGTGAACTTGATATGCCCACCATGAGTGCGATGCACTGCCCATCCCTGTGAGATGGCGAAGTCAGCCAAGTCCTGCAGGGACTTTTTCCTGCCTCGAAGAGACGTAGATGTATTGCTCATGACCGCGCCCTCGCTTTTGTAAAAGCAGCAGAGCGGAAGGGGATCTGATAGCGACGAGCTATGGCTTCACAACGCTTCCGCGTTTGATTGAGCGTCGCAGCGGCGGACGCCAGTGATGCCCCTGCTGTGCAGTGAGCTTTCAGCAGTCGCGCCAGCTCTGTGTCGGTCAGATCGTTTGTTTTTTTCCGCCCACGAGCGCTGGTATCCGCCTTCAACTGTGCGGTTTTTTCAGGGTTGATAATGAATGAGCTGTCATTCGAGCGCTGGCTCGCTTCAACCTGGTTGATAGCGCCCCCACGACTTAAGTAATCAGCCATCGCCTTCTCGATATCGCTCCGGAGGCGCTCTTTTTCCCGGTCCGACTGGACCGGCAGATCTTCTTCAGTAGTGTGATATAGCTGCATGTCACTGGCCTCCCAATCCGCCGAGCTTGTCACCCGACTGGATCTCTAGGATTTCAACCTCGTGGTCGACAAAGGTGTCAGTGAGTTTTTTCATGAAGGCTTTTCTGGAAGTACCTGGGCTCATGCGGAACACGACGGTGTACTCCTTGCTGTCTGGTGCTTTACTGGAGGCCACAACGCTCCACTGTGGGTGCACCAGCTCCAGTTCTACGACTTCACCGCTATGGCACGAAGGGCACTCGGGCGCACGTTTTCCTGCTGGCATGACCGCGGTGAAAGGGTGGTGGTGGCCGCACGTGCGGCACTCATGAGTTATGCAAAGAGGTTTATTGCGCGCGCTCATGATCGAGCTCCTTGCCATGCGGCGGCCGAGAGGTTTTCGAAACGGGTGTGTTGGGGGATGAAGGCCGTTCGGACGGTGCCGAGCGCGCCGTTTCGATGCTTGCTGAGAATGAGTTCGGCGACCCCTTTTTGCTCGCTGTCGGGGTTGTAAACCTCGTCCCGATATACGAACAGAATCAGGTCAGCGTCTTGCTCAAGCGCGCCCGACTCACGGAGGTCTGCATTGATAGGTCGCTTGTTCGGACGCCGCTCAAGTTCTCTGTTGAGCTGAGAGAGCGCCACGACAGGACAGTCGAACTCTTTGGCCAAAGCCTTGAGTGACCGAGATATCTCACTGATTTCATTGGTCCGATTTTCTTTACCTGGACATTTCATCATTTGCAGATAATCGATCAATATCAGGACTGGCTTTCCGAAACGCCGTGCGCCTCTGCGAGCCCGCGCACGAATTGCCGAGGGAGTGAGGTCAGCTTGATCATCAATTACAAGGCGATCGCCATACGAGTTGATCTTTTGCACTGCCATCGCGAGCTTCGGCCAGTCCTCATCCTCCAACTGCCCGCGTATCAACTTCTCCAGGTTCAGGTGCCCCAGGATCGAGATGAGCCTGTAAATGATCGCCTCTGCCGGCATCTCGAGGCTGTAGACCTGAACAGTGGCCTGAGTATCTTTTTGAAGCGCAGCGTCTACCAAGTTGAGCGCCAGGCTGGTTTTGCCCATGGAGGGTCTGGCCGCAATGATGATCAGATCGGCTGGTTGTAGTCCGCCCGTCAATTCATCAAGATCGGAAAGCCCTGTGGGCAATCCAACGACCGACTCCCCAGCGTTGAAGCGAAGATCGATCTTGTCGACCACCTGCATAAGCATCTGGTTGACGTCCACAAAGTCGGAAGTCTGCCGTCCTTGCCCCAAAGCAAAAAGTTGCTGCTCGATGACGTCCTGAACCTCAGACGCATTCGCTTGAGGATCTGAAGCCTCCCGGGTACATGCATAGCCGTGTGAAATAATCCGGCGTAGATGAGCTCGGTTACTCACTGTTTCTGCATAAGCCTTGATGTTGGCCACAGAAGGCGTGTTTTTGGCGAGCTCACTGAGATAAGCCAAGCCCCCAGCAGCATCTATTGCTGTAATGGAGTCGGAAACCGTGACCACGTCAAATGGCCTGTTCGATTCAGCCAGCCCAGCAATGCTCTGGAATATCAGACGGTGCTCGGCCCGGTAGAAATCATCGGCTTTAATACGGTCTGCGATCAGGTCCCAGGAATCGTTATCAAGCATCAGTCCGCCAAGCACAGCTTGTTCGGCTTCAACGGAGTGGGGAGGTGACATATGAGAAATGTCCATCAAGCCCTCCCGATTCTTGCCGGGGACTGGGAGTGCTGATCGACGCCTCTGTGCAACGCTGCTCTAGAACCTTGCGTCCAGCCCTGATGTTGAGATTTCAGGTCGTGGCCCTTAACAGAGGTGGGCACAAGCTCTTTTTCGACTACGGTGGGGTGGTGCAGGCTGAGGTAAGCGCTTATCGCTTGCTGAGCTTCAGCATTTTGTCGACCGGCGAATTTGTAAACGTTGGTGGCCACCGCATTGATCCATGCTTCGGCAAAAATCCGTCCACGTCGTCTTTTGGTGGTTGGATTGCAGCGTTTGAGCTGCGAAACGTGCTGACGACGCGCCGAAACAAGCTGCAGATGAAGAGCGGAATAGGCATAGCACGCCAGATCGGGCGATACACCTAACCCGACGAACTTGAAATGCCAGTCTCCAGGCCGTGAGGGGAAAGCAAAACAATCGCAGTCGAAAGCGCTCGCGCACGTGCCTGCCAGGCTGTGCAGCCAACTCGCTGGCGCTCGCTTTGTGCCGGCAGATACTGACGCCTCACGTGCGAGGTGGGCGTCCACCTCAAGCTCTTCGAGCTGGTACTGCTCCATAAGCTTGCGGCCTTGCCGCAGGGCTGTCTCAGCCTCATTAGGAGAGGCACCCGCAGAACGTGCCAGTGCGAAGCATTTGATGACTTTGTCGATTATCCGTTGGCGGTCAATGCTCATGGCCGTACCTCCGGTACTGCCTCAACTGCCAGAGCCTCTTTCCAGAGTCTGAGGGTTTCATGTTCTTCAGCTGTGAGCGCGGCTTTAGCATTCGCATCACGGACTTTTGACTGCAGAGCGGCTAGCCGATCCTCGACCTCAGATCCATCGTCGTAAGAGATGTCATTAGTCAGTGCCTCAACGAGCCGGATACGAAGCGAGTCTAGGCAACTGAGTCGGTAAGCGGTCAGGCTTCCCCAACCTATCAGTCTGCTGAACGGCGTCAGTAAGGTGCTTCGGATCTCGCTATTAAGCTCGACTGCGGAGTAGAAACTGTCATATGCGCCGATGCGGTTGAATAACAGCGCCGTTTTCAGGAGCTCAAGTTTCTGGTCCAGGCTCTCAGTGGGCAGGGGATATGTGGCCGCAATCAGTAGTTTCGCTCTTGCGTTCCGAGCCTCCTGCCGACGTTTAACCGCTTTCTCGTCGCGTACACGTTTTTCCTTGGCATGCTCGACATGAGAGTTCACTGATTCAAGGAGCTGCGCGGCCTGTGAGAGCAGTTCACGCTGTTCCACGCTCAAGTAATCACCCAGTCGACTAATCAAGCCGCGGCCCATCTTATGGCCGGAGCTTAAATTGCGGAGCTCACGTGACGTGTTCGTAAGCTTGGTCTGAGCGGCGCGCAGTTGTGATGAGTCGTACTGCTCGTTGAGCTTCTGCATCAACTGAGGAGTAATGCCGGAAGCTTCCGTGAGATTTGTCTTTGCCATCTCATTGACCCCCTTTTACCAGGGCCTCTACGGCGGATTCAGTCATCGCCTCGAAACGGTCGGTCCACTGCGGAAAAAGCTCAACCACAAGCTCTCGAATGACCTGTAGCGCGCTAGGCGCGCGTCGATTGGAAGGTTTTTTGTATTCGAGCCGATGTGCCGACATGCCTGCTGTAGATCCCTCGCGGAAAATTACTGAAGCAGGAACTGTGCTGTTGAGGACATCGACTTCCATGTTGTCCGCGAAGGTCTTTCTGATGGCGTCATGAATCCCGCGAGCGTCAACGGTCTGGTCGAGGCAGTTGACTACAACCTTGATTGGAGGGACGTGCAGTCCAAGCCTCGAGTAAGGACGCAGTCCTTCAAGCATTTGCAACGTCCCACGGTTAAACTCGCGGGCGCTGAGCATGTTCGGTGGCAACGGGGATACAGCAAGATCTGACGCTAAAACCACCATCTCCAACATGACGCTTCGTGCGCCCTGGGTATCAATGAGAATCAGGTCGAACTGACCCTCGAAAGCTTTCAGCAGAGAAGCCAATCGCAGACGACCATCCGCAGCCTGAAGCAGGAGGCTAATCAACTGGTTGTTGGGGTCGTTCGACAAGATCAAGGACAGGTTCGGGATGCTTGTCCTCGATATGATTCGCTCTGGATCAGTCAGGTTATGTGCGATGAGGTCGAATATGCCGCCGCTGACTTCCTGTGCCATTGGGTAATAGGAGGACAGTGAAGGCTGTACAGGGTCCATGTCGAGGAGGAGGACCCTCAAGCCGGCGTCGGCGCAGAAGCCGCCGATGTTGGCAGCCAAAGTGGTTTTACCGACACCACCTTTGGTGGACAAAAGCGAGGTTATGTACATGATTTGAAGCCTCTAATGGGGACATTAGAGACTGCGGATTGGATCCAGAGCCTTCATCAGGAGGTTCTGCCTAAACTGAGGGTGTGAAACCAATTGGCTTTTAACCAATTGGTCGTAGGTTCGAATCCCACACGACCCACCATTTTTGGTCAGTTTGTATCTGGCTGGATCTTAGGGAGTGACGCCACAAGCGTCACCCAAATAGAAAACGCCTCCTCGGAGGTGTTTTTTAGCATCATCGGGGTATAGCGCAGTCCGGTAGCGCGCCTGCTTTGGGAGCAGGATGTCAGGAGTTCGAATCCCCTTACCCCGACCATTTTCGCCTAGCTGTATCAGGGTTGAAGATCAGAGCTCAAAAACAATTGTTTTGAGCTCAACAGAAAAGGCGTCCTTCGGGACGCCTTTTTTGTTGGAGACTTATAGCTACAACACTCATGAAGCGATTAATACTTCGTACGCCTGACCCCACCTGTTTACGGTCTGGCCGGTAGAGGGTTGCCTGTAAGACTGCTTGCACGCTGTCTGGCTAAGCACAAACGTCTCAAGGCGACCCCCGGCTTCCTACAACCCCCGCAGGCGTTATGCCTGGTTTACACCATGTCTGTTGATTGGGTGGCCGCGCTAGCCACACCCACCAGAGACACCTGCGCGGCTGGCGCAAAGATCATATCGTTGTTGCCCAGATCCTGGGTCCAGTCGCCGGTGAGGGCAATCTCAAACCGATGGCCCTCAGCGTCAGGTTCCACATCCTTGAGGTAGGTGCGGTCCAGATCCGCGTTATAGGCCATCTTCAGCGTAGTGCCGGTACCGTCGCCGAACCCTGTGTAACCCAGCGCCGACACATCGATCTTGTCATTGTTGTCTGCGAACCGGGCAATCAGGTCCACGAAGCTCTGGCTGTCCGTGCGGTAGCTGTCAGTGGCTGCCGTGTAGCGGAACACGTCAGCGTCATTGATGCCATTACGGCCATAGACCGAAAGGTTCGGGTCGTCGCCGCCGATCAGCAAGTCGGCGCCCGCGCCTCCGATGATCACATCCGAGCCTCTGCCGCCGTCGATACGGTCGTTGCCGGCCAGGCCATAAATGACTTCCGACATTGCGCTCCCCGTGATTACGTCCTTGCCAGCCGTTCCTTCGACGGTGGGGGCCGTGAACACCAGGTTGGTGCTGTTCAACTGCCCCGCCAGGTTGCCTTCGAACGCCAGTTCGAAGCGCTGTCCGTTGGCGTCGGCATCGAAGCTTTTCAGGTATGTGCGAGTACCCTCGGCGTTGGCCTGGACGGCGAGCGTGCCATTGTGGCCATCGCCAATGCCGGTAAAGCTCAACGCAGTCAGATCGACACGGTCCTGAGAGGCGTCGAAGTCCAGAATCCGGTCGCTGCCTGTTTCGGTAGCGGTACGGTAGCTGTCGCTGATCTGGGTGAAGCGGAAAATATCTGCGCCCATCCCGCCTGCCAGCACGTCACGGCCACCCGCGCCTTGCAGCACATCGTCTCCGCCCAGGCCACGGATAATCTCGGCCGTGTCGTTGCCAATCAGGTGATTGGCCTGGCTGGATCCGTCCACGTGGTATTGGCCGTCCTGGCTGCCGAAGGTGGTGTCCAGGCTGCCATCGGCGTTCAGACGGGTGATCACGTCGCCGGCGATAAGGATTTTGCCATCGGGCTGAACGATTGCCGAGTGGGCATAGTTCGACGCGCCTTGGGGTACCTGGATCGTCAGCTTGCCATCGTCACTAAAGGAGGTGTCGAACGAGCCATCCGCATTCAGCCGCAGTACGTTGAAGGCGTTATTGTCGTTACTCTCGCCGGACACAATGATCTTGCCATCGGCTTGCACGGTTATCGCAGCGCGGTAGTCCAGCCCCAGCGCGGTATCGAAATACACCACGCCGTCCACGCCAAACGCGGTATCCAGGTTGCCGTCCGCTGCAAGTCGCTGAACGGCATAAACCGGATCGCCCGGGTCGTGGGGGCCGTCGGCACCCACGTACAGCCAACTGCCGAGCAATACGCTGCCGTCGGGCTGAACGACCGTGGCGATATTGCCGGTGCCGTATTGCCCGGTCGGGTTGAGGAGAAGTGCGCCGTTGGCACCGAAATCCTCTACCGGCGCCCCGGTGCTGTCCAGCTTGAATACGATCGCTTGGGACGTGCCGCGAAGGCTGACGTACACCGAGCCATCTGCTGTGGCGTAAATAGCCATTCCATCAGCGCCGATCGGTACGTCAAGGCCCGCGGCACCGCCATTGCCGAATGTGGTATCCAGAGTGCCATCCACGTTGAAACGTTCTACCTTCAAACCGCCAAGCCCTGGCTGTGCTGATAGCACTTTACCGTCGGCCTGCACCGCCATTACGTAGTAAGCATAATCTTCCGGGTCCAGGTTGCCGGGCACGAGGGCAATTCCCTCTTGGCCGAAGCTGTTGTCCAGGCTGCCGTCAGCGTTGAGGCGCACCGCCGTGTAGCTGCCGCGCGTACCATAGCTTTCATCGCCCGGCGAGCCAGGATAGCCAATGGCAGTCTGGAAGCTTTCGCCACCGACAAGGATTTTGCCGTCAGGCTGAAGGATGATGCTCCAGTTTGAATCGCTACCCGTGGAGGGGTCGACCTGCACTGTCCCCGGGCCTGTTCGCACGGTGTAGTTGATGGTGGCCTTGCTATCGATTGACGCCATGACATTGTCCTTTAGGCATGGAACCCGAACGGGTTGGGAAGAGGCTTGCACGGATCCTCTGGATCTGACCCTGGCAGGATGGATAAATGCGAACGTTTTGTGTTCCGCCGACAGCACACCGGGTCAACTGGCCCTCGCGTTAGTACTCCGGTATTGAACAAACGGCCAAAAGCGTTAGTTGACCGGGGTCGGTCGTCCTTGCCTCCATTCATCAGAGATGAGCGTGAGTGGTCGCGTGCTCGCCGGTCGAAATACACTGAACGCCTCCGCCCAGTCTGACTCCAAATCTTGCCCCGGCGCTCAAAGCCAACGTATCACGTCGATGGGTGCTTGAATCCTCTGCCCAATCAAGGAATTCCCATGACCGACCCACGTAACGTCGCCCACGACAAAAAAGTTCAGCAAGAGAAAAAGAACCACGGCGAAGAAATCGCGCCCAACGCTGAACACGCGCCTCAGCCAGGCATGAAGCCAGCACTCAAGCACGACGACGATGACAAGCAAGACGAGCAAGCTTGAGCCAGGTATAAGCCTGACTTGAAGATTGAGCTCAACAGAAAAGGCGTCCCCAGGGACGCTTTTTTTGTTCAAGGATAAATTTTCAGTCGAGACCGCTTTGAACATAGGGCACCTCGCTTAAGACGTCGTCGCTGGTAGCTTCGCCGAAATGCGCTCGCTTGGCGGCCAGAAATCCGCCGATCCGTTCCCGGCTGGCATAGTCGGAGTAGCCGCCGAACAGGCAGAGATCCGTCGATGACAGGTCGCTGATGGGCGCCAGTTCGCTGAGGATTGCCTGCGTCAGCTCGAAGGCGCCGGGGTAGTTGTCACTGGTGATCGATGGAGCGAGGGTACACGGCAGGTCGAGATTGAGATGCCGCACGCCGGCACGCGCGCAGGCGCTGTGGATGCTGTCCGGATCGGTAGCGTCGACGATGAATAGCTCGTCGATGGAGTAGGCCAGCAGCGACTCCACGGTACTAAGCTCCAACTGCGGATCGCGGCAGCATCAGCCCGACCAGGCCGGAACGAGACTGTCGCAGGCCACGGGCCTGCAGATTGGTGCTGTAGCCGTGTTCGTCAGAGAGAGACTGGATGAGCTACGCCGTCGCCTCCTTGATCCGTCGTTTTCGCCAGGAGCCGTTGAGCACCGCACTGATCGACGCCCATGCGGGCTGGGGCGGCTCCCTCGGCAGCGCGGCGCTGAGCCTGGCCGACGGTCTGCACGTGGTGCCCGAATTTCCGTTGCTGCTGAAGCGGGTCTGCGTCTGCTCGATGTCATGGAATGCATGGCGAGCCTGAACCGCGTGTTTACACCGGTACAGGGAGCGCTCGTAGACCAGCATCGCAGGCGCTACGCTGCGTTCGAGGTTCTTCAGGCAGCGGAGCGAGAAGTGCGATCTGTCTTCATTCGAGAGTGAGTTCGACCCTGAAGTCCGTGATGAGCCTGCTCAAGAAAAAAGGGTCCAGACGCCCCGTTTTCGGTGCTGTACTGGACCCTTGGCGATCAAGCTTGCTCCCACGGCCTTAGGCCAGAATCGAGAGCAGACTTGTGTATAACGCCGAGCGCTACAACTACGGTCAGAAGCGAACCGTCACGCCTGCATTAACCGAATGGAAGCGCGTGTCGGTGCCGAACTGCCCTTGGTAGGACAGGTCCAGATCGGTCTGCCTGTTCAAGCGCAGTTTCGCGCCCACTTCAGTCAACGCGGTGTCGCGCGTTTGAGCGACGCCCTGCACTTCGAAGTTTGGCCCACCAGCGAAAGACTGGACGTTGCGCGGGTCCAGGTCACCGTAGGCACGTCGCCATCCTACTGAGCCGTAAACCTGCGTATTGACGTTCGCCACATTGATGCTCGACGACGCGCGCAGACCCAGTGTCGAGAAGAAGGTGTCCTGTTTATCGCTGGACACGTCCAGTGCGGCTGGTCCGCCTTTTTCGTGCAGATCTTTTGCGTCGTAGCGCACGTAGGAAAGGCCGGCGAAAGGCTCCAGAGCCATGCTGCCGACCGGTATGCGGTAGGCCGCTTCACCACTTGCCTGCAGCGACTGGGCATTGCGTTTGCCGGTCAAGTGATCACTGAATCCGGCAAACGCCACGTTCCGCTCACTTTCCAGCTTGTGCCAGGTGTAACCGACGTCAGCACTGAGGCGCAGGGCATCGATCTGACCACCGGTGTAGAGGCCCAGATGATAGTTGTCGCTGTGGCCGTCGGCATCGCGGTCATCGGCGTCGAACTTCGAACGGCTGTACCCGGCGTAGACGCCACCGCGCCAATCCGGTGTGAAGCTACCGTCTGCCCCGAACAGCAGGCCGCCAGTGCTTTGGTGCAGACCACCGGCACCGTTATTGCCGCTTGTCTTGGTCCAGTTGCCGAATGGCTGCACCCAGGCGCCGTTTTGCGTGGTCGGTGTGCTTGGCATCAGATTGAGTGCCATGGCTGGCATGCGCAATGTTCCCGTATCCAGCAGATTACGCATACGAGTGCCCAGCACTCCCGATACCACCTGGCTATTAGCGATCAGGGCTGTCGAGGTACTGCCGAGGTAGTCGCCAGACAGTTGATCGGCTGCGTTGCGAGCGCTTTCGGCATCCAGAACCAGCAGGTTGTTGTAGAGGCGCAGCGGCTCACCGCTTTGCTCGAGTACGCTCAGCGCGCCAGCGGTATTGAACTGGTTTTGAGTCAGCATGACCGTCTGAAAGATGCCCGGAGCAGGTGCGGGTTCTGGAGTGGGCGTAGGTGTAGGCTCTGGTGTCGGTGTCGGTGTCGGCTCAGGAGTAGGAGTTGGCTCCGGTGTCGGTGTTGGAGTTGGAGTTGGCTCAGGAGTAGGAGTTGGCGTAGGTGTCGGCTCTACGCTTTTTTGCTCGATGGTGAGGTTCAGATCATTGGCGGTGCGCTGCAGTCCGACATTCAGGAACGCCGAGTTGGTCAGCGCCTGGGCATAGGCGGTGCCTGCGGCGGCACCGTCGACCACACCGCCCTGAGCAGAGAGCAGGGTGTAAGTCCTGCCGCTCTGATAGCTCTGCGCAGGATCCAGCGCAGTGACGTTGACCTGCGTACCGCGCAGTGTGGCTGTGCCGCTTACGTTGATCTTGTCTGCTCTACCGTCGCCTGCGATGTCCGCGGCGTAACGTGAGCCTGCGGCCATGTCGAGGTCGCCTTGTATGGCCAGCGCACCTATGGCGCTTTCGCCGGGCGACAGAGTACCGCCGGAAGCTACCTGCGTAGTACCCACCTGACCGACGCCGGCCAGAACACCGCCGTCCAGTACCTGGGCGCTGTTGGTATAAGTCCCGAATTCGGTGCGCCCGGCAATACCATTGACCACCAGGGTGCCATTGCCTACGTTAAACCGCGAAAGGCTTTGGGTGGTGGCTGTATTGCCGCGCTGATTGACCTGGTCGACGTTCCCCGACAGCACCAGTCGCCCACCGCGCACAACGACGCTGCCGGCCAGCCCGGTAAGGTCGCCGCTCAATGTGGTGTTGCCGTTGAACGCATACACTCGGCCCGTTCCGTTCAGCGTGTTGGCAACCTGCAGATCAGTATCGGTATGGTTGAACGCCAAATGCCCCCCGTTGCCGGTGCCGAAATTAATGGCGGTTTGCGGGTCCAGTCGGCCGGCCGCCTGAGCTGTTCCGGCAGTCGTCGAATCGATATCGGTACGGTTGGGGTCGGTCACGACCGGACCGCCCACAGCAAGCGTGCCGCGTGTCGGATTGTTGATGCTGCTGATGGTGCTGATGAGAATACCGTTGGTAGAACTCAGCTCGGCACCGTCGGACAGCGTCAGGTAAGTGCGAGAGTCACTGGTGCCGAGCGTCATGCTTTGCGCTGCCAGGCGGGTGCCTTGTCCGGAAATACTCACCTGATTGCTGCGGCCGATGATGGCCGAACCCAGTAAGAGCGAGTCGGTGGTCAGTACTGCGCCGTTATCGAGAGTAAGGTTGTTTCTGTTTCTGAACGCGCCACTGTTGTCCCAGCGGGTTCCGGCGCCGGAAAGATTGACGACGGAGTCGATGTCTACCTGCTGGCTGTTGATCTTGCCGCCATCATTGGCCGTTATGCTCGACCTGTAGACAAACACCCCACCGGCTTCGATATTGACCGCGTCGACCAGGGAGTTCTGGCCACTCACCAGCAACTGCGCGTTTGAAAATGCGTTGGAGCGGGAGCCGTTGACTTCACCCAGATCCAGATCCCGCACCGACACCTGACCCCCGTTGCGCACGTTCAGGTCGCCTTGACCGACCCCACCGACAACGATCGTGTTACCCAGTACAAATGAGGTACGCGGTACTACCCAGCGCGAACCTGCCCCTTCAACCACAACATTGGCCTGAGCCATATTGACGCCGGTTCTGCTGGCCTGGCCAACGATGCTGCCACCTTCGCTGGTCACGGTTGCGCCGCTGTTGATTGTCAGGGTAGAAGTGTTGCCGTCAGTTGCATTGACGTCGATCGCGCCATCGATCAAACGGTCGCTGTTAAAGGTTTCCTGACCATTGGTAAGAACGTAATCCGCTGCCTGAGCATCTGGAAGCAGTGCAAGAGTAACCGCAAAAGCAAGCGGGGATAGTTTGAATAAGGGGTTCATAGCGACTCCAGATACTCCATAAAAACCACAAGGGGTGGCTGCCAGCCCTGAGGGCTTAGGCGTTTCCGTTCGGCGGGGTGCCAACAACGGGAGTATTGAGAGGCGAAGGTTGAATGGAAATAGCACGCATGTACTAGTGGCACGTACGCGTATGTACTAGTGGCACATATTAATGCCTGGGTTGATCAGTTAGTCAGGGATGACGTAGTGCATCTGTACTATTGATATTCTGTTACGCCGTGACTACGGTTGCGTGCGAAATTATTCGACGTTAATTATTTAAATAATGAGTGGCAGCGTTAGGTGTCTGGTGTGCCAGTCAGTGGAGTGTATGAATGAAAAGTGTAGCCTTGTTTCCGTTGATTCTGGCATTGTCGGGGTGTGCGGGTCTTGATCAGGCCATGTCAATGACCAATGGCGTTCTTGATCAAACAGGTGATGTACTGAGCGGGGATTTCAGAGGACTGGCTGAGGCCAGAGAAACAACCTTGACAGAAATATGGCGCGATTGGCAGACCAATGAGGTTACCGCGAAAGAAAAATGGGACGCTCAAACACTGATCATTCCTGGCGTCGTACAGCGCATTACTAAAACCGGGACGGCGGTCGGTCAGAATCAGATTGCGGTCATCTTCAGCGATCCGTCCAATCCCAAATGCACGGGCCAGGGCTTGACCCGCGATGACCTGTTGGTCAACAAGAAAAAAATAAGCAGCTTCAAGAAGGGCGACAGGGTTCTTGTGAAAGGTGTGTTGGGCACCAGTGAATCAAAGTGGACCGACAATGATGCTTGCTGGCTGTCTTTTGACAAAGCCGAATTCACACTTCAGAAATAGAAGCCGTCAGCATAAAACCCGGACAATGTCCGGGTTCTGTAAGCCGCGCATTGATAACGCTGTCAGTTCTGCCAGGTTGTGTAATAAACCGGAATACCCCGCGAGTTGGTGATGGATGCATAATTGAAACCTGGCGCAAACGACTCTCCGCCTGCGAAAGTGTAACCAAATGCGCTGAATTCAATACCACCGCCGACCTGGCTCAACTCGGTCTCGTTCAGCACTCGAAGTGCTGGTCCGGCAGGAAGGGCATCATGTGCCTGTTGTGGGTTCACTGCTTGAGTCATGGCGTTGTTTCCTCTGAAAGGGTCATTGATAAATCAGGGCTTCCGTACCGTTGAACGACGGAAGACAACACCATTAAAGTCACCGATTACAAACACCTCAATAGCACAAATGAGCTACTTGTTAGTGTGTATTTTGGCCATTAGTTCATGTGTGCTATTGAGGTTACTTGTCGTCAGGGCTGTAATACGTCGCCCGTTTGTGGTGCCTGTTTTATGGAGCATTCCTGATGATTGAAGCGATGGTCATTCATGCTCTTTCGATCTGAGGCGCTTGATGCGCAAAAGCGCAGTACGTTGGGGACGGTTTTGCTGGTCAGTCCATTGTCGATGAGGCTGGCCGCTGCGGTGGCGTTGCTGTTTTGCATCAGCATGGGCCTGTTCCTGACCTTCGCCACCTACACCAAACGTACAGCCGCAAGCGGCGTACTGCTGCCTGAAACCGGCCTGATCAGGATCTACTCACCACAAGCTGGCGTGATCACCCGGCTCGACATCGTCGAGGGGCAACACGTTACAGACGGTGCCGTGCTGATGGCCTTGTCCAGCGACACACAAAGCGGTGAGGCGGGTGGCGCGCAACGGGCGATCAGCCTGTCGATCAAACGTCGTCAGGAAAGCCTCGCTCAGGAAATCGACGAGACGCTCGCTCTGCATCTTCAGGAGCTGGAGGGCAAGAAACGTCAGGTCGCGGCGCTTGAAACCGAGCAGCAGAAAATACTCGCGCAAATCGACCTGACGCGTCAGCGGCTGGCTTTGACCAAGGGCCTTGCCGAGCGCTACGCCAACCTGCAACGTCAGGACTACGTGTCCCGTGACCAGCTTCAGGAAAAACAGGATGCAGTTCTGGACATGCGCTTGCGGAGCGAAGAGCTGAATCGCTCGCTGCTCACGGTGCGTGCCGAAAGCACCAGGCTGCGGGCGGAACTGGTCGAGCTGCCGTTCAACCAGAGCAAGCAGCTTGCCGATCTGCGACGCAGGCTGGCCGAGAATCAGGACCGCTTGATCGAAAGTGAAACCAAACGAGAGATTTTCATCACCGCACCGACGCTGGGTGAGGCCACGGCGATCGCGGTCTCCAATGGATCACGAGTCGACAGTACGCGACCGTTACTGAGCATTGTGCCTGCCGACGCAAAACTGCACGCCGAACTGTATCTGCCCAGCCGCTCCGTGGGGTTCGTGCGCACTGGTGACACGGTGATGTTGCGTTACCAGGCCTATCCCTATCAGCGCTTTGGACTGCAACCGGGCACCGTGTCATCGATCTCGCGTACCGCCTTGCCGGCCGATGAAGTCATGACCCTGGGCAACGTCTCTGAGCCGATGCGTGAGCAGGGACCTTTCTACCGGGTCACGGTTGCCCTGGCGTCTCAAACCATCGACGGCCAGGGCATGCACGAGCGCTTGCGTTCCGGCATGCAACTGGACGCCGACATCATGCAGGAAAGGCTGCCGCTCTATGAATGGATGCTGGAGCCTTTGCGCGGAATAGGAAAGCGGCTTTGAACCTGAGAAATACCTTCGCTTTTGGTGTGGGGAGAAAGCTGCCGGTTGTGCTCCAGGCCGAAGCCACTGAATGTGGCTTGGCGTGCATGGTCATGATCGCCAGCTATCACGGCCAGCACAGTGACCTCTTGTCGTTGCGGCAACGTCTCTCGCCCTCAATGAAAGGGGTCAACCTCAAGCAACTGACCCACATGGCTGCGCGGCTCGGGTTGGGCAGCCGTGCGTTGCGGGTCGAGCTGAATGCGCTCGGTCAGTTGCAGTTGCCCTGCGTGCTGCACTGGAACTTCAACCATTTCGTAGTGCTCAAGGAGGTCAATGCACGCGGTGTGGTGGTGCATGATCCGGGGCGTGGCCTGTGCAAGCTGACGCTTGACGAGGTGTCGGCAGCATTTACCGGCGTGGCACTGGAGTTGTGGCCGGAAAGTGATTTTCAGCCCGCCGCTGCACAGCCGCCGATCCCGCTGCGCAAACTGCTGGGGCGAGTACAGGGCTTTGGCCGGGTGCTGACGCAGGTGCTGCTTCTGGCCCTGGCGCTGGAGCTGTGTACCATCCTCAGTCCGTTTTTCATGCAGACCGTTATCGACAAGGTGCTGGTCAGCGCAGACCTGGACCTGCTGACGGTGCTGGCGATCGGCTTTGGCCTATTGCTGATCATTCAGCACACCGTTGCGCTGGCCCGTGCATGGGCGCTGATGTACCTGGGCACGATGCTCGGGTCACAGTGGCAGATCAATGTCTTTACCCATCTGCTGCGCCTGCCGGTAGCATTTTTCGAGCGTCGTCATCTGGGCGATATCGTCTCGCGCTTCGGTTCTCTGAAGGCCATCCAGCAGACCGTTACCACATCGTTCATTGAGGCCCTGCTGGATGGGCTGATGACGGTCGTCACGCTGGGGCTGATGATTGCCTATAGCCCGAAGCTGGCGCTTGTTGCAGTGGTGGCGATGATTATCTACGGCCTGGCGCGCTGGATCTGGTTCGGGCCGTTGCGGCGTGCCAGCGAAAACCAGCTGGTCCATGCTGCTCGCCAACAGTCGCACTTTCTGGAAAGCGCGCGCGGCGTGCGCACCATCAAGCTGTTCAATCGGCATGAGCAGCGTTGCAGTGCCTGGAGCGCTTTACTGGTCGAGGAAATCAATGCCGGTTTGCACCCGCAAAAACTGCAACTGGCCTATCGGGCCTTCAACGGCGTGCTGTTCGGGCTGGTCACGATCATTGTTATCTGGATGGGTGCCAGACTGGTTCTGGAAGGGCAATTCAGCGCCGGTATGCTGATTGCGTTCAACTCGTACAAGGAGCAGTTCAACGGTCGGGTGGCTGGTCTGATCGACAAGATTGTCGACGTGATCATGTTGCGCCTGCACGGTGAGCGGCTCGCCGACATCGTGCTGCACGATGCCGAGCCGATTGCCGGTCCGGATACGTTCGATGACGCGTGCAACGA
This sequence comes from Pseudomonas syringae group sp. 247E2, assembly GCF_032587795.1. Taxonomy (NCBI): domain Bacteria; kingdom Pseudomonadati; phylum Pseudomonadota; class Gammaproteobacteria; order Pseudomonadales; family Pseudomonadaceae; genus Pseudomonas; species Pseudomonas syringae group sp. 247E2. The sequence continues at coordinate 96,829 of NZ_JAWHPK010000011.1, read as the reverse complement.
CAGGGTGCCCAGCCTTGAAGTACGGCAATTGCGCTTTCGCTATTCCGAGCATGAACCGTATGTGCTGGACGACGTGTCGATTCATATCCGCGCAGGCGAATCGGTAGCCATCGTCGGTCCCTCGGGTGGCGGTAAAAGTACCTTGCTCAATGTCATGCTGGGCATTCTGGCGCCCTGCGCGGGCAGTGTTCTGCTGGATGGCTTGCCGGTCGGGCCGGAAAACATCGGCAGGCTGCGCCGTATCACCGGTACTGTGCTTCAGGACGATGTGCTGTTCGCCGGTTCCATCGGCGACAACATCAGTTTTTTCGAGACCGGTGCCGATCAGAAATGGATCGAGCAATGCGCGCATCTAGCTGCAGTCCACGATGATATAGCGCAGATGCCGATGGGCTATAACACGCTGGTGGGCGACATGGGCACGGTACTGTCCGGTGGGCAGAAGCAAAGGCTGCTACTGGCCCGCGCCCTCTACAAGCGCCCGCAACTCCTGTTTCTCGATGAAGCGACCAGCCACCTGGACATCAACAGGGAAGCCGCAGTCAATCAGGCGCTGCAAACGTTGAACATCACCCGCATCATCGTTGCCCACCGTCCGGAAACCATCCGCACGGCGGATCGGGTCGTGGCACTTGCGCAAGGCCGGGTTGCCTACGACGGCCCGGTGCTTAACGAGGCTCCTTCAGCGTGAGGCGGCGGGGCATGATTCGTTGCGCTGGCTGGCAGTGCCTGTTGAGCGCGTTCGGCCTGTTAATGGCGTCGTTGTGCCTGGCCGATGCTCGTGTGGACGCGTGCCCCGGCTCCAGTCGTCTGCCAGACGCATTGAGTCTGGCAACGGCCGTGTCTGTTGCGCTGTGTGCCGACCCGAAATTGCGTGAGGTTTGGCTGACCGAGCTGGCACGGCAGGCTGACCTGGATGCCGAGCATTCGGCTTACTATCCGACCGTGCAGGGGCAGTTTCAAAAGGGGCGGGCTGGCAAGACCACGCGCTACCCGGGTTTTCCCGAAGCTGACTCCAGGCTGAACTCCAATACCAGCGTCTACGGCCTCAACCTGAGCTGGGTATTGTTCGACTTTGGCCTGCGCGCCGCCAAAGTCGAAAGCGCCCGGCAGTTATTGAATGTCGCCAGTAGCAGCCGGATCGAAGAGGTGCAGAAGTCGATGCTTGCCACCGCCCGGGTTTTCTATCAAGTGCAGGCGAACATGGCGTTGCTACACGCCAGAGTCAGCGCCGAGCGTCTGGCGGCCAACAGTCTGAAAGCCGCTGACGCAAAGTATCGCGAGGGTGCCGGCGAGCAGACGGATCGTCTCCAGGCTCAATCCAGTTATGCCGAAGCACAATTGAACAGGGTCATGGCGGAGGGCGATCTGGCGGCGGTACAAGGCGAGTTGGCCAGCCAACTGGGGCTGTCGCCATCAGCACCGCTCAAGCTGGTTGAACTGGATGAACCCGGGGCTGATGAAGGGGTGTTTCTGGGCAACGTCAATAGTTTGATGGAGCAGGCCAGAGCGTCCCATCCGGCTATCGAAAAGGCCCGCGCCGACTGGGCGGCAAGCCAGGCCAAGGCCGATGCGGCAAAAGCTCAGGGGCTGCCGACGGTGTCGCTGTTCAGCAATTACAGCCGTCAGGACACGCCTATCGAGCAGGTTTCAACCCGTCAGGAGGTGAACACTTGGACTATCGGTGTGCAAATCACCGTGCCGATTTTCGATGGCTTTCTCAATCGGCGCAGAGCGCGGGCCGCCAGTTACGAAAGCGCCGCCCGCGAACAGGCCCTGCACGAGGTTGAAAACAGTATTGCGCTCAGTGTCTGGAAGAGTCGACAGACCCTGGAGTCCAGAACAAGGGCGCTGGCAATCAGTCGTCTTTTTGTCGAGAGTGCCAGCAAGTCTTACGAAATTGCCCAGGGTCGTTACAAAGCAGGCGTTGGCAGTATTCTTGAGCTTCTGCGCTCGCAAAACGATCTGAGCGCGGCGACCCAGAAACGCGTGGAGTCTCTGGTCAACTGGCATAACGCCAAGCTGCAATTGGCATCTGACCTTGGCAGCCTGAACATCGGCGACTGATGCCGTCACAGGCCCCGGGTGATCGACTGCATGGACGCAAGAATGTACTGCGCTCGCTGCACAACGAGGTGCATCCATGAAAGACCGAAAGAAAAACGCTGAACTGGATCAGGCCACATTGCGGTTGATCGTGGCGACGTTTGCGATCAGCTATGTATCGTTGATTGGTCTTCTGCCGGGGCTCAAGGTTGCCACCTATCAGCCCATCATTTTCTACTATGCGGGCTTTCTGGTGGTTTCTCTGGTCTTGCGCCAGCACATCATCAGCTATCCAGGTGTATTTGCGTTGCGCCGTGTATTCGGGATGGTGCATGACTACACTGCCATTTCCGTCGGACTGATCGTTGGCGGGGAGGCAACACTGCCGGTTTTCAGCGTGATGGTCTGGGTCACTCTAGGCAACGGAATGCGCTTTGGTTCGCGATATCTTGCAATTGCGGCGTCCCTGGCCTTGTTGGCGATACTGGTCATCTATCAATTGACGCCGTACTGGCAGGCGCAGCCATTTATGGTCCTGATGCTCGTCGCCGTCACTATTCTGGTGCCTGGCTATGCGCACATTCTGTTGGTGAGGGCTCGCGAGGCGTCAGAGCAGGCGACCGTGGCCAATCGCGAGAAAGAGCGGTTTCTGGCTCAGGCCAGTCATGACCTGCGCCAGCCCATCCACTCCATCGGCATGTTTACCGCTTGCCTGCGGTCCAGCCCGCTGGGCGATTATGAGCGTCAACTGGTCGATAATATCGATCGCTCCCTGCACAACGTGTCGCAGCTGTTTCGCTCGATTCTGGATATTTACACGCTGGACAGCGGCAAGGTTTCAGCCAAGTCGGATGTGGTCAATCTGGGTGACATGCTCAATGAAGTCGCTCATCAGAACACTGCCGCTGCCCGCTGGGCCGGTGTAGAGCTTCGGGTGCGACCTTGTCGACGCTGGGTCAGGGTCGATGCCACGTTGCTCGCCACGATGGTGCAGAACATCATTTCCAATGCGCTCAAATATGCCCCTGATCACCCGGTGCTGATCGGTGTGCGCAGCCATGCGGGGCGTCTGTCGATCAGTGTGTATGACCGGGGCCGGGGTATTGCTGCGGAACATTTGCCCAGGGTCTGTGACGAGTTCTACCGCATCCGCCATGTGCGCGACAAAGACGTGGAGGGCGTCGGGTTGGGGTTGTCCATCGTCAAAAGGCTCAGCCAGATTCTCAATGTGCAAATCGCGATTGTCTCGCGAATAGACCGCGGGACTACGGTCACCATTCATGGGCTTGAAGAGGTGAGCGCGCCTGTTCGGGTGGTACCCAAGAAGGCATTGGGCGAGAGCCTGCTCAAAGGGGTCAGGGTGTGTCTGGTGGAGGACGACCAGAACGTTCTGATGGCCACCGCAGCGCTGCTTGAAAGGTGGGGATGCGAAGTGCAGACCGCCCGATCGGCGGAGGGGCTCACCACTCATTGCGACATTATCGTCGCTGATTACGATCTGGGCACAGTGGCCAATGGTCTGGACTGCATCGAGAGTATACGAGCTGCCCGTGGCTGGGATGTGCCTGCGCTGATTGTTACCGGGAGGGAAGTGGAAGTCGTGCTTGAGTCAATGCAGGGCGCGGAAGTGTCAGTGTTGTCCAAGCCGTTGCGGCCTTCGGAACTGCGTCTGAACCTGCTCTCGATTCGCGAGCGGCGAATGAGTACTCCCTGACCTGCGTGCATACGGGCCAGGGAATAACGGGGCATCAGGCAGTAATGAATGGCCCGCGAATATCCGACGGCGGGGGCACGTCAGGGATTGGATACACGCAGATCGGGTCCGGTTTGATCACACCAATGCCAGGCACCGGCATGATGGTGAAATCGGCACCACCGGAGACGCTGTACATCTCGGCGTCGGTCAGTACATGAGCATGAACCGAATAATTGTCGACGGTGGTTCCAGTGGTTTTCTGATTGCGGATAATCATGTCAAACCTCGTGGTCGTTATTGAAAAATACTATAAACCAAGTGGGCGGTCGGGCGGCTTGATCCTCGTGTGCAATCGGTTGTATCCAGGCGCTGGCGGTCTGTGAGTTTTGCAGCCGGACCAACCGTTGCAAGAGGTTAAATGATCAAGTCATTCATCATGAGTCTGGGCTGGTCAGGTTTCCTGCCGACGCCGAGCGGTGGCGGCCAGCGCTGTAAACATGCCGGCAAGGCCAATGTAATGCCATTGAAAATCAATACTGGCGGCAATAAGAAACGCGAGCGCTGCCAGCCAGAACAGTCTCGACGAATTGACGGTTTTCCCAAAGAGCTTATGACGATCGGGCATCATAATGTTCTCCTGTTTTCCCGGTAGGTGCCTGCACTGCGCTGCCCACCCGAAATGGCAAGGCGTGTTACTGCGCCATCTGGTAGGTCTGAAAGGCGTCAATCGCGCTGGCCCCTGCCACGCCGACCAATATGACACCCGCACCGACCGCAGTCACCGGAGCCAGCGCCGTTGCAGCGGCCACTACGCCGATGGCTGCCACGCCTTCTCCTACTGTCATACCTCCACCGATCTGTGCCAGTTCTTCATTATTGAGTTCGCGCATCATTAATTCCTTATTCATTTGAAATCACCTGTTTGTCGTGTTATTTCAAAGTTTCTGGTCAGTAAGCCATTAGCGAATTACAGGCATTTCAGTCATTGCCTGATAAGTGTTAGTGGCCGTTACAATACTTAACCAGTGCGCAGGCTAAAGAAATAGTACAGGTGTGCTAAGACAGTGGCTTAATATTAAAAGGCTATTATTGTGATGCGTTAGTATGTTGTGCTGCAGCGGTGGATTGAATATTTGCCCAGTCTTCGATCAAACCGTCATACAGCTCGACGCACTGTTGAAGTTTGCTGACCTCACAATACTCATCCACCTTGTGGGCCATGCTCGGCTCTCCCGGGCCGAGAATAAGAGTGGGCGGGTGACCGACGGCGGGTAGCAGCACAGCGGCATCGGTAAAGTAGGGCACGGTCTGTGCCTGCAAAGGGGCGTCATGCAAAGCCTGGCAGCGGGCAAAAACCTGTCGGACCCAAGGCTCGTCGGGATCGGCGCAAACACCAGGCAAATCAATCAGGGTACTCAACTCTGCACCGTTGCCCAGATGCGCTGCTAATCGCGTGCGGATCTCATCATGGTCCAGATTCGGCGCTGTACGCAGGTCGAGGGTGAACTCTGCGTAGTCCGGGACCGAGTTGATGTTCAGGCCTCCACTGATGGTGCCGATGTTCAGGGTGGGCTTGCGCATAAGGTGATGGGCCGGGCCCACCTCAAAGGTCTGTGCGCGGTCGATATGTCGGGCGGCCAGATAGATGGCATTCACGCCTTCTTCCGGCATTGCTCCATGCGCCGTAAGACCGTGGCTGGCGCAGCGTAGCCACAATGCGCCCTTGTGCCCGAGTATCGGATAGTTGGCAGTCGGTTCGCCGACCAGCAGTGCGCCGAGTTCGCCAAGCAAATGGGGAGCGTCCGTGCACAGTGCGTGGGCGCCATCACAGCCGGTTTCTTCTCCGCCGGTGAGCAACAAGCGAACGCCCGGGCCGCGCTGAATGGCGGCACGGCTGCGCTGGCAGGCCACGATGAAGGCGGCAATGCCCGCTTTCATGTCGCTGGATCCTCGCCCGTACAGCCGGCCGTCGGCAATCTCACCGGCAAACGGCGAGTGACTCCAGGTGGCATTGCCGAGCGGTACGGTATCCAGGTGGCCGGTGAACCCCAGCGGTTTGCCGGGGCCGTCGCCCTCAAGCCAGGCGACCAGATTGAAACGGCGCTCACCGAAACGCTGCAGCTCGCAGACAAAACCGTGGCGGCTCAGCTGCTCGGCAAGAAAAGCCGCACACGCTTCCTCGTCGCCCGGCGGGTTGAGGGTCTGGAACGCTAACAGTGCCCGGGTCAGGGCTATCGGGTCATCGAGCATCGGAGCCTCCGGTCAGGTACGGCGGGTCAGCCAGTCGAGGCTGTTGATCCAGAAGCGGCGATAGCCTTCCCAGTCGAGAAAAGCTTCCGGCAGCCAGTGTTCGGAAAGGTCGCTGGTCCAGGCCAGCGTGCGACCTGCACCGACTTCACGCGCGGCAAGCAGCGGGTGCCGAGAGCCTTCGACGGTGGCCAGCAATTGAGCTTCGGGATGCAACTCAACTTCGTTGTAGCCAAGCAGGTACGGCCATTCGCCGCCCAGGCCTTGCAGTATCGGGTGATCGCTGTTGATCTGCGGCAGAAAGCCTTCCGGCACTTCGACACGATCGTCGTAAGGCAGGCAGCGCACAGGCAAGACTTCCTCGACAGGCGTTCCGCGGTAGCGCGCGCCGCCATTGATGCCTTGAAAGCTGAAGTAGCCGCCGACCATCATCAATGCACCGCCCTGCAAGACGTATTCGCGAAGGGCTTTGAGGCGGTTGGGCGTACGCTTGCCACGCAGCCAGGTGTCCGGGTGCAGCAGCAGGGTATTGGCTCCGATGTCGGAGAGGATCACCGCCTGATACTGACTGAGTGCTTCAACCGTGGCCGGAAAGTTGATCTGTGCCTGATCGGCGCACATCTGCGTGATCTGATAGTCGCTGTCTGCCATCGCCGCAAGCAAACGCCGTGCGCCATTGTGCGCGGTGACGCTGTCGAACTGATCGAAGCCCTTGATGTGGGTTGACGTGCTGACCCATGATTCGCCAGCCAGCAATACGGACTGTTTCATGACGTTGCATTCCTCTGCGATGAAAAAGGAGCCTGGAAGCCGCGCTGGAAGACCCGGCGCGGGTTGTCGATCAAAAGGTTTTCGAGTTGTTCACCGGTAACGCCATGACGGCGCAGGCGCGGGACAAAGTGTTTCAGCAGGTAGCCATAACCATGGCCGCCATAGCGAGTCAGCATGGTTTTCAGAAAGACGTCCTGAGACAACAGCACCTGCGAGCCGAAGCCGTGCTCGATCAGGGCGACGATGGCCCGCGCGTTTTCTTCATCGCTGGGCGACTGCGCGTGCTCGTCGGCGAAGTAGTAACCCATGCCGATCATGTCGTATTCCAGAAACGCGCCGCGTGCCGCCAGCGCATGCTGATACGCAGGGTCGCTGTGGCTCGGGTTCATGTGGCACAGCACCGTATGGCGCAGGTCGGCGCCTTCAGCCTCAACGATGTCCAGTACCCGGTGGCCGAGGCGTTCCCAGCCCGGCAGATGCACCGAGAGCGGTACGCCGGTCGCGGCACTTGCACGGGCTGCGGCACGCAGTGATTTCTCTTCGTCAGCCGTAAATGCGGCAGAAACACCAATCTCGCCTATCAGGCCGGCAATGACCTCCGGCTTTTCCTCGCCACCGCCCACGTCATGAATGATCTGCTCCGCCAGTTGTTCCACCGAGCGTTCGCGCACGTAATGCGGGTGCGAGGGCTCCAGATAGAAACCGGCACCCATGATGATATTCAGGCCGGTCAGACGGGAAATCCGCTGCAAGGCCTGCGGGTCGCGGCCGATGCCCAGGTTGGTCGGATCGACCACCGTTTCCCCGCCCAGCGCCCGGTACTTCAGCAGTTCTTCGCACGCGAGGTCGACATCGAACAACTGACAATTGTCGCGGCTGACCAGCGGGTTCATGTGCAGCTCGCCGAGCAGTTCGATGCTCACCGGGCGCTCGGCCAGGTGCCGTTCGCCGCAGCAACTGGGTGCGACCCATTTGCCCGATGCGTCGAGCAGAATGTGTTCGTGCATCAAAGTGGCGCCAAGGCGCTCGACCGGCATTGGCCCCAGCACCGTCATGGCATGGCCGCTGTCGACGCCGAGTGGAAGGGGTGAAGGATGACGAAACAGGCTCATGCTCCAGCCCTCCCGAGTGGACGACCGGTGCGCAGAATGCGTGTGTTAAGCCAGATTGCCAGCAGCACGATCAGCCCGGTGGCAATTTGCGTGTAGAACGGTGAAATGTGGGCCAGAATCAGCCCGTTCTTGATCGCGGCCATGGTCAGGGCTCCCAGCAGCGTGCCGACGATCGTGCCGAAACCACCAAACAGACTGGTGCTGCCAAGCACCACGGCGGCGATCACTTCCAGTTCAAAGCCTTCACCCTGATTCGAAGAGCCGCTGCCTAAACGCGCCGTGACAATCATGCCCGCCAGCGCCGCTGCCATACCGCTGAGCATGTACACCCGCAGCAGTACGCCCCTGTGGTTTACCCCCGCCCGGCGTACACTTTCGGCGTTGGCACCAATGCCGGTGAGGTAGCGTCCGAAACGCATTTTGCCGAGCATCAACGCCCCGCCGAGCGCCGTCAGGAGGGCCAGCCAGGCGGCCAGCGGCACACCCAGAAACCATCCGCGCCCGAGGCCCAGAAACACGGTCTCTTCGCGTGGTACGGGAATTGAGTAGCCTTGTGTCAGCAACATTGCCAGGCCGCGAATGATGGTCAGGGTAGCGAGGGTGACGATAAACGCCGGGATGCCCGCATAGGCAATGAAATAGCCGTTCAACGCGCCGATCATAGCCCCCACACCAAGCCCGCCGACAAGTACCAGCGGCCATGGCAGGTGCCAGGCATTGAGCGCCATGGCTGCCAGCGCCCCGACCAGGGCCAGCGTCGAGCCCACGGACAGGTCAATGCCGCCGGTGGTGACTACAAGCGTCATTGCCACGGCGACGATCAGTAACGGGGCGTTCTGGCGAATGACATTAAGCAGGTTTGCACTGCTCAGGAAGTTGTCGGTCACCAGTGTGAACAGCACCAGGCACAGGGCGAAAAACAGGCCGATGCTGACCACGCCGGGGAAATCGTGCAGCACGCGCTTGAGCCGGGACTGAGGCAGGATAGGTTGGCGTGTCAGGTCGAGAGTGTTCATGAAGTCGTGTCCTCTCAGGCACAAGCGGAGCGGGCAGTGAATTTGTGCCCGACGATAAGTTCGACGACCTCGTTGAGGTCGGTGTCGGCGATCCTTCGCTCGGCCAGGTTGGCCCCGTCATACATCACCATGATCCGGTCGCAGACCAGGAACAGGTCCTGCAGCCGGTGCGTGATCAGAATCACGCTGACGCCTTTGCGGCTGATGGTGCGAATCAGCTCCAGCACCGCCTCGACTTCGGCTACCGCAAGCGCTGCGGTGGGTTCGTCCATGATCAGAACCTTGGGGCCGAAGGCAGCCGCGCGGGCAATCGCAACAGCCTGGCGCTGGCCGCCTGAAAGATGGCGAACCTGCGCACGGGTATCAGGGATGGTGATACCCAGCGCTTCAAGAATCTGCCGTGCTTCGCGGTGCATGCGCGTCTCATCGAGCAACGGCACGCCGAGCACGCGGCGCATCGGTTCGCGGCCCATGAAGAGGTTTCCGGCCACATCGACGGTGTCACACAGCGACAGGTCCTGATACACCATCTGGATATGACAGCGTTGAGCATCTGCCGGGCCGCTGAAGCTGACTTCTTCGCCGTCGATGGCGATACGCCCACTGGTAGGCAGTACCGCACCCGAGAGGATCTTGGTCAGGGTGGATTTGCCTGCGCCGTTGTCGCCCACCAGCCCCAGCACTTCACCGGGCTGCAGCAGCAGGTCCACACCGCGCAACGACGCTATCGAGCCATAGTGTTTAGTGATCGCGCTCATCTGTACCCGAGGCACTTCGCCAGGCGTCTGCATGCTGAGCCCTCTTATTTGAACTCGGCGCGATAAGCGGCCAGGTTGGCTTTGGTCACCAGCGTGACGGGAATACTCTGTTCGCGAGCCACGGTTTTTCCGGACAACAGCGCCAGTGCCGACTCCACCGCCGTCTTGCCCATGGCCTGCGTGTTCTGTTGCACCACCACCGCGACAGAGCCGTCATCCAGACCCTGCACTGCCTGAGAGGACAGGTCCCACCCGAAAATCCTGACCCGCTCGCCCGCACCTTGCGACATGCTCGCGGCAACCGAGCCAATCAGGGCGGGTTCGCCAGTGGCATAAATGATCTGTAATTCAGGGTTGGCGGTCAGCAGGTTCTCCGCGGCAGCCTGGGCGGTGTCCTGTACGTTGTTGCCGTCTACGGTGTTGACGATCTTCGCCTGGCTGGCGGTCTTTGCCAGGCCCTCGCGGAAACCGTCCAGACGCAGATTCTGTACATAAGAGCCGAGGGCTCCGACCACGCCGATGCTGGCTTTGCCCGCCAGTTCGCGGTTGATGTATTCGCCGGTGTACTGGCCGATCTGTCGGGCTGCCTCGCGGTTATCCACGCCGACCTGTACGGCATTGTCGCCATTAATCACAGCGTCGATTGCCACCACCGGGATTCCCGCCTGCGCAGCTGCGGTGACCGCAGGTTTGATACCGTTGACGTCTATGGCGCAGACCAGAATGGCGTCGACCTTGTCCTGAATATAGGCCTCGATGGCGTCGTTCTGGGCTGCCGGATTGTCGTTGGCGTTGAACACCACCAGCTCTGCTCCGGCAGCTTTCGCCGCAGCCTGTGCGCCCTGGGTAATCTGGGTGAAATACAGCGCCTGCTGGTTGACCTGTACCAGAGCCAGACGTTTGCCGGTCTGGGCCTGAATGATGGGTGACAACGCCAAGGCCAGGACAGCGCCGAGGGTCAGGGTGAAACGCTTGCTGAAACGCAGCATTGCCATCCTCCTAGTCTGTTTGCCGGTGCGGCAAATCAGATCGGTAAACCGGTTTACCAGCCGTTTCAAAAAAAAGACAAATGAGCTTTGTCTTCAGGTTTGAGAACTGGAGAAAGCAGATTGTGTGCCATTTTTTTCACGATGTCGGCCAGGCACCGTACGTCCTTGATGCGCCACAGTTTTCCGCAATCATCGGCTTTTCAGGATGCCGATGGCAGTGCACCGATTTAAGGCCGGGTGTTACTGGTTGCCCCGCAATCAGTCACTGCGAGTTGCTACCGTGCCCCGGCAGACCAACTCTACGGGTACGCGCACGACGTCCTGTGTACAGTCGCCGCCCGCCATGCGCTGCAGCAATTGCGCCACGCCGAGACGGCCAAGCTCCCTGGAGGACTGGCGGATGGTACACAGCGGTGGGGTAAGCAGACTGGCATAAACGGCGTCGTCGAACCCCACCAGCGACATGGCGCCGGGCACGCTGATATCGCGCTCACGCAGGACATCGAGCACGCCCAGAGCGATGAAGTCACTGGCGGCGAAAATCGCCTCCGGAGGGTGGGGCAGGGTGAGCAACTGAGCGGTTGCGATACGCCCGAACTCACGGCTGTAATCTCCAAAGCACAGGTATTCCGGCACCTCTGCGATGCCCGCCAGCGCCAGCGCTTCCCGGTAGCCGGCATAGCGCTCGCGGGCACTCATCAAGGCTGACGGCCCGGACACATGAGCGATGCGTCGATGGCCATGGCGGATCAGATACTCAGTCGCCAGGCGACCGCCCTGATGGTTGTCGGCGAACACTTTGGGCTGCGAGGTGCCGGGAACGTCTTCGTCGAGCAGAATGATATTGCGGTAGCTCGCCAACTGACTGGCCAGCGTGCCGTCGTCCGGACGGTTGCTGACCAGTAGCAAGCCATCGACGTTACGTGAATCCAGCCAGCGCACAAAGGTGCTTTCACGTTCAAGCAGGTTGCGGGTGACACACAGCACCAGGTTATACCCGTTGGCGGACGCCTCTTCCTCGGCCGCGTCTGCCAGCTCGGCAAAAAACGGGTTGGCGATGTCCGGCAGCACCAGACCGATGGTCTCACTGCCGCCTTTGCTCAGGCGTCGGGCCAGACTGTTGCCCCGGTAGTCCAGCGCCTTGATCGCCGTGTCGATACGTTTCGCGGTCTCCGGCGGCAGGCTGATACTTCGATTCAGGTAGCGCGACACCGCAGCTTTGGAAAGGCCGGCATGGTTGGCGACATCCTGAAGTGTTACGGGTCTGGTCATGGCGGTCGGATTTTATACCTGAAAAACGAAGCATTGACGTGAGGTGCCGGTATCTTCTCATGCGTGCCCGAACAGCCCGACGATTTTCTCTGCGGGTGACGTCGAAAAAATCCATGTGGGGCGTTGGTCGGCCAGATCTCGTTAACCTTTTGCACGTTGGCGACATGCTCTGCTCGGGCAAATGTGTGCGGTCTGGAGCTTTTAGTGCGTCACTGAATATGGCGCATTATGTATATGTTGTCGCATGACTTATGTCTGATCACTTCACACACTACGGTCACGCAAGTAGCTTAGTATTCATTGCATTGGCTTTAAGACATTCGCCACGAATGTCGATCACTTACAGTGATGGTTCCCCATTGAAGAAGTCCCTCTTGTTTGCTTAATGGAACCGCACAGCACACTGCGACACTCATTTACTCAATTTTCCAGTAAATGCGGGCGATGAGTGTTTGCGATGAATGCTGTTCAGCCAATTATAAGTTCTGCTTATTTTCAATATTTTCTCGGTGATAGCAACTGGCTGCTTTCTGGGGGCTGTTCATTATCAGCAGGCTTTATCCATGAGTGGATCAACCCGAAAAATGGCTATTTGCCTTGTGAGTATCGGTTGATGGCGTTCGAGTCTGATAACAGTCCTGATGCCTGTCATTCCAGGGACGAATGTTCATCGCGTGTCCCAAGACGAACGTTCAGGAGGGCTTAATGATAAATCCCGTAAAACACAATTTCAGTCACCTTGGGTTTTCAAACGCTCAAAGTACCTCGGCACTGGGGCCTGTCAGTAATAAAGTGCCCAACTTTGTTTCGCGAGGGCGAGGCAAGGGAGTTCCAGTGGAGCAATTCAATACTGTCGAAGAGTGTCGTTTGGCGGGGCGGCAGGACAGCGTACTGGATTCGATAGACGGCAAAGAGTTCATGCGACTGCTGCAGAAGTACACGGCCTCTGAAACAACCGAAGAAGAATTTGCCGACCTGAGGGCCGCCATACCGCGCTACTCCATTGAGTTGGCCGAGTCGGATCACCCTAAAGTGCTTTATCGGGGGATATCTCTGGATGATGAGACTGCGTCGCTGTTACTGAATACCTCCAAGGGTTACCGCAGTCGTGAAATAGCCCATGGTCTTATTCACGGCCTGCGCGTGGTTAAAGGCGTTTACACCGCGACCGGGGTGGCCAGTGCCTCGACAGTGTCAGCCGTTTCGCAAGGCTTTGCGCTGGTGAACGCGAACAGGAAAAAAGAAACACCGGTTCTTTTTGTACTGAAAGCGATGCCTGCCGTTCCCGCGCTCAACCACAGTGGTGCGAAGGGGGTGACACTCAGTGAGAGCCGGTTGCCGTTATCGGTGGCCAGCAAGAGTGAACATGAAGTCATTCTGGATATCACCAACCGGTACGAAATTACGCAGGCTCGCCGGAGCGGTGAGTTCATTGTCGTCGACATGACGGTTTTAGGACGGTCCAAGAGGGGAGGTGAATTCGCTCTCGTCGAGACTGACAAATGGAAACAACTCTCTGGCGCCAAGGGCTCTAATCCAGGTGGATTGTTTCAAGCGCCCAATGGCGTTAAGTGGTATGTGAAAACCAACCCGTCTGCCAATAGGCTTCGAAACGAGGTGCTTGCCTCCAGGCTGTACCGTGCCGCAGGAATCGATGTTCCTGACATAGAGCTGGCGTCCCGCAAAGGCAAGCCCGCACTGATTTCAAAACTGATAGTAGGGAACCCCAAAGACCTCGATACGCTGGCAAAAAATAGCCAGTTGAAGTGCGGCTTTGCTGTGGATGCCTGGCTGGCGAACTGGGATGTCATCGGTCTGACGGGGGACAATGTCATCTTCAATCACCGTAACAAACCTGTGCGCATCGACCTTGGCGGCGCGCTGGTCTTCCGCGCCCAAGGGGAGCACAAGGGTAGTCAGTTCGGTACCACGCCCATGGAACTGGTCACGATGCTGTCTCGTGAAGACAATTCGTCCAGTCGTGTCTTTCGGAACATCGAGCGTAATGACATCCGCGAGGGTATTGCAGCGATAGAAAAAATACCGGATGCGCGTATTGCCGCACTTTGCGCAGAGCACGGTCCTGGCAATCACAGCGAACGCATTGAGCTCGGTAAAAGACTGATCAGTCGGAAGAAGTGGCTGGTCGATATGAAGCAGACGCTTCCTTATATTCATCGCCAAAAGAACGAGCGCGGCAATGTTGTCACTGTTAAAAATCCCACGTCTCCCAGCGCTTTGGATACGTGGCGTGATCGATACGCCACAGCCGTTTTTGTACCCCACAGCGCTGTCCGTGGCAGCATGAACAACCTGCCGTTCAGATCATTTACGCCCCCCAACACAATGGATGGCTGGCGCCGATTTACAACCCGGGCGGTCAACTTCACAGAGCCGGAATTTAAGCGTTCCCAGCACCTTGCTCCCGCCAGTGGAGCGATCATTTTTGAGCCCGACGGCAGGGTGTGGATCACCGAGCCGACCAATCACCCGTTCGGCGCAACGCACGCTTTTCCCAAGGGAAAGCAGGAAGCCGGTTTGAACTTGAGGACCAATGCACTCAAGGAAGTCTACGAAGAGACGGGGCTTCTGGTGAAGTTCCACGGCTTCATCGGTGACTACGACCGAACAACATCCCGAACTCGTTATTACCTTGCCAAACGGATCGATGGAACACCGTCCGATATGGGCTTTGAATCTCAAAGCGTCAAGCTGGCAAACATTACCGAGGCCAAAAGACTGCTACCCAACGCCGTGGATATTGCCATCTTGCGAGACGCAGAGCGGGCTTATCTAAAGGGCCCCTTTTAATGAATCTCCATCTGCTTGAGCGCTGACAGACGATAAAGAGGGTTTCTGAAGCCCTGCACAAAAACCCGTTCACCCAAACGCGTTACCTCCACAAAAAGGAGTAATGAAATGAGTATGAATACCTCTGTAAGCAACAACAGCCCGGGGTGGTCCCCTGTTTCATCGGGCAACCAGGCTCCGAGTCCGGACTATTCAGGTAAATCGTCGAGCAATGCCGTGCACTTTCTTCCTCCGGAAAGTACCCGGCGCGCGCCGAACACGGTGAGTTGGGGGAATGGCGCGCCGACAACCGCCACCACCGGGAATGGACGAGCAGGAGGGGGCGATCAAAGTGACTTGATCGAGGCGTTGACGACGCTGATTCAGGCGCTGCTGAAACGCTTGCTCGGTGATTCTTCCGCAAGTAACTCTTCTGCAAATAACCCTTCCGAGAACCCGTCCCCAGCTTCGTCCGGGCCAGGTCGAGCTTCTGCTTCTACCGGCGGCGCTGCCAGTTCGACGCCAGACTCAGGACTGTCTGAGCAGTCAAATCAAGCCCAACCGTTCAATAACACTGGCTTGGGGTCTCATGGCGGCGCGAATACGGTTCCTGACCGAATTGCGTCTCCTGAGGCAGCGCAAAAAATGGTCGAAGACGTGAAAAATGCCGGAGGGGAAACACTTCGCATCCAGATGACCCATGACCAGATCAATGACCCGGCGCAAATGGCCAAGCTCAAGGCGATGGTCGATGCCGGCGACAAACAAGGGGTCAGGATTCAGTTTACGTTTCGTGACAACGCCAATGGCGGTGGTGGCAACGTCTTGTCCGGCGACAAGCTCCGACAAGCCGCCGACGATGTCAAAAACGTGGTATCTGCCCTTGGAAACCATCCGAGTTTTGTACTCGATACGTTCAATGAGGGCGGCAAGAGTGCCACTCAAGGTTGGGCCGATATGCAGAGCACGCTGATCAAATCCGCCCGCGACGCAGGTTACAAAGGCGACATCGTGGTGGAGGACAGCAATTGGGGTGGTGGTCTGACAGCCGGCGGGGAAAGCGGGCTGGTCAAATACGCTGATCAGTTGAAAGCCGCCAACGGCAGCAACAACCCTGGCCTGATCGGCAGCATCCATGAGTACGCCAGCGGTGCTGATGCCTCCTCGCGTCTGTCATCGGAGATCAAGGCGCTTACGAGCGCGGGCTTCAAGCCGCAAATCGGTGAAGTCGGCAACGCCAACTGGACCGGAGGCGGTAACTTCGAACAGCGCGACGGCGCCAACCAGGCCGTGAAAGACAACATGGGCGCCCTGAAAGCAGCCGGTGCCGATGTGCTGCCATGGATGGACCAGTTCGAGAACGGCAAGATCAAACACGATGTCGGTTTCTCGAAAGGCGATCAGTTTTCCTGATCCTGTTTAATGGAACCTGATGTGCCTGTTGACCACTCAGCGGGCAGCTATCTGCGAGGTCGCCAACGACCAGTGCAGAGCGGCGAGTTGGAGAGGTTGCGCAGAGGCTGCCGCTATCTGCGTAACCCCCTTTTTTCATGACCGATAAGTAGCAGGTATAAAAGCTATGCCTATCAACAGACCCGCCTTCAATTTAAAACTCAATACGGCAATTGCCCAGCCGACTGTGAAGAAGGATGCAGGTGCAGAATTGCGCCGTTTGAATCAGAGCGAAGTACGTGCCAACACACAGACACGTTTTGCCGTTAATCACCGTGCCCCCACTTATGACGTCGCACAAAGTGCGCTGGGTGAAAATCACGGTGGCTGGACTGCCGCCAATCATTTCAAGATGACGGGGTCTGAAGTCTTCATCCATATGGATCGCCTGGAGCCGAACTGCAAGGGAGAGTTTGCCGGAGACAAGATCCACCTCAGCGTGGCGCCTGAGGATGTACCGAACGCATTCAATGCGATAGGCAAAATACTGCAGGCGAGCGACAGCCCGGTGGACTCGTGGAAAGTGACTGACATGAAGTGCCTGCAGGCAGAGATGCCGGCGGCAAAGCAGCGTGTGGCGCTGGGCGCTCAGTTCACAATCTACGCCAAGCCTGACCGTGCAGATAACACCTACAGCCCAGAGTACATGGGCAAAATGAGGGGGATGATCAGCAGTATCGAACAGGAGTTGAGCGCCGCCGGTGTGAGGCAGAGCAGCCATCGTCCGGACTCCGATGTCTCCCCTGGGCACTGGAGCTATGCGTCTTACCGCAATGAGCATAAAAGCAACAGATCAGGGACTTCCAATCAGCACAGGAACCTGGAGGCAGAGCCTTTTTTCCAGTTGGTCTCATTCTCTGACGGGGCTTCAGGGTCATCCAGGTCCAGCGCTGGCCATCAGGCTTTGCTGACACCATCGTGGGCCCGATAAGGCTGTTTTTCTGAGCGCTGCCGTGCGCCCGGGGTTTCTGTCGTGAAACGTGGGTGTCGAAAGAAACGCTGGTTGCACGGCGACAGCTCCGGGTTCACCGGTGCAGGATCACCTGATGAATCTCCTGCAACGGGATGATCCGCTGCGCCGCGTTCAGTTTGATCGCTTCCTTGGGCATGCCGAATACCACGCAGCTGGCTTCGTCCTGAGCCACTGTCGCGCTGCCGGCGTCGAGCATTTCCTTGAGCCCGCGTGCGCCGTCGTCGCCCATGCCAGTCATGATGATGCCGGTGGCGTTCTTGCCGGCGAATTTGGCCACCGAACGGAACAGCACGTCCACCGAAGGACGATGGCGGTTGACCAGCGGGCCGTCGATGACCTGGACGTGGTAGTAGGCGCCGCTGCGCGTGACCATCATGTGTTTGCCGCCGGGGGCGATCAACGCGAGGCCGGGCAGGATGCGGTCGTTGTTTCTGGCCTCGCGCACCTCGATCTGACTCAGGCTGTTCAGGCGTTCGGCGAACGATGCGGTGAATTTTTCCGGCATGTGCTGGACGATGACCATGCCCGGACAGACGCGGGGCAGGGCCGTCAGCACCGCTTCGAGTGCCTGTGTACCGCCTGTCGAGGTGCCGATGGCCACAATGCGCTCGGTGGTCTGCGCCATGGCGTGACCGCTGGCTGCGGGCAAAATGGCGTCTGCGGTGAGTTTGCTTGCTGGGGCCAGAACGGGCGGAGCCGTGCGCTTACCGAGGTTTTTGACGTTGGAGTTCGCCGCTGCGCGGACTGCCGCGACCAGCTCGGCGGCTGAATCAATGAGGAAGTTCTTCAGGCCGGTGGTAGGTTTGGTGATGATTTCCACCGCCCCGGCAGACAGCGCCTGCAACGAAGTTTCTGCGCCTTTCTGGGTCAGCGACGAGCAGATCACCACTGGCGTTGGCCGTTCGCTCATGATCTTCTTGAGAAAGGTGATGCCGTCCATGCGGGGCATTTCCACGTCCAGCACGATGACGTCCGGCCATTCCTGAGCCAGCTTGGCCATGGCAAATATCGGGTCCGACGCCGCGCCCATGACATGAATATCGGGGGTGTGGTTGAGAATGGCCACGAGTACCTGGCGAACGACGGCCGAATCATCGACCAGCAATACGCTGATTTTTTTGTTTGGCATCTTTTTCGATTGCTTCCATTGGTTGGTGCCTGACCCATACGTTTCCGTTCCACAGGTCGAAGATGATGTTGCGATGACCGGTGCTGCCCAGGTCCTGAGCCATCAGCTTCAGGCGATGCCGGTCGGCCAGCGTCAGCGCCGCATTGATGTTGCGATATGCGACGTTGTGCATCTGCTGGTCGTGGCGCTGCGCCGGAAACATCTCGCCGCCGCCAAACAGCTTGACCTGATATTCCTCCGGAAGCGTCCCGCTGGCCAGCGCATGGCTAATAAGCATCTCCAGCGCTTCATCAGCGTATTTGCCGTCCAGTGGCTGACCCTTGCGAATACGTCCTGGCAGCATGAAGTGGCACATACCACCGATACGCCGCCACGGGTGCCAGAACGTGATTGCTACACACGAGCCCAACAATGTGCGCAAGCGCGCAGGCCGGGTCTCGAAGACCACTTCGCCGGGAGCCAGGACTATTTCGGCCACGCCGACGGGCTTGATCATGGCTTGCGGTATATCGAAGGGGAGACGAGTTTCAGCGTGTCGTTTATGCCGTTGAGGCTTTCCGAATGACTGATGATGAAATACCCCCCGGACTTGAGGCGCGGTAATAAACGCGCCACGACTTTGCTCTTGGTTTCCTGATCGAAATAGATCATCACGTTGCGCAGAAAGATCACGTCGAACTCACCCATATCGGGCAGGGTCTCGTTGAGGTTGACCTGCACGAAGCTGACCCGGCTGCGCAGCGATTTGTCGATCAGAAACGTGCCTTCCTGGCGGCCAACGCCCTTCAGGCAATATTTGAACAACAACGGTTGGGGCAGGGTTTCGGTGCGTTCCATGGGGTAATGCCCACTGCGCGCCTTGCTCAGCACGCGGGTGCTGATGTCCGAGCCGATCACTTCCCAGGGCGTGGTGCCCAGTTGTTCCGCCAGCGCCATTGCCAGGCTGTAAGGCTCTTCGCCAGATGAACTGGCGGCGCTCCAGACCCTGAATACCTTGCCCGGCGCCACCTTGGGCAGCACCTGCTGGCGCAGAAAATCAAAATGCTTGGGTTCGCGAAAGAAGTACGTTTCGTTGGTAGTCAGCAGGTCCAGCGCCACTTGCAGCTCGCCGTTGCGCTGATCGTTCATGATCAGCTTGAAATACTCGCCATAGTTGTCCAGCTCGTAATGCTTGAGACGCTTGAACAGACGGCCGGCGACCAGCGCTTTCTTGGCCAGCGTCAGTTTGATGCCCGCAGCGCTGTACAACCAGGCCTGGAACTGGCCGAATTCGCGATCGGTGAGCGACGCTGTATCAGGCATGTGCAGGCCTCACGTCGCGTCGGCGTCGGAAGGCAGCGACTGACTTGCTTCGGCGAGGCTGGACATTTCATCGATAGACAACACCCGATCGACCTCAAGGACAATGACGAACTTGCCGTCGACCTTGGCCATGCCGCTGATGAAGTCGGCACGAATGCGCGCACCGAAGTTCGGTGGCGGTTCGATCTGCGAGGCCGGTATTTCCAGCACCGCCGAGACGTTATCGACCAGCAGGCCGATGTCCTGCGGCTGGCCGTCCTCGCTGCTGGCCTCGATGATGATGACGCACGAGCGCCGGGTGATGTCCGAGTTCTGTCGCCCGAAGCGCGCCGACAGATCAACCACGGGCACTACAGCACCGCGCAGGTTGATCACCCCGCGCACGAAGGCGGGCATCATCGGCACCACCGTCAGGCTGCCGTATTCGATGATTTCCTTGATGCCCAGAATGCCGATGGCGAACATCTCGCCACCGAGCATGAAAGTCAGGTACTGCGCCTCTTCCTCGACCGCCGTGGCAGTCTGTCGAGTCGTGACCAATGAGCCCATGTCGTTCTCCCTGTGAATCGCTATCGAGGCCGGCAATCAGCAGCCAGTCATCAGAAACGAGTGAATTCCGATTCGTCCGGGGCGCCCGCCATGCTTTGCGCAAACGCCTTGCGCGGAGCCTGTTGCGGTGGGCGCGGGGGCTGGCGGTTCGGGCTGCTGCGGCCGTCGAGAGGGCTGCCTTGTGCGACGGCCCTTGGCGATGCATCGAGGGTGAAGAAGCTCATGGCCTGTTGCAGCTGTTCGGCCTGACTGCTCATCTCTTCAGCGGTGGCGGCCAGTTCTTCGCTGCTTGAAGCGTTCTGCTGGGTGACCTGATTGAGCTGGGTCATGGCGGTGTTGATTTGCGCCACACCGGCAGCCTGTTCCTCTGACGCCGCGCTGATTTCCTGCACAAGGTCTGACGTCTTGTTGATCGACGGCACCATTTCGTCCAGCAGCTTGCCGGCTTTCTCGGCCATTTCCACACTGCTTGACGACAGCTCGCCAATCTCCTGAGCCGCGACCTGGCTGCGTTCAGCCAGCTTGCGCACCTCGGCAGCCACTACCGCGAAGCCCTTGCCATGTTCGCCCGCACGGGCTGCTTCGATGGCCGCGTTGAGGGCGAGCAGATTGGTCTGGTAAGCGATGTCGTCGATGATGCTGATGCGTTGGGCGATTTTCTTCATCGCCACGACGGTCTGCTGCACCGATTCGCCGCCGTCAGTCGCTTCCTTGGCAGCCTTGCTGGCCATGCCATCGGTGACTTTGGCGTTCTCGGTGTTCTGGTTGATGCTGGCGCTCATCTGCTCGACCGACGCGCTGGTCTCTTCGACGCTGGCCGCCTGTTCGCTGGTGGCTTGGCTCATGGATTGCGCGGTGGCGCTGACTTCTTCCGAAGCGCTGGCCAGGTTGTCGGCGGCGTTACGCACTTCGCCGATAATGTGTGACAGCTTGCCGACCATGTTGCGCATGGCGTTCAGCACCATGCCGGTTTCATCCTTGGAACCGTGCCCGATGTGGGCGTTCAGGTTGCCCTCGGCCAGTTGCTCGGCGGCAGTCGCTGCCTCTTTCAGTGGGCGGGAAATGATCCGTGCAATGAACAGCGCCAGGCCCAGGCCGACCAGCAAGGCTGCAACCAGCACGGCAATGATCGAGATGCGCGCGCTTTCGTACAGGCTAGTGCCTTTGTCGCCAGCGGCAGTCGCGCCGGCGTCGTTGAGCTCGACCATTTTTTGCAACTGGTTGGTGACTTCGTCGAAGTGCAGTTTGGACTCGCCGCGCAGCAAGGCACGCGCTTCGGCCTCCTGGCCCTGCCGGGAGAGAGCGAACAGATTGTCGCTGACTTTCAGGTAGGCGGACCATGAGGCACTCACGGCACTGAACATCTGCCGGTCCTGATCGCTGACGATCAACTTGTCGTACGTGGCCAGCCGCGTTTCAAACTGTTTGCGCGCTTCTGCTGCCTCAAGCTCCATCTGCGCCTTTTCCTGGGCAGAGTCGGCGGCAATGTGGCGGTTTTCCTTCAGCCGGAAGTTGGCTGCGTAGAAGCGCATGCCCGACGCCGCGCGCATGGACGGCATCCAGTTTTCCTTGATGTCCTGGGCGGCCTGGTTGACCTGGCCCAGCTGGATAATGGCAAAGACTCCCATGGCCGCGGTCAACGCCAGAACCACCAGAAACGAGGTAATCAGCTTGGTGGAAATCTTCAGATCGTAAAACCATTTCATTGAAGTAACTCCTTGGGAATTGCAAATCCGTCAGCGAGAAGTGGGCAATAGGGATTGAGGCGCCTGGGTCGAGCGGGCTTCCATTTGTACGATCTGGTTGAGCAAGGCCGGTATGTCGAGAATCAACGCCACCGCACCGCTGCCCAGAATCGTCGAGCCGCTGATGCCGCGCAGTGCGCCGAACAGCTTGCCCAGCGGTTTGATAACGGTCTGGAACTCGCCGAGCAGGTCATCTACCACCAACCCGGCCTTGTGTTCGGCGTAGCGCACCACCACCACGTTCTGGCGTCGTGCAGCGGGGCCTTCATGGTTGAAGTGATCACGCAGGTAGACCAGCGGCAACACTTCTCCACGCAGGTCGAGGTAGCCGCTGTCGCGGGTCAGGTGACGATTCTGTTCGTCCAGCTCGATGCATTCCTGAACCATGTCCAGCGGGATCACGTAAGTCGACTGATCGATACCGACCAGAAAACCATTGATGATCGCCAGCGTCAGCGGCAGGCGAATGCGCACGATGGTGCCCTGACCGGGCTGGCTGTCCAGGTCCACAGTGCCGCGCAGCAAGGTGATATTGCGTTTCACCACATCCATGCCGACACCACGCCCTGACAGGTTGGTGACGGCCTCGGCGGTGGAAAAACCGGGCTCGAAGATCAGGTTGTAGATCTCCTGATCGGTGAGGCTCGCACCCGCTGCTACCAGCCCGCGCTGCTGGGCCTTGTCGAGGATCCGCTCGCGGTTCAGGCCCGCACCGTCGTCGGCAATTTCAATGACGATGCTGCCGGAGTCGTGGTACGCATTAAGGCTCAAATGACCTTTTGCCGGCTTGCCTGCCGCGCGACGTGCTTCGGCGCTTTCGATGCCGTGGTCCATGGAATTGCGCAGCAGGTGCATGAGCGGGTCGCCGATCTTCTCGACAACGGTTTTGTCCAGTTCGGTTTCCGCACCGTTGATAATCAGGTCGATGTCCTTGCCCAGCTCCTGACTGACATCACGTACTACGCGGCGAAAACGATTGAAGGTGTCGCCGATGGGGATCATGCGCAGGTGCAGCGCGCCATCCAGAATTTGCTCGACCAGCCCCGACACGGTCGAGCTGGCTTCCTGAAGCGGGTCGTTGTCGCACGAACGGGCCAGCAGGCTGGCCCCGGCGCTAGCGATGACCAGTTCGCCGACCAGATTGATCAGCTCATCAAGCTTGTCGGCATTGACGCGCACATAACGACCGTCCTTGTTTTTCTGCTCGCTGGCCGAAGAAGGGCGCTCTACAGCTGTTGCCGCAGCAGGCGCACGCGGCACGGCACGCTGGTCACCCAGCAGTTCGCCGCTGGCAACCGCAGGACTTTGTCCGGTCTGCGAGACCAGGTCTGTACCAGTGGGCTCGACGTAGTTTGCTGTCTCGCTCATCAAGGTGATTTCTACGGCGCAGTCTTCCCGCACGAAGTCGAACACTTCGTTGATCGCGGCATGCCCGGCAGACGAGCGAAAATCGATCTCGAAGCCCAGGTGGCAGGATTCCGGGTCCCACGCTTCCAACGCCGGGATGCTGTCGGTAACGGTGGTGACCTGAACCATTTGCCCCAGCGTATTGAGGTAACGCAGAAACGACAGCGGGTCCATGCCGTTGCGAAACACATCCACGCCAAAACGCAGCGAGATATGCCATAGCACTTCGGCAGGCTGTTCATCGATCACACTCGGCGCTTGCGCCTCGTCAGCAGGCTGGGCATTGCCCGGCGCCTGATAGACCTGTAATGCCTGACGCAGCGCCGCTTCGCGTTCCAGTGCTGGTGGCTGCAATGTCTGGCCACGACTGGCCACTACGTCGATCAACTCAAGCATGTGATCGCCGGACTTGAGCAGCACTGCGATGAGCCCGGCGTCCACCGACACGCTGCCTTCACGCAGGCGGTCGAGCACGTCTTCAACGATGTGGGTGAAGCTGACGATAGGCGTCAGCCCGAATAGCCCGGCCGAACCCTTGATGGTGTGCGCTGCGCGGAACACTGCGCCAATTGCGTCCTGATCGCCGGGTTCGCTTTCGAGTTGCAGGAGGGATTCCTCCATGGCCTGCAAAAGCTCACGCGCTTCAACGATGAACGTCTGCTGTGCCTGATCGAGATTAATACTCACGATGACTTCCTTGATCGATCACTCGGCAATAATGCAAATGGACGCGCTACAGCACGACACCGGGATTACATAACTCGAAGGTTTCGGTGACTGCCTTGCTTTGCCCGGTCATGCGCAGCGAGGTCCCGGTCTTGCCGGCTTCGCGCTGGATGACTGCCAGCAATTGCAGGCCGGCACCGTCCATCTCGGTAACTTGCGACAAGTCGACTTCCACTCGCGCCGCACCAGTGATCTGCGGCAGCAAACGGGCGGCGAGTTCGGTCACGGTGTAGATCGTCAGCTCGCCGTCGATCTGCACGCGGGTGGCGTCAGCCTGATTGTCGTCTGGGGTTGGCATGCTGGCCTCCATGGCCCTTGATCTCAGGGCAGGATCAGCTTGGAAACCGCTGCGAGCATTTGCGCTGGCTGGAACGGTTTGACGACCCAGGCCTTGGCGCCTGCCGCCTGACCTTCAGCCTTTTTCGATTCCTGAGACTCGGTGGTCAGCATGATGATCGGCGTGAACTTGTAACTGGCCAGCTTCTTCACTTCCTTGACGAACGTGATGCCATCCATGTTCGGCATGTTCACGTCGCTGATGATCAGGTGCACTTTCTGCCCGGTCAGCTTGCCCAGTGCATCTTTGCCATCGCAGGCCTCGATAACGTCGTATCCGGCACTTTTCAGCGCGATGCCGACAACCTGCCGGACACTGCTTGAATCGTCGACCACCAATACACTCTTAGCCATGATCTACTCCTAGAAAAACGTGATTTCCTGCGAACTCTGCTGTGCTGCCGATTCGCCGCGGTGAGTGCGGCGTTGCTCGTCGGTCGCGTAGGTGGACTCCATGCGCGCCAGCCATTGCCGGGCGTCGATGGCGACGGCCTCATCGGGAGACTGGCTGGCTTGCAACAGATGCGCGTGCAAAGAGTCGATGTTGTCGCGTACGTGAGCGAGAATCTGGCTGACCCGGTCCTGAAACTGCAGGTTTACAAGGACTTCGGTCATTTCGTCGCGAATACCGAAGCTCTCCTGCTTGAGCAGGTCGGCGGATTCGGCCAGGCGACCGGTAATGCTCTGGAAACGCTCCAGGACGTTCTGGATGCTTTGCTCGGAAGCTGCCACCGAATGGCTGTCCTGATCAGCACCGCTGGAGGCGGCCTGCACCAGTTGCGTGATGGCATTGTTGATGATGTCGACCTTGGCCGACATCTGCTGACCGGTTTCGCTGGACTTGCTCGACAGGCTGCGCACTGCGTCGGCGACCACGGCAAAACCACGGCCGGCTTCACCTGCGCGCGCCGCTTCAATCGCGGCGTTAAGGGCCAGCAGGTTGGTCTGTGCAGCAATCGCTGCGACGTCCGCGGCCATGGTGCGCAACTCGCCTGTGTAGGCGGTCAGGCTGCGAACCTGGGAGAGCGTCTGGTCGCGGCTGGCCTGGGTGGCTTTAAGGGAGTCAATCACCTGGCTCAGCTCGCTGTCGCTCTGGGACAGGACTTTCAGAGCGCCATCGGCATTCTGACCGTCCAGCTCACCGGCAGCGTGCTGCGAGGCCTGCACGGTTTCCTGCAAGCGTTCGGAAATTCCCATAAAGCGGCTGCTCAGCTCGACAATGGCGGTTTCGGTCTGCTGGCGCGAACTTTCGACCTGTTTGGCCCAGATCGGCATGGCACCGAGAAAGACTTCATTGAGCTGTGCATGGGAGGACATGGCACTGGTTTGAGCGTTATGTGCCTGGTGATGGTCCAGCGCTTGGGCAACAGCGCGACGCACGTCGTTCTGCTGGGTGCGGGCAGCCAGTGCACAGGCACCGAGACCTATAGCGAGCAGTGCCGCACAAGCAAGCAGATTGGTCGTACTTGTACCGGATTGCGTGAGGATCCAGGCAACGGCAGGTATGACGGGAATCAGAGAAAACCAGATGAAATGCGGACGACTTTGCGCAGGAGTACTGCTGGAATGATTCGACATCATGGGTTCGATCCTTGAACAGTGCAGCGTTGTACACGACTCAATGGTTATCTGCGCGGTGCAGACGAACTTGATACCTGTACGAGCGCCTTCCGTCCGATCGCATCGCGCAGAGCCCGGTCAGATTAAAAATAGCGGGTATTCAGGGCACTGCAAGTCAGCGCAGAGCGAGATGCACTCAAGAGCGTCCAGAGCGGCATGACGATAGTGTTCTCCCCGCACGCCTCTCGTTCCTCACGCTCCAGCGTGGGAATGAATTTCACGACGCTCTGCGTCGCAAGTTCTGCGCTGTACAGGTCAATTCAAGGAGGACGCAGGGCGCGCAGAAGGGCATGCCCACGCGAAGCATGGGCACGATGGTGTTCTTGCAGTCTGCGCTGCACAGGTCAATTCAAGGAGGACGCAGAGCGTCCAGAACGGCATGCCCACGCGGAGCATGGGCACGATGGTGTTCTTGCGGTCTGCGCTGCACAGGTCAATTCAAGGAGGACGCAGGGCACGCAGAAGGGCATGCCCACGCGAAGCATGGGCACGATGGTGTGTTCCCGCACGCCTCTCGGCTGGCGGGCCTTAGTGCAGCTTCATCCGTGGCTCGGTGCCTTTGCCGATCTTGCTGCCCAGCATCAGCATCAGGGTGCGGAAGGTGCCGTACAGCGCCATCTGGTGCATGCGATACAGCGACACATAGAACATCCGCGCCAGCCAGCCTTCAAGCATTACGCTGCCCATCAGGTTACCCATCAGATTGCCGACTGCCGAGAAGCTCGACAGCGAGATCAGCGATCCGTAGTCCTTGTAGGTGTACTCCGGCAAGGTCTTGCCTTCGATCCGCAGGCGCAGCGATTTTGCCAGCAACGACGCCTGCTGATGAGCAGCCTGAGCGCGTGGCGGGACGTTGCGGTCGGTGCCTTTTTGCGGGCAGGCGGCGCAGTCACCGAAGGCGAAAATATTCTCGTCACGGGTGGTTTGCAGCGTCGGCAGCACTTGCAACTGATTGATCCGGTTGCTCTCCAGCCCATCCAGCTCATGCAGAAACGCCGGAGCACGAATACCTGCCGCCCAGACTTTCAAACTGGCCGGAATGACCTGCCCGCTGGCCGTGATCAAGCCGTCGGCGGTCACTTCGCTCACCGCGGCATTGGTCAGCACCGTCACGCCAAGTTTTTCCAGTGTCTTGTGCACCGGCGCGCCGATACGCTCTGGCAATGCAGGCAGCACCCGAGGCCCGGCTTCGATCACGGTAATGCGCAGGTTTTCCGGCTTGATCTGGCCCAGCCCGTAAGCCGCCAGCTCGTGCGCCGCGTTGTGCAGTTCTGCCGCCAGTTCAACACCAGTCGCACCTGCGCCAACGATGGCCACGGTGATTTCCTGAGCACTGTCAGCCTGACCGGCGTGGGCGCGCAGGTAGTGGTTGAGCAGTTGCTGGTGGAAACGCTCGGCCTGTTTGCGGCTGTCGAGAAACAGGCAATGTTCCGCCGCGCCCGTGGTGCCGAAGTCGTTGGTGGTGCTGCCCACGGCGATGACCAGCGAGTCGTAACCCAGGCTGCGTGCCGGAACCAGTTCGGCACCGTTTTCATCCAGCGTCTCGGCCAGGTGAATCTGGCGACTGGCGCGATCCAGCCCGGTCATGCGCCCGAGCTGAAACTGAAAGTTGTTCCACTTGGCCTGAGCCACGTAGTTCAGCTCGTCTTCATACGAGTTGAGCGAGCCGGCCGCGACCTCGTGCAACAGCGGTTTCCAGATATGCGTCAGGTTGGCGTCGACCAGGGTGACACTGGCCGTACCTTTCTTGCCCAGGGTTTTACCCAGGCTGGTCGCCAGCTCCAGACCGCCAGCGCCGCCGCCAACGATAACAATACGATGCGTCATAAGGATTACTCGGAAGGTTTAAGGAATTCGCGGGGAGCCTGATCTTCGCGAGCGCAAGGCAGCTCATAGCGTCAGAAGGCTCAATAAACGGGTTCATCACGGCAACACCGGGATCAGGAGCGGCCTGCGCTCGACTGGATGCCGGTTTGCCTGAAGGTACTCTTCGACACACCTTTGCGGTTCCGGGTTCAGGTGGCGGCTCAATTTATGCGTTGTCTCAAGCGTGCTGACGGGCAGGGGGCCAGGGATCAGTGATTTCCAGCGGCTCTACCTGCAACACATCGTCCAGGCGGATGATGCCGCTTTGTAACACTCGCGCAGTGATTCCGCCATGCCCACGCACCGCCTGAAAGGTTCCGCGACCAAGGCGCTGCTCCAGACGCGCACAAGGCTGGCACCAGCCAGTGGTTTCAAAAATCGCCTGGCCGATGCGAAAGCGTCGGTTTTTCAGGCTGAACAGGTTGATGCCGCTGATCACCAGGTTGCGTCGCAAGTCCTGCGGCACGATGGGGTTATCCGCCGCGCGGTTCAGTAATGAACCGACCACCGCCAGATGCTCCCACTGGATCAACGTCACCTGCCGGGCGTTGCGCGGACCAGGTCGCGAATGATCGCCGGTCAGCCCCGCTTCGCGCCGCGCTTCCACCGCGTCCAGTTCGATCATCTCGACCCGCGACTCCGGACGCACACCAATCCAGCGCACACGGCCTTGTTGAGGCACATCGGCCAGCAGTTCCTGCAAGGGGCTCATAAACTGATTCCAACATCGAAAACGACACTGCGGCCCAGGTTGGTACGCAGAAAATCCGGAGCGCCCGGATGCGCGAACAATACCCGAGCAAAGGTCGGCCCCACCAGCGACAACGAACGCCAGCCCTGACGCAGGTACTCGGTCGGTGGTGGAAAGTGACTGTTGAGGTCCAGCACCTCGCGCTTGAGGCTGGCGAAGGCGATGATATCCAGCCCACCCAGGTCAATGCCGCGTTCGCGATAATTGGTGGATTTCTTGCGCAGGGTAGGGGCGAGTCGGTGCAGCAGTTCAGAGGCGGGAATCCGTTTGGGCTTGGCCTCTCGACGTACCAGTTGGCTCAACGAAAAAGCGCTACGTCGTCGCGCCAGCTCCTCACGCCACTCATCATTGAGACGACGGCCCTCATCGAGCACAAAAAACACCTCGAAACGCCCGTCACGAAACAGCACATCCGGCGGCTCCTGAGTGGCAGGCGTGAAGTCCTCGTTGCGATGCGCAATGTTCAGCCCCTGCAACAGGCGCTGACAAACCCAACGCTCACGCTCCCACTTCCGCGCATTGGAAAGAAAGGCGTTGGCTTGTTCGGCCTGGATCGTCAACAGGCGTAGGTAGTCTGAGTCATCCATAGGGCCAAGCTTAGCGTTCAAGTTGCCATGACTGGAAGAGTGAATGCAGGTGTGTAGGCTGGCAATTCATTTTTTGATCGCTTGCGAAAAATGCCCGCAGGCGCTGCTTTTATCGAGGCTCTTCAGGACAAGCCAAAAGGCGTTCTGAGATCACGCCACACGGTGTTCGTCGCTGACATCCAGAAAATGCCATCCATCGCCAAGACGTTCGCCATTCCCAAAATGCGCGATTACAGCTATCGCGTCATGCTTGATCGAGAGGTGCGCATCGTGCCGCAGTACGCAGGCGATGACGATAAAGGGCTGTGGTTACAGTTGCGCGACGGGCAGTTGGTCAGTCAGCCGCCTAAAGCTTTTCTGTACGGCGCCGAAGGCATGAAAAGCCAGTCAAATGGTACTCAGAATATGCATTCAGGAATTGGATATTGAACGCTAATGCACTCTTCGCCGGACTTTTATTTTTTTGTCTTTCAGAGGGCGTATTGGCATCAATGCAAAAAGGCCTGGATGCGTACAGTCAAGGACTGTATAAGCACGCATTTTCTCTCTTCCAGAAGGAGGCTGCCAAGGGTAATGCTGAGGCCGAGTACTACATCGGGTTGCAGTATGAGGAGGGGAAAGGTGTATCCAAAGATACGCTAAAGGCCTTTGAGA
This sequence comes from Pseudomonas syringae group sp. 247E2, assembly GCF_032587795.1. Classification (NCBI taxonomy): domain Bacteria; kingdom Pseudomonadati; phylum Pseudomonadota; class Gammaproteobacteria; order Pseudomonadales; family Pseudomonadaceae; genus Pseudomonas; species Pseudomonas syringae group sp. 247E2. The sequence goes on along the minus strand of NZ_JAWHPK010000011.1, from coordinate 67,035 downwards.
ATATCTCTGCCGCCGCACAACAGCGGCTGGTGCTGGCTCAGTACAGGTTAGGTTTTTTTTATGAAAACGGTATTGGCACAGCTGTAAATCTATCAAAGGCTGCTGACCTTTATAAGGTCGCTGCGGAGCAAGGTTTACCTGCTGCACAGTCCCGATACGCACTTATGCTTGGCGAAGGAAGAGGCGTAGAAAAAGATGAAGCGTCAGCGGTTGGCTTCATACAGCGTGCCGCTGACAGTGGTGATGCCGAGGCGTTGAATATTCTGGGCGTGGGGTATATCGAAGCTCGTGGTGTCGACCTTGATGCGGTCAAAGGTTTTCGTTTTCTTAAATTGGCAGCCGAGAAAGGCGATCTCCTGGCGCAACGAAACCTTGCTAAAAGCCTCGCGGAAGGAACGGGTGTCGAGAAAGATGAGCATGAGGCATTTAAATGGTATGAGAAATCTGCTGAGGGAAACGACCCTATCGGTCAACTGGCGCTGTGCCAAGCCTATGAGTATGGCAAAGGTGTAGATCAGAACTATGAGAGCGCCCTTGCTTGGTACCGGCGCAGCGCTTCAACTGGCTATGCCCCTGCGCAGTATAAGATTGGATATTTTTATAGCGTTGGCAAAGGGACAGCGACGGACTACAAAGAGGCTCGTTATTGGCTTAGGCTCTCAGCTACTCAAGGGCTTGCCGTTGCGCAGGCTGATCTGGCAAGTCTTTTTGAATCAGGCCGTGGCGGTGCTGTTGATAACGCCACAGCTGCAAAGTGGTATCGATTGGCTGCGGCTCAAAGTATGCCTCGTGCGCAGTATCAACTTGCGCTCATGTTAAAAGAGGGGCGTGGTGTTGAGCGTAACTATGCAGAAGCGCTGCTGTATTTTCGTGCGCTCTCCGCGGAGCGCATTGCCTATGCGGAAAACGAGTTAGGCAACATGTACAAACACGGCTATGGTGTTCCCCAGGATTACTCGAAAGCTATGGACTGGTACTGGAAAGCGGCAGGACAGGATGACGACGTCGCTTTCGCGAACATTAGCCTGATTTATGAGAAAGGTCTGGGTGTTTCGAGAAATCCAGTGATTAGCTATGCCTTGATGAAGTGCGCGTCTAGCATAAACCCTGACAGCGAAGTCTACAAAGATGCGATAGATAAGGTTGCGCAGGAGATGAATTCCGGAAAGGCTGTGGATGGAGACAGACTTTCGCACGAGATTTGTAGAAACAAGAGCGTTGGCTGTCGATAACTATCTGAAATAAGAATTTTTGCACAGCTTGTTAACGATTTGGAAAACGCGTCATCCTGCTCTGAAAAAAAGGCGGGGTGGTGAAGGTAAAATTATCCTGAAGCAGGAACCTGGCAGTGTTTATTTTGGGTTTGGCGGTTTATGTGTTGGGCGGTATAGGTCTCTATTATTTTACCGATCATTTAACAGCTGCCGGTGAGGTGATGGATGCCACGTATGTCTGGATTTATCTTGACGCGGGAGTTCGAATATCGACCTATCAGTTTACTTGCTTTGGCTGGTCGACAGTATGCCACGCTTGTTGGATGGCACTTTTCTCGCCAAAGGGTGTGGTGTGGGTAGGCAGTATGAGATTTTCAAACGTCGTTTATTTGTTTTTTAGAATGCTCGGTTATTTGTTTTTCTGTCTTTTTATTCTGGCGATTGTTGGAGTGGGGGTTGCCAAGAGGCCATTTTCTGACTTTCATCAATTCTTTTCCATACTGGTTCCCTGTCTTTTGCTGGGAGGCTGGGTTTGGTCTGCACGAGATTTTCTGATTGCGGTTTCTGGGCTCAGGAAAATGAGCGTCAGGTGAATATACCCTTGAGAGGTTGACCACAGCCGCTTGGAGTCAGGCGACTGTGAGGCAGCCTTCGTGAGTAATGCGGATCGCCGCCGCGGTCACTCCGACACCCGTTGGACAGAAGCAGAGTTGCCTGCGCATTGAGGGCTATCAATGCCCCCGGTGCGGAGCCTCCAGATCACCCGAGAACAATTCATCCTCAGCATCCGGGCTCACCGGAATCGCATGCTCTTCAGAAGCCCAGGCTCCCAGGTCGATCAGTTTGCAGCGCTCGGAGCAAAACGGGCGGCTCGGGCTGGCGGCGCTCCATTCCACCGGGGCATCGCAGGTTGGGCATTGGACGGTCATTGGTTGGCTCATGATTGGCCTCCACGCAAAGTAAGGTAAAAGTGGTGCAGCCGCTCGACTTCGCTGTTCAGCCAGGCGTGATCGCGGTCATTGACCAGCACATCGTTGGCATGGCGCAAACGGTCTTCACGCTGGATCTGCACCTTGAGAATGGTTTCGACCTGCTCCTGGCTGGAACTGTCGCGCAGCATCGTGCGCTCTATTTGCAGGTGTGCCGGAGTATCAATAACCAGCAGGCGCTGCACCATCCGGGATTGTCCGGATTCGATCAGCAGCGGCGAAACCAGAATGGCATACGGCGATTTGGCCTTGGACAGATGGCTGACGATTTCCTGATTGATCAACGGATGCAGCAATGCTTCCAGCCAGCGTCGCTGCTCCGGGTTTTCAAAGATCAGCTTGCGCAGCGCGCCGCGATTCAGCTCGCCGCTGGCCTGCAATACGCCTTTACCGAAGTGCGCGGCTATCTGCTCCAGCGCTGGACGCCCTGGCTCGACCACCCAGCGGGCGGCGTGGTCGGCATCCACAGTATCGATGCCAAGGTTGGTAAAGCACTGCGCCGCTGCGCTTTTACCGCTACCAATGCCGCCAGTCAGGCCAAGAATCCAGGGTTTTTGATCAGGGTGAGTCATCTGAAACCGGCAAACTGCATGTAAGAGTCGGTTATTTGACCACCCCAGAGCAAAGCGATCCACCCCGCAATGGCCAGATAAGGACCAAAGGGGATCGGCGTACCGCTTTCGACCCCGCGCACACGCATCATGATCACCCCGAGCACCGCGCCCACCAGCGATGACAGCAGGATGGTCAACGGCAAAATCTGCCAGCCGCCCCATGCGCCAAGCATGGCCAGCAACTTGAAGTCGCCATAACCCATGCCTTCCTTGCCGGTCACCAGCTTGAACAGCCAGAACACCGACCACAGCGCCAGATACCCGGCCACTGCACCCCACAGCGCATCGTTCAGCGAGTTGAATAGCCCGAAGGCGTTGATGATCAGGCCCAGCCACAGCAGTGGCAGCACCAGAGAGTCAGGCAACAACTGGTGATCGGCATCGATCAGACTCATCGCCAGCAGGCCCCAGCTCAACACCAGCATCGCCGCTGCCTGCCAGCCGAAGCCGAAATGCCAGGCGACGTAGGCCGACAACACTGCGCAGGTCAGCTCGACCATTGGGTAGCGCATGCTGATGGGGGCTTTGCATTGTGAGCATTTACCGCGCAGCAGCAGATAGCTGATCAGCGGCAGGTTTTCCCTCGGGCGGATCTTGTGCGCGCAGTGCGGGCAACTGGAGCGGGGGCGGTTCAGGTTGAAGGCAGGCTGATCAGGTTCGGCGGGCAGGCCGAGCATTTCACGGGATTGGGCTTTCCAGTCGCGCTCCATCATTTTGGGGAGGCGGTAGACGACTACGTTGAGGAAGCTTCCGACGATGAGGCCGAGTAGGCAGCAGGTAATGACGAAGGCCAGCGGTGAGCTGGCCAGGAGATCGAGGAGGGGCATGTCAGACGACGTTTCCGAGTTTGAAAATGGGGAGGTACATGGCGATAACAAGGCCGCCGACGATGACACCCAGCACAGCCATGATCATCGGTTCCATCAGGCTGGTCAGATTGTCGACCATGTTGTCGACTTCATCCTCGTAGTAGGTAGCAACTTTATCGAGCATGCTGTCCAAAGCACCGGACTCTTCACCTATCGCCGTCATCTGAATTGCCAGGCTTGGAAAAACACCGGTCGATCGCATCGAAAAATTCAACTGCATGCCTGTGGAAACGTCTTGTTTTACCTTGTTTACAGCATTTCTGAAAACAACATTGCCGGTAGCGCCGGCAACTGAGTCAAGTGCCTCGACCAGAGGGACGCCTGCTGCGAATGTTGTTGCAAGTGTCCGCGCGTACCGAGCTACGGAAGACTTGAAGATAAGCGGTCCAATGATCGGTACTTTCAGTAGAAACCGATCAATATTGTCGCGAAACTTTTGAGACTGCTTATAAGCTCGTTTGAACAAAAAAGCGCCTACGAAAAACAGACCAACTATTGCTAACCACCATTTCTGTACGATATCTGATAAGCCGATTACCATGAGAGTAAATGCGGGTAGCTCTGCGCCAAAACCTGCAAAAACTGACTGAAACTGCGGCACCACTTTGATGAGCAAAATACCTGACACGATAATTGCGACGATCAACACAGCAATAGGGTATGTCATGGCTTTTTTGATTTTTGCTTTGAGCTTTTCAGTCTTTTCCTTGTAGCTAGCGACGCGGTCCAAGAGACTCTCGAGTGCACCTGCTTGCTCGCCCGCATCGACCAAATTACAAAACAGGTCATCGAAGTATTCTGGTTTTTGCCGAAGAGCCGTGGCAAAGCTGTTGCCGGCCGACACCTCCTGCTTGAGTGAGCCAACCAGTGCACGCATATTCGGGTTTTCAGCGCCCTCACTAATAATGTCAAACGACTGCAGCAGTGGCACACCGGCTTTCATCATCGTAGCCATCTGCCGAGAAAAGAACGCGATATCCAACGGCTTGATCTTCTTGCCCTTGCCGAAAATGGATACGGCCTTCTTGCGCACCTTGGTCGGATTAATGCCTTGCTTGCGCAGTTGGGCCTTTACGAGTGCGAGGTTATGGCCGCTCAGTTCCCCACTGGTTTTGGTGCCTTTTTTGTCAACGCCTTCCCACGTGTAAACGATGACTTTGACTGCCTTGCTGGCCATGTTTAATCCTTGGTCACGCGGTTGACTTCTTCAAGGCTGGTGATGCCCTGCATAGCTTTTGACAGGCCTGAAGTTCGCAGGTCATTGAAGCCGTCCTTGCGCATCTGCCTGGAAATCTCCAGTGAGTTGCCTTCTTCCATGATGATGCGCTCCAGTTCTGGTGTTTTCCTGACTACTTCGTAAATGCCGACCCTGCCCCTGTAGCCGCCGTTGCACTGCTCACATCCCACTGGCCCATAGATTTTGAAAGTGCCAATCTTTGCTTCCGGAAAGCCTTCCTGGATCAGTGTCTCGCGAGGAATATCCAGTTCTTTCTTGCAGTGGCTACACAGCTTACGTGCCAGTCGCTGCGCAATAATCAGGTTGATTGCTGTAGCAATGTTGAACGCCGCAACGCCCATATGATGCAGTCGTGTCAGCGTTTCCGCAGCGCTGTTGGTGTGCAGTGTGGAAAGCACCATATGGCCGGTCTGCGATGCCTTGATGGCGATTTCGGCGGTTTCCAGATCTCGTATCTCACCGACCATAATTACGTCGGGATCTTGACGCAGGAATGCGCGCAATGCCTGAGAAAAGTCCAGTCCCTGACGCGGGTTGACGTTGACCTGATTAATGCCTTCCAGGTTGATTTCTACCGGGTCTTCAGCCGTGGAAATGTTGATGTCCACAGTGTTGAGAATATTCAGGCCGGTATACAGGGAAACCGTTTTGCCCGAGCCCGTGGGCCCGGTTACAAGAATCATACCTTGCGGCTGCTTCAGCGCCTCCAGGTACAGCGCTTTTTGTTCTGGCTCGTAGCCCAGAGCATCAATGCCCATCTGCGCACTGGTCGGATCAAGGATCCGCATCACGATCTTCTCGCCCCATAACGTGGGCAAGGTATTCATACGAAAATCGATGGCTTTGGTTTTGGACACCCTTAACTTGACGCGTCCGTCCTGTGGTTTACGCCGTTCCGAGATATCCAGGCTAGCCATGACTTTCAAGCGCGCGGCAATACGATTGGCCAGGTGAATGGGAGGTCTGGCGACTTCATGCAGGATGCCGTCAGTGCGCAAGCGCACACGGAAAATCTTTTCATAGGGCTCGAAGTGCAGGTCGGATGACCCTAGCCGGATAGCGTCCATCAGCATCTTGTTGACGAATCGCACCACTGGAGCATCGTCAGCGTCATTCTGACTAGCTAGAGAGGTTTCCTTGCCATCGGCCGGTTCGATGTCCAGACCCAGATCGACATCTTCCAGATTGCCCAGACCGCTATCACTGTCAAAAAAGCGATCTATAGCAATAGTCAGCTTGTCATCTTCGACCAGAATCGCTTCGGTGTTCAGGCCAGTGCTGAACTGAATATCAGTCACCGCCTGATGATTGGTCGGGTCCGAAATCCCGATAAACAGTTTATTGCCGCGCCGCCACAGTGGCAGTGCGTGATGTTGTCGAACCAGCTTTTCACTCACCAGGCCTTTAGGCTGGCTTTCTTTGTCCAGACTGGCGAGGTCCATGAATGGCACGCCAAACTGGTCGGAAGCCATCTCTGCCAGTGTCAGACTTTTGACCAGTTTGTTCTGAACCAGATAGCTCACCAACGAAATCTTGTCGCGGCGCGCCTGTTGATACGCTTGCTGCGCAACAGATTCAGTAAGCAGCTCGGCGAGGACCAATTGTTTGGCCAAGCCAGTGAGGACAGCATCAGTCATAAAACCACCAGACACAGACAATGGGTGGGTTATAGCGCAGTCGGGCTGTGCTGCCAAATGGCAGAGGGAGATGTGACGAAAATTGTCAGTTTCTGCGGATTTCGAAGCGTCAGTCGCAGCTAATAGACGGCGTTGGCAATATCAGCTGCCGCAAATAGGTTTTGGCACGACCTGTGCTTTCACGCTCCCAAGGCACCACCTAATTGACGCCTCGGAGAAGTACATATGAAAGCACAGAAAGGTTTTACACTGATCGAGCTTATGATCGTTGTCGCGATCGTTGGTATTCTGGCAGCAGTGGCGATACCGCAGTATCGCGATTACACAATGAGAGCTCGTTTTTCTGAAGTGGTTTCTGTTGCAAATGCATATCAGTCGGCAGTCGCGCTGTGTGCTCAAACCCTCGGTACGCGCGTTGGGTGCAGCTTGAACACGAATGGTATCCCGGATACACAGGCGACCACTCATGTAACAAGTGTTGGCGTAGTTGATGGTGTCATAACTGTTACTCCTACTGCTACGACGAGTGCTGCATCCACTCTGATCCTCACTCCGACTATAGGTGCAAGTCAAATCACTTGGTCAAGAGCTGGCAGCGGATGCTTGGCTGCACATGATCCTGCTCCTATCCTGTGTACGCTCTAATCTAGAGGTTATTTCGTAGGCTCAAACTGAACTGAGACCGCTTGATCTGCCGAAAAACAGGTGGTTTGAGAGAGCAATTAGTAAGTTTGAGCTTGTGTATATTGCAGAATCGAAGAAAAACGAAAAAGCCCGATCATAACTGCTCGGGCTTTTTCGTTTTGAACGTTACCGTTAACGCATTTTCGTCCCTACCTCGCCACCCCATCAACCCGCGCCCGCCCCTTAAACCTCCTCCTCACCCCGACCACAACCATCACCACCAGCAACCCCACCACCACAAAAAAGATCGTATTAAAAACCGGAAACGGCTGATCGCGACTCGTCACCGCCTCAACCTCTGTCACGTTGGGAAACATCGACAGGATCGTTATGCGCCAGCCGTAATAACGAATCAGCGCCAATTGCTGGGCATCTCGCGAGTAGCCTTGGGCTTTGGCCTGGATGTCGGCGGAGTCGAATTTGAAGTACCACGGGAAGCTCCAGCCGGTGTCTTCGTTGCGGTAGACCACGACTTTCTTGGTGTCCGGGTCTTCGGTGTTGATGAAGTACACGTCGCGGGTCGGGCCGTCTGCCGGGTTTTCGGCGTTGATGACGCCGTCGGCGTCCATTCTTTTGACTTCCACGCCGGTGATCATCACGACATCATGGCGCGGCAGGACGTAATAAAGGCTTAATGCGCCGATCCCGAGTGCCACGAATACCACAAGCCAAATCGACCTTCTCAGCCACTTCATACCAGCGTCCTCTGTTTAAAATTGCGTGACTTTGCCCTAATCCGAACATTTCGAAGCAAAACAGTTATTACAAAATTCGACAAGGCCGTTGCAGATGGCGTTGTCTTCCGGAGATTTACATGATTTGGTTCCTTGAAGGGCAGTCCAGCCAGCGTGAAGTGATCATGGGCGCGCGCGATGCGCTGCCTGCGTCGGTGCAGATTATCGCCTCGCATCGCCAGCAGCGCTCCGAAATTACCGGGCAGGCCCATCTGGCACTGCAAGAGCCTGTCGATAATGAAGAGCGTATCGACTGGGTGCTGGAGACCGCTCGTTCGCTGGGCGTCCGGACTATTGTCGCCGGGCGTATAGGCAGCTTTTACGAAGCGCAGCGTGCACGTTTTGTTGCCGAAGGTTTGGACCTCGTCACGGGCGGAACGTCCCAGCAGACCTTCATGGATGTCGATGACAAGAGCCGCTTCACGGCTGCGGCCGAGGCGGCGGGTCTGGCGTGCATTCCGGGAATCGCCGCGAGCAGCGCCGAGGAGTTGCAGGCGGCTTACGATTCGTTGTCGGTATCTGGCGAGGTCTGTATCAAACCGGTGGTCGGGATTTACGGGCGGGGCTTCTGGCGCTTCAAGGCCGATGTCGACGATTTTCGCTGTTTCGCCAATCCGGATGCGCGTGAAACGACTTTTCAGGCGTACCTTAACGCTTACCGTCAGGCCGAGGACGTTCCGGCGATGCTGTTGATGCCGTATATGCCCGGCAGTGAATGCTCGGTGGACATGGTCTGTGAACACGGCAAGGCGGTTGCCTTTGTCGGGCGGCGCAAGGTAGGGCTGAATCAGACCTTCGAGCGTGACAGCGAGGCGGTGCAACTGGCGGTGCGCGCAGCGGAGCATTTTGCCTGCGACGGGCTGATCAATGTACAGACCCGTGACGACGCTGACGGCAAGCCGCGTTTGCTGGAAATCAACCCGCGTTACTCCGGCGGGATCGGTTATACGCGTGAAACCGGCGTCAACCTGCCGGGTATTTTTGCGACACGCCGTCTCGGCTTGAAAGAACCGGAAACACATTGGCTTGAGGATATCCGCGTGAAGGCCATCACGGTCGCTGTACGGGCCACGGTTTGATCGGGATAATAGATTTTTGCTATCACTAATCGCTCTTATCAGGGAGGATCGGGCATGAAGCTTCTTGCGCCAGGTGCAAACACTGCTTTAGCTAACGCTCACTGCACCTGGAACCTGGAGAGCGGTAAGTCTTCGGTTTTTGGTGAGTATGCTGCCGTCGCCTTGCTTGCGGTCAACGACAAGCGCCAGCCCATGGGCGACCCGGCGCTGCTGCATCATGAACAGAGCTGGATGGAGTGGAGCGGCGGCCCTCAGGATGTTGGCTGTATGCTCAGGCTGGACAGGCTTCCGGCGGGCAGTGATCGCGTGTTGTTGATGGTTTACGTATATGCAGCCATGGGGCCGGTCCGTGACGTTTCCAGCCTGCATCTCAAAGTGGATGCCGACATCGAGCATCGGCTGGATCTGCGCGATAACGGCGAAGCGGCGATCATCATCGGCGAGTTCTACAAGCGCAATGAACAGTGGAAATTCCGCGCGCTGAGCGAAGGCTCGGCGTATGGGCTGTCGGCGTTTGGGCGCAAGATTGGCCTGGACGTTGATGACCGTCACCCGCGCCACCCGTCTGGTGGCTCCGGTGGCGGGCCTCGGCATGAGTCGGCGACCGGCACGGCGTTTGTGGTCGGCCCGGCGCACGTCATGACCTGTGCGCATGTCATCGAAGACATGGGCGTGTTCTACATCACTTCACTGGAGGGCCGTTACAAGGCCGAGCCGGTGGTGATCGACCGTCGCAACGACATCGCGCTGCTGCGAGTGCAGGGCGCGCCGCCGTTGTCTCCGGTTACATTCCGGGACGGGCAGGGCTGTGAGCCGGGTGATACCGTAGCGGTCCTGGGTTACCCGTTGGCGTCCATTTCCGGTGGCGGGCTGCAGGTGACGCAGGGCGGAATCTCCGGTCTGTTCGGCCTGCACAATGACGCCAGCCTGTTTCAGTTCACGGCACCGATTCAGCCAGGGTCCAGTGGCAGCCCGCTGTTCGACAACGGTGGCGCGGTGATCGGCATGGTGACGTCCACCGTGCCGGACGGGCAAAACATGAACTTCGCAGTGAAGTCCGCACTGCTGCTGTCCTTTCTGCAGGCATGCCGTATCGATGCGCCGCATGCCCGCCCGGAAAGGTCGTACACCACCACAGAAATCTCACGCGCCGCACAGTCATCGTTATGGCTCGTTGAAGCTTCTCGCCAATGACGTCGGTGTTGCCTGCTCAAGTGGCAGGCGTCTGGGGCTGCGGCCCCGTTACTCAGGAATTTATCAATGGACAGCAGCGCAGCTTTTTCCAACTCTACAAAGCTTCGTGCTGACCTGCTTCGTGGTCGTCTCGACGTCAGCGTCGATTCGTCCACTATTGCCCCGGATTCTCTGTTCGGCTTCGCTGAACGGCGCAACCCCAAGCGTGCATTTCTGTTCGTGTCCCGGGTGCTTGGGCGTCATATTCCCGCGCGTCCGGGCGTGATGCTGAAAAGTTTTCAGGACCTGGCGCACAAGATTCCGGCAGACCTGCCCGGCCCGGTGCTCGTCATCGGCATGGCCGAAACCGCAGTCGGTCTCGGTGCCGGCGTGCACCGTGCCTACAGCGCAACGCGATCTGATGCCTTGTATCTGGTCAGCACGCGTCATCCTACCGGCAGCGAGCTGTTCGCCCGCTTTGAAGAAGAGCACAGCCACGCCAGCGCTCACCTTATCCATCTGCCTGTCGATCCGGCGCTACGCGAGATGATGCTCGGCGCACGTTCGCTGGTGCTGGTCGATGACGAGGCGTCGACGGGCAAGACCTTCATTAATCTCCATCAGGCGCTGGTCGAGGCCGGGCTCAGCAACATCGAGCGGGTGGTGACGTGTGTGCTTACCGACTGGTCGGCAGGTGCAGTCAGCACGTCGATGGGCGCAGTGGCCGAGCAGGTCTCGCTGTTGCAGGGCTCGTACTCTTTCGATGAAGACGTGAGCGCGCCATTGCCGGATATGCCTGAGGTTGGCACCGTCGCAATGGGCAACTGGCCGCTGGTAACCGCCAATGACTGGGGGCGGATGGGCGTGTTGTCGGTTGCCGATACGCTGGCGCCAGGGCTTACCGTGCAAAAGGGTGAACGCGTTCTGGTGGTGGGCACCAGCGAGTTCGTCTGGCGGCCGTTTCTGCTGGCCGAGCGTCTGGAAAAAGCCGGTGCCGATGTGCATTTCAGCTCTACCAGCCGTTCACCGATTGCACTGGGGCATGCCATCGACCATGCGCTGTCGTTCTCCGACAACTATGGCCTGGGCATTCCCAACTTCCTGTACAACGTGCGGCCGGGTCAGTTTGACCGGGTGCTGATCTGCACCGAAACCCCAAGGCAGGCCGTACCCGCCGAGCTTATCGAAGCGCTGAACGCCGAGGTTATCTGCGATGAGTAACGACCGCCCGCTGATCTTCGTCGATCTGGACGACACACTCTTCCAGACCGCCCGCAAAACGCCCGCGAACATTGAAAAACATGTCGCAACGCTGGATATCAGCGGTAACGCCAATGGCTACATGACCAACGTGCAGAAGTCCTTCGCGCACTGGCTGCTGGCGCATTCCGATGTGGTGCCGGTGACGGCGCGCAGTGTCGAGGCCTACAGCCGGGTCAAACTTCCGTTCACCGCAGGCGCGATCTGTTCGCACGGCGGTGTGATGCTCGATGTCATGGGGCGGCTGGACCAGGACTGGAACGAGCAGATGAAAAATACCCTGGCCAGCTATCAATCGCGGTTGCATGAATTGTCTGCCGCCACACTGGCGATTGGTCATGAGCTGGGCTTTTCACTGCGCGGCTGGGTGGTTGAAGAGGCGCAGCTGTTTCATTACGTGGTGACAAAGCATAACGAGAGCGATGACAGCGTGCTCAGCAAGGTGCTGGCCGAAGTGCAGGCCCGCGGCCTGCTTGACGGCATGCACATCCACGGCAATGGCAACAACCTGGCCTTTCTGCCCGAGGGGCTGGCCAAGCGTTACGCGGTTCAGGAGTGGCTGAGGCGCGACAAGGCCATCAATGGCGAACGCCCGGTGCTCGGTTTTGGCGACAGCATTACCGACCTGGGTTTCATGGACGAGTGCCACTGGTGGGCGACACCCGCCCGCAGTCAGTTGGCGAAAATGTTTGTCGGAGCAGAGCATGAGTGATCCCGTTCACGGGCTCGATACGGTAGGCAGTGGCAGTTATCTGTACGACGACGTGCATTTTCTGCTGCGCAGCGTTGCGATGCAGACCACCAGCGTGGTGGAGAAGGAGCGCCTGATCCAGACACGCCAGAAGCACTACTCGGAAATGATCAGCGAGGAGTCGCCTCCCAGCGCCGCTCACAAGGCGTTGTATGAGCGGGCGCTCAGTCAGAACGGTTTGCGCATGGCCGATGACGTGCAAGCTCTGGCGCAGGCGCTTGACCGCGAATGCACCGGCGCTGAAATCGTTCTGGTGTCTTTCGTGCGTGCCGGTTTGCCGCTGGGTGTGTTGTTGCGTCGGGCGCTGATCGATCTGCACCGCGAAGCGCATCACTACGGCATCAGTATTGTTCGTGATCGCGGCATCGATAAAGTCGCGCTGGAGGCCATCATTCTGGCCCACGGCGCGCAAAACATCGTGTTTGTCGACGGCTGGACCGGCAAGGGCGCAATTTCGGGTGAAATCCGTCGCAGTCTGGCAGGTGACACGCGCTTCCCTGAACAGCCACGACTGGTAGTGCTGGCCGATCCCTGCGGCAGTGCCTGGCTGGCGGCGTCGGCAGAAGACTGGGTGATTCCGTCCGGTATTCTTGGCGCGACCGTGTCCGGGCTGGTGTCGCGCTCTATCTGGCCGACGGACGGCGGGCTGCATGGTTGTGTGGTTTACGAGCAGTTGCAGGGCCACGACGTCACGCAGTCTTTTATTGAATACATCGACAGCCAGCGTCGTCAAAACGGTTCTACGCTCACGCTGACACCCTGGACGCTGACTCAGCGAGCCGGACTCAAGTACGCCGCATCGCAGGTGGTCGACCGCTTGGCCGAGCGCTTTGATATCACTAACTTCAATCGCATCAAACCGGGCATTGCCGAAGCCACTCGCGCGGTCATGCGCCGTGTTCCAGACCATGTGCTGGTACGCAATCGGGCGGACAGCGATGTGCAATTGCTGCTGCACCTGACCGAAAAAGCGGGGATTCCCGTTGAAGAAGTCGGCGATGTGCTGGGGCCTTATCGGGCAGTGACCATCATTCGGAGTCTGAGCTAATGGCCTTATTTTCGCCTTATGCGTTGGGGGCAACGCTGTACATGCCCGCCACCCGCGATGACATCGTCGATGTGGTGTTCGGTGAAAAGATTCCCGAACTGCGTTCGCTGGTCGTGTGCCTGGAAGATGCGGTAGCGCTGATTGATGTCGATACAGCGCTGGTCAACCTTCGCCAGGTGCTGACCCGCATTCAGGACCGTGGCGGCCGCCCGGCCAACGGTCCGCTGTTGTTCGTTCGTCCGAGAGATGCCGCGATGGCGCGGATTCTCAATGACTGGCCGCTGATGGCGCACATTGATGGGTTCGTTGTCCCCAAGCTTTCGCTGAAAAGTCTGACGAGTTGGGAGCAGTCCGTTACCAACCCGGCACTGGCGTTGATGCCTACACTGGAAACGCCGGAAGTGTTCGATCCGACGGCAATGGTCGAGCTTGGGCAAGCGCTGAAAGCCAGTCTGTACGAGCGGATCATTGCGTTACGTATCGGTGGCAATGACCTGATGGGCTGTCTGGGGCTGCGCCGCAACCCGGCCATGACGCTGTATTCGACGCCCATGGGCTATGTGATCCCGATGCTGGCAGGAGTGATGGGTTCGCAGGGTTTTGCACTCACAGCGCCGGTGTTCGAGCAACTGGCCACACCTGACATTCTGGAACATGAACTGGCGCTGGATATTACCAATGGGTTGGTCGGTAAAACGGCAATTCACCCCTCGCAGGTCAATATCATTCAGAATGCACTACGCGTCAGTCTGGAGGACATGAACTCCGCCCGGATGATTTTGAACTCTGTGGCCCCCGCAGTGTTCAAGTACAACGATGCGATGTGTGAACCGGCTACCCATTACAAATGGGCAACCCACATCATGGAGCGCGCCAAATGGCATGGAGTGTTATCCGCACCCGCTTCGATCATGGATGCCAGCATTCGACTCGCTGAGGCAGTTAGCTAGATGATAGAACCTGACCTTGAAACCGTAGAACCTGATCTTGAACCTGTAGGACCTGATCTTGAAATCGAAGTGGAACAACGCCTGCTGGCTGTTTTCGATTTCGACGGAACCATCACCCGGCACGACAGCTTTGTGCCTTTTCTCAAGTTCGCCTTTGGGCAACGTGCCTTTTCCGTGCGCATGGCCCGCCTGGTGCTGCCGAGCATCGGCTATCTCGCCAAGCGTGTGACCCGCGACGAACTGAAGGGGCGCTTGATCAAGGCGTTTCTCAGCGGCGTTGAAGTGCAATGGCTGCAGCAAAAGGCCGAGGCGTTCTGCCAGTCGCACTGGAGCCGCCTGATGCGCCCGGCTGCGCTGGAGTCCATCGCCGCCGAAATCGACAAGGGCGCCATTGTCACGCTTTGTTCAGCATCGCCTGCTATGGTTCTGCAACCCTTCGCTGATCGCTTGAAAGTAGAGCTGATCGGCACCAATCTGGAAGTCATCGACGGCAAACTGACTGGATTGATCGAAGGCAGCAACTGTCGTTGCGATTCGAAAGTCGCACGCCTTGAAAGTGTTTATGGGCCGCTCACGCAGTTCCGGGTTCGTGCCTGGGGCGACACGCGTGGTGATCACGAATTGCTCGCCGCTGCTCAGGATGCGCACTGGCGTCTGTTCCATCCGACGTGGCGTCGAGGCCGTTATAAAGGCCCCGTTAACGCCAAGTTACACAATCCTGATGGCAAAGATGGGCCAACACGGTAAGGCTGTAACACTTTTATCCGAATTCCGACGTTCACATGGAGCGAAAAATGGCACTCACTTTGGCAAAGAACCAGACGATCTCACTGGAGAAAACCGCTGGTACCGGCCTCAAGAAAGTCAGTATGGGCCTTGGATGGGACCCTGAAAAAGCCAGCGGTTTCTTCGGCAAGTTGCTCGGCGGTGGCGGCGGCGATATCGACCTGGATGCCTCCTGCATCATGCTCGACGCCGACAAGAAGCCCCTCGATCTGGTCTGGTTCCGCCAGTTGCAGTCGCGCGACGGTGCCATTCAGCACTCGGGTGACAACCGCACCGGCGAAGGCGCGGGCGACGATGAAACCATCAGCGTTGATCTGGAAAAACTGCCAGCCGCGGTCAAATACCTGGTGTTCACCGTCAACTCGTTCACCGGTCAGAATTTCGAAAAAGTCGCCAACGCCTACTGCCGCATTGTCGATCTGGGCAGCCGCAACGAACTGGGCCGCTTTGATCTGTCCGAGAAAGGTCAGCACACCGGCGTTGTGATGTCCTACCTGGCGCGCACCCCCGCAGGCTGGGATTTCACCGCAGTTGGTCAGGTTACCAACGGCCGTACTGCAGATGATCTGGTCGAACTGGCCATCGGAGCTGTACGCGCATGACCCAACTTGTCCCAGGCGCCAACGCGCCAGTCGCTGCCGGTCCGTTGACGGTCGAGGTCAGCTATTCCCCGCTGGCGGATGCGGATATCGACGTGTCTGCATTCCTGCTGACCGCCTCCGGCAAGGTGCGTGGCGATCAGGACATGTGTTTCTACGGCCAGAAAAGCGTCAACGGCGGTGCGGTCCAGCAGACGGAAGCGTCGGCCGGGCGTGCTGTGTTCAGTCTTGACCCGAGCCGTCTGGATTCAGTCATCGAGAAGGTCGCCCTGACGGCAACCATCTATGAGAACAAGGCCAGTTTTGGCAGCGTGTCACGGTTGGCTCTGAGCATCACTGGCGGTATCGAAGCCGATATCCCTACCAGCGGCATGAAAGAAACCGCATTGATTCTGGGCGAGTTTTATCTGCGTCAGGGCGCGTGGAAATTCCGCTGCGTCGCCCAGGGTTTTGCCGGCGGGCTTGAACCGCTGGCAAAAAACTTTGGCGTAGAGGTCGCAGCGCCCCAGGATCAACCTGCACCTGCACCTGCACCTGCACCTGCACCTGCACCTGCACCTGCACCTGCACCTGTTCCCGCGCCTGCACCCAAGTCGACCGTCAGTTTGAGCAAGATCACGCTCGACAAGACCCGTGCTTCGATCAGTCTGGAGAAATCCAGCGCCGGTTTCGGTGAGATTCGGGTCAACCTGAACTGGAACCGTCGTAACGACAGCAAGGGCGGCGGCTTCTTCTCGATGAAGAAGAGCAATGCCATCGACCTTGATGTAGGCTGCCTCTTCGAAATGCAGGACGGTCTCAAAGGCGCTGTGCAGGCGCTGGGCAATTCGTTTGGTTCGCTCAACACCGAGCCTTTCATCAAACTGATGGGCGATGACCGTACTGGCTCGATCAGTGACGGTGAGTGGCTGCATATCAATGGCGCGCACTGGAGCAAGATCCGTCGCATTCTGGTTTATGCGTTCATCTATGAAGGTGCGCCGAACTGGAAAGAAACCGACGGTGTTGTCACCATTCATGCGCCGGGCCAGCCGCCCATTGAGGTTCGCCTCAACGAAGAGGGTGGTCGTCAGGGCATGTGTGCAATTGCCTTGCTGGAAAATGACAACGGCGCAGTCAAGGTGACCCGCCGGGTGGATTTCCACAATGGCCACAGCAACATGGACAAGGCCTATGGCTGGGGCATGCGCTGGGCTGCCGGTTCCAAGTAAACAATACCGTGGTATTTCTGGGCTGGCTGTGCCGCCTCATGGGAGATAGACATGCTGGACTGGTTGAAAACAAACGCAACGGCTGCTCGCGACAAGCTGGCTTCGGAAGTTTCGAAGTTCAAGAACCGCGAATTCATGGAAGCTGTGGTTTCCGGCTGTGCGCTGGTATCGGCCGCTGACGGCGATATCAGCTCCAGTGAAAAGCAGAAAATGGCTGGCTTCATCCAGAACTCTCAGGAACTGAAAGTTTTTGACATGAAGGAAGTCATCCAGGGTTTTCAGGAAGCGTGCTCCAAGTTCGAGTTCGATTTTGAAATTGGTCGTGCCGAAGCGTTGAAAACCATCGGCAAGATCAAAAAGAAAGAAGATGCCGCCCGTTTGCTGGTGCGCGTCTGCTGTGCTATCGGTGGCGCTGATGGCAGCTTCGACGAGAAAGAGCGGGAAGTCTGCCGCACGATCTGCCGAGAGCTTGGCCTGAACCCGTCCGATTTCGACCTGTAATTTTTTACCCTAAGGAACGCAGTTAAATGGAAAGCACCTCTCTAGGCTTCCCTCCACTCACGATGGCGGTTTTCGTCGGCCTGGCCATTACGGCCATGGCTATCGACATGTTCTCCCACCGGGGAAACAAGCCGATCACCCTCGCGCAAGCCTCGGCGTGGTCGATTTTCTGGGTCGCCATTTCGCTGGCTTTTGCCGGTTTCCTGTATGTGCAGCACGGCTCCGAAGTCGCCACGCTGTTCGTTACCGGTTACGCGCTGGAAAAAGTGCTGAGCGTCGACAACCTGTTCGTGTTCATGGCGTTGTTCTCCTGGTTCAAGATCCCGGATGGCCTGCGCCACCGCGTTCTGTACTGGGGCATCATCGGTGCCATCGTCTTCCGCGGCATCTTCGTCGCCATCGGTACAGGCCTGCTGGCCCTGGGGCCGTGGGTCGAAGTGGTGTTTGCGGTCATCGTTGCCTGGACAGCCATCATGATGCTCAGAGCGGGTGATGACGACGACGAAGAAGTCGACTACTCGCAACACATGGCGTATCGCTTCGCCAAGAAACTGTTCCCGGTATGGCCGAAGCTGCACGGCAGCAACTTCTTCGTCCGTCGCTCGGTTCTGGAAGAAGAAGTCAAAAAACCGGAAAACGCCGGTATCACCCTGGCCGCCAAGGGCGCTCTGTTTGCGACCCCGTTGTTCCTGTGTCTGGTTGTGGCTGAAATCTCCGACGTGCTGTTCGCGTTCGACTCCGTGCCGGCAATCATTGCAGTGAGCCGCGAGCCGCTGATCGTGTTCTCGGCCATGCTGTTCGCGATTCTTGGTCTGCGTACCCTGTACTTCGTTCTTGAAGCCCTCAAGCGCTATCTGGTGCATCTGGAGAAAGCGGTTATCGCCTTGCTGTTCTTCATCGCCATCAAACTGGGCCTGAACGCAACCAACCACCTGTTCCACCACGGTTACGAGATCAGCGCCAATACCAGCCTGCTGGTTGTGGTCGTCGTGTTGATCATCGGTATCGTTGCAAGCCTGCTCTTCCCGGGTAAAGAAGAACCCGCTGAAGAAAAAGCGTAAACACTGGATAAAGGAGATAACCGAATCATGGCTTTGACTCTGCAAAAAGGTGGCAACCTTTCGCTGTCGAAAACCGACCCTACCCTGACCAATGTACTGATTGGTCTGGGCTGGGATCCGCGTGCCACTGACGGCCAGGAATTTGACCTGGACGCCAGCGCATTTCTGCTGGGCGCCAATGGCAAGGTCCGCAGTGAAGCTGACTTCATTTTCTACAACCAGCTCAAGAGCGCCGATGGTTCCGTCGAGCACACCGGTGACAACCGTACCGGTGCTGGTGATGGCGATGACGAAGTGCTCAAGGTCAATCTGACCAGCGTTCCTGCTGACGTGGACAAGATCGTCTTCGTTGTGACCATTCACGACGCTGACAGCCGCAAGCAGAACTTCGGTCAGGTGGGCGGCTCGTTTATCCGTGTGCTGAATGAAAAATCCAGCTCGGAAATCGTTCGCTACGACCTGGCGGAAGACGCCTCGACTGAAACCGCGATGATCTTCGCCGAGCTGTATCGCAACAATGGCGAGTGGAAGTTCCGCGCAGTGGGTAGCGGCTTCGCCGGTGGCCTGAAAGCTGTGGCCAACTCTTTCGGCATGAATTTCTGATTCGCGCCTAACCATTTTTCCAGAAAGGATTACGAACATGGCAGTAAGTCTGAGTAAAGGCGGTAACGTTTCGCTGTCGAAAGAGGCTCCGGGCCTGACAGAAATCACCGTGGGCCTGGGCTGGGATCCACGTGTTACCGATGGCACCGAGTTCGACCTGGACGCATCGGTCTTCATTGTTGGTGAAAGTGGCAAGGTGTTGGATGACAACAGCTTCATTTTCTACAACAACAAGAAATCGGCTGATGGCTCGGTCGAGCACTTGGGCGATAACCGTTCCGGCGCTGGCGATGGTGATGACGAGTCGGTAAACGTCAAACTCACCGGTCTGGCTGCTGCGGTCAAGAAGCTGGTTTTTGCGGTCACTATCCACTCGGCTGAAGAGCGCAAGCAGAGCTTTGGTCAGGTGTCCAACGCTTACATTCGCGTTGTGAACAAGGCTGACGGCAAGGAAATCGCTCGTTACGACCTGTCGGAAGACGCGTCGACCGAAACCGCGATGATTTTCGGCGAGCTCTACCGCAATGGCGACGAGTTCAAGTTCAAGGCCATTGGCCAAGGCTTTGCAGGCGGCCTGAAGCCGTTGGCAGAAGCGCACGGCGTGGCAATCGGCTAAACCCCGAGCAGCGCACGACAAAAACCCCTGCCAGCAATGGCGGGGGTTTTTTATTGGGGCTGATTACGAGGCTATCGTTGCGCACGCTCCAGCGTAGGACGCATCTTGCGACGCTCTGCATCGCAAAGAGGACGCAGAAGAGCGATAGTTGATGATCGTTCCGCACGCTCCAGCGTGGGAATGCAGTTCTCGACGCTCTGCGTCGCAAAGAGGACGCAGAGCGTCCGGAACGGCATGCGACGCGGAGCGTCGCACGATAGTTGAGATAGTTGAGATAGTTGAGATAGTTAAGATTGTTGTTCCGCAGGCTCCGGCTGGGAAAGCAGTTCTCGACGCTCTGCGTTGTACGATAGCTGAGAGCTCGATGCGTTACAAAATCCCTGCACCCTTTGCCGCTTTCAGCCAGTCGGGAAACTCTTCCATCAGCAGGTCATAAAGCTTTTCTTCCGGGATCTCGTCCAGGCGGTCGAGGGCGAAGAAGTTGCAGTTGTCGACAACGCGACCGCCCAGGTCATCAAGTTTTTCCAGAATGCCGTAACCGCGTCCGCCAAGGCCGACGAACTGCCAGAAGATCGGCAGCTTCGCCGCTTCGGTCATCAACCTTGTAATTTCGCGATCCTGATGCACGCCGCCGTCGCTGATGAACAGGATGTAGACCGGAGTCTTGTCACCGGACTTCTTGTAGTAGTCGATGACCATGCGCATTGCCTTGGGCTCATCGTTGATGCGTGCGCCCAGTTCCCAGTCTTTCCAGCCGCCATGGTCGGTTCTGATGAAGTTCTGAAAGTTGCTCAGCGTCACCGCATTCAACTGCTGTGGCTTCGCCCCGAAAGCCCAGCAGTCCAGTGCGCCGTCGTCGTCGAAATGCACAGCAAGCGGAATCAGGCGATCTACCACTTCCTGAACATGACCGCGGGTGTACTGCGGATTCATCGAACCGGACGCATCCAGTACCAGACCAACCCTGGCCTTGGTATCGGTCAGTCTGGCTTTTTCCAGGCTGACCTGAGCCTTCTTGGCCAGGCTTATCAATTGCGGCGCGGCGTCAGCGATTTTCTTTTCCAGCGAAATACGCGGGGGTGCTGCTGGCGCGGGTGCTGGAGCATCAGCCACCTCGCCGCCGAAATGCATCACCAGCGCGTCCAGCCCGGCGTTATAACCCTGCAGATTTGAGGCGATGCGCCACTCGCCGTTCTTGCGATAGATGTCGGCAACCATGATGGCTTTTTCGGCGGTGAAGGTTGCGCCGGAGAACTCACCGCGAGCCACTTCGCGGCCCTGACTGTGGATACTGAAATGGCTCGCCTGAATCTCGCTCATGGTGCCCGCACCATCGATGGACGCAGTAAATACCAAGCGCTCTATCGAGGCAGGCAAGCCCGCGAGCGATAGCTGAAAATCTCCGCCATTGACTTGTTTGACGCTGTTACAGGGGCTGCTCGGCTGATTGAAGAAAACCATGTAGCGGTCGTCCGACAGCTTGCCGTTGGCATCGACGCCGAAGCAGACGTAATCGATGACCTGTGCGGACTTGATGGCAATCGACAGGGTGAGATCAGAGCCCTGAACCAAGCTGGATAGGGGAACGCGTTGACCTTGAGTAATCTGCATGTCTCTTCCTTGGCAGTGAGGGCGCAGCATGGCCCTCGGTCGAATGGCGATGTGCTGACGTTAACGTTCGCTTCTGCCCACCCCGGCAGGCCCTGCTGCCAGCATGCGCCCGGCCAGTCGTGAGAAGGGCAGGCTTTGCAGCCACACAGTGCCAGGCCCGGTCAGCCTGGCGAAAAACACGCCTTCGCCGCCGAACAGCATCGACTTGATGCCGCCACCAACCATGCGGATATCGTAATCGACTGTCTGCGTCATGGCCGCCAGACATCCGGTATCGACATCCAGCGATTCACCTGCCGCCAGCTCGATCTTGCGCACTGTGCCGCCCATGTGCACGAATACCCAGCCGTCGCCTTCCAGCTTTTGCAGAATGAAACCTTCGCCACCGAACAGGCCAGTGAGGATTTTTTTCTGAAACTGGATACCAATGGATACACCTTTGGCACCGGCCAGAAAGCTGTCCTTCTGGCAGATCAGTTTGCCGCCGAAATCCCGCAGGTTCAGTGGCAGGATGGTGCCGGGGTAGGGCGCTGCAAACGCCACGCGTCCTTTGCCCGAACCCTGTTGCGAAAACACCGTGGTGAACAGGCTTTCGCCGGTCAGCATGCGTTTGCCTGCACCGAACAGCGAGCCCAGCAGCCCTGAAGACTGGTTGCTGCCGTCGCCGAAAATGGTTTCCATCTGCACGTCGCAGGTCTTGTACATCATTGCCCCGGCTTCGGCGACGGCGCTTTCGCCGGGATCAAGCTCCAGCTCGACAAATTGTGTTTCCGCACCGTACAGCTTGAAGTCCACGCCATCGGTGGTCTGCGCCAGGCCATAGCCGCCCGAGGCGTTCGGGTCTGGCGTGAATGAGGGACGCTTGGCAGGAGGTGCAGGTGCCGCAGGTGTGGATGCCGCCTGTGCGGGCAGCCCGGACGGCTTCGGCTGGATCATGTCTGGCGTCGGGTCCGGGAAGGGCGTCACGCCGTCCTTCTTCATGGCGCGCACCTGCGCCACCTGATAGATCGGCTGCCAGTCCGGCATGCCCTGTTTCCAGCACCATGCGCCGGGCGACTCACGGGCAATCAGCCGTGCAGCGTCCGCATCCATCGGGCCAAGCTGTCGGCCCGCATTCATCACAAACCATTGTTCCAAAGCGTCTACTCCCGAGCGAATCGTGACAGTCGTTTGTGCGCGATATCAGAGGCTCAGGCGCATGGACAGGTCCACGGCCTTCACGTCCTTGGTCATCGCACCAATGGAAATGTAATCCACACCGGTCTCGGCAATTACCCGCAGGGTGTCGTCATTGATGCCGCCGCTGGCTTCCAGACGGGCGCGGCCTGCGGTCAGACGCACGGCTTCGCGCATGTCATCGAGGCTGAGCTCATCGAGCATGATGATATTGGCACCTGCGTCCAGCGCCTGCTTGAGTTCACTCAGGCTTTCCACCTCCACTTCCACAGGCTTGCCCGGCGCAATCCGGTGGGCTGCCTCTACTGCCTGGGCAATGCCGCCACAGGCTGCGATATGGTTTTCCTTGATCAGAAACGCGTCGTACAGACCGATGCGATGGTTATGACAGCCACCGCAGGTGACGGCGTATTTTTGCGCCAGGCGCAGGCCCGGCAGTGTCTTGCGGGTGTCCAGCAATTTGACCTGGGTGCCCGAGACCATGTCTGCGAAGTACTGTGCACGCGTGGCCACACCCGAGAGCATCTGCAGAAAATTGAGCGCGCTGCGTTCGCCGGTTAGCAGCGAGCGAGCCGGACCTTCCAGGTGAAACAGCGCCTGATTCGGGCTGACCCGGTCGCCATCGGTCACCTGCCAGTGCACCGCCACGCGAGGGTCCAGTTGGCGGAAGACCGTATCGACCCATGCGGTGCCGGCGATCACCGCTGCATCGCGGGAAATGATGGTGGCCTTGGCCAGCCGTTCCGCCGGAATCAATTGGGCGGTGATATCGCCGCTGCCGACATCCTCAAGCAATGCGCGGCGCACATTGGCTTCGATCTCGGCGGTCAGGTCGGCAATTCGTAAATTCGGCATAGCGGGCTCCAGTAGCAAAGTCGTCCGAGTATAAGGCACCGCACACCGCTAACCCACCTGCGGCGATGCTCCGGTGCAGCCTTGAGAACATGCAGTTGGTCGGTTTGGCAAATTCGTTTGCGATGGAAAGCGAATATCGCGGTCTATCGCAGCATATGAGTGCCTTGTCACAGTTCCAACGACAACCATAGAAGTGTCACTGGCGTTGATGACAAGTTTTGAAAGATAATCCGACTTGTAATTGACGTCATGACTTTGACGTTTTGCAAGGCCAAGCGGGTCGCTTCACAGTGCGAGGGTAGCAAGCCACGTTTGTGATGGGGTTCAGGTTGTTTCCTGTCAGGGGGTGTAATGCCGAACGACGAAAAAGTAGTGCCGTTGAGCAAACTGCTCCCCGCGCAGGGGGCCGGTACTCCTTTGGCCCGATTACCTGTTGTGTTGTTGCAGGTCCGCGACAAGGCGGCCCAGCAGCTCAAGGATGCGTTGCAGGCGCTGTTCGACAACGCCGACGATACGCTGTTCGAAATGGCTGACCGCGCCCGCAGCAATACTGATCAGAACATCTTCTTTGAAGCCATGCGCGACCTGCGCCTCAAGCGTAAAAGTATCGAGCGTGGCTTCCTCGACAAGTTTTATGAGTCTTTTCTGGCTTTGGGCCAGTATCAGATTCACGAGCCCGTGCTGCCCACCGCCGTGTCGTTCGATAAGCTGGCGCTGGTGCATAACGATGATCTCGAGAAGACTGTGGCGGTGGATGCCATGGTCAGCAAGGTCATGAGCCGCGACAGCCTCGCGCTGGGCCAGCTCACTGCCCGCCTGAATGTTCTGATTCCGCAAACCATCGCCGAGGATGCCAACCCGTTGGGTCCGGCAATGCTGTGCCGGTTTTTCCTCGATGCAGGACGTAGCCTTGGCGTCGAGATCAAGGTCAAGCTGATCATTCTCAAGCTGTTCGAGAAATACGTCCTGGCCAATACTGACCACCTTTACAGTGAAGCCAATCAACTGCTGATTGCCACGGGTGTGTTGCCGGACATGAAAGCACTGCCGGCCCGTCGATCGTCTGATCGGGCGGCTCCCAGGAATCGCGTCTCCGAGATGTCCGATCCTGGGCTGAATGAAGCCGCCGACAAGCTCGACAAGGGGGTGCAAGAGGTTTTCTCTGCCCTGCAGGAATTGTTGCTGCAGGTTCGCGGCAACCTTGCTCCGCGTCATGAGCCCAATGCCGAGGTTCGGCCGATTTCCAGCAGGGACCTGCTGCGCCTGCTTTCTCACCTGCAGCAGTACGTCCCGTCTCAAGACACCGCAGACGATTTTGACCTGCGCAATCAGCTGGAACAGTTGCTGACCCGAGTCAACGTCAAAACCGGCAAATCCAGGATTGTTGGCGGCGGCGACGAGGATGTGATCAACCTGATTGCCATGCTCTTCGAGTTCATCCTTGATGATCGCAACCTGACGCCTTCATTGCGTGCGCTGATCGGGCGCTTGCAGATTCCGATGCTCAAAGTGGCGGTGCTCGATAAAAGCTTTTTCAGTCGCGGCAGCCATCCGGCCCGCCGCCTGCTCAACGAAATTGCCACTGCCGCGCTGGGTTGGGGCAGCCGTGATGACTATCAGCGCGACTCGCTTTATCAACGCGTCGAGCAGATCGTGCAGCGCCTGCTCAATGACTTTGTCGATGATCCGGCAATCTTCTCTGAATTGCTGGCGGATTTTCTGGCGTTCACCAGTGACGAACGTCGTCGCAGCGAGCTGCTTGAACAGCGCACCCGCGATGCCGAAGAGGGGCGCGCTCGTGCCGAACTGGCACGGCAGCAGGTGCAGCATGAGTTGAATCAGCGCCTGCTGGGCCGCACATTGCCGGAGGTGGTTGTGCGTCTGCTGCAGGAGGCCTGGAGCAAGGTGCTTCTGCTAACCTGCCTCAAGCATGGCGAAGAGTCCAGCGAATGGCAGGCCGGACTGGCAACCATGGATGAGCTGATCTGGAGCGTCGAACAACATGACGACCCCCAGGCGCTGCAGCGCTTGCTTGATCTGGTGCCCGGGCTGCTCAAGTCCCTGCGCGATGGCCTGACCAGCGCTGCGTTCGACCCGTTTGCCACCAGTGAATTCTTCAGCCAGCTGGAATCGCTGCATGTTCAGGCGTTTCAGCACTTCTCGCGCTTGCAGGAAGGCGGTGAGGATGCCCAAGGTGGTGAAACGTCGTTGACAGGCGCACAGCTCGTTGAAAGCCCGCCGATGATGGCCGTTGTTGAAGAAATCGTTCTGGTCACACCCGAAGAGCGGATGCTCAATGAGCCGACTGTGCAGCTGCCTGCCGACGATGCCGGTCTGCAGATGGTCGACAAATTGCGCGTCGGTTGCTGGGTCGAGATTCAGGAAGATGAAGAGCACAAGCTGCGCTGCAAACTGACCGCGATTGTCGAGCCGACCGGGCGCTATGTGTTCGTCAACCGAACCGGTATGAAAGTCCTGGAAAAGACCCGTATCGGTCTGGCCATCGAGTTTCGGCGCGGTGCCGTGCGGATTCTCGATGATGCGCTGCTGTTCGACCGGGCACTGGAGTCGGTCATCAGCAACCTGCGCAAGCTCAAGGGTGCCTGATCGTTATCTGATTGACCGTCTTGCCGACGCTCCGCGTTGGCATGCAGTTCGACGATCTGCGTCACACGTCTCTGGTGTGTAGAGCGTGTTTCCTACACCGCGGGTCAACGGCTAAACCTCCACATCCATTCCTGTCGCGGGCATAATCAGCGCCACTTATCCGCCCGTTCAAGGAGCGCTCATGCAACTGGACTCCGCAAGCGGCTGGTGCGATGGCGTACAGCATTGCCCTTCACCCAACTTCAATGCGCGACCCGAAGGCGAAATCTCGCTGCTGGTCATCCACAACATCAGTCTGCCGCCTGCGCAATTCAAGACCGGCAAAGTGCAGGCTTTCTTTCAGAACCAGCTCGACAGCACCGAGCATCCCTACTTTGTGGGGATTGCCGATCTGCGCGTTTCAGCGCATTTTCTGATTGAACGTGATGGCGAGGTCATTCAGTTCGTCTCCTGTCTTGATCGCGCGTGGCACGCAGGGGTTTCCAGTTTTCAAGGGCGTGAGGGCTGTAATGACTTCTCTGTCGGCATTGAGCTGGAAGGAACTGACGAGCAGCCGTTCACCGAGGCGCAGTACGACGCTCTGATCGAGCTGACGCGTCAATTGCGTCGGGCTTTCGTGGCAATCACCCCCGAGCGCATCTGCGGTCACAGTGACATAGCGCCGGGACGCAAGACTGACCCTGGCCCCTTTTTTGACTGGGCCAGGTTCCAAGCGGCTTTGCTGGATTGATGTGAGGGACGAACAATGAGTTTTCTGGTGCTACTGCTGGCCGTTCTTGTCGAGAAGTTTTCGGCTCTGCGTCAGCGCGTTCAGCGTGACGGGCCCTGGCTGAAGGAGCTGGCCAGGCTCGAAGCCAGCCCGCGGACGGCGGCACGTCCCTGGGTCATGCTGGCGCTGCTGGTTCTAGTGCCTGTCCTGCTGCTGCAACTGGCACTGACCATCATCGGCTCGGTGGCTTACGGCTGGCTGGTCCTGCCTATCCACCTGCTGGTGCTGATCTACAGCCTGGGTCGGGTTGACCTGATCGCGGTACTCGGGCCGTTTCGTGATGCCTGCAGGCGTGGTGATACGCAGGCTGCGGTGCACGTGGCCGGTCGCGACATGGGTGTGCAGGCAGATAACGGCGAGCAATTGCTGCACGGCGTGCAGGGCTACATGCTCTGGCAGGCGTTTCAGAGTTTCTTCGCCGTTATTTTCTGGTATTTCGTGCTCGGCCCGGTAGCGGCATTGGCCTACAGGCTGTTGGCGCTTGCCGCTGAACAGGGCACGACACCTGCACTGGTAGAGCGGGCAGGGCAACTGCGCCACGCCTTTGAATGGGTGCCGGTCAGGCTGCTCGCCGCAAGCTTTGCGCTGGTCGGCAACTTTGTAGCCGTGAGTCGCGTGATGTTGCACGAGCTGCTCAACTGGAATATCAGTGCCGCACAGCTGATTACGCGTGTGGGTTGCGCTGCCAGCGAGGTGCCGCCGCCGGTGATCGGTCCGCAAGGTGTCACCAGTCTCGACATGCTCTGGGAGCTGCTGGTTCGTGCTGCAATTGTCTGGTACGCAGGATTTGCGTTGTGGACTCTGCTGCGCTGATTCGGCTCGGCAGTTTTGACACAACGATTTTGACTTATGCGCTGGCCGTACGAGGCCAGCCGAACAGCTCGCAGGCGTTCTCGGTGCTCGCCTGGGCCAGGCGCTCCGAGGGGATCTTCATCAGGTCGGCGAGCGCTTGGCAAATGTCAGGCAAGTGCTGCGGGCTGTTGCGCGAGTAGGGATGCATGGCAGGTGCCATGTCCGGTGAGTCGGTTTCCAGCACGACGCTGTCCAGCGGCAGCTCGGCGATGACACGATGCATGCGCAGCGCCTGGGGCCATGTCGCTGCGCCGCCGAGGCCCAGTTTGAAACCCAGCTTTATGTATTCACGCGCCTCTTCACGACTGCCTGCAAAGGCATGAACGATGCCGCTGCGTTTGAGTTTGTGGCGTTTGAGGGCGGCAATTACGTCAGCGTGACTGCGGCGCACATGCAGCAGGGCGGGCAGCTTGAAGTCTGATGCCAATTGCAGTTGTGCTTCAAAGAGCTCCTGCTGACGTGGCTTGTCCGGATGCTCGACGTAATAATCCAGACCGATCTCGCCCACTGCACACAGCTGCGGATGGCCTTGTAGACGCGTCAGCCAGTCCGCCAGCTCGTTCAGATGTTCGGTCCGGTGCTCATCGATATACACCGGATGCAGCCCGAAAGCTGCGTGCAGGGCAGGGTTTGCTTCGGTCAGCTCCCACAGCCGCTGCCAGTTGCGCTGATACACCCCAAGCACCACGATGCGCTGCACGTCGAGTGCCAGGCAGCTATCCAGGACCTGGGCGCGGTCGGCATCGAAATCCGCAAAGTCCAGGTGGGTGTGGGTATCGATCAGCGTCACATTCACACCTCGTGAATACGTTGCTTGAAGGCGCGTGCAATGGCATGCACACCAGGCTGATAAGTATCCTTCTCGATAGCGGCCAGGGCTAGTCGCAGCGCCGTGTCGGCGATCAACTGATGCTGCTGGGCCATGGCATTGACGGGCAGCGGCAGGAAGTCCAGCAGTTGTGTATCGCCGAAGGTTCCCAGATGCAATTGAGTCGATTGCAGTGCCTGACTTTGCAGCACATCGAACACGCCTTGCAGCAGCACATAGGACGTGGTGATCAGCGCATCGGGAAAATGCCCCTCACGCTGTAGCATCTCGGTCATCAAACGCTGGCCACACTGACGGCTGAACGCTTCGCCGTGCTCGATGATGGTGGCCCCGGTAAAGCCG
Source organism: Pseudomonas syringae group sp. 247E2 (assembly GCF_032587795.1). Classification (NCBI taxonomy): domain Bacteria; kingdom Pseudomonadati; phylum Pseudomonadota; class Gammaproteobacteria; order Pseudomonadales; family Pseudomonadaceae; genus Pseudomonas; species Pseudomonas syringae group sp. 247E2. The sequence goes on along the minus strand of NZ_JAWHPK010000011.1, from coordinate 38,378 downwards.
TCGAGTGCATGTTCGAAGCCTGCGGCACGTGCGCGACTGATGCTCAGCTCAGGGCGTGCTCCGATCAGGGCGATGTGTCGCGGTCGGGTTTGCAAGAGGCTGCGGGTCAGTTGAAGGCTTGCGTCATGGTCGTCGCTGACTACCGAGCAGAAAAATTCGGGATTCATTTCCCGGTCGATGGCGATGATCGGCATGCCCTTGAGCTGCAAGTCGCGGTAGCTGTCGTCATCAGGTGGCAAGCAACTGGCGACCAGTAGCGCATCGCAACGGCGTGCACGGAAAAGCTGCAAGAGCTGTAGTTCGCTGACCGGGTCGTCATCGGAGCTGGCAATCAGCAGTTGATAGCCGAGACTGCGCGCGCCTTGTTCAAGCAGTTTGGCGATGCGCGCATAGCTGGGGTTTTCCAGGTCCGGCAGGATGAAGCCCAGCGTTTTGCTATGACGGCTGCGCAGGCCCGCCGCTTGTGGGTTGGGTCGGAAGTCGTGCTGCTCGACCACTGCCTTGACGCGTTCGACCGTTGCCGGGCTGATGCGTTGTTGTTCGGCCTTGCCATTGATCACGTAACTGGCCGTAGTGACAGAAACACCTGCCAGACGTGCGATATCGCTCAGTTTCACCCCGAAATTTCCTTTAGTCAGGTAAGTGGCTCTGGACAGTCGAATTATTTTTGCTATGACGATGATCTTTACACCAGACCGTAGGAAATTCCCATGTGCTTCAAGTATTTTGGGAAGTGTCCCACAGTGATCAGACCGACTGGGCTTCAATGAATCCCCAGAATCGAGTAACGTGCCGGGCAATTGTAGATTAAACGATTCAGCACGCCTGTTGTCTGCTGCAATCGAGATGAAAGTGATGTCCGATACGATGTCCGGACAAGCATCGCTTGCATCCCCCAAGCTGTCGATCACGTGATCGTCATTAAAACAAGAATCAGGTGGCGCCTTGGCGCTGCACAGGAGTCAAGGCAATGCTCGAACTCACTCTGGAGCAAATATCCATGGCCCGGTCGGCTGTGGATAAAACTGCCGCACTTAAGCTGATTGCCGACCACCTGGTCGCTGATGGCCTGGTTGCCGAGGGCTACCTCACCGGGCTGATGAGCCGTGAGCAGCAGGGCTCGACCTTTCTCGGTCAGGGCATCGCCATCCCGCACGGTACTCCCGAAACCCGCGATCTGGTGGTTACCACCGGTGTGCGTCTGATGCAGTTCCCCGAAGGGGTGGACTGGGGCGACGGGCAAATGGTCTATCTGGCGATTGGTATTGCGGCCAAGTCCGATGAGCACTTGCGTCTGCTGCAACTGTTGACCCGCGCATTGGGTGAAGAGGATCTGGGCCAGGCGCTGCGCGAAGCCAGGACGCCGGAAGACCTGCTCAAATTGTTGCAGGGCGCACCTCAGGAACTGGCGCTCGACGCACAGATGATCAGCCTCGGCGTATCGGCCGACGATTTTGAAGAACTGGTCTGGCGCGGCGCACGCCTGCTGCGCAAAGCCGACTGCGTGAGCAACGGGTTCGCTGCCGTGCTGCAGCAGGTTGAAGCGTTGTCGCTGGGTGATGGCCTGTGGTGGCTGCACAGCGAGCAAACCGTCAAACGTCCTGGTCTGGCGTTCGTCACGCCGGACAAACCTATCCGCTATCTGGGCCAGCCGCTGACCGGTCTGTTCTGTCTCGCCAGTCTGGGTGAGGCGCATCAGGCGCTGCTGGAGCGTCTGTGCCTGTTGCTGATCGAAGGCCGTGGTCATGAGTTGGGCCACGCCACCAACAGTCGCGTTGTACTGGAAGCCCTGGGCGGCGAAGTGCCTGCCGAATGGCCGACCCAGCGCGTCCAGCTGGCCAACGCCCACGGCCTGCACGCCCGTCCGGCGAAGATACTGGCGCAACTGGCCAAGGAGTTTGACGGCGAGATCCGCATGCGCGTGCTGGAAAGCGGTGAATCTGCGGTGTCGGCCAAGAGCCTGAGCAAGCTGCTCAGCCTCGGTGCGCGCCGTGGTCAGACGCTGGAATTCATTGCCGAGCCGAGCATCGCCGACGACGCGTTGCCAGCCCTGATCGCCGCAGTGGAGCAGGGCCTGGGTGAAGAAGTCGAACCGTTGCCCGTTGCTTCAGAGGCTCAAGCTGCGCCAGCGCCTGCTGCTGTAGCCAAGCCGCTCAACGCCCCGGCTGCCGGCAGCGTGTTGCAGGCCGTGCCTGCTTCGCCGGGCATTGCTATCGGCCCGGCCCACGTTCAGGTGCTGCAAAGCTTTGATTATCCGCAGCAGGGTGAGTCTGTGGCTGCCGAACGCGAGCGTCTGCACAAGGCGATCGGTGAAGTCCGCAGCGACATCGAAAACCTCATTCAGCGCAGCAAGTCCAAGGCCATCCGGGAAATCTTCATCACCCACCAGGAGATGCTCGAAGACCCGGAACTGACCAACGAAGTCGAGGCGCGCCTCAACAACGACGAAAGTGCGGCCGCGGCCTGGGCCACGGTCATCGAGACCGCTGCCGTTCAGCAGGAACAACTGCAGGACGCACTGCTGGCCGAGCGTGCCGCCGACCTGCGTGATGTGGGGCGTCGCGTGCTGGCGCAGATCTGCGGCGTCGAAACCGTTGCGGCCCCGGACGAACCTTACATTCTGGTGATGGACGAAGTCGGCCCATCCGACGTAGCCCGTCTGGACCCGGCGCAGGTCGCTGGCATCCTCACCGCCCGTGGCGGCGCGACCGCGCACAGTGCCATCGTGGCGCGTGCGTTGGGCATTCCCGCACTGGTCGGTGCCGGTGACGAGGTGTTGCTGTTCAAGCCAGGCACCGTGCTGCTGCTCGACAGCCAGCGCGGGCGGCTGACCGTCGCACCTGACGAAGCAACCTTGCAGCGCGCCGCTCAGGACCGTGATGCCCGCGAAGAGCGCCTCAAGGCCGCAGCGGCAGCGCGTATGGAGCCTGCTGTGACGCGTGATGGGCATGCCGTCGAAGTCTTCGCCAATATCGGCGACAGCACCGGGACGCCAGCGGCTGTGGAGCAGGGCGCGGAAGGCGTTGGCCTGCTACGCACCGAGCTGCTGTTCATGGCGCATTCTCAGGCCCCCGATGAAGCCACGCAGGAAGCTGAATACCGTCGCGTGCTGACTGATCTGGGTGGCCGCCCGCTGGTGGTGCGTACGCTGGACGTGGGTGGCGACAAACCACTGCCTTACTGGCCGATCGCCAAAGAAGAAAACCCGTTCCTTGGCGTACGCGGTATCCGCCTGACCCTGCAACGCCCGGATGTCATGGAAAGCCAGTTGCGCGCCCTGTTACGCGCGGCAGACAGCGGCCCGCTGCGCATCATGTTCCCAATGATCGGCACGCTTGAAGAGTGGCGTCAGGCGCGGGAAATGACCGAGCGGTTGCGCGAGGAGATTCCGGTCAGCGACCTGCAACTGGGGATCATGATCGAAGTGCCATCGGCGGCTCTGATTGCCCCGGTGCTGGCCAAGGAAGTGGACTTCTTCAGCATCGGCACCAACGACCTGACGCAGTACACAATGGCCATCGACCGCGGCCATCCGACTCTTTCGGCTCAGGCTGACGGCCTGCACCCATCGGTGCTGCAACTGATCGACATGACCGTGCGCGCTGCGCATGCCAACGGCAAATGGGTGGGCGTGTGCGGCGAACTGGCCGCCGACCCGCTGGCGGTGCCGATTCTGGTCGGGCTGGGCGTGGATGAATTGAGTGTCTCGGCGCGCAGCATTGGCGAGGTCAAGGCGTGCGTGCGTGAGCTGACCCTGAGCAGCGCGCAACAACTGGCGCAAAATGCGCTGACGGCGGGCAGCGCCGCCGAAGTTCGCGCGCTTGTGGAGGCTGTGTAATGGCTAAGATTCTTACCCTGACCATGAACCCGGCGCTGGACCTGACTGTGCAGTTGGGCCAGCTGGAACTGGGCCAGGTCAACCGCAGCAATGCAATGCTCACTCACGCAGCGGGCAAAGGCCTGAATGTGGCGCAGGTGCTGGCTGACCTGGGCCACGACCTGACCGTTGCCGGTTTTCTCGGTGTCGACAACCAGCAAGCGTTCGAGGCGTTGTTCGAACGTCGCAACTTTGTTGACGAGTTTGTCCGTGTGCCGGGAGAAACCCGCAGCAATATCAAGCTGGCCGAAGGCAGTGGCCGCATCACCGACCTCAACGGTCCTGGCCCGCAGGTCAGTGAAGAGGCACAGCAAGCGCTGTTCGCCCGTGTGCAACAGATTGCATCAGGTTTCGACGTTGTGGTCGTTGCTGGCAGCCTGCCGCGTGGTGTCACGCCGGAGTGGCTGCACAAACTGCTGGTGATGCTCAAGGACCTCGGTCTGAAAGTAGCGCTGGACAGCAGCGGCCTGGCCCTGCGCGCCGGTCTTACCGCCGGGCCGTGGCTGATCAAGCCCAACACCGAAGAACTGGCCGATGCGCTCGACGCACCGATCATTTCCATCGCCGCGCAAGCCGAAGTGGCTGCTCGCCTGCACACGCAGGGCATCGAGCATGTAGTGATCTCTCAGGGCTCTGAAGGCGTGCACTGGTTCAGTCCAAGTGTGGCGCTGCACTCGCTGCCGCCCAAGGTCACGGTGGCCAGCACGGTCGGTGCGGGTGACTCGCTGCTGGCAGGCATGGTGCACGGCTTGATCACCGGTCAAGAGCCGCAGAAGACCTTGCGCACTGCCACAGCGATTGCCGCCATGGCAGTGACCCAGATCGGTTTCGGTATCACCGATGCCGCGCAACTCAAACGGCTTGAAGGCGGCGTCACTGTACGCAGCCTTTCAGAACAATAAGAGAGGATCGTCATGAAGTTAGCCATAGTTACGGCCTGCCCGAACGGCAAGGTCAGCAGCGTACTCAGCGCACGATTGCTCGAAGCGGCGGCATTGCGCCAGGGCTGGGAAACCAGCGTCGAAATCATCGATCCCAACAAATCGGACCAGCAGTTGTCCGCTCAGGACATCGAAGCCGCCGACCTCGTTCTGGTGGTCAATACCGGTCCTGTGGATTTGAGCCGCTTTGTCGGCAAACGTCTTTTTCAGGATTCGCCTGCCCATGCGTTGCAGGACGTCGACGGTTTTCTGCAACGCGCCGAGCGAGAAGCGCAGGTGCATGCGGCGTCTGAGGCGGTCACGCCTCAAGCAGCCGATAGCTCGGGTGCGCAGCCGCGCATTGTTGCGATCACCGCCTGCCCGACCGGGGTTGCGCACACGTTCATGGCCGCCGAAGCCATCCAGCAAGCAGCCAAGCGTCTGAATTACGACCTTCAAGTCGAAACCCAGGGCTCGGTCGGCGCGCGCAACCCGCTCAGCGCCAAGGCCATTGCCGAGGCTGACGTGGTGCTGCTGGCGGCAGATATCGAAGTCAATACTGATCGTTTTGCAGGCAAGAAAATCTACCGGTGTGGCACCGGGATCGCGCTCAAGCAGTCCGAAGCAACATTGAAAAAAGCCTTGGCAGAAGGTCAGGTAGAGTCTGACGAGGCTGCTGCCCAATCACCTGCCAGGCAAGAAAAGGCAGGTGTGTACAAGCACCTGCTGACCGGTGTTTCGTTCATGCTGCCGATGGTGGTGGCAGGCGGTCTGTTGATCGCCCTGTCGTTTGTGTTCGGCATTACCGCGTTCAAAGAGCAAGGCACGCTGGCGGCAGCCTTGATGCAGATCGGCGGGGAAGCTGCGTTCAAACTCATGGTGCCACTGCTGGCCGGTTACATCGCGTATTCGATTGCTGATCGCCCGGGGCTTGCGCCTGGCATGATCGGTGGTCTGCTGGCGAGTACGCTGGGGGCCGGCTTCATTGGCGGTATCATTGCCGGTTTTCTGGCCGGTTACAGCGCTGCGGCGATCAACCGCTATGCACGCCTGCCAGCCAGCGTCGAAGCGCTCAAGCCGATTCTGATCATCCCGTTGCTGTCGAGCCTGTTCACCGGTCTGGTGATGATCTACGTGGTCGGCAAGCCGGTTGCGGGCATGCTGGAAGCGTTGACACACTTCCTCGACAGCATGGGTACCACCAACGCCATTCTGCTGGGCGTGGTGCTGGGTGCAATGATGTGCGTCGACCTTGGCGGGCCGATCAACAAGGCGTCCTATGCGTTCTCGGTCGGTCTGCTGGCGTCCCAGAGCTACGCGCCGATGGCCACTGCCATGGCTGCCGGTATGGTGCCGCCCATCGGTATGGGCATCGCCACGATTCTGGCCCGTCGCAAGTTTGCCCAGAGCGAGCGAGAGGCAGGCAAGGCGGCGTTCGTGCTGGGGCTGTGCTTTATTTCCGAAGGCGCCATTCCGTTTGCCGCCAAGGATCCGTTGCGGGTGATTCCGGCCAGTGTCGTGGGTGGCGCGCTGACCGGTGCATTGTCGATGTACTTCGGCTGCAAACTGATGGCGCCACACGGCGGCCTGTTTGTGATGCTGATCCCCAACGCCATAAACCATGCGCTGTTGTATCTGCTGGCGATTATCGCCGGTAGCGTGCTGACCGGCGTGGTCTACGCGCTGATCAAGCGTCCAGAGCCGGTGGACATGGAAGTGGCGCCCGCAGGCGCCTGATTAAGATAGTAAGCGCCCTCAGCGTGCCAGCGCGAGGGCAACCCCCTGGCCACCGCCGATGCACAGCGTGGCCAGGCCCTTCTTGGCATCGCGCCTGATCATCTCGTGCAGCAACGTCACCAGCACGCGGCAGCCCGACGCGCCAATCGGGTGGCCAAGGGCGATGGCGCCACCATTGACGTTGAGCTTTTGCGGGTCCAGCCCCAGTTCCTTGCCGACCGACAGCGACTGTGCGGCAAAGGCTTCGTTGGCTTCGATCAGGTCCAGCTCGTCCAGCGTCCAGCCAGCCTTGTCCAGACAGCGTCGGGTTGCACTGACCGGGCCGATGCCCATGATGGCCGGGTCGACACCTGCGTTGGCGTATCCGGCGACGCGCGCCAGCACTGGCAGGCCCAACTGCTCGGCTTTGGCCGCGCTCATCAGCATCACGGCGGCGGCACCGTCGTTGAGCGAAGACGCGTTACCAGCGGTGACGGTGCCGTCCTTCTTGAACGCAGGTTTGAGTTTGCCGAGTGTTTCGGCCGTGGTGCCAGCGCGGGGCTGTTCGTCAGTGGCGAATGATAATGGCTCGCCCTTGCGCTGAGGGATCAGGATCGGGGTGATCTCATCGACAAAGCGCCCGCCTTCAATGGCCGCAATCGCTTTTTGCTGAGACAGGGCAGCGAACTGATCCTGGGCTTCACGGCTGATGTCGTACTGCTGCGCGAGGTTCTCGGCGGTGATGCCCATGTGGTAGTCATTGAATGCATCCCACAGACCATCAGTGATCATGGTGTCGACCATGCTGGTGTGGCCCATGCGCAAACCGGTGCGTGCGCCCGGCAGTACGTAGTTGGACAGGCTCATGTTTTCCTGGCCGCCAGCAATGATGACCTCGGCATCACCGCAGCGAATCGCCTGGGTCGCCAGGTGCAGTGCCTTGAGACCCGAGCCGCAGACTTTGTTCAGGGTCATGGCCGGTACCGAGAAGGGCAGGCCCGCCTTGATGGCGGCCTGTCGCGCCGGGTTCTGGCCTGCGCCGGCGGTGAGCACCTGGCCCATGATGACTTCATCGACTTGCGCGCCGTCCACGCCGGTCTGCACCAGCAGTTGACGAATGACTGCAGCGCCAAGATCTACAGCAGCAATGGCAGCCAGAGAACCCTGAAAACTGCCGACGGCGGTACGGGTGGCGGCGACGATAACGACGTCCTGCATGGTGCTGATCCTCATTGTTATTGAGAGCTCATGGTGGCACAGATAGGCAGGCAGGTTCCAACCGTGAACCGCTCGGTCACGTTTTGCCGAAAACCTTTACGTAACGTCCATGCGGCGTCTGGCACGTTGCGCTGATCCGTCCCGTACGGCCCAACGCAAAATGGGCGCGGTGTTGTTGACGCCCAGGCGGATCATCCGGCGCTGCACGGGACCCTGGGTAATATCGAGCATTTCGCTGGCCCAGTCCGGCAGCAAGTCGATACCGGCACGCATCATCAACACGCCGAAAGGCTTGGCCAGCCAGTTGGGCGCAGGGGCATCGAGCAGCAGGCGCAGCACTTCGTGACTGCGTTCGTCACATACCAGTTGCCCGCGAATGTCTGCCAGATAATCAGCGATGGCCTGACGTGAGCGCGGAGCATTACGAGCCCCGAGCCGTTCGGCAACCAGCGCTGTTTCAGCGTAGTACGCGTCCTGATCGGCGAGCGACATATCCGGGTTGAAGTAGCGCAAGTGGGCTGCGAGAAAGCTGCTGACTTCGGCCACATGCACCCAGGTCAGCAAATCCGGATCGCTGGCGGCATACGGCCGGCCATCGGGCGCGGTGCCGACGATATTGAGATGAATGTTGCGCACCTTGTCGATCAGCCAGTTGGCATCTCGCGTGGAGCCGTAGGTAGTGCCGGACAGAAACTGCCCGGTGCGCCGCAGGCGGCCGAGCATGTCCTGACGAAAGTTGGAGTGGTCCCAGATGCCCGCCAGTGCCAGCGGGTGCAAAGCCTGCAGCATCAAGGCGCTGATGCCGCCGACCAGCATGCTGGTGAAGTCGCCGTGTACCTTCCAGCACACTGCCTGAGGACCAAACAGACCGGGGTCGCCCTTGGGGTTCTCCAGATCCAGCTGGCCCAGGGCCAGGCCGGTAAGGCTGATGACCTGGGTTTCGATGCGGGTGCGGATGAATTCCATGTCGTGCTCGTGCATCGGGGAGGGCGTGTATAAAACTGACTGAAGCTCGTTCGAAGCGCGGAGCGCTCATCGCCTGGCTGACTATCGTGCCGACGCTCCGCGTCGGCATGCAGTTCTGGACGCTTTGCTTCCTCTTTATGACGCAGAGCATCAGGCACGGCATTCCCACGCAGAGCGTGGGAACGATGGTCATCACCATGAGAGGGACAAATCAGCCGCGGTGACGGCCGCGGAAGTAGTTGATCAGCCCTTGGGTCGATGCATCGTCAGCCGGCTCTTCGGTGCCGCCGGTCAGACGCTGGTACACGGCCTTGCCCATCTCCTTGCCCAGTTCCACGCCCCATTGGTCAAAGGCATTGGTGCCCCAGATCACGCTCTGCACGAACACCTTGTGCTCATACATCGCCACCAGTGCGCCAAGACGACGAGGGCTGATGCGTTCGACCACCAGGGTGTTGCTCGGACGGTTACCGGGGATGACCTTGTGCGGTGCCAGTTTCTGCACCTCTTCCTCGCTCATGCCCTTCTCGCGCAGCTCGGCTTCGGCTTCGGCGCGGGTCTTGCCCATCATCAATGCCTGGCTCTGTGACAGGCAGTTCGCATACAGCCACTGGTGATGGTCGGCAACCGGGTTGAAGCTGACGATCGGCACAATGAAGTCGGCCGGAATCATCTGTGTGCCTTGATGCAGCAACTGGTGATAAGCATGCTGACCGTTGGCACCCACGCCGCCCCAGATGACCGGGCCGGTGTCGGTGGCGGTTGGCGTACCGTCCTGACGGACGCTCTTGCCGTTGGACTCCATGTCCAGTTGTTGCAGGTGTTTGGTGATGTTACGCAGGTAGTGGTCGTACGGCAGGATCGCGTGGCTTTGCGCATTCCAGAAGTTGCCGTACCAGACACCCAGCAGCGCCAGCAGCACCGGCATGTTCTGTTCGAAAGGGGCGCTCTGGAAATGCTGGTCCATCGTATAGGCGCCGGACAGCAGTTCCTTGAAGTTGGACATGCCGATAGCCAGCGCGATAGGCAGGCCGATGGCCGACCACAGCGAATAGCGACCGCCAACCCAGTCCCACATCGGGAAGATGTTTTCTTCACGGATGCCGAAGGCTACGGCTGCCGCGTTATTGCTGGAAACCGCGATGAAGTGGCGATGCAGTTCAACTTCGGAGCCGCCCTGCGCCAGGTACCAGGCGCGTGCAGCCTGAGCGTTTTTCAGGGTTTCCAGCGTGTTGAAGGACTTCGACGAGACGATGAACAGCGTGGTCTCGGCGCGAATTTTCATCGACAGTTCATGAAACTCGCTGCCATCGATGTTCGCCAGGTAATGGCAACGCACACCTTTGTGCGCGTAGGCCACCAGCGCTTCGGAGACCAGCTCCGGGCCGAGGAACGAGCCGCCGATGCCGATGTTCACCACGTCGGTGATCGGCTTTTCGGTGTAACCGCGCCACAGACCGTCGTGAATTCGGCCGACCAGTTCGGTCATCTGATTGAGTACGCGGTGTACGTCCGGCATCACATCGACACCGTTGACTTTCAACTTGTCGCCGACCGGCCGGCGCAGAGCGGTGTGCAGCGCCGGGCGACCTTCGGATGAGTTGACCAGCTCGCCATCGTATTGAGCCTTGATGGCGTCCTTGAGGTTCACTTCGCCCGCCAGGCTGACCAACAGATCACGGGTTTCGGTGGTGATCAGGTTTTTGGAGTAGTCGAGAAACAGACCGGCGCTGCTGAGGGTGAATTGGCTGAAGCGCTGCGGATCAGAATTGAACGCTTCGCGCATGCTGAAATTCTGCATGGACTGGCGGTGTTTGCTCAACGCTTGCCAGGCGGGCAGAGCGGTCACATCGGAAGGATTGCGGTAGTACGCCATCGCTGCGGGTTTCCTTTAACTGGTTCTGTCTTTGGATATTCTTGGGGCGAGGTCGCAAGCTTTCTCACGGGCTATACATAGCAGACTACCCTTCGCGTACCCGTTTGTCTGCGCCTCGCCTTACATGACCCCGGTACTTTTTCGCACACAAGAAACCGGGGCTTGCGCTCAAATGCTGTCGGTTGTGGTTCAGGCAACCTGTACCGGTATGGCATTGCCGGTGTGGCTTAGTTCATTGCCCCGGCGCATCCCGTCAGCTTCTGGTCAGGTGCAGATTGTCGATCAGGCGGGTTTTACCCAGGAATGCGGCAGCGAGGATGACCACGTCGCGATTTTCGGCAGTGGTCGGACGCAGGCTGGTGGCGTCACGTATTTCCAGATAATCGATACGAAAACCGGCTGCCTCCAGTTGCTGCTTCTTGCTCGTCAGCAGTGCGTCGAAATCCTGCTCGCCTGCGCTGATCGCGTCGGCAGTCTGGCGGATGGCCTGATACAGCGCGGGTGCCGCAGCGCGCTGAGCTTCATTCAGATAACCGTTACGCGAGGACAGCGCCAGACCGTCGTCGGCACGCACGGTAGGTTCTCCGATGATCTGGATCGGCATGTTCAGGTCACGGACCATGGCGCGAATCACCGCCAGCTGCTGGAAGTCTTTTTCGCCGAAAATCGCCAGGTCTGGCTGCACCATGTTGAAGAGCTTGCTGACGACTGTAGCAACGCCCTCGAAATGGCCGGGACGGCTCGCACCGCACAGGCCTTGCGACAGGTGTGGCACGCTGACCAGCGTCTGATCGGCCATGCCGTGCGGGTACATTTCCTCGACGCTTGGGGTGAACAGCAGGTTGCACCCGGCCTGCAGAAGTTTTTCCTGATCGGCCGCCAGGGTGCGAGGGTAAGTGGCCAAGTCTTCGTTGGGGCCGAACTGCAGCGGATTGACGAAAATGGTGGCGACCACGAAGTCGGCACGTTGGGCCGCCTTGGCAACCAGTGCGGCGTGGCCGCTGTGCAGGTTGCCCATGGTCGGGGTCAACGCGATCCGTTTGCCTTCGCTGCGTGCCCGCGCAACGGCGGCACGCAGTTCCTGTACGGTCTTTACTGTGTTCATGCCGAGAATCCGTGTTCAGTTGCTGGAAAGCTGACGTCTTTGACCGCGGCCACGTAGGCCTGGATAGCCGACTGGATATCGGGCTGACCGGTCATGAAGTTTTTCACGAATTTGGGTACGCGCCCGCTGATGGACAGGCCCAGCATGTCGTGCAGCACCAGTACCTGGCCGTCGGTAGCGCTGCCTGCGCCAATACCGATGACCGGAATTTTCACCGCCTGGGTGATTTCTTCGGCGAGTTCGCTCGGCACACACTCCAACAGGATCATCGCTGCGCCCGCCTGTTCCAGCGCGATCGCGTCGGCACGCATCTGCCGTGCCTGTGCTTCCAGTCGACCCTGAACCTTATAGCCGCCCAGTACGTTGACTGCCTGCGGCGTCAGGCCCATGTGTGCGCACACCGGGATGCCGCGTTCTGCCAGCAAACGGATCGACTCGCCAAGCCATGCAGCGCCTTCGACCTTGATCATGTGCGCACCTGCCTGCATCAGCGTCGCGCTGTTGATGAAGGTTTGCTCCAGCGTGGCGTTGGCCATGAACGGCAGGTCAGCGAGAATCATCGCGCCCTGATTACCGCGTTTCACACAGGCAACGTGGTACGCGGTTTCGGCGGTCGTGACGGGCAGGGTGCTGTCGTGACCCTGCAGGACCATGCCCAGCGAGTCGCCTATCAGCAGCACTTCGACACCCGCCTGGGAGGCCGTGTGGGCGAAGGTTGCGTCGTAGCAGGTCAGCATGGTGATCTTCTCACCCTTCTGCTTCATGGCCAGCAGCGACGTAACGGTTATGTTCGGCATGTAAAGTCCTCCATCAGGCGCTGTGAAGACGGGTGTTCAGCGCGTGAGAGTCATCCTGGAAAAGCAGGCACACCGTCGTGTCGCGGTGTTTTGCAAAGGCCTGTTTCGCGCCCGTTCGCCTGTGGTGCGGCGGCGGGAGGCCTATCTTCGTGAGGAGGGGGCGTGAAGTCAATTGAAGGTGTTACCTGTGCGTCGGACCGGTTACACATGTGCGGTGACAGACAGGCTTTATGCCTCGGCGGGCAGGCGTTCAAGGCCCGTAAACGGGCAGTCTTCGAGTAGACGATCGAGTTCGCGTCCGTCGGCCAGCGTCAGGCCTGGGGCCAGCTCTGCCAGCGGGTACAGCACGAATGCCCGCGCCTGCATGTGGTAATGCGGCACCTTGAGGCGCGGTTCATCGATCAGGCGATTGCCGAACAGCAGAATGTCGAGGTCCAGCGTGCGAGGCCCCCAGCGTTCATGGCGTTCGCGGCCCTGATCCAGCTCGATGGCCTGTAGCGCGTCAAGCAGGGTCAGTGGCGTCAGGGTAGTGTCGAGTGCTGCGACGGCGTTGGTAAAGCGCGGCTGGCCGGGCAGCAACGAGTCGCTGACATAGAACGAAGACACGCCGGTCAGTTCACAATCGGGTAGTTGCGCCATTGCCTTGAGGGCACTGCGCAGTTGCTCGGCCGGGTCAGCAAGATTGCTGCCCAGGCCGATGTAAACGCGTTCAGTGGTCAACAGCGGTTCATTCACCGCTTTGCGCCTCGCCGGTGGTGCGCTTGCGTTTGGCACCGCTGTTACGACGACGCTTGCGTGGCGCTGCGCCCGCCGCTTCGGGCTTGTTACTCAGGTCACGAATCATGTCGCGGCGTTCGCTGTCGTTGCAGTCCTGATAATCGGTCCACCACTGGCCCAGACCATCGGTCTGCTCGCCCGCAGCTTCACGCAACAGGAGGAAATCGTAACCCGCACGGAACCTTGAGTTGTCCAGCAACAGGTCTGCACGTTTGCCCGAACGGCGCGGCAGGCGCTCCTGCATATCCCAGATCTCGCGGATCGGCAGCGTGAAGCGCTTTGGAATCGCGATGCGCTGGCATTGCTCGATAATCAGTTCGTGAGCGGCCTCCTGCATGGCTGCAATCGGCGGCATGCCGCGCTCCTGGGCGCGCAGTACCTTGGCCGGCAGGGCAGGCCAGAGCAGCGCGGCAAACAGGAATGCCGGCGTGACCGGTTTGTTCTGCTTGATGCGCAGGTCGGTGTTGATCAGGGCATTGCTGATCAGTGTATGGGTGTAGGTCGGGTTGTATTCCAGCGCCTTGGAACTGGCCGGGAACAGCGGTTCGAACAGTTCAAGGTCCACCAGCATTTCAAAGGTGGGAGCAGCATGCCCGGAGAGGAACAGTTTGAGCACTTCTTCGAACAGGCGTGCCGACGGAATATCGCGCAGCATCGGTGCCAGCGAGCGAATCGGTTGGGCGCTGTGCTTTTCGATGCCGAAGTCCAGCTTGGCAGCAAAGCGCACCGCACGCAGCATGCGCACCGGGTCTTCCTTGTAGCGTTGCTCGGGGTCGCCGATCAGGCGGATCAGACGGTTACGAATGTCGTGTACGCCATTGGCGTAATCCAGAACACGCTCGCTGACCGGATCGTAATACAGCGCGTTGATCGTGAAGTCGCGACGCTGGGCGTCCTCTTCAAGCGTGCCGTACACGTTGTCACGCAGAATGCGCCCGCTTTCATTGCGCGAGGACTGGTTGCTGTCCTCTTCTTCGTCATCCTGGGGATGATTGGCGCGGAAGGTCGCCACTTCGATGATTTCACGACCGAAATGGATATGCACCAGCTTGAACCGGCGGCCAATGATTCGCGCATTACGGAATTCGGCACGCACTTGTTCCGGCGTGGCGCTGGTGGCGACGTCGAAATCCTTGGGCGTGATATTGAGCATCATGTCGCGTACACAGCCACCGACCAGATAGGCCTGGTAGCCAGCGTTCTGCAGGCGTTCGACGATATTAACGGCATAACGGCTGAACTGGCTGCGTTGCAGCGAATGCTGGCTGCTATTGAGCACTTCAGGCGTGGTACGCGTATGTTGCTGCGGTTTGCGCAGTGGGGAACGAAATGACTGGAACAACTTCTTCAGCATGGGATGCACTGTTTGAAGGAATATTCGGCCAAAAACGTGGAATGACCGCATGATGGGCGGGGATTCTAGCATTTAGTCGGGGGATGGTGTAGGAAGCTGTCGCGGAAGGGCAAACGATGGCGCGTATTAACGCTGGGGAAGCTACTGGGGGAGCCGAAGCTCCCCCAAAGTGTGTGCTCTTTATTATTGTTTTCTGTATGGGCTTCTTGTTTTTGTTGAGTGCCCATTCACGAGACCTTCGTCTGTGAAACCTCCCAATCGGGAGTCAAGAGCAAACGGATTGCTTTGGTCGCTGCGTTGCAATGATCATTCGATCCAACCAGTTCAGGCTCTACCTAAGGGTAGTTTTTGTTGTTCTCGGCCTGGTTGCGGGGCAAGCCCCAAATACAACTCCTCTCCAAAAGAATCAGTTAGCTGCGCCTCCGCCGTGTTGTTCTTGTTATGCGTGAGTCGATTCGTGTTGTTTTTATTATGGGTGTCGTACTGCTTGTTGTTTTTCTTGTACTAAGCATATAGCAGAAGCTGTGCCAACTTTTGCGAAGCCCCGTAAACCGGGCGTTTGCGGGCGAAAGGCGGTTGTTGCGGGCATAAAAAAGCCGGGCCTGCGTTACCGTAAGACCCGGCTTTTGTTACGTGAAGTGTTTGCGGTAACAGTTTCTACCCGCTCTGCGCACCGCGTGCCAGAGCCTTTTGCCGCTTTTTACGTCTCGTTGGCGACGCCCTTGCGACGCGGAATGCCCAGACGCTGACGACGTTCCCACAGACACTTGCGACTGACGCCCAGTTTGCGCGCCAGCTCGGTTTCAGTCATGTGGTCCTGATGCTCCAGAACGAAGTGTTGGAAATAGTCCTCAAGCGACAGGTCTTCGGCCGGCTCATTGCCCGTCGAGCTGGAAGACCCCGGCAGCGGTGCCATGCCCATGTACTCGTCGTCATCCAGACCGTCGAGCTCGATGTCGATGCCCAGCAGGTCTGCGGTGATTTCCGGGTTTTCGCACAGGATCACCGAGCGCTCCACCGCATTTTCCAGTTCGCGTACGTTGCCTGGCCAACTGTAATGGCGAATGGCTTGTTCGGCGTCGGGGGAAAACTTCAGGTCGTCGCGACCGACCTTGGCGCTCTGGCGTACCAGAAACGCACGGGCGATTTCCAGAATATCGCTGCCACGCTCGCGCAGAGCGGGGAGTTTCAGGGCGATGACGTGCAGGCGGTAGAACAGGTCTTCACGAAACTCGCCATTTTTGGCCAGTGTCTTGAGGTCGCGGTGGGTTGCGGCGATCAGGCGTACATCAACCTTTTGCGATTGCACCGAGCCGACACGACGAATCTCGCCTTCCTGCAAAACGCGCAGTAGGCGTGCCTGGGCTTCCAGAGGCAGCTCGCCGATTTCATCGAGAAACAGCGTGCCCCCGTCAGCAGCTTCAACCAGACCAGCACGACCTGCACTGGCACCGGTGAATGCGCCTTTCTCGTGACCGAACAATTCAGACTCGATCAGCGATTCAGGGATGGCCGCACAGTTGACCGAAATCATCGGCGCCTTGGCACGGCGTGACAGGTTGTGCAGGGCGCGGGCGACCAGTTCTTTACCGGTGCCCGACTCGCCCTGAACCAGAACATTGGAATCGGTCGGTGCCACTTTGCGGATCTTGCTGTAGAGATCCAGCATGGGCGGGCAAGAACCGATAATGCCTATCTCGCCATTATTATTCTGTGCCGGGCCTTTTTCAGCGCCGTTAGCCTTGGCAAGGGCGTTACGCTCGTCCTGAAGCCCCTTGACCGTCTGGCGATCACGCAGGATTCGCGAGACTGCCTGCAGCATTTCATCGTGATCGAAGGGTTTGGCGATGTAATCCACAGCCCCCATCTTCATCGAATCGACCGCTGAGCGCAGGCTGGCGTAACTGGTCATGATCAGCACCGGTTTGCCTTCGCCGAGCTTGATCAGTTCGGTACCCGGCGCGCCTGGCAGGCGCAGGTCGCTGACGATCAGATCAAAAGACGGAATGCTGAAGCGCTCCTGAGCTTCCTGAACGGAGCCGGCCTCACTGACTTCATACTGATTGCGTTCAAGCAGGCGACGCAGGGCTGAGCGGATAATCGTTTCGTCTTCGACGATCAAAATATGCGGCATTGATTCAGTTCTCTCGACGGTCTCAGTTCACGGTGGACGTCGCGTCGACATGACGTGGCAAGGTCACCCGAATACGGGTTCCACGCTGCTGCTCGGGATCGGCCGGGCTGTCGATAGTGATTTGTCCATAATGCTCTTCAACGATGGAATAGACCAGCGCGAGGCCAAGTCCGGTTCCTTCGCCAGGCTCCTTGGTAGTGAAGAACGGCTCGAACAATCGGTCCATGATTGCCTTTGAAATCCCACTGCCTTCGTCTTCGACGATCAGGTCCACCGTGTGCTCGGATACTTCGCTTCTGACCCTGACCGCACTGCCTGCCGGGGACGCATCGCGGGCATTGGAGAGCAGGTTGATCAGCACTTGTGCCAAGCGCTGCGGGTCGCCGACAGCCCAATGTTCGGGGTTGCACAGGTTATAGAAGTGTACTTCGAAATTGCGCCGGTTCAGCGCCAGCAGACCAATAGCATCCTGAGCCACCACAGCCAGACAAACGGCCTCGTCGCTGTGCTGATGAGCCCCCGCGTGGGCAAAGCTCATCAATGACTGGACAATGCGCGACACACGTTTGGTCTGTTCAAGTATCTGACTGCTGATTTCTTTCAGTTCGCCGTCTTCTTCACGCTCTTCACGCAGGTTTTGCGCGAGACAGGCAATGCCGGTGATCGGGTTGCCGATTTCGTGCGCCACGCCTGCTGCCAGTCGACCAATGCTGGCCAGCCGCTCTGAGTGCACCAGCTTGTCTTCAAGCATCTGCGTGTCGGTCAGGTCCTCGACCAGCACCACCAGGCCACTGTTGCCAGGGGCGAGAGGCTCGTTGATGGCCGCCTTGTGCAGGTTTAGCCAGCGGGTCTGGCCGTCCAGACCGAGTTTCTGCTTGTGCAGGTGCTCATCGGGCAGGCTGGCAAAGCCGGTAAGCAGGCTTTTCCAGGGTTCGGCAATGGTTTCCAGTCGCGAACCGACCACGCGCTGGGCGACGATGCCGGTCAGCTCTTCCATCGCCCTGTTCCACATCAGTATCTCCTGATCTTCGGCCAGCGAGCACACACCCATCGGCAGTTCCTGCAGGGTCTGGCGGTGGTAGCGGCGCAGGGCGTCGAGTTCGGCAGCAAGGCCGGTCAGGCGCGAGTGGTAGTCCTCAAGACGGCTTTCAATAAAATGTATGTCTTCGGTGACATATTTTTCGCTGCCCGATTTGTACGGCAGGAAGGTTTCCACCATGTCCTGGGCGACACTTGGCCCCATCAACCCGGACAGGTTGGCCTCGATCCTGTCGCGCAGGCGGCGCAGGGCATAAGGACGGCGCTCGTCGAATGGCAGGTACAGATCGCGCAGCGCCTGTTCGACTTCCTTCTGTGCGGCTTTCGCGCCCAGCGGCTTGGCCAGTTGGGTGGCGAATTCCTGGGGCGACACGGCATGCAGTTCACGGCGTTGCGGTCGGCGCACGTTATCGACCGCGCAGGCCTCGGCTGCACCGACTTCTTCAGGGCTGGCATTGGTGAACAGGGATATCAGGGTGAACAACAACACGTTGGCCGCGAGAGACGCGATAGCTGCCATGTGCCAGCTGGTGTCGTCCAGCACGTAGATCATGTTCAGCCAGGGGATATAAAAGCCCTGCAGGTTGCCGATCAGCGGCAGCAGCATGCTGACTGCCCAGACCGCAATGCCGGCCAGCAGGCCTGCGATGAAGCCTCGCCGGTTGGCGGTCGGCCAGTAAAGCACCGACAGTACGCCCGGCAGGAATTGCAGCGTCGCAACGAAAGCGACGATGCCGAGATTGGCCAGATCCTGCTGGGCACCGAGCAGCAGATAGAAGCCGTAACCCAAGGCAATGATCGCCACGATCAGCCCGCGTCGCGTCCACTTCAGCCAGCGGTAGATGTTGCCCTCGGCTGGCGGCTGATAAAGCGGCAGCACCAGATGGTTGAGGGCCATGCCGGACAGCGCCAGCGTAGTCACGATGATCAGCCCGCTGGCCGCCGACAGTCCACCGATATAGGCGAGCAGGGCCAACGACTTGCTGTTGGCCGCGATACCGATCCCGAGGGTGAAGTATTCCGGGCTGGTCGTGGCCCCGAGTTTGAGCCCGGCCCAGAGGATCAGTGGAACAGCGAGGCTGATCAACAGCAGAAACAGTGGCAGCCCCCAACTGGCGCTGACCAGCGAGCGCGGGTTGAGGTTTTCAGTGAAGGTCATGTGATACATGTGCGGCATGACAATCGCCGAGGCGAAGAACACCAGCAGCAGGGTGCGCCAGGGGCCTTCCTGCAACGGCGTGTGCAGCGAGGCGAGGGCGGTCTGGTTCTGCAACAGCCACAGTTCCAGCTGTTGCGGGCCGTCGAACACGCCATACAAGGCGTACAGCCCGACACCGCCCAGTGCGATCAGCTTGATCAGCGATTCGAAGGCGATGGCGAATACCAGCCCTTCGTGCTTCTCACGGGTTGCGATGTGCCGTGAGCCAAAGAAAATAGTGAACAGGGTGATCAGCGCGCAAAACGCTACGGCCACCCGATCCTGCACCGGTTCGCGGGTCAGAATGCCGATGGAGTCGGCCACTGCCTGAATCTGCAAGGCCAGCAACGGCAGTACGCCGATCAGCATGAATACGGTGGTCAGCGCACCAGCCCAGGTGCTGCGAAAGCGGAAGGCAAACAAATCGGCCAGCGATGAAAGCTGATAGGTGCGGGTGATTCTGAGGATCGGGTAGAGCAGCACTGGCGCAAGCAGGAATGCACCGGAAACCCCCAGGTAGCTGGACAGAAAACCGTAGCCATACTGATAGGCCAGGCCGACCGTGCCATAAAACGCCCAGGCGCTGGCGTACACGCCCAGTGACAGGGTGTAGGTCAACGGATGACGGATGATCCAGCGTGGAATAAGGCCATGCTCGCTGACCCAGGCTACACCGAACAGCACCAGCAGGTAGGCGGCGCTGACCATCAGCATCTGCGTCAGACTAAAGCTCATCGGCATCTCGCTGGCTCTGCAGAATGAAAGTCACCACGATCAGGATCAGCCACAGCATGTAGGGGCGATACCAGGCACCGGTCGCATCGATCCACCAGTCCATGATGGCCGGAGAGAACAGATAGATGCCTACCACCAGAAGCAAAACCAACCGGTATATGTACATCTGGTCTCCCTGTGCTGGTAGATGAGGAGCGGCATGTTAACGGATGCCGGATAACCTGCAAGCATACTTGCGTCGCAGTTTGCGGCGACCGCTCTGGATCAGTCTATCCGGGCTTCTTCAATATTGCGTAGTCTGGGGATCAGGTCGGCGTTCCAGTGGCGGATTCCCCAGGCAAGCACTTCCTGCGCGGTGCCATCGGTCATGTGCGTATCGAGTGGTTGCCCCAGTGCCCGCAACGCCCGAATCAGCAGAGGGGTGGCCTGTTCGGCCGGCAACGGTGGCGAGCGATAGGATTTGCCGAGCTTGTGGCCATCCGGCTGGGTGATCAGCGGCACATGCAGGTAGCGTGGCTGGGGCAAGCCCAGCAGTTCCTGCAAGTACAACTGGCGGGGCGTCGAGTCCAGCAGGTCGGCACCGCGCACGATATCGGTCACGCCTTGCCAGGCGTCATCGATTATCACGGCGAGCTGATAGGCATACAGGCCGTCGCGCCTGCGGATCACGAAGTCACCGCTTTCGCGTCCCAGGTGCATTTTGAATGTGCCCTGCACACGGTCTTCGAAGCGATATTCAAGCTCCGGGACCCGGATGCGGATTGCGGCATTCTCGGGCGCATGTCCCGCATTGCGGCAAAAACCGGGATACACGCCTTCAAACGGCTCGAGCTGTTTGCGTGAGCAGGTGCAGGCATAGGCCAGGCCATGATTGAACCAGCGCTGGAGTATTTCGGCGTATGCATCATGGCGCTCGCTCTGCCGAGCCATCTCGCCATCCCATTCAAAGCCGTAGCGCTCAAGGGTTTCAAGAATCGCGGCTTGCGCGCCGGCCACCTCGCGCGGCGGGTCCAGGTCTTCCATGCGTAACAGCCACTGGCCGCCGACTGCGCGAGCGTCCAGATAGGACGCCAGCGCTGCGACCAGCGAGCCAAAATGCAGATAACCACTGGGAGTCGGCGCAAAGCGCCCGATATAGGCCGGTTTTTTCATGGGCGGGATGTTACGGGTGGCTAGCTTGAGTGGGCAAGCGAAACGCGGTTGGTCTTCACGCGGACTCTAGTGACGATGTTCACTCTGCGCCGCGTTGCTCGTCCAAGACCGGACGCAGAGCGTCCAGAATGGCATGCGACGCGAAGCGTCGCACGATAGTTAATACTGTCACGCCCTACACGCAGCCGCTGCCAACGCAAAGCTTTTCGGTCGCGATAGCACTGGCGACGCAAATTGCGACGTTAGTGACGGCTGAGTCCTGGCGCTGATCCGGGGGTAGCCTGGCAGGACGCCAGGCTAGCCGCACCGGGCCATGGATGGCCCGTTGCGGCGACCCCCGGATCAGTGACAGGGCGAAGGAACACGACGAAGTCGGGCCGGAAACAGGAGCGAGGGGATTTGCCTACTTTGGCCCCATCAAAGTAGGTCGCCGAGGGGCGAAAAGGGGACTTGAGCAGAATCCAACCCACCTGACATCACAGAACTGCCATGTGACGCAGAGCGTCCAGAACGGCATGCGACACGGAGCGTCGCACGATAGTTGAGATTATCGTTCCTCACGCTCCAGCGTAGGAATGCCTTGGGCGACGCTCCGCGTCACAGATTTGTGCCGCATCGCACATTCAAGATCGGACGCAAATCCAGAACGACGAACCGAAGTGAAGCGTCGGCACGATAGTCAACGCGCGTATTGGCACGAGGGGCGTGATTCCAACAGGCACAAAAAAAGACGCCGAAGCGTCTTTTTCAGTCAAAGGCGGCCCCAGGTCACTTACCGACCTGTTTTTCCTTGATTTCAGCAAGTGTCTTGCAATCGACGCACTGGTCGGCAGTCGGGCGCGCTTCAAGACGGCGAATGCCGATCTCTACGCCGCACGATTCACACCAGCCGTATTCTTCGTCCTTGATCAGTTGCAGCGTCTTGTCGATCTTCTTGATCAGCTTGCGTTCGCGGTCACGGGCACGAAGTTCGAGGCTGAACTCTTCTTCCTGACTGGCACGGTCGGCCGGGTCGGGAAAGTTGGCTGCTTCGTCCTTCATGTGGTCTACCGTTCGGTCGACCTCTTGCATCAAGTCCTGCTTCCACTTGTTCAGGATCTTGGTGAAGTGCGCGCGCATGGGCTCGCTCATGTACTCCTCACCCTTTGTTTCCGGGTAGGGTGCAAAGCCGCCGATTAGATGGCTGTGTTGCTTTTCTGGGGTGGGCATGTCTGGACCGCCTCTCACTCTTCTAATCTATTGCGCAGGATTGTTCCATCACCGACACCCGTCGGCCCTGCAGCTGCAAGCGGGCGAACTTACCAGATCAAATCGGAGTGCGCTACTCCCGGTTGTCGAGCATGACGACGCCGTCCGCGTATAGAGATGGCTATTTCACATCTGCCCTTCACTTAAATGAACTCTAGTCGATGCGTACCGTCGTAGCTTTCTTTTATTCAGCATTCGACGACTGGGTTTTTCAGCCCGTTAAAGCACCGTAGTGCGGTCGGTTCGGTAGAATCATGCCGCGTCGTCATGACAATCATGTTTTTAATACCCGCACCCATAAAGGAATATCCATGCCCCAGCCTTACAGTGCACGTAGTCGCGCCATCGAACCTTTTCATGTCATGGCGTTGCTGGCGCGTGCCAATGAACTGCAGGCAGCGGGTCATGACGTTATTCACCTTGAAATCGGCGAGCCCGATTTTACGACTGCGCAGCCCATCATCAAGGCTGGCCAGGCGGCGCTGGCAGACGGCAAGACTCGCTACACCGCCGCTCGTGGTCTTCCGCAACTGCGCGAAGCCATTTCCGGATTCTATGCCCGACGCTACGGCGTTGATATTGATCCCCAGCGCATTCTGGTCACGCCGGGCGGTTCGGGCGCGTTGTTGCTTGCCAGCAGCCTGTTGGTCGATCCGGGCAAGCATTGGTTGCTGGCCGACCCTGGCTACCCTTGCAATCGACACTTCCTGCGTTTGATCGAGGGCGAGGCGCAACTGGTGCCGGTCGGTCCGCAAGAACGCTATCAACTGAATCCCGAACTGGTGGCGGCTCACTGGAACCAGAACAGTGTCGGCGCACTGGTGGCATCGCCTGCCAATCCTACCGGCACGCTGCTGAATCGCGACGAACTGGCAGCCTTGTCACAAGCGCTGAAAGCTCGTAACGGCCACCTGGTGGTGGATGAGATTTACCACGGCCTGACCTACGGCGTGGAGGCCAGCAGTGTGCTGGAGGTGGATGACGAAGCGTTTGTTCTTAATAGTTTTTCAAAGTATTTCGGCATGACGGGCTGGCGCCTCGGTTGGCTGGTTGCACCGCAAGACGCCGTGGTCGATCTGGAAAAACTGGCGCAGAACCTCTACATCAGCGCACCAAGCATGGCGCAACATGCCGCGCTTGCCTGCTTTGAGCCTCAGACACTTGAAATATTCGAGCAGCGGCGCGCCGAGTTCGGCCGTCGCCGGGACTTCCTGTTGCCTGCGCTGCGCGAACTGGGTTTCGGTATTGCCGTCGAGCCGGAAGGGGCATTCTATTTGTACGCCGACATCTCGGCGTTTGGCGGCGATGCCTTCGTGTTCTGCCGGCATTTTCTGGAAACCGAGCATGTCGCTTTTACGCCAGGCCTGGACTTTGGTCGCCATCAGGCTGGGCATCATGTGCGCTTTGCCTATACACAGAGCCTGCCGCGCCTTCAGCAGGCAGTCGAGCGAATTGCTCGCGGTTTGCGTAGCTGGGGTGCCTGATGCGCTTTGCTCCGCAGCTTGAACAGGGACGCCTGCTGATCCGTTACAAACGCTTTCTGGCTGATATCGAAACCGACAGCGGCGAGCTGTTGACCATTCACTGCCCCAACACCGGTTCGATGCTCAACTGCATGATGCCCGGTGGGCGTGTGTGGTTCAGCCGTTCAAGTGACCCGAAGCGCAAGCTGCCGGGCACTTGGGAAATCAGCGAGACGCCGCAGGGCAGGCTGGCCTGTATCAACACCGGGCGAGCCAATACGCTGGTTGAAGAGGCCTTGCGCGCCGGGGTTATCAGCGAACTCGAGGGGTTTACGACGCTCAAGCGCGAGGTGGCCTACGGGCAGGAAAAGAGTCGTGTGGACTTTCGCCTTGAATACCCTGATGGCTATCTGTATCTGGAAGTGAAAAGTGTCACGTTGGGTTTCGATGATTCCAGTGTCGCTGCGTTTCCCGACGCGGTTACCCAGCGTGGTGCGCGGCACTTGCGTGAACTGGCCACGCTGGCGCGCGAGGGCGTGCGGGCCGTGTTGTTGTATTGCGTCAACCTCACCGGTATCGACGCCGTGCGACCCGCAAAGGAGATCGATCCGGCTTACGCGGCTGCGTTGCGCGAAGCCATTGACGCTGGTGTGCAAATTCTTGCCTACGGTGTGCACCTGACGTCAGACGAAATTGTTATTGACCGACGACTGCAGGTGCACTGGCTGGATTGAAGCGTTCTGGGCGTGGCGAGTCAGTCCTCGTCATCCTCCATGGGCAGCGACACCCAGATCCCCTCAGCATCTTCACGGCTCTGGATCGCCGTCAATGATTGGCCTTCGCAGGGGCCGGCAACGCATTCGCCATTCTCGATCAGAAACAACGCCCCATGCATTGCGCACCGGATCAGGCTGGCGCTGCTGTCGAGGAATTGATCCGGCTGCCATTCCAGGGCGATACCGCGATGCGGGCAGCGGTTTTTGTAGATGAACACTTCACCCTGACGACGTACTGCCAGCAATGCGTGTCCGCCTAGCTCGAAACCCCTGCTTTGGGCTTCGTGCAAGTGACTTGAGGTGCAAAGGAATTTCAAGAAGCCTCCACAGGCCTGTTTTTTGTGTAGACGCCTGACCTGGGTAGTCTGACAGCTTCTTTGGATTGTCGCGTTGTCGTACGCGGGGCTTGTTACAGGCTGCGTCAGTTTTTTCCTGTCTTCCTGTGGCTTTTTTCTCTGAGCATGGTCCTAGCGCCTTCTGGCCTTCAAGCCCGTATATCGTTCTGCCCATGTTTTGCAGAGCGAATACGCCATGAAAGAGATGACAGCAGATGATGAGCGGCTGGCGCGTCAGGTCATAAGGCTGCTTGAGCTGTTTGCCCTCAATGCCGACGATACGGAGCAGCGCATCGTCGGCATTTGTCAGCGCGCATGGACGCCTGTGGGGCAGGTTGCCGCGGTCTGCGTGCAGCCGCGTTTCGTGTGTCTGGCGCGCACCACCCTGGACCGTATGCTGGCGCATGACATCAAGGTTGTCGCCATAGTCAATTTCCCTCACGGCAGCAGCAACATTCAGTCAGTGACCTCGCAAGTTCGCGCTGCGCTGCTGTCCGGCGCGGACGAAATAGATGTCGTGTACCCCTTTCGCGCACTGCTCGGTGGGGACAGGCAGCCCGGCCTTGAGATGATATCGGCGTGCAGCTCATTGTGTGCAGGGCGGGTCAAACTCACCGCGACACTTGAAACCGGCGATCTGCGCGATTCCCAAATGATCCTCAATGCTTGCCGCGATGCGATTGTTTCGGGTGCCGACTTTATCAAGACCAGCACAGGCAAATCAGCCACCCACGTTACACCGCAGGCTGCGCGGGTGATGCTCGAGTCTATCGCGGACTTCGGCGGGCAGGTGGGGTTGAAGGTTGCGGGAGGGATCCGGACGTTCGACGAGGCACGTTTTTACATGACGCTGGCGCGTGCCCGTTTTGGTCGGCAATGGATGAACGCCGGGCGCGTGCGGTTGGGCGGCTCAAGCTTACTGGACGATTTGCTGGCCAGACTTGGCCTGTATGAGTCGTATGGCAACGGTTTTTGAGCGGTGGGCAGCTTTTTGAAGGACAAAAAAAGACCCGGCAAAGAGCCGGGTCAAAAACCGTGATTAGCCTGATGAGGAGATAATCTGAAAGTCCGAACCAAGGTCTTTCAGTTACCGTCCAGTCTCTCGACCGGATGTGATAATCATAACGATTCTCATTTCTAAGTCAACAGTTCTTTTGAACCTGTCCATGCTCATCACCTGACAGCTATCCATAGGCCAAAAATGCCTTGCACGGCATAACGGCTGGCTGCGCATGGCCGCGATATTTAGAGGGGGAGTTTCGGAAATGAAGCGACGCAGCGCCAGCCTGACATGCATTGCGCATGCAGGCTGCGAAGGTTTTACGGTTTTAGCGGGTGCGATAGCGCAGGCGTGTACCGAAATTTACCGACATCAGAATCTCGTCAGCCGAGAGCTCGGCGGGGAAGAACACGCCTGAAATCTGTGCGTGAGCGATACTCGCACCTTCCATCGGCGTGTGCCGCAGGTCCAGGCCGCGAAGGTCGGCAGACCGGAAGTAGGCGTCGGTGAAGTCGATACCGGCGGTGTCCAGTGCCCGCAGGTCCAGCCCTCGAAAGTCGCCCCCGGCCATGTCAATTGTGCCGGTCCGCGGTTTTTCCTGGTTGAAACCTTCGACATCATCTTTGCGCAGCAGCATATAAAGCGGTGAGTCGATCTGTTTGGGCTGGCTCATGATGGCCTCGGACATGTGGTTGCGTTGGAATTATGACGCCATTATATCGCCATCATTGCGAGGCCGTGAAGCGTTACCCGCTCAACGGCCATGTACCGGTTTTACAGCCCCGGCAGGCGCTGGCGCAGGTTGTCGATGAGGCTGTCCAGCTCACTGCTGATGTGGGTGGCAACCTTCTTGCTGCGCAGCGTTTCCTCTGCGCTCAGCGGTTCGCGGTTGGCCTGCTGGGCCTCGATGACCTCCAGGGTGGCGTCGGAAGGATCATTGTTCTGTGCCTGACGCTGGGCAAGCCAGCCAGCGATCACTGCCTGTGGTGCTTCGCAATCGAGGATCATAAACGGCACGCCGGTGTTTTCGGCGACTTTTGCCGCTGCATCACGCTGCCCATGCTTGAGGTAGGTGGCATCGATCACTACCGAGAAGCCTGCGCGAAGGGTTATACCGGCAAGTTCGTGCAGGTGTGCATAGGTTGCATCGTTGGCTTGCGCGCCATACATCTCTTCATCTCGCCCGGCAAATAGGCGCTTGCGCTCTATGTCCGAACGCAGGCGAATGGCGCCCAGCGATTCCACCAGGCGCATTGCGACATGGCTTTTGCCGACGGCTGATACACCGTGGGTAATTGTCAGGAACGGTGAGGGAATGGCGCTGTAGCTTTCGGCCAGATTGGCGTAGTTGCGGTATTGACGAAGCGTCGCTGCGCGCTGCACACCGTCGGCATCGGATGGCTGGCTGAACAGCGCCACTTTGGCACGAACCATCGCCCGATAAGCCTTGTAGAAATTCAGCAGTTCCAGGCCTGCGTAGTCGCCGGTGACTTCCAGGTACTGGCTGATCAGGCGCCGGGAAAGGGATTTCAGGCCGCGGTCCTCAAGGTCCATTGCCAGGAAGCCGATGTCGGCGTACACGTCGGTCTTGCGGAACGGTTCGTTGAACTCGATGCAGTCAAACAGCACGACCTTGCCGTCAATCACTGTCGCGTTGCCCAGATGGATGTCGCCGTGGCATTCGCGGATGAATCCGTCGGCCTTGCGCTGAGCCAGCAGTGGCTTGAGCCGCGCAAAGCTAGACTCTGCCCACGCCTGCAGGGCATCGAGCTGTGCCAGGTCGGATTTTTCGCTGATCAGTGGACGAATCTGCTCAAAATTCTGTACCACGGGGGCCATCACGCTGTCTGGCGAGCCCAGTTCGCTTTCGGTTCCGACCTGCGGCGAGCTGAGGTGGAAGCCTGCGATCTGGCGCGCCAGTTCGTCGATATGCGCAGTGGTCACCTCGCCGTTGGCCTGCAGGGTGCTGAGCAGGCCGTCCTGTGAAAACTGCTTCATCTTCAAGGCGTATTCGATGACTTCGCCGTCGCCGCCCAATTGCGGCGCGTCGACTGTGCCGGTGATCGGCAGCACTTCGATGTAGAGGTCGTCGGTCAGGCGCTGATTGAGGCGCAGCTCTTCTTCGCAGAAATGCTTACGCAGAGCCAGCGTAGTAAAATCCAGAAAACCGAAGTTCATCGGCTTCTTGAATTTGTAGGCATACGGGCCAGTCAGCAGAACCCACGAAATGTGCGTTTCGATGAGCTGGAAATTCTCCACCGGATGTGGGAAAAGAGCAGGGTTCTGCAGGGCAGCGATCAAAGACTTGCTCACGGGCGATCCTTCAGGAATGTGTTCAAAATGTAAGTACGCGATGCCGCCATTATGGCCGCTTGGCGCGAGGCTGCAAACCGCTGACTCGGGCGTCTGTCGATCCTTGCTAAAGTGCGTATAATCCGCGCCCATGACTCGATCCCGCACCTCTCGTTCTCCTAAAAAGCAACCTCCTCGCAGCCTGAACAAGTGGCTGGGCTGGGCGTTGAAGCTCGGTATTGTCGGCCTGGTTCTGCTGGGCGGCCTGGCCATTTACCTCGATGCAATCGTTCAGGAGAAGTTCTCCGGCAAGCGCTGGACCATTCCGGCCAAGGTCTATGCACGACCGCTGGAGCTGTTCGTCGGACAGAAGCTGAGCCGCGATGATTTTCTCATCGAACTCGACGCCTTGGGTTATCGCCGCGAAAGCGTCGCGAATGGTCCTGGCGCTGCGGCGGTGAATGGCAATACCGTCGACCTCAACACGCGGGGTTTCCAGTTCTACGAAGGCACTGATGCGGCGCAGCAGGTGCGCGTGCGCTTTTCCGGTGATTACGTCGCCGACCTGTCGTCGGGCAATGGTGCCAAGCTTGCCGTGGCGCGGCTGGAGCCCTTGCTGATCGGCGGGCTTTACCCGAAGAACCTCGAAGACCGGATCCTGATCAAGCTTGATCAGGCACCGCCGTATCTGCTCGACGGGCTGGTGGCGGTCGAGGACCGCGATTTCTATCACCACTTCGGCGTGTCGCCCAAGTCCATTGCCCGGGCTATCTGGGTGAATACTTCGCAAGGGCAGATGCGCCAGGGCGGCAGTACGCTGACCCAGCAGTTGGTCAAGAACTTCTACCTGACCAACGAGCGCAGCCTGACCCGCAAGCTCACCGAGGCCATGATGGCGGTCTTGCTGGAGATCCATTACAGCAAGCAGGAAATCCTTGAGGCTTACCTCAATGAAGTGTTTGTCGGTCAGGACGGTCAACGTGCAGTGCACGGTTTTGGTCTGGCCAGTCAGTATTTCTTCAGCCAGCCGCTTTCCGAACTGAAGATTCATCAGGTGGCGATGCTGGTCGGGCTGGTCAAGGGGCCGTCCTTCTACAACCCGCGCCGCAACCCCGAGCGTGCTCTGGAGCGTCGTAATCTGGTGCTCGACCTGTTTGAGCAGCAAGGTGTGGCAACCCCCGAAGTGGTGGCCGCCGCGAAGAAATTGCCACTGGGTGTGACCAAGACCGGCACGCTCGCCGACAGCTCGTTCCCGGCTTTTCTGGATCTGGTCAAGCGCCAGTTACGCGAAGACTATCGCGATGAAGACTTGACCGAAGAAGGGCTGCGGATCTTTACCAGCTTTGATCCGATCCTGCAGATGAAGTCCCAGGCCGCTATGGACGACACGTTCAAAAAGCTCGCCGGGCGCAAGGGTGTTGATGAAGTAGAGGCGGGTATGGTCGTCACCAACCCGGAGACCGGTGAAGTGCAGGCGCTGATTGGCGGTCGCGAGGCCGGGTTCTCGGGTTTCAACCGGGCGATCGATGCAGTGCGTCCGATAGGCTCGCTGGTCAAGCCGGCTATTTACCTGACCGCACTGGAACGTCCGAGCCAGTACACGCTGACCAGCTGGATTGCCGACGAACTGTTTCAGGTCAAGGGCGCTGATGGCCAGATCTGGAAACCGCAGAACTACGATCACAAGTCGCATGGCAACATCTTTCTGTATCAAGGGCTGGCGCATTCCTACAACCTGTCGACTGCCAAGCTGGGCCTTGAGCTGGGTATTCCAACTGTCTTCAAGACACTGGCCAAACTGGGTGTAACGCGTGAGTGGCCTGCTTATCCGTCGATGCTGCTGGGTGCGGGCGGCTTGAGTCCGATGGAAGTCGCCACCATGTACCAGACCATCGCCAGCGGCGGGTTCAATACGCCGATGCGTGGTATTCGCAGTGTGCTGACCGCCGAAGGTGAACCGCTCAAGCGTTATCCGTTCAAGATCGAGCAGCGTTTCGATCCGGGTGCCATTTACCTGGTACAGAATGCGATGCAGCGGGTCATGCGCGAAGGGACGGGCAAATCTGTTTACAACGTGTTGCCGAGCTCGCTGAATCTGGCGGGCAAGACCGGCACCAGTAATGACTCGCGCGACAGCTGGTTCGCCGGTTTCAGTCAGGATCTGCTGGCTGTGGTGTGGATGGGCCGTGATGATAACGGCAAGACTCCGTTTACCGGTGCCACTGGTGCCCTGCAGGTCTGGACCAGCTTTATGCGCAAGGCCAATCCGCTGCCGCTGGACATGGCGATGCCGGATAACGTCGTTCAGGCGTGGGTCGATGCGCAGACAGGCCAGGGTTCTGATTCGAGCTGCCCGAATGCAGTGCAGATGCCGTATATTCGCGGCAGTGAGCCCCAGCCCGGCGCGACATGCGGCGGCGCTCCGGCACCTGCCACTGAGGTGATGGACTGGGTCAAGGGTTGGTTGAACTAGGCAATCGAGGTTTTGAAGTGAATAAATGGTGGATTCCAGCTTTAACGGCACTGGCCTTGCTGAACGGCTGCGCCAGTGTGGAACGCGGCTCGATTCCGGTCGTGGATTCGAGCTCCAAGGTGTCCAACGGCGAGCGCGCGGCAGCGTCGCGTAACGGCACTTACCGAACCAACACCGCTCCAGTCCAGCAGCCGCAAGCCGTGCCGCAGGATTCGGGCGTCGTGGTGATGGTGCCTGGCGCGGGTGGTGCCGATGCAGGGCAGAGCTTCTCTGCGCCGACCAGTCAGGCGCCGTTCAGTGTCAACACGCCGCCTGTCGACGCCGCTCCGGTCAATCAGGCCCCGATCAGCCCGGCTCCGGCGAACAACAGTTACAGCATGCCGGCTGCCTCTGCACCGACCGGCATTCCGTCCAGTGGCGGCGGTCTGTCAGAGGACGAGCAGCTTGACGGGCCGGTACTGGCGTTGCTGACCACGGCACAGCAACAGCAGAGCAGTGGCGACCTCAACGGCGCATCCTCAAGCCTGGAGCGCGCGCAGCGTGTTGCCCCGCGGGAGCCTCAGGTGCTTTATCGTCTGGCTCAGGTGCGTCTGGCTCAGGGCGATGCAGCCCAGGCCGAGCAACTGGCTCGTCGCGGTCTGACCTACGCCAACGGGCGTACCAGCCTTCAGGCCAGCCTTTGGGGTCTGATCGCCCAGTCTCGCGAAAAGCAGGGTGACGCGGCCGGTGCTGCGCTGGCTCGCCAAAAGGCTCGCTGATGGACGTGCGTTTGCCTGAGGTGGCCGAGCAGTTGTTGTTGATAGAGCGCGAGTTGCGCGCGCTGGGCTGGTGGGATGCGACGCCGCCCAGCGAGCAGGCGCTTGCCAGTCAGGAACCGTTCAGCGTCGATACGCTCGAGTTCGCGCAGTGGCTGCAATGGATCTTCCTGCCGCGCATGAAAGTCATCCTCGAGCGTGACCTGCCGCTGCCCAATGCGTCCGGCATTCTGGAGATGGCCGAGATGGTCTATGCCGGGCGCCTGAGTGAAACCCGGCTGCTGCAGCAGCATCTGGCACGGTTCGATCAGTTGATTACGGCCGCTCGCTGAGCCAATCCTCTAGCGACAGAATTCGCTGATGGCTTTCTCGGTTTCTTCGATACGCGTCTTGCGGTTTTCATCCGTGAGACGCCTCGACTCTCCTCCGACCTGCTCGCGCACTCGCGGATTGTTCTGCAACTGCGCGAGATTGGTGCGCAGGGTTTCGCAATTCTCCGCGCGTTTCGCTTCCTGAGCCTTCACCTGACTTTTGACTTTCTGGTCAATAGCGCGTTGCTGTGCAGCTCCGTCGTCCGCAGGAGTGCTGGGCGCAGAGGCAGGCGGCGGCGTCTGCACATTAATTTCCTGCACCTGCTGGCCGGTGGGGGGTTGAGCATCAAAATGCGTCACGCCCTGAGCGTCGACCCACTTATAGATTGAGGCGGCCTGGCTGGTTGTGCTGAGGGCCAGTGCGGCGGCGAGAATCATCCAATGCATGTCGTGTCCTTGAGAGTCTGTGCACACAGAAAACTACCATAACGGTGCATTTCAGTCCGAAACGGTGCGATTTCGCCGGTCCTCTGTCAAGAAAGCGCACGGATCACTTGACTTGAAGGGGGGGAA
Organism: Pseudomonas syringae group sp. 247E2; assembly: GCF_032587795.1. Taxonomy (NCBI): domain Bacteria; kingdom Pseudomonadati; phylum Pseudomonadota; class Gammaproteobacteria; order Pseudomonadales; family Pseudomonadaceae; genus Pseudomonas; species Pseudomonas syringae group sp. 247E2. The sequence continues at coordinate 6,289 of NZ_JAWHPK010000011.1, read as the reverse complement.
TCACAACAATCCAAAGTTCGCTGTAGAAGGACTGCCAGAAGCAGACCCTCTCAGTAGATCATGAGGCGCACACCCGCGCCGACCTGTAACACCCGCAACGCGTTACCTCGCGCTGGGTGGGAATGTTCCGCAACACTCAGGGACCTCCCAATACTTGCTCAGTCAGTGCTGACGTAGTCGGCGACCACCGTCGCTCATGCTCTGCTGGCAGTAAACCTATTAAGACCCGTCCCGGAGTGGGCGGTATTCTGGCGTTTTAGAGGTGAACAACGTGGAGCTTTTATCTGGCGCTGAAATGGTCGTCCGCTTTTTGCGTGACGAAGGCGTTGAGCATATCTATGGGTACCCGGGTGGTGCTCTCCTGCATGTCTACGATGCCCTGTTCAAAGAACCGGCGGTAAGCCATATCCTTGTTCGCCACGAGCAGGCTGCCACGCACATGGCCGACGGCTATGCGCGGGCTACCGGCAAGGCGGGCGTGGTGCTGGTGACGTCCGGTCCAGGTGCAACCAATGCCATTACCGGTATCGCCACGGCGTACATGGACTCCATTCCGATGGTGGTTCTGTCTGGTCAGGTAGCGAGTACGCTGGTGGGTACCGATGCCTTCCAGGAGACCGACATGATCGGTATCTCCCGGCCAATCGTGAAGCACAGCTTCATGATCAAGCACCCGTCGGAAATCCCGGAAGTCCTGAAAAAGGCTTTCTACCTGGCGCAGTCCGGTCGTCCGGGCCCTGTAGTGGTCGACATTCCGAAAGACATGACCAACCCGGCCGAGAAATTCGAATACGTCTTTCCGAAAAAAGCCAAGCTGCGCTCCTACAGCCCAGCGGTCCGTGGCCATTCCGGCCAGATCCGCAAAGCCGTCGAGATGCTGCTGGCGGCCAAGCGTCCTATCGTCTACGCCGGTGGCGGCGTGATCATGGGCAATGCTTCGGCGCAACTGACCGAACTGGCGCAACTGCTCAATGCTCCGGTCACCAATACCCTGATGGGGCTTGGCTGCTATCCGGGCACGGATCGTCAGTTCGTCGGCATGCTCGGGATGCACGGCAGCTACACCGCCAACCTCGCGATGCACCACACCGATGTGATCCTGGCAGTCGGCGCGCGCTTTGATGACCGTGTCATCAATGGCGCGAGCAAGTTCTGTCCGAACGCAAAAATCATCCACATCGACATCGACCCGGCTTCGATCTCCAAGACCATCAAGGCCGACGTGCCTATCGTCGGTCCTGTCGAAAGCGTGCTTACCGAAATGGTCGCCACTTTGAAAGAGATCGGCGAGACACCTGACAAGGCATCCGTTGCCGCGTGGTGGAAGCAGATTGACGAGTGGCGCGGTGCGGGTGATCTGTTCCCGTACAACCGTGGCGATGGCACCGTCATCAAGCCGCAAGCCGTTATCGAAACGCTGTGCGAAGTCACCAAGGGCGACGCTTACGTCACCTCGGACGTTGGCCAGCATCAGATGTTCGCTGCGCAGTACTACCGTTTCAACAAGCCGAACCGCTGGATCAACTCGGGCGGTCTGGGCACGATGGGCTTTGGCTTCCCGGCTGCGATGGGCGTAAAGCTGAGCTTTCCGGATGCGCACGTTGCCTGTGTGACCGGTGAAGGCAGTATCCAGATGAACATTCAGGAACTGTCGACCTGCCTGCAATACGGCTTGCCGGTGAAGATCATCCTGCTCAATAACGGTGTTCTGGGCATGGTCCGTCAGTGGCAAGACATGAGCTATGGCTCGCGTCACTCGCATTCCTACATGGAATCGCTGCCTGATTTCGTCAAGCTGGTCGAAGCCTATGGCCACGTCGGCATGCGTATCACTGACCTGAAGGACTTGAAGCCGAAGATGGAAGAAGCTTTTGCCATGACTGATCGTCTGGTGTTCATGGATATTCAGGTCGATGTGACCGAGCACGTCTACCCGATGCAGATCAAGGACGGCTCCATGCGCGATATGTGGTTGAGCAAGACGGAGCGGACATAATCATGCGCCATATCATTTCCCTGCTGCTGGAAAACGAACCGGGTGCATTGTCTCGCGTCGTCGGTCTGTTCTCCCAGCGCAACTACAACATCGAAAGCCTGACGGTTGCGCCGACCGAAGACCCGACCCTGTCGCGTCTGACGCTCACCACCGTAGGCCATGATGAGGTGATCGAGCAGATCACCAAGAACCTCAACAAACTTATCGAAGTGGTCAAGCTGGTCGACCTGTCGGAAAGCGCTCACATCGAGCGCGAACTGATGTTGGTCAAGGTCAAGGCCACTGGCGCGCAGCGTGCCGAGATCAAGCGCACCACGGATATTTTCCGCGGGCAGATCGTCGACGTGACCGCCAGCGTTTATACCGTGCAGCTGAGCGGCACGAGCGACAAACTGGACAGCTTCATTCAGGCCATCGGCACCGCCGCTATCCTGGAAACAGTACGCAGCGGCGTAACGGGCATTGCCCGTGGCGACAAAGTGCTGAGCATTTAAATCAATTAAGCAAATGGCCTGAACGGCCAAGATAACAGGGGATTTCCATGAAAGTTTTCTACGACAAAGACTGTGACCTTTCGATCATCCAGGGCAAGAAAGTCGCCATCATCGGTTACGGTTCGCAAGGCCACGCTCAAGCGTGCAACCTGAAAGACTCCGGCGTTGATGTCACTGTTGGCCTGCGTAAAGGTTCGGCTACTGTCGCCAAGGCCGAGGCTCATGGCCTGAAAGTGACTGATGTTGCTTCTGCCGTTGCTGCTGCCGACCTGGTCATGATCCTGACCCCGGACGAGTTTCAGTCCCAGCTGTACAAGAACGAAGTCGAGCCGAACCTGAAAAAGGGCGCAACACTGGCGTTCTCCCACGGCTTCGCGATTCACTACAACCAGGTTGTACCGCGCGCTGACCTCGACGTGATCATGATCGCGCCAAAAGCTCCAGGCCACACCGTACGTACCGAGTTCGTCAAGGGCGGCGGTATTCCTGACCTGATCGCGGTTTATCAGGATGCTTCCGGCAACGCCAAGAACGTTGCCCTGTCCTACGCTTCGGGCGTTGGCGGCGGCCGTACCGGCATCATCGAAACCACCTTCAAGGACGAGACTGAAACCGACCTGTTCGGCGAGCAGGCTGTTCTGTGCGGCGGTACTGTCGAGCTGGTAAAAGCTGGTTTCGAAACGCTGGTTGAAGCTGGCTACGCGCCGGAAATGGCCTACTTCGAGTGCCTGCACGAACTGAAGCTGATCGTTGATCTCATGTACGAAGGCGGTATCGCCAACATGAACTACTCGATCTCCAACAACGCCGAATACGGCGAGTACGTGACCGGCCCTGAAGTCATCAACGCTGAATCCCGCCAGGCCATGCGCAACGCTCTGAAGCGCATCCAGGATGGTGAATACGCGAAGATGTTCATCAGCGAAGGCGCTACCGGCTACCCATCGATGACCGCCAAGCGTCGTAACAACGCTGCCCACGGCATCGAAATCATCGGCGAGAAACTGCGCTCGATGATGCCTTGGATCGCTGCGAACAAAATCGTCGACAAAGACAAGAACTAAGCTTTAGCTTCGCAAAAAAACGCGGCCAATCGGTCGCGTTTTTTCGTTATGGGTCAGGCTCTGGTATAAAGCTGCATCGTTTGCCGCCGAACCCTCGCGGCAGACCTCTGTCGAACCTTTTCATACCGCTGCAAGGTAATCTCCATGAGCGAACGTCCCGAGGAGCCCAACAAGGCCTCCGACGCTGAAAGTCTGCTACCTATCGATGAACATGTGGAAGAAGGGCATGACGCCGAAGGCCGGCAGGTCCGGCATCGCGGTATCTATCTGCTGCCCAACCTGTTTACCACTGCGAACCTGTTCGCTGGCTTTTACTCCATCATCAGTTCCATGAGCGCACAAAGCGCGATGAGTGCGGGTGATACCGCCGGCGCGAGCAAGTATTTCGCGTTCGCTGCCATTGCGATCTTCGTCGCCATGGTTCTCGACGGGCTGGATGGTCGCGTTGCGCGCATGACCAATACCCAGAGCGCGTTTGGTGCCGAATACGATTCCCTGTCCGACATGGTCGCCTTTGGTGTGGCACCCGCGCTGCTGGCATTCGGTTGGGCATTGGGTGACATGGGCAAGGTGGGCTGGATGGTCGCCTTCATCTATGTGGCGGGCGCGGCATTGCGTCTGGCGCGCTTCAACACTCAGGTCGGCAAGGCTGACAAACGTTACTTCATCGGTTTGGCTAGCCCGGCTGCGGCAGGTGTTGTGGCCGGCACGGTCTGGGCGTTCAGTGATTTCGGGATTCAGGGTTCGAAGCTGTCGTTCCTGGTGGCCTTGCTGGTTGCGGCGGCAGGCATGCTGATGGTCAGCAACATCAAGTACAACAGCTTCAAGGAGCTGGACCTGAAAGGGCGTGTACCTTTTGTTGCGATTCTGGCCGTGGTGCTGGTGTTTGCCGTGGTATTCAGCGATCCGCCACGTATTCTGCTGCTGATATTCCTCGCCTATGCCCTGTCTGGACCGATTCAGTACCTATTGCGTCGCCGCAAGGCCTAGTCAATGATCTAATTTCCACCATACTCCGTAGTCTATTGGTGCATCAGTTCCCTGGCCTGCGGAGTCATCATGCTAATCAAGCTTCCTTCTTCGTCCGACTCCAAAGAGTCGGACGTCACGCCTGAATCCATCTATCTCTCGCGACGTACGTTGCTCGGCGGCTCGCTTGCGGGTCTGGCCGTCACGGCACTGCCACGCTGGGCAAGCGCTGCAGACGCTTCGCGCTATGCGGATGTAGAGCCCGGGAAAGCGCCGGGCTGGTTTGCCGACAAGCTGCCTTCTACAAAATGGCAGGCGGTCAACGTCAAGGATGAGGCGATCACGCCGTTCAAGGACGCGACCCACTACAACAACTTCTACGAGTTTGGTACCGACAAGGGCGATCCGGCAAAGAATGCCGGTTCCTTGCAGACCGAGCCGTGGAGTGTCGTGATCGATGGCGAAGTCGGCAAGCCGGGCCGCTATGCGCTGGAAGACTTCATGAAGCCTTATCAGCTGGAGGAGCGGATCTACAGGCTGCGCTGCGTCGAAGCCTGGTCGATGGTCATTCCCTGGATGGGCTTTCCTATCTCTGCACTGCTTAAGCAGGTAGAGCCGACCTCGAAGGCCAAATACATTCGCTTCGAAACGCTTGAAGACCCAAAGTCCATGCCTGGGCAACGCTCTGACTTTGCCCTCATCGACTGGCCGTATGTAGAAGGGCTGCGGCTGGATGAGGCGATGAATCCATTGGCGATTCTTGCGGTGGGCATGTATGGGCGTGAGTTGCCTAATCAGAACGGCGCGCCGCTGCGTTTGGTGGTGCCTTGGAAGTATGGCTTCAAGAGTGTGAAGTCAATTGTGCGTATCAGTCTGGTCAGTGAGCAGCCGAAGACCACATGGCAAAGCATTGCGGCAAATGAGTACGGCTTCTATGCCAACGTTAACCCGACGGTGGATCACCCTCGTTGGACTCAGGCCCGAGAGCGTCGCTTGCCGAGCGGCCTGTTCAGTCCGAATCTGCGCGACACGAAAATGTTCAACGGTTATGAGGAGGAGGTGGGTGCCTTGTATGCCGGTATGGATTTGCGGAAGGACTATTGATGCGATACCCGTTCTGGCGTCTGGCTGTATTTCTCGCCGCGTGCGTTGCGCCGGTCTGGTGGCTCTATCAGGCATGGATCTTTGCCTTGGGGCCTGATCCGGGCAAGGTTCTGGTAGAAGATTTCGGGCTAGCGACTCTGGTGATGTTGCTGATCACAATGTCCATGACCCCTTTGCAGCGTCTGACTGGCTGGCCGGGGTGGATCGTCGCTCGTCGTCAATTGGGGTTGTGGTGTTTCGCTTATGTGGTGCTGCACATGACGATGTATGCGCTGTTCATTCTCGGGCTGGATTTAGGACAGCTAGGCGTGGAGCTGGTCAAGCGTCCCTATATCATCGTGGGGGCGTTGGCGTTTCTCGGGCTGCTGGCTTTGGCTGTGACGTCCAATCGCTATAGTCAGCGTCGACTCGGCGCGCGCTGGAAGAAGCTACACCGGCTTATATATGTGATTCTGGGGCTGGGCTTGCTGCACATGTTCTGGATTGTCAGGGCTGACCTTAAGGAATGGGCGCTGTATGCGGGGATAGGTGCGTTCCTGTTGCTGTTGCGGATTCCAATGATTACAAGGCGAATCCCGCGTCTTGGAGGTTCTGCCGGGACAGGATCGAAGAAAGTTCAAAATAACGGTTGACGCCCTCTGCGATCTGTCTATAATTCGCCC
>NZ_JAWHPK010000010.1:0-276497 GCF_032587795.1 Pseudomonas syringae group sp. 247E2 | reverse complement strand
TGGTAGTGTGGGGTTTCCCCATGTGAGAGTAGGTCATCGTCAAGATTAAATTCCAGAAACCCTCATCGCTTACGCGTTGAGGGTTTTTGTTTGTCTGGGGTTCCACAAACCTCTGCATTCTGCTGAACTCATAACCATACCTTTCAGTATTGAAGTCAGAGACTCACCCTACAGCAGTTGAACGCCCCCATGCCTGCCAATCTGCTACCGGGGCGCAGATGGAAGCTGCTCAGCACTGGCAGGCTTCCGTCCGGCTGACGCTTCGCATCCCAACCAATATCCGAGACATCTTCAAAGTCAGCGTCGGTTACAGGCGTTTGCAGCGCCCACGAGTTGTGGGCCATATCCAGTCCTTCGCTGTTTACGGTCAACCGTCCCTTGTAGGCAATATTGTTGAGCAGGTGGCCGAGAGGGATCAGCGAGCCGTCTGGCGCGATACCCGCCATGTTGTAGTTTGCGCCATTGGAAAAAGCCGTGTTGTTGATGAAGTCCAGCGCCAAGGTATGGTGATTGGCGTAGAAACCGGCGGATTTGTTGTCGAAGGCAACTGAATTACGGACGATATGTTTCACGCCGTTGGGCACATACTTGCCACCGTATCCGCCCGCTTTGATCCCATTACCGTTGCCCGCTTCGAGTTTGGTGTGCGTGCCAGGCAGGTAACCTTGCTGCCATGCCCACGAATTTTCGATGGTTACCGGCGAGAAGGCATTGATCAGGTCAAAGCCGTCGTCGGAATTGGCCCAGGCTCTGCAACCGCGAAATACGTTACCTGGATGCCCCGCCTTGATGTGTGCGCCGAAGCCGTCAGCGCTCTGACCTGCGCCGTTTGAGGTGTAAGGATCGTAGTTGTGGTGCGAGTCGGTATTGAGTACCAGGTTATAACCGCCGTTCTGAATGAACAGGCCTGGCCCCATGTTGTGATGCAAGTTGAGTAGCTCGAAAGTGTTGTGGCTGCCGCTGTTCCAGATGCCCCAGGACTCGTGATTGAGATGGTTATCCGGCTGCTGCGGCACGCCCGTTACCTCCAGCCCCTTCAGGTGCAACCAGCTACCGGTAACGTTGAAGCCTTTGACGCGACAATCGTCTTTCATGGCCGAGAAATCAAACACCGGTGTTTCGCCCGGATAGGCCCAGTAACGTATAGGTTTGTTTTCGCTGCCGCTGTTGTTCAGGGTGATGGCATTGACGGTGTCTGTACGGGTAGCGCAGCTGTTGATGCCTGCTGTGTAGGTGTAGATTCCGCCGCGAAAATACACCGTGTCGCCGGCTTTTGCGGTTTTCTGTGCACGCATGATGGATTGCAATGGTGCGGCTTTTGTACCGGCAGCGTGATCATTGCCATTTGGGGCAACGTAATAGTCGGTTGCATGCGCTGTTGCAGCAACGGTCAGCAAGACCGTCAATAGTATGGTTTTCATGAGGTCACTCCAGGCCAGCCTCTCGCAATCCTATGCGTGTTTGCTGCACCCCATTGTGAATTCAATGAATAAAGAGTCTGTTTGTGCAAGGCCTGCACTATGGCCTCACTCAATTCAAAGACAATAAAAAAGGCCGCATTCTCATGCGGCCTTCTGACTACAGCTAACGACCCTTACGAAGCCAGTTCCGGAACCTCTGGTTTCACTTCATCGCGACGCTGAATGTATTTCCAGTCAGCCTCATCGATGTATATCCCGTTAGGCCCGCTGCCGCCTTCCAGGTCGATGGCAACGTGAGCCGAGACCTGTGGCTTCACACTTGCCAGAATCGGAACGAAGCCCAGTTGCAGGCTCGTTTCCAGCAGCGCAGCCTGGTTCTTCTCATCGATGTCTGCTGCTTCGTCCAGGTAATAAGGCAAGCGCACCCGACCAGCCTGATCCCGATCCATCAAGTGCAGCAACAGGTACATGTTGGTCAATGCCTTGATGGTCATCGTCGTGCCGTTGGACGCTGCGCCGTCGATATCGGTGTGGATAACCGGCTGACCATTGACCTTGGTGATCTCGAATGCCAGTTCGAACAAGTCCTTCAAGCCCAACTGGTTATGGTTGGCAGCCACAAGTCGCGCCAGATACTCCTTGGCCTCTTCGTTCTTGTTGTCCTGCTCGGCGCTCTGGCTCAGGTCGAAGACTGACAGTGTCTCGCCTTCTTCATATTGCCCGGCGCTGTGGATAATCTGATCGATGTGCTTGAGTGCTTCCTTGTTCGGCGCGAGCACGATACGGAAGCTTGCCAGGTTAGAGACTTGACGCTTGTTGATCTCGCGGTTGAACAGCGCCAGTTGATGCTCAAGGCTATCGTAGTCGCTACGAATATTGCGCAGGGTGCGGGCGATGTCAGTAACCGCAGCGCGACGAGCCTTGCCCAGCGTAAGTGCCTCATCGGTACGGTGTGCGTAGGCATTGATCAGCAGTTGCAGGCGACGCTCCATGTCGTCCTCGCTGTCGAATTTGGCCACGCCCTTGAGGCGAACCTGGGCATACAGCGCTTCGATCTGCCCATCGCTGCGCAACAGACCTTGCCAGCTGTCCTGATAGTCGTTGAGCAGCGGCAACAGGTTATCCATGGAGTCGTCGATCGGGTCCATGAACGGTGTGCCGAAAGGCAGGTCTGCTGGCAGTAACTGACGGCGACGTAGCGCGTCGTCCAGCGTGCGTTGCTTGGATTCCATATCGCCGATCTGACGTGCGATCAATTGCAGCTTGGCTGACAGTTGCTGCACGCGCTCGGTGAACGCGTCGCTGGAGCGTTTCAGTTCATCCTGAGCGGCTTCCATCTGCGCAAGTTCTTCCAGCTTGGTGGATTCCTCCGCGCTCAAGGTCTGGCAACGGCGGAAGTCTTCAAGTGCCTTTTGCGCATCCAGCACCTGCTGGTACAGCGCTTCGGTCTGGGTCTTGCTCGCCGAACGGTCGGCGGCCACAGCCTGCTGGGTTTTCAGTTGCTTGAGCTCTTTTTCCAGACGCTCTTTCTGATCGCGCAGCGCAGCACGATCGGCCAGCGCCTGCAGGGCAGGAGGCTCGATACTCGACAGGTTGATTGTCAGCCCGGGTACGGCGAATTGATCGCCCTTGAAGCCATCCAGAATGGTCTCCAGCGATTTGACCCACGCGTCGCCGTCGTCCAGCGCAATACCTTGCTCACCCAGTGGCAGGCTGAACAGCGCGCTGTTGAACAGGCGCATCAGGCGTTCTACGTCCGGCTGGGAGAACTCTTCACGCAGACGGGCGTAACTGTTGTTGTCCGCGTGGTCGAGCTGTTGCTTGACCGACTTGAGGCGTTTCTCCAGGTCGCGCAAACGCTCGTCCAGGTCTTCGGCGCTGAACTGCCGGGACTGGGCCAGCGCACCGGCCAGTTCATCGTGAGCATCCTTGGCTGCGAGCAGTTGCTGCTCCAGCACCTTGACGTCATCGACCAGCGCAAAACGATTCTTCAGCACCGACAGCTCGCCGACCCAGCGCTGGATACTGCTGATCTCGCGCTCCAGACGCATCAGTTCCTGAGTGCTGCTGCGCTGATCGTTCTGCATCTCATCCTGCTGAGCACGGTAATGCTCGGCCTGAGCGACCAGTTCTTCCTTGCGCGCGCCAGAGTAGTCCGACCAAGTGCCAAGCAGTGAATCAAGGATCGGCGACAGACGATGCAGTTTGCCGCGCAACAGATCACGCTGTTTGACCCCGGCAGCCAGTGCCTCGACCAGCGGGCCAGCCAGTACCAGCGAGTTGTAATCCTGTTCCATGCGCCGCACGTCGCGGAAAGCTTCTTCACAGGCGGCGATGTAGTCGACGCTGCCCGAACGCAGGCTGTGCTCGAACGCATCGAGAAACAGCTGCTTGAGTTTGGCTGCCGTGATTTCACGCATGTGCAGCAGGTTGATGAACAGCGCGCGGAAAGTCTTCAGGCTCTGCTCGCTGGTGGAGCGTAGCGGGATCAGGGTCAGGTCCAGCGGGATCGAGGTATGACCGCCGACCAGCAGGCGGCGCAACTCGTCCGGCTTGAGTTCGTAGGCTTTCAGGCCCTGGCTTTCCAGGTTGCTGAACAGCTCTTTCTGACGCAGGCAGGTGTCGTTCTTCTGGTAATGACCCAGGTCCAGCTCGCCGGCATAGGCAAAGAACTGGTGGCCGAAACCGCCACCCGGGCCGCGGCCTACCACGCCAATCACATGCGGGCCGTGGGGCAGGGAGACTTCCACCAGAATGTAACTGGTGTCGGTGGCAAAGTAGAAGCGCCGGGACTGCTCAAGGCTGTACTTGCCGAAGCTCATGTCCGACATGCGTGCCAGAATCGGGAATTGCAGGGCGTTGATCGAGGCGCTCTTGCCGAGGTTATTCGCGCCGTACACCGACAGCGGGTTTTCCAGCGGGAACAGGCCGAGGCTGTAACCGGCGGTGTTCAACAGGGCAAAGCGGCGGATGCCATAACGTTCCTGGCTCATGTGTCCATCTCCTGTTGTTGCTCATCGGCGATTGCCCGGGCAAGTGCCTCTTCCTCGGTTTCTTCACCGAATTCAGCCAGGTCCAGCGGGTCATCGGTTTCCAGCAGCTTCTCGTCGCTGTCGTCATCGATGAGCACAGGCGTTGGCAGTGGCAGGGCGCTATGCAGGCTGGCCGCCAGATCGCGGTCCTGTTGCACCGACAGGCATACATCGAGAAAACGGTGCATCGGCGGCAGGAAGCGGTAGATACCGACCTCTTCACTGGCAAAACCCAGTTGCGTCATGCGGCGCATGATCTTCTCTTCAAGCTCTTCCTGGGTCTGCACTTCCGCCTGAAGAAACAGGTCCCGGTACTTTTCCAGCATCGAAGGCAGTTCGTCACGGCCCAGACTGCCGCCATCCAGCACGGCCATCGGGTCACGGCCCTGATCGGCCAGATGCTCGACGAGGATGAAGGTGAACAGCGCCAGACGCTGAGCGGTCTTGTTGACCTGCGCGGCGGCCAGTTCAGGCACGAAATAGTAGAAACCGCGGGTGTCGCAGATCAGTTCGTAGCCCAATGCCTTGAACAGCGCGCGGTACTGGTCCTGGCAGTTGGAGAGTTGGGCATACAGCTCCGGGTCGCGGCGGCTGATGTGATAGCCCTTGAACAGCTCGCGAAAGATCGGCGCGAGCTGGGACATTTCGGATAGATCAAGATGCATGAACAGGGCTCTCGGAATGCTCTGGCTGCTCGTCTTTTGCGGCGAGCAGGGCAAAGGAGCGCAGGCTGACGCGGTGCTCCCGGGTGAAATATTCGCGACGCTCGAGGCGTTCACGGGCGAAGCGCTTGTCCCGCGACAGCCGCGAGAACCAGTACAACAGCTCGTCGGTTTCGCCGGTTGGTTCCTGCTCCAGCAACCAGACCATCAGGTCAGGCATCGGCAGGGCGCTTTCGCAGCGCTCGAGCATTTCCTTGACCGTACGTGGCGCGCGGGGTGGTTCGCCCTTGCGTGTACCACTGGCCTTGGGGAATTTCGCAGGCTTGGGTTCAAAGCGCGCCAAGGCATAGACGTAAGCCTCGACCTGGCTCGCGCTGCCCAGAAAGGTACTTTGCGGGCGGGTAAACAATGGCATGGCAGCCTGTGGCACTGCGTCCAGGCCCTTGCGCCGAATCGCCGACAAGGCCAGCGCCGCGCCACGAGTCACCGCATTATGGCGACGTGCCTCCTCGCGCAGCGGCAACAGCAGCTCGCGTGCATGGCGCAAGGTCAACTGAGCGCTGGTCTGCATCTCCAGAATGCGCGCATGGGTGCGCAGCAGCATGTCGTCGTCGACCAGATGACCTAGGCGTTGTTGCTCGGTCAACAGGCGCAGCAGCACATTCTCGACCTTGCGCACACCCTGTTCGAAAGCACCGTCGGCATTGACCAGTTGAATCATCGGCTCGACGTATTCGTCCCAGGTGGCCAGAACTTCTGCATACCGCTGGCGCAAAGGGATCTGCCGGTCGCTGGTCTTGGCCCGGTCGGCGACCGCGACCAGTGCCTGTTCGTCGTTGGCAAGCTTCTTGAGAACGTCGCGCACCCGCATGTCCAGCAGCCGCAGCTGCCTGGCCAGATCATTGGCATCGCGAATATCGAACGCGTCCTGAATGTAACCGGCCAGGCGCTCCAGATGGCGCAGATAAGCCTCGATTTCCAGGCACAGGCCCAGCCGGTGCTCGCGGCGCAGGTAGGACAGGAAGTCATGGATCTGTGCGTTGAGCTCAAAGCGGTTCGGACTTTTCGCGACGGGCACCAGAATGTCCAGACGAATCCACACGTCCAGCAGGTTGGTGATGTCTTGCGGGGTGCTGTCCTGCTGCTGAGCGCCCAATTGCAGGCGCAGCTCGCTCAGGCTCAACGTACCCTGGTCGAAGTGTTCGCATAAGGGCTCGAGTAGCGCCCAGTGCTCGGCAAGGGCGCGCAGGACGCGCTTGGGTTCGATCATCGTTAGGCCGACTGTTGACAAGTGAAAAGCGGCAATTGTACTGCATCAGTCGCCTGATATTTCACCTGCGGGCGATATGCTGCAGCGCAAAAAGGCGAACAACGCTAGAATTGCGCGCTTAACTTATCCACAGGTGGCTGACCCTTGCTCAACGAGTCCCGTCGCCGCGCTTATTTGACCGCCATGCAGGTGGTCAACTGGCTGCCGCGCACAGAACTGCCATTCGCCGCGCCCTCGCGTCCGGAGCTGCTTGCGCCGTTACCGCCGCCGGTCGAGGTGCAGAACATTGCGCCTGCTGCCGCGCCATCTGCGCACGCTGCGCCGGTCGAAGCTGCGAACGTTGTGCCGATCACCCGGCAGCCCGAGCGCCCGAAGGTCGAGGTGCCGCGTCCGTCACTGGCCAGCACGCGCACAGTTGCCCCGGTCGAAGAGGCCGCGCCTGCGCCGCCCAAGGCCGCGGTTGTGCCGCCACCGCGTTTTGCCCTGCAATTGCTGCGTGCCGGCCGTTGCATGCTGCTGGTAGAACTGACCACCGGCCAGCCGTTTCAGAGCCGCGATCCGTCCTACCTGCTGCTCAAGGACATGCTGCGCGCTGCCGGTCTGCCCGACAGCCCGCAGATTATCGGCGAACCGGTGCGCTGGCCGTTGCTGGTGCGCGGCCAGATGGATCAGGGCCCGGAAGCGGCGCGCGACTTCGTGCAAGGCTTTGTCGGTGCCCGGCTTGAGGACGAACCCTGTGCGTGCCTGTGGCTGATCGGTTTGCCGTCGATGAAGTTCGCCGGTGAAGCCGACGCCGAATCCTATAACCGCGAATTGCAGATCGAAGGTCTGGGTACTGCCTGGGCGTTGCCGGGTCTTGAATTAATGATGGACGAGCCTGAGCGCAAGGCCGATGTCTGGAAAGCCATGCGTCGGCTGATGACGCGCTGGAAATCGATCGATGAGTGATGCCGTAACCTTCCGCCCCATGACCGAAGCCGATATGGATGCGGTGCTGAAAATCGAATACGCAGCATTCAGCCATCCCTGGACACGCGGCATCTTTCTCGATGGCCTCAAGTCCTACGAGATCTGGCTGATGTTCGAAGGGGCGCAGCAGGTCGGGCACGGTGTGATTCAGGTCATCATCGATGAAGCGCATCTGCTCAATATCACCGTCAAACCTGAAAATCAGGGCCGTGGTCTTGGCTTGCTGCTGCTGGATCATCTGATGAAGCGTGCTTATCAGCTAAACGCTCGGGAATGCTTTCTGGAGCTGCGTGACAGTAATCGTCCAGCCTATCGTCTGTATGAAAACTACGGTTTCAACGAGATAGGCCGGCGTCGCGATTACTACCCGGCAGTCGGCGGCCGCGAAGACGCTGTGGTCATGGCCTGTACGCTTTTCGAATAGTGCTGGCTGTCAGCGCTGGGTATTGCCATCCAGCGGGTCGATGATTGCCAGTTCCTCCTCGTCCAGACCGTTGCCACCACCGATGTCATCTTCATCGACTATAGTCCGCTCCAGGTCGGCAGGATCGTCTTCGCCCTGCTCATTCGGTGAACGGGCACCGTCTTCGCGGATCAGGGTTTCCGGAGACAAATCGTCATCGGTCGAATGGTGATCGTCAGTCGAGGCACCGGTCAGGCCTGCCTCACGCACACGCTGATCCGGAATTTCATGTTGCAGTTCGTCTTCAGGAATAAGATCACCGATACGGGCACGATCTTCTTCGTCGAAGTCGAGTGTTTCCATGGAGCCCATACGGTCTTCGTTATCGTCGATGGGTTCCGGTTCGGCAGCACCGAACGGACGGCGTGAATCGTTCATGGGAAATCCTCATTTCAGGTGGTCGTAAAAAATGGACCGGCCATGACTTTGAAGATTCCTTTTTGTTGACCGACGAGCTTTGGTGAATTTTGTCAGTAGTGGCAAATAGGCGTGACTTGAAGGATTCGACTCCAGTCCAAGGCTGGGCATCATTATCGAGGCGTCAAAGCATGAACGAGCTACAAGACCTGATTGATAACAATGCACGCTGGGCCGATGCGATAAAGCAGGAAGACCCAGAGTTTTTCGCCAAGCTGGCCCGCCAGCAAACACCTGAGTTCCTGTGGATCGGTTGTTCGGATGCACGTGTCCCGGCCAACGAGATCGTCGGCATGCTGCCCGGCGATCTGTTCGTCCATCGCAACGTGGCCAACGTTGTGTTGCACACCGACCTCAACTGCCTGTCGGTGATCCAGTACGCAGTGGACGTGTTGAAGGTCAAACACATTCTGGTGACGGGCCACTATGGTTGCGGCGGTGTACGCGCGTCCATGCAGGACCGCCAGTTTGGCCTGATCGACGGCTGGCTGCGCACGATTCGTGATTTGTATTACGAAAACCGTGAAGTGCTGGCCAAGCTGCCCACCGAGGAAGAACGTGTCGACCGTCTGTGCGAGCTGAACGTGATTCAGCAAGTGGCCAACGTCGGTCACACCAGCATTGTGCAGAACGCCTGGCACCGTGGGCAGAGCCTGTCTGTGCATGGCTGCATCTACGGCATCAAGGACGGTCGCTGGAAGAGCCTCGACGTAACCATCAGCGGCTTCGAGCAGTTGCCGCCGCAGTACCGTCTGCGTCCGCAGGACTGACAGCCGCCCTCAGGCTGCAGCATCGCCAGCCAGTCCGTTTTTGCGACGGCTGGTTGGCGACAGGCAGGTCATCACAGCACGAAGCGCTGCACCATCAGATTCAGATCAGCCGCCAGCATCGACAGCGAATTGCTCGCCACGGTGGTCTGCTGCGCGCCTGACGCTGTCTGGCTCGACAGGTCGCGGATACTGCTCAGGTTGCGGTCTACTTCAGTCGCGACCTGGGCTTGCTGTTCTGCTGCACTGGCAATCAGCAGGTTGCGGTCGTTAATGGTGGCCGTTGAATGGATGATCACGGTCAATGCTTCGCCAGTCGATGCAGCTTGCTCAAGCGTCAGGCTGGCTTGCGTTGCCGTGTGGCGCAACGAGCTGGCCGTTTGCTGAGTGCTTTGCTGCACACCGCTGATCAGCCCTTCGATTTCTGAGGTGGAGGCGCTGGTGCGTTGCGCCAGTGAACGAACCTCGTCAGCTACCACGGCAAATCCGCGCCCGGCTTCGCCCGCCCTGGCTGCCTCAATGGCGGCGTTCAAAGCCAGCAGGTTGGTCTGGTTGGCGATCGCGCGAATCACATCGAGGATGCTGCTGATGCTCTGCGTGCGCTCGGCCAGTCCTTCAGCCTGATGCGAGGAGTCCAGTACGTTTTCAGTCAGTTGCTTGATCGAAAGAATCGTCGCCGACAGTTTTTCCTGTCCTTGCGCTGCCGCCTGGGTCGACGCCTGTGATTCGGTCACGGTGCTGCTGGCGTTGCCTGCTACTTCGATGGCCGCCTGACTCATCTGGTTGACGGCGACTGCGGCCTGCTCTATTTCGTTGTTCTGCAATTGCAGATTGAGCGCACTGGCTTCGGCAATGGTGCCCATTTCCTGAACCGACTGCGACAGCTGCGTCGCCGCTGCGTAGATCTGATCAATCGTGCCGTGCAGGTTGGTGCGCATGCGCCCCAGGGTGATCAGCAACTGCGCGGTCTCGTCCTTGCCATCCGGTATCCGGTGCTCTGTCAGATCACCATCGGCGATGGTGCTGGCAATGTGCAAAGCCTGGCGGACCGGGTGAATGATGCTGACGCTCAGACGCCAGGCCAGCAGCAGGGTCAGAGCCAACACGACGGCGATGACGCTCAGCGCAATGATTCGTGCCTGCTCGTAGCGGGTGCCTGCTGACTCTACGGCGGCGGCAGCGCTCTGTTTGTTCAGCTCGCGCAGCAACTGCACCTGCATGTCCATCAGGTCGCCTTGCAGCGCGAGCATGGTATTGGCCAGCATTCGGGCCTCATCCAGCTTGTTCTGCTCGATCAGCGTGATCTGATTCTGCAAGCCGGGCATGAACGCCTTATAGGCATCCTGCAACGCGACGATAGAGTCATGCTCAGTGCCCGATTGAACACGCGCAAGGTATTCCGAGAAACCTTTCTCGACTTCGTTCTTGAGCTGTTCGACATTGATCTTGCTGTTGATGACCGCACCCGGATCGTCGGCATTGGCGATCAGCCGGGTGGTCTCGCTGCGCAGTTTGACCAGGCCGATGGCGATGGCATCGGCCATGGCGATACTGGGCAGCGCGCCGCTCTCGACAGCTTCGCCCTGATTGCGGATCTCCTGCATCTGCAGCAGGCAGAAAGCCCCCAGCGCGACCATCAGCAGGGAAGTGATGCCGAAACAGATCACCAGGCGCAGGGTAATCCTGAAGCGGCGCAATAGTGTTGGCGTTGTGGATTGCCGACGCAGGAAACGAGGCATAAATCTTTTCACGGCACACAACCCCTATAAACACGCAGACCTTCTCGGAGAGCCGTTTATAGGGCAGTTGTGTGATGTCTTTATGACATCTGATGTTTATATCGGAAACAGGTAACCCATCATGGTTGAGGCGCGCCGATTTCCTCCATCAGTTCATTCAGAAAACGCTTCAGCCGGTCGTGCCTGATCTTCGCCATCTGTGTCCCGGTGTCGGTTTGAAAGCTGTCGGCGAGGTGCAGCAGCTTGGTATGAAAATGGTCGGCGGCGAAGTTCCTGTCGTCATACGGGCGCTGGCTGGCATGCGGGTCGTTCGGTTCGTAAAGCTGTCTGCCCATCCGCCCTGATACGTAAAAGGTTCGAGCCACGCCGATCATGCCCAGAGAATCCAGACGGTCGGCGTCCTGCAGAATTCGGGCTTCCAGTGTCAGCGGGGTTATCGCCGCCGAGAAACTGTGCGCTTCGATAGCATGGGCAACCGCAGCGATACTTTCTTCGTCCCAGCCCATCTCGGTAAGCAATTCGCGGGCCCGTGCTGCCGCCAGTCGCGAAGCACTGGAGCGAAACGGTGAGTCTTTCTCGACCGAAACACAGTCGTGTAACAGCGTGGCGGCGATCAGTACGCGGGCATCGCCGCCTTCCCGGTCACGGATGGCGCAGACGTTTTTCCAGACGCGCAGCAAGTGCGAGACGTCGTGCGCGCCATCGATTTTCTCTGCATGAGTATGCGGGATCAGCAGGCTGGCCAGATCCTGAAACGGGGCGAAGCTGGCGGCGGTCATGCGATGGTCCTCAAGCGTCTGTGCGGGTATCAGCATTACAGACAATGCCGCCTGATAAAACCCTGTCACTGGTCAAGAATATGGCTGATCTGGCCTGCAAGCAGCCCCGCACCCCGGGCGTTGAGGTGGTTGAAATCCTTGTAGTACGAGTTCATATCGCCAATCAGGCATTGCTTGTCCTTACAAAAGGCTTCATCCAGGGTGATCAACCTGATCTGCTTCGCCTGGCTGGCGTGCAGGAACAGTTCGCGAGTGAAGCGTTGCAACAGAGCATGTTTTTCGACTGGCACCGACAATTCACTGACCCGCTGCAGTTTCTGCGCATCACTGTCCCAGGCATCACGGGCCAGGCGGTAGTAGAGGCTCTCGGGATTGATCAATTGCTGCGGCACCTGCGCGACGATGAATACCTCGGTGCCGATATCGCGGTAGGCCTTTATCGTGGTTTCAAATGCCTGCCTGAACACTGCTCGCGAGGTTTCCCGGTTTTTTTCCGGGTGGGTGCGGGAGGTCAGGAAATACTTGCTCATCTTCCGCTCGCCGTAATTGCCGTCGGTGTACAGCGTCCAGCGTGCCACCAGCACGACCTTTTTGATCTGCCGCTGCTTCACGTATTCAAACTCGCGATTGGCCAGCGCCTCGCATACCCCGGCAGGGTAGTTACCCTTGGCGATGTCCACGCCGAGCAAGGGCAGGCAACCGCCCAGACCTATGTGCGCGACGGTTCTGCCCAGATCCCGCGCGGCGGCGTCAAACGTCGATAACAGGGCCTCTGAGTGGCTGTCACCAAACAGAGCCATCTCCGGTACGACGTTGCTGTCGGCAAGACCAAACAGGCAAAAATCGACATTCCAGCCTTGGCTATCAAGGTTCCGGTCGCATTTTTCGCGTATCTGCGGGTCGACAAATGCCTGATGCATCGCCGGATCGACAGCGAAGCGCTGGCTAAAGCCGTTATTGAGATAGCCGACCAGCCCCAGCACGACAAATAGCGTGGAAGCAACGCCTGCCGAGGCGAAGAGCTGACGGCGGTTGAATGCACCGGCCTTGCGAAAGGGCTGCTCGACGAAGCGCCAGCTCAGCCAGGCCAGCAGCAGCGAGAGCAGGGTCAACGCCAGCATCAGCGGCAGGCCTGGCTCAATCAGGCTGCGCTGACGAGCGAAGGCAAAGACGGGCTGATGCCACAAATAGGCGCTGTAACTGATCATGCCGATCAGGACCGTTACCCGTGAACTCAGCGCGTTGCCGACCCAGGTCTGGCCATTGGCGAAGACAATGATCAATGCCGCACCCAGCACAGGCAGCAGCGCGTTGAGGCCAGGGAAGGGTGTACTGCTGTCGAAACAAACCACGGCATAACCAATCAGCAAAATCCCCAGCAGCGTCGCCGCCTGATCGAGATGGCTGGCGCTATCAACGCTACGCGGGCGCCAGACAAAGTAGAAGGCGATGAACGAGCCCGTCAGCAATTCCCAGGCGCGTGCAGGCAGCAGATAAAAAGCGTTACTGGCGTTATGACGCGCCCCCAGCTCCGCCAGCGCCAGGCTTGCCAGGGCAGCTGCGATCAGCAGCACAATCAGCCACTTGCGACCCATGCTCCAGGCCAGCATCAGTAGCGGTGGGAAAAACAGGTAGTACTGCTCCTCTACCGCGAGCGTCCAGGTGTGCAGCAAGGGTTTGAGTTCAGCGGTTGCGTCGAAATAGCCGCTTTCCAGCCAGAACAGTAGGTTGGAAGAGAAGGTCGGCACCGCCACCAGGCTTTTGGCGAAGTATTTCAGGTCAGACGGATCGAGCGTTAACCACGCGACAGGCAGGCAGACCAGCATCATCACGAACAGCGCCGGCAGAATGCGTCGGGCGCGCCGTTCGTAGAAATCGATCAGCGAGAATCTGCCGTTGAGCATCTGCGCAAGAATGATCGAGGTGATCAGATAGCCAGAGATCACAAAAAAGATGTCGACCCCCACGAATCCACCGCTGAATAACGGCAAACCCGCGTGATACAGGATGACCGGGATCACCGCGAGCGCGCGCAGGCCATCGATTTCGGGTCGATAGCCGAGCGCCGGGTTATGAGGAATGCCCATGAAGTGTGCTCGATACAGGAAGTGGTGAAAGGCGGCAAATGCGCGCTGCAATAGCTACCGCCAACGCAGGGCGCAGGCGTTGGGGATGAAGGATCAGAAGGGAATCGCAGGAGAGAGTGGTGTATTTTTTAGCTCAGGTATTCGCTCCTGTCCAATGGCTGAAGCCGGTTTATATCGACAGGTTTGCACCAGCGGATCAGCGTCTTCCAACCTGAAAGTGTAAAAGCCCTTTATAATTCATGGTTTTTACCCCTCGATGCGAGAACCATTGTGAGCTTACCGTCCTGCCCGAAATGCAATTCCGAATACACCTACGAAGACGGCAGCCTGCTGATCTGCCCGGAATGCGCCCATGAATGGTCTGCAGACGCTGCTGGCGTCGATGCAGCCGACGACGTGAAAGTCATCAAGGACTCCACGGGAAATGTGCTGCAGGACGGCGATACCATTACCGTGATCAAGGACCTGAAGGTCAAAGGCTCTTCGCTGGTGGTCAAGGTCGGTACCAAGGTCAAGAACATCCGTCTGGTCGATGGCGACCACGATATCGATTGCAAGATCGACGGCATCGGCGCGATGAAGCTGAAGTCCGAGTTCGTCCGCAAGGTTTGATTCTGTCGGGCAATGGCTTTAGCCTGAACGCCTCGCCGGTCCTTCGACTGGCGGGGCGTTCATGTTTCCGGGCGCGCCAGGGCTGTTTTTCCTGAACAGGTGAATACCGTGCCGACGACTACCCCCGCCCCGTATCTGAAACCCGATGAATGTGTCGTGCTGTTCGATGGCGTCTGCAAACTGTGCAATGGTGTGGTGAAGTTTCTGATTCGCCATGATCCGCACCAGCGTCTGCGCTTGGCCGCCGTACAGTCGGAGCAAGGGCAGGCATTGCTGAAGTGGGCCGGGCTGCCGCTCGACGATTTTCATACCATCGCAGTCATCGTTAACAATCGGGTGTTCGTACGCTCGGATGCATTTCTGCACATCATGGGGCTGCTGCCTGCGCCGTGGCCGCTGCTGAAAGTGCTGGGTATTTTTCCACGCTTTCTAAGGGACTGGGCCTACAACCGTATCGCGCTCAACCGATATCGCCTGTTCGGGCGCTATGATCACTGTCTGTTGCCGTCGCCCGAGAACCGCCAGCGCTTCCTTGACGGCTGACGACCGGCGGTCATTTGTAAAGTCTGTCATGACTGTACGGGTTGTGATCCACTCTGGCGGTCCGTAGAATTCGTGTCATCTGGCTTCACTCCCCATATCCACAATAATCCACTTTGCACACTGCGCCCGATTCAGAAGGTCGAGCGGAGCGTTTTTGCGTTGGTTTTTCAGTGGGGGCGAGCCGCGGTTCCATACAGGTGTCAGGCGTGCGTGTTCATGCGTGGCGATCGGCCTTCGGGTCGGAACATTTTCAGGGCGTTGCGATTCTTGATAACTTCACCTCCAAACGAGCAAGCAGGTAGCTGGCTTGGCGTATTCGCGCTGGCCTTGGCGGCCTTCATTTTCAATACCACCGAGTTCGTGCCGATCGGTCTGCTGAGTAACATCGGCCAGAGCTTCGAGATGACCCCGGCCCAGGTCGGGCTGATGCTTACGATCTATGCCTGGGTCGTGTCGCTGATGTCGTTGCCGATGATGCTGGCGACGCGCAACATCGAGCGCCGCAAGTTGCTGATGTTCGTGTTCGGCCTGTTTGTGGTCAGCCATGTACTCTCCGCAATCTCCCCCAGCTTCGCAATCCTGCTGGTGAGTCGGGTCGGTATCGCCTTTGCACATGCGGTGTTCTGGTCGGTCACGGCGTCGCTGGCCGTGCGCATCGCACCGCCCGGCAAGCAGGTTCAGGCGCTTGGCCTGCTGGCGACCGGTACGTCGCTGGCGATGGTGCTGGGTATTCCGCTGGGCCGCGTGCTGGGTGAGGCTCTGGGCTGGCGGACTACCTTTCTGGGCATCGCCGGCATCGCTGCGCTGGTAGTCTTCCTGTTGGCTCGCGCGCTGCCTTTGCTGCCCAGCCAGAACTCCGGCTCGTTGCGCAGCCTGCCGATCCTGTTCAAACGCCCACGGTTAATGGCGATCTACCTGCTGACCGCGATTGTGGTGACCGCTCATTTCACCGCCTACAGCTATATCGAGCCGTTCACCCAGACTGTGTCCCGACTCAGCGGCGAAATGACCACGATTCTGCTGCTGGTCTTTGGCGGTGCAGGAATCATGGGCTCGATCATCTTCAGCCTGTTCAGCGACCGCTTCCCTAACGGGCTATTGATCACCGCCATTGGCACGCTGACCGTTTGCCTGCTCATGCTATTGCCACTCTCCGGCGATGCGACAGCGCTCGGCACGCTGACCATTATCTGGGGCATGGCGATCATGTGCTTCGGGCTGACCTTGCAAGCGCGTGTACTCTCGCTGGCACCGGATGCGACCGATGTGGCAATGGCGCTGTTCTCGGGCATCTTCAATATCGGTATTGGTGGCGGTGCGCTGCTCGGCAGCGTGGTCAGCAGCCATCTCGGGGTTGCCAATGTCGGTATTGTCGGCGGCCTGCTGGCCTTGGGCGGGTTGGGGTTGTGCTGCTTTACGACGCATTACTTCGGCAAAATCCCGCCTGCTGCCGAGGTGCAGGCCGAGAGCAAATAGGGCGCGCATAAAAAAGCTCGCTGACCGCGCAATGCGATCAGCGAGCTTTTTGTTCAGGCCTCGGCGTCAGGCTTTAAGCCGTCCCAGCCACTCCAGCGACGTTCTCCAGACACAAATTCCGAGAAAATACGCCGACATCGCCAGCCACAGCCCCATGACCACAGGACCGTTGTGTGGGTGGTTGATGATCAGCAGCGCGCTGGACAACAACCACACGGTGGTGACTGCGATGTTGATCGGCATGAAACGACGCACACGAAACGGGTGCAGAAACTTCATGCGCGTCAGGGTCAGCAATGCCAAGGCGATGATGGTGATGAACGTCAGCCACGGCGCGGGCGACAGAATGTAAAGGCACAGGGCAACTACGTTCCATGCCGCGGGAAAGCCCTGAAAGTAGTTGTCCTTGCTTTTCATGTCGACGTTGCAGAAGCAGAACAGCGACGACACCAGAATCACCGATACGCTGAGCAGCAACGTGTAATCCGGCACTGGTATGTAGCGATAGATGAACAGTGCCGGAATGAACACGTAGGTCAGGTAGTCGATGACCAGGTCCAGCAC
This sequence comes from Pseudomonas syringae group sp. 247E2, assembly GCF_032587795.1. Taxonomy (NCBI): domain Bacteria; kingdom Pseudomonadati; phylum Pseudomonadota; class Gammaproteobacteria; order Pseudomonadales; family Pseudomonadaceae; genus Pseudomonas; species Pseudomonas syringae group sp. 247E2. The sequence continues at coordinate 259,696 of NZ_JAWHPK010000010.1, read as the reverse complement.
CGAGCCATCGAAGTGCGGCAGTACCGAGGTGGTATTGACCTTGCGAGCCAGTGAGCCGTCTACGCCATCCACGATCAGGGCGGCGCCCAGCCACAGCAGGCATGCTTTGGGTTCGTTGTTGAACAAGGCAATGGTAGCCAGGAACGCAAGGACGACGCCGGTGGCGGTGAAGCCATGCGCGCCCCAGGCGTTGAGTCTGGCTATGCGTTGATTGGTTATCACGGGGGCGCTCTCCAGGAAATAATGCTTGCCAGGGTGTGCCGCAAACCTGACCGGTAGCAACTATCGACCCGGCAATTGCCGATAAGTTTAGCGGTGACTATCCCTTGTTTCCCGGTTACTTTCCAGAAAACCACGATCTGTGTCAGACCGCTCGTCTCTGGAATCTTGCGGTTCGACGAAACAGGTAGGCGCGTCACCGTTGGCATTGAGTTGGTTGATCAGGGTCGGCTGGCCCTGTTCATTGAACATTACCTGACCGACACCTGCCGAGTTCCATAAGCGTTCACCGGCCTTGCTGTGCTCGGGCGTGCGCGGAACAACCTTCATCAGGCGGCGCTTGGTGAACCAGTTAAGAGGTGAGCGGGGAGAGTATAACCAGCGATTCAGCCGATCAAAAGTGTCCAGCAGACGACGGGGGAATTCATTCTTGATGCCACTGCTGGTGATTTGCCAGATGTGAGGCCCGCCACTGCGCTGCCGGATCAGGATTTCGTAGACGAACGAGTAATGCACATCACCCGACAGGATCACGTAATTGCCCGGGGTTCTGGAATGGCGAAAGATGTTCAGAATGACGTTGGCTGCGCCACGATGCGCCATCCAGTTTTCCGCATCGACCAGCAACGGGTAGCCGCACCAACTGAAGACACGCTGTATCGCCTCAATCAACTTGACGCCGAACACGGGGGCAGGTGACACGATAATCGCCGATTTATGGTCGATCAGTTCCTGTTGCAGTTCACTGAGTGCTTCCCAGTCCAGCAGGCCGGACGGGTGATTGAAATTCGATTCGCTGCGCCAGCGCCGGGTGCGCGTATCCAGTACCACCAGCGCCGGGCTGGTCGGCAGAACGTAATGCCACTGTTGAAACTTCAGCAACTGATCGATCAGCGCGTCCTGGGCCGTGCTGTCCAGCCAGTTATCCTTGCGCACAGCCGCTGCACTCAATTCATGTACCTGCCGGACCAGGTCGTTGAGTGCGTCGGGATTGTTACCCCAGCCCTGGCAGAGCAGATAGGCGAGCAGGGCATTGCCGATGATGCGTTTCGAGAAGGGATGGCCGTACGCGGTTTCTTCCCAGTTTGCCGACAGGTTCCAGTCATCGGTGATGTCATGGTCGTCAAAAATCATCATGCACGGCAGGTGAGCCATCGCACGCGCCACGCCCTCAAGCCCCGCAGTGAAATCCTCGACCAGTTGCTGCTCTCTGGCATAACGCTCGACTTCGTCGGCTTCCAGATGCGGCTTGCCTGGCTCGATCAGGGTCCAGGGCGTGGGTGACCAGACCAGCAGGTACATCGCCACCACTTCCGCCAGAGTGACCAAATGGTTATCCGCAGTGCTGCTGGTAAATACCGGCTTGCTGGTGCCACCAAAGAACCGCTCACGCAGCGTGTCGTTGCTTTTCAGGGCGGGTAGCAGGTCGGCACGCTGGTAATAGCTGGCCGGGTGCGCATAAAGGCTGGTGCTGTCGTCGACAACAGCACCGTCGAGTTGCTCATCGAACAACCCCAGCCGTTCGATCAGCACATGAATGGCGCGCAGCATCGGCCCGGCGACATCGTCGGCGTAGATCTGATCGCCGCTCATCATCAACAGCGCAGGGCGTTGCAACGGGTCCTGGTTGTCGGCCAACAGGCGATCCACGCAGAGCAGACCCTCGGCCGCGCTGTGATGTGGCTTGCGACACGAGCCATGCAAGAGCTGATCAATGCTGCTGCGCACCACGAAATTCGGATAACGGGCACCGTCGTACAGCAGGTGCGGCGCCCACTCGGCGATACCGCCAGGTTGGCCATCTACCAAAAGGTCGTAATCGATCCTGGTGTCCAGGGGCAGTTCTGCCTCCAGTTGCAGGTCGATCAGGTGAATGAATGCGTGGCGACCTACCGCGACGATCTGGCATTGCTGATCGGTCAGTGAATGGTCGTTGAAGTCATCTGCTGCATTCTCAACGCCATGACGCAGACGCAGTATCAGCTTGAGCGGGCGCGAGCCCACCAGCCACAGTACCAGGCGGCCGGCTTCCTGGCGGCGTAACAGCGGGCCGACAAGAATGGATGGTAACGGACGTTTTTCGGCGGGCGAAGACGGCATCCTGATTCATGGCTCTGACTGATCGTAGGCGGGAAATACTAACGCAGTCAGTGCGGAAAGTTCTTGTTACACCGCTGGGCTGCGACCTTCAGCCTGTTTCAAAGCATTGCGCCGTTAGCCCTGAGCCCTTGGCGGTCAATCGGATGAATGTCACTTCAGTGGCGCTCGATGCTGCCGATAGACGCTTTATACAGAGCCTGAAACTGCCGGTCCTCGAGCACCGCAGCCCAGCCTCAGTCAGCTGTTAAAACTAGAGATTTCTCCATGAACTGGTTCTACAACGCCAAGCTTTCCACCAAGCTGTTTATCTCATTTGCACTCTGCGCGGTTATCACCCTCGCGGTGGGCATGGTTGCCAGCCGGGGGATCGGTGAGCTCGCCAGCAACCTGAAACTTGCGTTCTCCAACAACCTGGTGTCGGTGTCGAAAACCAACGAGGCCACCATCAATGTTGTCGAGCAGAATCGTGATTTGTATCGCTTGCTTTCGGTCACTGCCAGCAACGCGCCACAAAGCGTGAAGGATGAAGTTCTCGCCAGTATGAAAAACAATCGCGCAGAAGCAGAAAAAGCTTATGCGACCTATCGTGCAACACCGCTTGAAGATGACGAGCGCGCTGCAGGCGATAAGATGGACAAGGACTGGCCCGTCTATCAGACGCTGGTTGATCGTGCTGTGGCTGTTGTCCTTTCCGGAGACGTTGCAGCCGCGAGGGCGCTGATCGAAGGCGACGTTCGCAAGGCCTATCTGACCGTGGTGGACGAGTTGTACATCATGGTCGGCTCCAACAACCGTCAGATAGGTGAAGGTGCAATCGCCGCTGAAAAAACAGAATCAGCGGCCAATCTCAATCTGTATATGGGGATCGGCATTGCCTTCGTGGCCGCCTTCCTTTTGGCACTGTTTATCAGTCGTGTGATCAGTTCGCCCATTTCCTCTGCCCTTGTCAGTGCGCAGCGCATTGCCGGTGGCGATCTGACCCAGCCGATCGTCAGCACTCACCGGGATGAAGCAGGCCTGATGCTTACGGCGCTCAGTGATATGCAGAACAGCCTGAAGAGCACCATCGGACAGATCTCCAGCGCTGCCGACCAGCTTGCTTCGGCTGCTGAAGAACTCAATGCCGTTACCGAAGAAGGCAGCCGTGGCCTGACGCGACAGAACGACGAGATTCAATTGGCTGCCACGGCGGTCACCGAAATGACCGCTGCGGTCGAAGAAGTGGCGCGTAACGCCATGTCTACCTCTGACGCCTCAAAGCGGACCAGTACCGAAGCGGCTACCGGGCGTGATCAGGCGCGTGATGCGGTCAGTGCGATCAACAACGTCAGCGCCGAGATCAGCAGCTCCACCTCAATGGTTGAAGAGCTTGCCGGGCGGGTTCGTGAGATTGGTCAGGTGCTGGACGTGATCCGTGGTATCGCCGAACAGACCAACCTGCTGGCCCTCAACGCCGCCATCGAGGCTGCGCGCGCCGGTGAGCAGGGCCGCGGCTTTGCCGTGGTGGCCGACGAAGTACGTGCGCTTGCCGCTCGTACTCAGGCGTCCACAGGTGAAATCGAAACCATGATAGGCAGCGTGCAGGCCAGTGCCGATCAGGCTGTGCGGGCCATGGGTAACAGCCGTACCCTCGCCAGCAATACTCAATCCCTGGCTCAGGCCACCGGCCAGTCGCTGGAGCGCATTGCGCAGAGCATTGCCGAAATCAACGATCGCAACATGCTGATTGCTACCGCGTCCGAAGAGCAGTCCCACGTTGCGCGCGAGGTGGATCGCAATCTGATCAACATTCAGGACCTATCCACCCAGACCGCTGCTGGCGCTCACCAGACCAGCGCTTCAAGTCAGGAGCTGTCTCGTCTGGCGATTTCCTTCAACAATCTGGTAGGCAAGTTCAAGGTCTGACACAAGCGTCAGGACGCAGTTACCGGCAGGCGCTTCTGGAAAAAGAAGCGCTTGCTGCCGGGCGGATAGTCGTCAATCTGCCCGAACTCGGAGTAACCGTGGCGGCGATAGAAATCCGGAGCCTGGAAGTCGAAGGTATCCAGCCAAATCCCGACACAGCCCTTCTCGACGGCCAGATCCTCGGCCATCTGCATCAGGCGTGAGCCCATGCCCTGGCCCCGGGTTTGTTCCGGCACGACCAGCAACTCGATAAACAACCACTGATAAAAAATGCGCGCGTGCAGGCCGCCGAGAACTTCCCGGGTCTGATCATCGCGAATAAACATTGCCACCTTCTCGGCCTTACCGTCACCCGCCTGCTCGGCGTTAAAGCGCTTCAGGGGTTCCAGAATCGCCAGGCGATCTTCTTCTGTAGGGTTACTGTTGACGTCAATGTGAACGCTCATGCGCTGGCTCCTGGCCTTGGTTTGCGCGACGAGCTTAAAGCGGCCTGGATGTGGGGTAAAGCCAGGCCCTGCAAAGCGTCATTTCACGCAAAGCAAACACAGTTACGTCCGGCGCGCTTGGCGGCGTAGAGGGCATTGTCAGCAGCGCTGATCAGATGGTCGGCAGTGGTCTGCGGCGCGGTTGCACACGCGACCCCCAGGCTTACAGTAACGAACGCGCTTTCGCCCAGCACCGGGTGCGGCAACTTGAGCGCCGCGACAGCGGCCTGCAGGACGTCGGCCATTTCTCTGGCCTGTCCGGCATCGCCATTCATTAAAACCAGAACCTCTTCACCGCCAAAACGAAACGCCACGGCACCGTTTTCATGTGCGCTTTGCTGGATTTTCTGACAGAGCAACTTGAGGCAGGTATCACCTTGTGGATGCCCATAGTTGTCGTTGTAGGATTTGAAGTGATCGATGTCCAGAAGGATGATGGCCACGTCCGCCGGTGTTTTACGCGCGCGTTCCCAAACCGAGGTCATCACTTCGTCCTGATAGCGTCGATTGAACAGGCGGGTCAAACCATCGGTGCGTGCGAACTCCATCAACTGCACTTGCAGCAGGCGTCCGCGAAGCGCGAACAGATAGCTCATGCGGCTGGCGCGTTCCAGAAAATACGAAGCCATTAACAGCAGCGCTACCGTGGAGACGAACAGCACTGCATTGGCCTGCCAGATCACAAAGTCTGCGAAATTGGCAATGTAGGTTGTCACCAGCTGGATGATCAGCATGCATGACATCGCGACGGCTGCATGGCGCAGGGGCAATTGCTGGATCATGGTGCAATAGACCATGATCAACAGCATGCCCAGTTGATAAAAGATTTGATACGGGCTCTGACTGTGAATCATCACCAGCATGGGCATGAGCGAGCACAGTACCGTCGCGGTCGCAGCGGTCGTTTCCATTGCCCAGCGAGTGGAAAAGCGCTGCGCCAGCACTAACAGCACAATAAACATCGGCGTTATCAGGCACAGACGCCCCAGCGCCACGTAGACAAACACATCCCGCAGAATCAACCAGTCACTGATCAGAAACAGGTTGTAGATCAGGCTGCCACCAATCCCCACCGCCGTCAGGAATTCGCGCCGCTGTGGTCTGGTTTCCGCCTGGTAGCGTTGCTCAAGCACACGGCTGAAGCGCAACGCACCCACACCTGAAGTAATCGTCTGCTCTACCTCCGCAAGGAGTTGTGCATCTTCAGGATTGGGGCGTTCAAGGGCAGAAACGAGCATGTGACACCGGTACATTAACATCGAGAGAGATTAGGACATCACGAATGATGTCTTAGTGCTATCAGCGTGTAGTGTGTGTGTCCTGAAGGCGACCGGCGGTTCCTGTAGGCACTGGCTGAGCGACTGCAAGGGGGGCAGGAGGCGGGTATATGCCGCTGGGCAACACGCATCAATTCAATCTGCCATCATCAGACGAAACGCCTTAATCCCGTCTACGCTTAGGCCGATACATACGTACAACCCACTACTGGTGCCGTCATGTTCAACACTCGCTTGAAAAAGGAATTACAGGCACAACACGCCGAGTTATCTATGTATCGGCAAATGCAGAAAGGGATGGACGCGCGGATGGTGTCGCTGAGTCTGGACGCCAACAACCATATCGTCCATGCCAATGACAATTTCCTGAGGGCGCTTGGTTATTCTGCCGACCAGTTGCTGGGCAAGGATCTGGACCAGATGGTGCCGTCCTACGTCAAACAACTCGATTGCTACCGTAACCTCAAGTTGGCGGTGCAGAAAGGCGAGTCGGTGATCGACAACTACCGTTTTCTGCATGCCAACGGCAGTCTGGTGTGGATTCGTGCAATGTGGCAGCCGGTTCTGGATGACCAGGGCAAACTGGTGACCTTGCAATGCTACGGGTCGGACATCACCCAGACCGTCGAGACCGCTGCCGAGAACTCTGCGTTCATTCAGGCATTGCTGCGCTCTACCGCCGTGATCGAGTTCGATCTTGGCGGCCACGTGCTCACGGCCAATGACCAGTTTCTGCGTGGCATGGGTTACAACCTGGCGCAGATCAAGGGCAAGCACCACAGCATGTTCTGTGATCCGGCTGAAACTTCACTGGCACCGTACCGGGAGTTCTGGGCGATGCTCAACCGCGGCGAGTTCGTCGCAGGGCGCTTCAAGCGTATCGACAGCAGCGGGCGTGAGGTCTGGCTGGAGGCTACTTACAACCCGGTTCATGATGCTCAGGGCAAACTCTACAAGGTCGTCAAGTTCGCCACGCTGGTGACCGATCAGGTCGCCCGCGAAGATGAAGTCAGCCAGGCGGCCAGCGTGGCGTTTGAAATCTCCCAGCAGACCGACGTCAGCGCCCAGCGCGGCGCGGATGTGGTGCAGAACACTGTGCAGACCATGCGCAAGATATCCGAAGAGATGCAGTCGGCTTCCTCAGGCATCGAAGCACTGGGCAAGCAGTCCCTGTTGATCAGCTCCATCGTGCAGACCATCGGCGGCATTGCCCAGCAGACCAATCTGCTGGCGCTCAATGCCGCCATCGAGGCCGCGCGCGCCGGTGAGCAGGGCAGGGGCTTTGCCGTGGTCGCCGATGAAGTCCGCCAACTGGCCGGCCGCACCAGCGCCGCGACCGAAGAGATCGTCAGCGTCGTGCAGCAAAACCAGTCGCTGGCCGATGAGGCGGTACGCGGCATGGCCAACAGCCGCACTCAGGCGGAACAGGGTCTTTTGCTGGCCAACGAGGCCGGCGCGGTGATCGTCGAGATTCAGGAAGGGGCCAAACAGGTGGTAGGCGCAGTGGGTCGGTTTGCCAATCAGTTGAAGTAGCGGCTGACTTCACTGTCGGTATTTCAGGTGTTGCAGGGCATGGACGACCGGCAACACCTGATAGCTCTGGCATCATTTTTGGACGGCAGGCAGAATGCGCCGCAGTTGGTCAGTGATCACCTTCGTACTCTAGTGTTGTGAATCACTGGTTCCACTCTGACAAGGATTGGTTGGATGCTGCTTGCTGTACTTACCGTTCTCAATGCCCTTTGCCTGATCGGTGGCTTGCTGTTCAACGCAGAGTTGTTGAACAAGGCAGGCGCCGATATTCCCCTCAAAAACCTGCAGGCGCTGGAAATATACGGGCAGAGCCTTGCCGCAGTGAGCGTGTGCCTGGCGGCCTGGCGCCTGTGTATCTGGGCTCATGGGAAATGGGGACATCAGCAGCATCTCATGCGCTCCATCCTGCTCAGTACCGTGGTACTGGCCCCGCTGACCTGGTGGGTTCAGGGTGTGGTCCCGGACGCGATTGCTGAAGCGTTTCCTGCCGATCTGCGGGTTTACAGCCTTTACGCCTACGTGACGAAAAAAGGCCTGCTCTACGATTCGGTGCAGATACCCGGCATTCCCTATCAGGAATATCGCGACAAGGGCGAGGGCAAGGCCTTCATCGCCAATCTTGGCGTACTCATGAGTGTTCAGGGCTCGTACGTCGAGCAGATTGGCCACAATTTTCAGGGCTTCGCCCAAACCGTCTTCAAGGGCTATACCCGACGCAACGCCGATCGGCTCTACAGCCGGCTGCAAGCGGAAGTCCTCCCGGTCTTTGACGATATCGCCCGTGAATACGCAAAGGTAGAAGCCTTGCGGCGCTCTGGCGTAGCGGGCAATAAACGCAAACCGCTTGCGCTCCCGAACGCAGCCCTGCAACAGGACCCGCCGAGCGCCGAAGACTACGCGTTGGCGATGCCTTCAGGCCTGCGTACCCGTCAGGCGATGGCCAATACTGCGCAGGTGCGCGGCATGGCGCGTCAGGTCCTGGGCCCGCTCTACGTAGAGGGAATGGACCTGCTTGCCACGCCCAGTCAGTTCAACACGTACCTCAATGGCATCGCCAGCAACATGGCCAGCGACGTCGCGCGCACTGATGTGCATGGCGCTCAGAGCCTGAGCGTCCTCAAAAACATGTGGTTCGTACCCTGGTCGTTGCTGAGCGGTCTTTTCATGGGAGCGCTCAATATCGTCGGGCTGCTGTTGTCGACCGTCGAGCAGCGCGCCTTCATGCAGAAGAGGCTTGTCGCCGTCAGAGCAGCATCGGTGGTCCTGATCGTGGTGGTTCCACTGCTCGCCGGCAACGCAATCATTCAATCGCCAGGCTATCGCACTGCGTTCAAGGACATCGAGGCCGGCCCGACCCTCATGGCCGGTGTCTTTCATTGGGCAATGTCTGCAGAAGCCATGTTGTACAACTTGACCAGACCTCTGCTCAACGCCGAGTGAAACGTTTCAAAAGGGAGTAAGCCCCGTGCGCAAGAAGCTCGTTGCATCAATTCTGGCGGTAAGCATCGCCACCTCAGTCACCGGATGCGCGCAGATGGGCATCAGCAAGGAACAGGCGGGCACTGTGATCGGCGGTATTGCCGGTCTGGCGGTCGGTGCAACGATGGGCAAGGGCAACGGCCAGATCGCAGCCGCGCTGATCGTTGCAGGCATCGGCGGCTATATCGGTAACCGCATCGGTCAGTTACTCGACGACAGAGATAAACAGGCACTGGCGCTGCGCACTCAGGAAGTTCTGAGTCAGCCCGCAACCCCTGTGGCACAGCCCACTGCCATCTGGCGTTCCGATCACTCCAATGCCAGCGCCCGGATCACGCCAGGCCCGGAGTTCAAGGCGGTCCGGACCATTGATGTCAAACGTACGCCCAACATTCAGGGCGTGCCGTCGATGAAGCTGATCAATCAACCCTATGTCACCCGGTCTACCCTCAATGTGCGTTCTGCACCGAACATGAGTGCTGACAAGGTGGGCAGCCTGCCGGGCAATACGCAATTCACTGCCGTAGGCTCTACCGGTGACTGGATTCTGGTAGGGCGCAAAGGTGTGACCGTGGGCTACGTGCACAAGGACTACGTGATGACGCAGTCCGATGCCGACACCAGAAAGAGGCTTGCTGCAGTCAGGTTCGATGATATGAACGTAGCGGCCAGCAAAGAGACTGAAGCATTCGATCTGGGCTCAATCTCTTCCTTGCCCTCCGGCAAAACATCGGCCGAGACTACTTGTCGACCGCTTTCTGTAAGCCTGGAAGCCAACGGTGGCACCACTGAAAAGCAGGACAACACATTCTGCAGGCAGGCCAATGATACGTGGGAGTTGATTTGAAGCAGGGCCTCTACCGGGCAGTCAGCGCCGAATAGCTGTTCATCAGGTTACGGTAGTTCGGGATCCGCTCGGACAGCAGGTTGCCCAGCCCTTCGATATCGTTGCGCCAGTCACCTTGGAGCTCACAGGCCACCGAGAACCAGTTCATCAACTGCGCACCTGCCTGGGTCATACGCGACCAGGCGGCTTGCTGGACAGTAGCGTTGAAGGTGCCGGATGCATCGGTGACCACGAACACTTCAAAGCCTTCAGCCAGTGCCGACAGGGTCGGAAAGGTCACGCACACATCAGTCACGACCCCGGCGATGATCAACTGCTTGCGGCCGGTCGCCTTGATTGCCTTTACAAAATCTTCGTTGTCCCAGGCGTTGATCTGGCCTGGACGGGCGATGTATGGCGCATCGGGGAACATGGCCTTGAGTTCCGGCACCAGCGGGCCGTTGGGGCCTTGTTCGAAACTGGTGGTGAGGATGGTCGGCAGTTCGAAGAAGCGGGCCAGGTCAGCCAGGGCCAGGACGTTATTCTTGAACTCGTTCGGCGTGAAGTCCTGTACCAGCGAGATCAGGCCTGTCTGATGATCGATCAGCAGCACGATGGCGTCATCTTTGTTCAGGCGGCTGTAAGGGGCGTTTTTCATGGTCAAGTCCTTTCGTTTGGGTAGGTGAGGTGTGGCGTTCAACGTGGGTTCAGATTAGTAGCTCACCGGAAAGGGAAAAAGCGCCTGACGCGCGTTTTACTGTCTCTTCACAGTGGACAATACTGTCCCAAGTGCTGCCCTCCCTACGAATCGCCTACCCAGAAACCGCCCCGGCCTTGCCAGCCTCCACCGCAAAGCGTTTGAGCGTCGACACACTGGCAGCGGGGTCGAGCACATCCGACACCACCTGGAAGCGGGTCAGCATCTGCTGCTCACTGAGGTCCACCGCCACATAGCCACGCTGGCGGCTGTCAAAGAATTTCACCTGGGGGTTGAGCCCCAGAATGCTGTTGAAGGCGTCGAATGGCGGTCCGCCGGATGTCACCGAGGTGCCGACGAATTCAGTGGCGACGACGGCGGAATCCGGATTGCCCGCATCGGCATGCAGGTCGGTGGTCCAGAACGAATGGATATCGCCACCCCAGAACACCGGGTTGCGGGTCTGCTGGCGTTGCAGGGATGCCAGCATGCGCTCGCGGGTCGCCGCGTAGCCGTCCCAGCCGTCGGTCCAGTGGCCCAGCGCCTGCGTTTTGAGATTGCGCTGTTCCAGTGGAGCGACCAGCAAGTCCTGGGCAATGATATTCCATTGTCCAGGTGATTCAGCGAAGCTGCGGTCCAGCCAGGCTTCCTGTTCCCAGCCGAGCATGGTGCGTTTCGGATCACTCAGATCCGGACAGTCTCTGGGCGCTACGTAGCCTCGGCGGCTGCCGTTGGCCTGGATGCACGCCTGTTCGGAACGATACTGCCGACCGTCGAGTACATGGAAGCGCGCCAGGCGGCCATAGTCCAGGTTCCGGTAAATACGCATGTCCGGTCCTTTGGGCAAGCTGCTCGCGCGCAAGGGCATGTGCTCGTAAAACGCTTGATAAGCGGCGGCTCTGCGACGCAGAAAACTGTCCACCGGAACGTTCGGGTCCTGGGACCACTGCGCGGCGTAGTCATTCTGTACTTCGTGATCGTCCCAGGTGGCCACGCTCGGCGCGCAGGCATGCAGCGCTTGCAGGTCCGGGTCAGTCTTGTACTGGGCGTATCGGTTGCGATAGCCCGCCAGGTCCATTGGTTCAGGCGTAGCGTGGTAGCGTGGAGCCCGGTTCCTTTCAGATGCGTCTGACTCGTAGATGTAATCACCCAGAAAGAACACCATGTCAGGTCGCTCTGCAGCCAGGTGCCTGTAGGCGCTGAAATATCCCGCCTCCCAATGCGAACATGACACGAAGCCGAACCGTGCCGAGACCATGGCGGTTGCCAGCGGCGCAGTGCAGGCCTGACCCACGGCGCTTTGCGCGCCCAGACTTTCGAACTGATACCAGTAGGGACGTCCAGGCTGCAAACCGCCCACTTCAACATGTACCGAATGGGCAAAGCGCGGTTGGGCGGTCGCTTGTCCTGTACGTACTACACGAGTCATCGCTGCATCGCTGGCGATTTTCCAGCGCACTTCGACGGGTTTTTTCAGGCCGCCATCGCCCGTGGCTGTCATCACCTGTGGCGCCAGGCGTGTCCAGATCACGAAGCCGTCAGGCAGCGGGTCGCCGGATGCCACGCCCAGCGTGAACGGATAATCGACACCCGCGCTGCGGGCAAACGGGCTGAGGATCGATAGCAGCGTGGCACCGGCCACGCCGGTAATGATGCGTCGGCGATCCTGATTGAAGTCAGTCATTGCGCGGCCTCTGCTGGTTCGTACTGCGAGCGCAACAGCCCGAACAGCAACATGTCTTTGAAAACACCGTTCTTCAAAAATGCTTCTTTCATACAGCCTTCATACGACAGTCCGCACTTCTCCAGCACCCTGGCGCTGGCCATGTTGTCAGCAAAGCACTGACCGGCGATGCGGTTGAGGTTCATGACGGTGAAGCCATGCATCAGCAAACCCTGCACCGCCTCGCTGGTGTAGCCCTGATTTCGGTAATCGGCACCGATCCAGTAACCCAGGTTGCCGCTGCGATGCGAGGTTGACAGGCGCAGTGAGACGACCCCGGTCAGTTCCCCGGTTTCCTGGGCATGAACCCCCAGGCTCAATGTTCGTCCAGCGGCGAATTGTTCCGGTGCATCGGCAATGAAAGCCTGTGCATGCTCCAGGGTATGGGGCGAGGGGACTGTGGCCGTCATGTTCGCAATCACGGGGTCGTCAGCCAGTCGCGACAAGGCGCTGGCCTGCTCGGCTCGCAACGGGCAGAGCAATAGTCGTGAGGTGCGGATACTGGGCATATCGAGACGCATCCCGGGTTTTCCGTTGAGTTGAATACTTAAGAATTGCCGCGTTTCCATGGCGTTTTTATGACGGCTGCGAGAAACATTTTAGTGCCATCAAAAGAGCTTACAAAGGCCATGTAACAGTCATGTAAACCTAACTGATCGGTCATATTCGGTTGCTAGATTCTCGGCCTCTGACAAGAAGGGCGGATGGTATGAGAACGTGGGACGAACCTAAAAAACGCAAGGCGCACATCGAACTGATCCCGATGATCGACGTGATGATGTTTCTGCTGGTTTTTTTCGTACTGGTCAGCCTGAACGTGATTCCGGCTCTGGGGATGAAAACCCAGCTGCCGAGCGCCAGCAGTTCACAGCAGCTCAAGCCGCAGAACAAATCGATCCTGACCCTGGGCCTCAACGGCGAATTACAGCTTGATGGCAAGGCGACCACAGTTGAGTCTCTGGTGCCTACCTTGAAGGCGCTGGAAAAGCCCGATACTAAAACCACCATTATCGTCAACAGCGACAAGGGCGTTGAGGTCGCACGTCTGGTCGAGATCATGGACACCTTGCGTCTGGGTGGCTTTACCTCGGTTTCCATTGCCACGCGTAAATCCTGACCATGTATGTCCTGTTTCGTGTACGTCAGTGGCTCGCAGGCCTGCCAGCGCTGGTGGCGCTCATCGTGATTGTGATGGGCGTGCAAACGCGGGCCCTTAAGGTAGAGCCGGTTTATGACCAGTCAGCCGTGGAGCTGGCGTTGATCGAGCCCGAGCCTCCAGCGCCAGAGCCCGTGGTGCCGCCCGAGCCGCTTCTGGTTCAGCCTGAAGAGCCGCCACCACCGCCGCCCGTGGTGGAAAGCGAAGACGCCGAGCCTGCTCCGCCACCGCCCAAGCCCATGCCTAAACCTGTCCCCAAGCCCGTGCCCAAGCCCAAGCCGCGCCCAGAACCTGTACCCAAGCCAGCCCCGGCGGTAGTAAAGCCCGCCGAGCCGGTCCAGGCCCCCAGTAAGCCTGTGGCCAGCGCTGCCGTCGCGCCGCCTCAGCCACCGGCGCAGCCGAAAGTAGACACGCAGGGCCTCGAAGGCGGCTACCTCAAAGGGCTGCGTAACGATCTGGATGGCTACAAACAGTACCCGACCGGACGCCAGGCCTCGCTGGAGCGCCCGAGCGGCGAGGTCGTGGTGTGGTTATTGGTTGATCGCCAGGGGCGAGTGCTGGACTCCGGCATTCAGACCCAGGCGTCCAGCATGCTGCTCAACCGCGCGGCAGCCAACAGTCTGCGACGCATCAAGCAAGTCAAACCGTTTCCCGAACAAGCCTTCGGCGGGCGTAGCGAACAGCGCTTCACCGCCACCTTCAACTACAGCGTGCAATAGCACTGACAAGGAACAGAGTGATGAAGTTTTCCAGAATTCACCTTGCGTTGGTCGCCGCTGGCATGAGCCAAGGCATGGCCATGGCTGATTCGAGTGCCAGTGACGTTGGCACCATTGGCGTACAAGGGAAGGCGACGGTGGGCGGTGGCTATATGGTTCAGGAGGAGAGCATCAAGGCGCGCTCCACAGTAACCAAGGAGGCGCTCGACAAGCAGACCGCAACAGGTAACGCGATCGATAAACTCAAGTACACGCCGGGCCTGAATATCTCCAGTGAAGATGCCACCGGCCTGTCGGGCTTTCGCTTTACCATGCGCGGCCTCAACTCCGATCAGGTCGGCATGTCGGTAGATGGCATGCCGATCAACGACTCCGGCAACTATGCACTGTATTCCAACCTGCTGGGCGACCCGGAAAACATCGATCAGATCTTCGTCACCCAGGGCTCTGCCGAGAGTGACGGCCCGCACATCGGTTCCAGCGGCGGCAACATCGGCATTGTGACCATTCGGCCCACCAAGGAAACCGGCGCGTTCGTCAAGCAGGTGGCGGGCAGCAATGGCACTTACAAGACCTTTGCGCGGCTCAATACCGGCGAAATCAACGGGCTGAGCAACTGGCTGTCGATGTCTCATACCGAAGGTCAGAAATGGCGCGGTGACGGTGCCGTGCGCGCTGACAAGGTGGAGTGGAACAGCTTCTTCGACATGGGCTCGGGCAATACGGCCAACCTGATCCTCAAGTACCACGAGCAGGATAACAACAGCTACAGCCAGCTCACCAAGAGCCAGTTCCAGCAGAACGGGCGCAAGTTTGACCCCTATCCTTCGACTCCCGCGCTGGGCAGCAACGGCAAGCTGTCCAGTTATTACGAACTGGCGCAAAACCCGTTCCAGACGTTCACCGCCGTGCTTAATACCCAATTCAAACTGGCCGACAATCTGGCGCTTTCAGTCATCCCCTATTACTTCTGGGGTAACGGCAGCGGAGTAAACAGTTCCTCCTATGCGCTCAATCGCGGCTCGAATCAGAACGGTGTATTCGACCTGAGCAACTTGCCGACGGCTGCCGCTTATAACGCTGATGGCTCATCGACCACCGGCGTGTATTACCGACCTTCGCGCACCCAGACCTGGCGTCCGGGGATCACCACCAAGCTCAATTGGGATGTCAACGACGAGCACAGCGTGCAAGTCGGCTACTGGTATGAGCGCGCGCGTCAGTTGCAGACTCAGCCTTTCATTCGCCTGAAGAGCAACGGCAAGCCAGAAAGCATCTGGCCAGACTCGGATTACATGGTCGATGCCAACGGCAATGAGATCCAGGGCCGTGATCGCTATACCGTGACGCCTGCACAAAAAGTATGGGCTCAGGACACCTGGTATTTCGCCCCGGACTGGACGCTGATCGGCGGCCTGGCCTACATGAATGTCGAGCGTGAAGGCAATAACCACGGCAGCCTTACCGAGCGGCCGGAAAAACGTGACCAGACCTACAACAAGCTGCTGCCGAACGTAGGCCTCAAGTATCAGCTGGATGAGCGTGACCAGTTGTTCTACAGCCTGTCGCGCAACATGCGCATACCGCAGAACTACGTCCTTTATGACCCAGGCACCGGTTCCATCAACAGCAAGCCGGAGACCAGCTGGAACCACGAACTGGGCTGGCGCTTTACCGAACAGGACATGACGCTGGCCGCCACCCTGTTCTACATGCAGTTCAAGGACCGTCAGGTGTCATCGAGAGACATCAATGGTGACTTTGCCGACATCAATGCCGGTGCAGTCGATAACAGCGGGCTTGAACTGGAGTGGAGCGGCCTGCTGCCGCACCATTTCAATTACTACACCTCGTACACCTACACCCGCGCCAAACAGAAGGATGACCTGACCGTTTTCAATAACGGCGCCGCCATCGAGCTGCCTACCAGCGGCAAGCAGTTTGCCAACGTGCCGAAGAACATGCTGGCCGCCAACATCGGCTACGACGACGGCAGTTATTACGGCACCTTCGGAGCCAAGTTCACCAGCAAGCTGTATGGCGACCTGACCAATGACGAAAGCATTCCGGGGCGCACCATCTTCAATCTGGGCGCGGGCATCTATCTGCCGGTGGACAAGAAAATCGTCAAGGATGCCACCTTGCGTCTGAACGTCGACAACCTGTTCGACAAGGAGTACCTGGACGGCGTGTACACCACCAAGACCAACGCAGGTACATACAGCGGCTTCCGCGATGGCGACCCGGCGTACATCGTCGGCGTCGAGCGTACCGTTACCGTTTCTCTTGAAGCCAATTTCTAATCTTCATTGACCAGAGGTCTGTGCCATGGACATGAATCAGCTTCACGACATCACCTTCTATGTGATGTACGCCGCCATCGCGGTAGCGATCTTTGTCGCGATCGAACGGGGTATCTACTTTGCTTACGTACGCCGTCAGGCACGGGCGCTGCAAACGGCACTCAGTGCTTCGGTGCACAGTGAAAAGGACCTGCCGGAGGCGCTGATACGCCGGGCCGGTTTGCCGCTGAGCATGGTCCTGCCGGTGCTTGCGCAAAAAAATGCTCAGGGCTCGCGCAGGGATCTGGATGATGTCATCGAAACCCAGTATCTGAGCACTCGCGCGCCGCTGGCCCGCAGCCTCTGGCTGATCGAGACCATCACTACCGCTGCACCTCTGTTGGGGTTGCTGGGCACCATTCTGGGCATCATCGACACGTTCAAGGCGCTGGCCAGTGCCGGGGTGTCCGATCCCGGGCAGATTTCTGCCGGTATCGGCACGGCGCTGTTCGCGACCGGGCTGGGTATTGCCATCGCCTTGTTCTGCGTGGTCTTCCACAACTACTTTCAGGACAGCCTGGAACGCATCAACGATCAACTCAAGATCCTGTTGATCCGCGCTTCCAGCGGCGCACAGGTGCAGGATGAAACCGAGCATTCGGCTGCCCCGGTCCAACCGAAATACCGCACTGCCTGATCAACCTGCGGCGTGTGCCCTTGGCATGCGCCATCCTGCCTGTGTCCGGCGATGAGGCCCGCATGTTCTTTAATCTTCCAGGTCGTAGGGTACTTGCACGCTCCCGCGCCGTGATCGCAGCGTTACTGCTGACGAGTTCGTTTGCTCAGGCCGACTTCGCTATTCCAGGTTTCGAGCTGGTACACACCGTTCCGCTCGGAACCGACCTGCAGACGCCTGACCTGCGAGCGCCCGGCGAGGTCTGGCGCGAGCTGTTCGATGGTGCCCGCAAGGGTATCGATATCGAGCAGTTCTATGCCGCAGACCAGGCTGGCTCGGTGATGGACAAGGTGCTTGAAAGCCTGACGGCAGCGGGGCAGCGCGGGGTGAAAATCCGTTTTCTGCTGGAAGAAAAAGGCTTGAAAATGTCCGATCCGCAGACCCTTGAACGGTTGCGGGCGATACCCAATCTCACCTTGCGCGTACTGCCCTACGCAAAGCTCACGGGCAGCGGCATCATTCACGCCAAATTCATCGTCGTGGATGGCCGGCAGGCGTTCATAGGCAGTCAGAATTTCGATTGGCGCTCTCTGGAGCACATCCATGAAACCGGCCTGCGCATCGACGAGCCGAATGTCGTGCGCCAGACGCAGGCCGTGTTCGATCAGGACTGGCTAGCCCAGGCCGCCATCGCCGAAGGCAAACCGATTCCGGTGCCACACTCGAACAAGAACGCTTTGCCCGCTGGCAACTATCTGGTCGCCAGTCCGCAGCGCTATAACCCGCCCGGCGTACTCGACTCCCAGGCCGAGCTGCCGCGTTTACTGGCGCAAGCCAGCCGCGAGGTTCGCGTCCAGTTACTGGATTACGCGCCCTTGTCCTACGGGCCTGACAAAACCCGGCCTTACTATGCGGTCATCGATAACGCCATCCGCAGCGCCGCCGCTCGTGGCGTTTCGATCAAGCTCATGGTGTCGGACTGGAACACAGGCATGCCCGAAGTTGCCTATTTGAAGAGTCTGGCCCTGGTGCCCAACGTGCAGGTGCGCATCGTCACGCTGCCCATAGCCGCCGAGGGGTTCATCCCGTATGCCCGCGTGATCCACAGCAAGACCATGGACATTGATGATCAGGTCGCATGGGTCGGCACCAGCAACTGGCTCGGCGGCTACCTCGACAACTCGCGCAACCTGGAAGTGGTGATGCACGACAGCACAATGGCCAAGCGCATCGGCGCTCTGCATGAGCAGCTATGGGACGGGCCGTACGCCAAACCAATCGACATCAACCGCGACTACCCGGAACCGCATCCGGGCCGGCCTTGAAAGTAAGCAGGCCAGCAGCCGGAAGGGCGACGCCGGGCGTTAAGCATGGCGGGTTGTATCGACAATCAGAATGCGTCTGGGTCTGGACGGAACAGGTCTGGCGAGGAGCGCTATGCCCGACTCTGGTGATGAATGAAGCTTCCCACTAGGCCCCTCTGTCCGCTTCAGCCACAATGACGCCTTTTACCCTCCAGCCTGCTGTGGGCTGTAAAAGGATTGCTGCTGATGATGCTCTCTTTCAAGCCATGGTTCCGTGGGCTGGCGCTGGCTTTGCCGCTGGCTGCCCTGCTGACCGCGTGTGACAAGTCCGATAAGCCGGTGACGCCGCCTGCACCGCCGCATACCACTTATAGCCAGGCTGGTTGGGACGCGCTGCCAGCCGTGTCGGACGCCGACTTGCAAGCCGGGTTTGCCTCATGGCGCAGTGCGTGTGTTCGCCTGAAGGCTGATGCCGTGTGGGGACCGACCTGTGCGGCGGCGGGCAGCCTTGTGGCGGCTCCGGATGCGGCGCAGATCCGTACGTTTTTGCAGAGCCAGTTGCAGGTCTACAGCCTGCGCGCTGATGGCGGCAGTGCCGATGGCCTGATCACCGGTTATTACGAGCCTGTCTACCCTGGCAGCCTGACTCAGACCGCCACGGCTAACGTGCCGGTTTACGGCATTCCGGACGATCTGATCGTGGTCAATCTGGACAGCATTTATCCCGAACTCAAGGGCAAGCGCTTGCGCGGTCGGCTTGAGGGGCGGGTGCTCAAGCCTTACGACGATGCCGCGACGATCAACGCGCAGGGGTTGAATGCGCCGGTGATTGCCTGGCTGACCGACCCGATGGATGTGCAGTTCCTGCAGATTCAGGGCTCCGGGCGGGTGAGTCTGGAGGATGGCTCGCAGCTGCGTCTGGGCTATGCCGATCAGAACGGCCGCCCTTATCGCGCGATTGGTCGCTGGCTGGTGGAGCAGGGCCAGTTGAAGAAGGAAGACGTGACCATGGGCAGCATCGCAGCCTGGGCCAAAGCGCATCCGGAGCGGGTCAGCGAGTTGCTGGCCAGCAACCCCAGCTATGTGTTTTTTGCCCGTAACCCCGACAGCAATGAAGGCCCGCGCGGCTCGCTCAACGTGCCGCTGACACCGGGCTACAGCGTAGCCATCGATCGCAAGGTGATTCCTCTGGGTAGTCTGCTCTGGCTCTCCACCACACGGCCGGATGGAAGCAGCGTGGTGCGCCCGGTTGCGGCGCAGGACACGGGCGGTGCGATTGCCGGTGAAGTGCGCGCTGATCTGTTCTGGGGCACTGGCGATGAGGCCGGGAAGCTGGCAGGTGACATGAAACAGAAAGGCAATATCTGGTTGCTGTGGCCCAAGGGTATGGCGTTGCCGCAGACTGTCGATGCAGTATCTGCGCCCGCTGGCCACTGATTTAATTCGACCCTTCCCATTAGCGGCTATATATCCGATCCACTGAATATATAGCTGCTGGTGCGAAAAACCCTCGATTCAGCCCCGTTTGCCGCCGATTGTGTCCAGATCAACAATTTTTTAACGCCAATAAAATGTCGAAAAAACGAGTAATTTACCGCTTATCGGTAAATTGTGGACGTCATATATCGGTTTCTTGACACTGTCACAATGACATTACACATTGGTATTAACGCTTTTTCACAGGGGGTGTGCTTGGCGGCCCCATTTGAGGTCGTACAGAATGAGTCGTGCTGACGATGTGGCCAATCTGTTTCAACGTTTCGGCGCGAGCTCTGACGGTTATCTGGAGATAGACAACAGCCTGGATTATCAGGAATCGTCTGTCTCCAGAACCCCGTCTGCTGCACTGCAACGCGCGACCTCTCAGCCGTCTCTTGAGCAACCTTGTTCAACGCTGCTGGCGCAAAACAACTCGACTGCACCTGATTTGATAGCGCCCGATAGAACCAGGCGCATAGCCGCTGACACATTGGCGAAACTGCTCGCCGAGGCTGCTCAGGCGCGGCAGGCCGAGGCGCAGGCGCGTAACAACGAGGCACTGGCTCAGTCGATGGGCAAAGGCCAACTTTCCAGAACCCCGGCACACGTCATCGCGGTGGTGTCAGCCAAAGGCGGGGTGGGTAAAAGCACCTTGAGCGCGGCGCTGACCAGCCTGGTCAAAGTGCCAGGCGGGCAGACGCTGGCCATCGACCTCGACCCGCAAAACGCCTTGCAGCACCATCTCAACGCCAGCCCGGATGTGGCAGGCCTCGGTGGTGCCAGCCTGAGCGGCGAGAACTGGCGGGCCCTGTTACTGAGCGGGTCTGCTGACACGCAGTTGCTGGCGTATGGCGCGCTGCAGCTTGACGAGCGTCGTTCTCTGGAGCGTTTTCAGGAAAGTGACGCGCACTGGCTGGTTCGCCAGATTGCGCGCATGCAATTGAGTGCGCGCGACGTGGTGGTTCTCGACGTGCCGTGTGGTGATTTGCTCATGCTGGAACAGGCACTGAATGCCGCCAGCCAAGTGCTGGTCGTGCTCACCGCCGATGCGGCGTGCTACCTGACGCTGGACCAGATGCAGGGCTGGCTTGAGCCTGTGCTGGCCGGTCCGCAGCCGCCGGTCTGTCATTACGTCATCAATCAGTTCGATGCATCGCGCACGTTCAGTCGCGACATGCGCGATGTCATGGCAAAGCGTCTTGGCGGGCGTTTGCTGGGCATCGTGCACAAGGATAACGCGCTCGCAGAAGCGCTGGCTTACGGACACAACGCGGTACAGGTTCCGAGCGCCTCCCCAGGCACTCATGACCTGCGCGTGCTGAGTCACTTGCTGATCACCAAACTGCTGACTCAGGACGTAGAAGAGACCCGATTGTCATGACTAACCTGTCGCTCGACGTGTCCCCACCCCGGACGCGCTCATCGCTGTGGCTGAATGCTTTGTCGGCAAGGTTCGGCCAGCAGTCCAGAACCCTGCGCCGCGCACTGAAAACCGTGGCCATTGTTGTCGGCCTGCTGCTGATGGCGCTGGTCGTCACCGTGCCTCTGGACCTCTACGCGCAGTGCTTTTTTGCCTTGGCCTGTTTTGCCGCGATGCTGGTGATTCGCAAGATGCCGGGGCGCATTTCGGTGCTGGCGCTGGTGACGCTGTCGTTGCTGGCGTCGTTTCGGTACATGTACTGGCGGCTGACCTCGACTCTTGATTTCGATAACTGGCTGGACAGCCTGCTGGGCTACGGGCTGATCGTCGCCGAGTTCTACACGCTGATCGTCATCGTGCTGGGTTATGTGCAGACCGCCTGGCCGCTGCACCGCAAGCCTGTGATCATGCCGAGCGATTCCAGTCAGTGGCCGACTGTGGATGTGTTTATCCCTTCGTACAACGAAGCGCTGAGCATCGTCAAACTGACCATTTTTGCGGCGCAGTCCATTGATTGGCCGCGAGACAAACTGCGTGTCTACGTACTTGATGACGGCCGCCGAGAAGACTTTCGCGAGTTCTGCGAGCAGATCGGTGTTGGCTACCTGACCCGTGAAAACAATTACCACGCCAAGGCCGGTAACCTGAACGAAGCGCTCAAGTCCACCGATGGCGAATACATCGCCATGTTTGATGCCGACCACGTGCCGACCCGCTCTTTTTTGCAGGTCGCCATGGGCTGGTTCCTCAAGGACCCGAAACTGGCGATGCTGCAGACGCCGCACTTTTTCTTCTCGCCCGACCCGTTTGAAAAGAACCTCGATACATTCCGCAGTGTGCCCAACGAAGGCGAGCTGTTTTACGGCCTGTTGCAGGACGGCAACGACCTGTGGAACGCGACCTTCTTCTGTGGTTCCTGTGCAGTGCTACGGCGTTCGTCGCTGCTGGAAATCGGCGGCGTGGCCACCGAAACCGTGACCGAAGATGCGCATACCGCGCTGAAGCTCAACCGCGCCGGTTACAACACCGCTTACCTGGCAATCCCGCAAGCGGCGGGGCTGGCGACCGAAAGCCTGTCGCGCCATGTGGCCCAGCGCATTCGCTGGGCGCGTGGCATGGCGCAGATCTTTCGCACTGACAATCCGTTGCTGGGCAAGGGCCTGTCGATAGGCCAGCGGCTGTGCTACGCCAACTCCATGCTGCACTTCTTCTATGGCTTGCCGCGTCTGGTATTTCTCACTGCGCCACTGGCCTACCTGCTGTTCGGTGCCGAGGTCATGCACGCCTCGGCGCTGATGATCACCGCTTACGTATTACCACACCTGGCGCACGCCAGCCTGACCAACTCCAGGATTCAGGGGCGTTTCCGCCATTCGTTCTGGAACGAGGTCTACGAGGCCGTGCTGGCCTGGTACATCATGGGCCCGGTATTGATGGCGCTGATCAACCCGAAGTTCGGTGGTTTCAACGTTACCGACAAGGGCGGCGTGGTCGAGGAGAAGTTCTTTGACTGGACGCTGGCGCGGCCCTACATCGTGCTGCTGACGCTCAACGCCGTGGTTTTCGCGCTCGGTATCTACAGCCTGTATCAACTGGGCTGGAACAACGATGCGATCACCCTGACCATCATCATCAACATGGCCTGGACGATCTACAACATCATCATCACCAGCGCCGCGATTGCGGTGGCCAGCGAGATCCGCCAGGTGCGCACTGAACCGCGGGTGCAGGCCAAACTGCCGATTCGTGTCACGCGCGCCGATGGCGTGGTGTTCAACGCTGTGACGCAGGACTTTTCGCAGACCGGCCTGGGGCTTGTCCTGCCTGCCGATGCCGGTATCGACAGTGGCGACAGCATTACGGTGTCGCTGTATCGCGGTGCGCAGACCAGCCATTTCCCCGCCACGGTCATGTTCTGCCGCGATGGCTATCTGGGCACCCGTTTCGATGATCTGTCACTGCGCCAGCAGAGCGAACTGGTACGCCTGACGTTCGGGCGGGCCGATACCTGGGCATCGACCTGGGGGCGTGGCAAACCGGATACGCCGCTGGCCGCGCTGCGCGAAGTCAGCCATATCGGCGTTCGTGGCGTCGTCGAGCTGCTCAAGGCCACCCGCAAGGATTTCGGCCGACTGTTACCCACACGTAAAAAAACCTCCCCACCTACTGCAAACTGATGGATTGAGTAGTCATGACTAAACGGTATTTTATCGGTGCCGAACGGTTCGCCGTTCGCCGCTCATGGGCTTTGTTGGCCTGTGCGTTGTCCGTGCTCTCCACGGGGGGTGTCGCAAAAGCAGCCGAAACAACCGCTGCAAACAATGCTCTTGGTTACAGCGTGACGCTGAAACAGCTGGGGCGTAATTACCCCATGAGCCTGCGCGGCGTGGACGCCACTGACAGCGTCAACTTCAACGTGCGTGCCGATCAGGTGGTAACTGGCGCAAGCCTGACCCTGAGTTACAGCTACTCACCGGCATTACTGGCCGATCTGTCGCAGATCAACGTCATGATCAACGACGAAATCGCAGCCACCCTGCCGTTGCCCAAAGAGGGCGCAGGCAAGCCGCAGACTCAGGTGATCGAGATTCCACCGCAGATGATCACCGAGTTCAACCGCCTGAACCTGCAGTTCATCGGCCACTACACAATGAGCTGCGAAGACCCCAAGCATTCCAGCCTGTGGGCGCGGATCAACAACGACACGCGTCTGGATATCCGCGTGACGCCGTTCGCGTTGCCCAACGATCTGGCCATTTTGCCGCTGCCGTTCTTCGACCGTCGCGATGACCGTGACGTAAACCTGCCGGTGGTGATGGGCGCGGCACCCGACAACGCCACGCTGGAAGCCGCCGGTGCGCTGGCTTCGTGGATCGGTGCGGCCAAGACCCGCTCGCGCATGGCCAGCTTCCCGGCGCACTTCAACGAACTGCCGGCCAAGGGCAATGCGCTGGTATTGCTCAAAGGCGACGGTCCGCTGCAACTGGGCGCTTTGACCATGCCTGCGGCAAAAGGCCCGACTCTGACGATGGTGACGCACCCCAACGATCCGAACGGCAAGTTGCTGGTGATCACCGGGCGTAATTCCGCCGAGCTGAAAAAAGCGGTCAACGCGCTGGTGGTCGGCGGGCAGAGCCTGGTCGGCAGCAGTGCGTTGATCGAACGGGTTGACATGCTCGCGCCGCGTAAGCCTTATGACGCGCCGAACTGGCTGCCGAGTGATCGGCCGATCAAGCTTGGCGAGCTGATGCCTGCCAACAAACTGAATGTGTCCGGTTACGATCCGGGTGACATCACTGTGCCGCTGAACCTGCCGCCGGACCTGTTCAGCTGGCGCGAAGACGGTGTGCCGCTGAACCTCAAATACCGCTACACACCTCAGGAGCGCTCCAACAATTCGTCGATCATGGTCAGCCTCAACGACACCCTGATCAAGGCCGAGCCGCTGCCGTCGATCGATAATCTGAGCAATTCGATCCTGGCCCGGCTGACCGGTGGCAACGACACGGTCAGCCGTGAAGCGCACGTGTACCTGCCGCTCAATTCGGTGGCGCTGCAATCGCGTCTGCAACTGCGTTACATGTTCGATTACCTCAAGCAGGGCGAATGTGGCGACATCATCATTGACAACATGCGCGGCAGCATCGACCCGGAATCAACGCTGGATTTCAGCGGCTACGAGCACTTCATGGCGATGCCCAACCTGGGTGTGTTCAAGGACTCGGGTTTCCCGTTCACGCGTCTGGCTGACCTGTCGCAAACGGCGGTGGTGCTGGCTGACCAGCCGAGTACCGAAGACATCAGCGCGTACCTGAACGTGCTGGGTCGTTTTGGTGAGTCCACCGGTTACCCGGCGACCGGCGTCACAGTGATGCAGGCCGCACAGATCGCCAGCGCCGCCGACAAAGACATTCTGGTCATGTCTTCCGGGCCCGATCAGCCGTTGCTCAACCTGTGGGCCAACCGCCTGCCGACCTCCGGCAACGGTCAGCAGCAGAGCTTCGAACTTTCCGATCTGGCGTTCCGCCTGCGTGACTGGATGAGCCCGGACCCGGATGAAAACCTGCGTCGGGCGCGGGTGGCGATGGCGTTCTCCAGCGATGCGCGCAGCACCTTCCTGACCGGCTTCGAATCGCCGCTGCAAAAAGGCCGCAGCGTGGTGCTGATCTCCAGTGGCCAACCCGGCGGCATGAGCGACGTGGCCCGTGCGCTGAGCAACAGCGACAAGGTTCAGGGCAGTCTGGTGGTGGTGCGCGGCGATTCCGTCGAAGCACTGGTTGCCGAACAGAATTACTACGTCGGTGATCTTGGGCCGATCAAATACGTGCAGTGGCTGATGTCGCGCAACGTGCTGTGGTTGTTGTTGGTAGTCGCCGTGGGTGTGGTGCTGGTCACCGGGGTGGCTTACCTGACCCTGCGTTCGCTTGCCAAACGCCGACTGGAGCATGAATAAATCATGCCGGCCCTGGTAATCAATTTGCGCCGCGCTGTTGGCTGGATGACCGGTGTGCTGGCGTCGGCGACGCTGACGCCGGTTCTTGCGGCCAGCACCTGCGACAGCCCGGCCTGGCCGTTCTGGCAGGACTACGCCACGCGCTACGTGCAGGCCGACGGGCGTATGCTCGAATCCAGCCTGAAAGCCAACCACAGCACCTCCGAAGGCCAGTCCTACGGCATGCTCTTCGCCTTGGTGGCCAATGATCGCGAGCGCTTCGACACGCTGTGGACGTGGACTGCGGAAAACATGACCGGCGCCGACCCCAGGACACGCCTGCCCGGCTGGTTGTGGGGGCAGGGCGAAGATGGCAGCTGGAAACTGCAGGACGCCAACTCTGCGTCCGACGCCGACCTGTGGATCATCTATGCGCTGCTGGAAGCCGCCCGCATCTGGCAGCACCCGGCGTATCGAAACGATGCGCTGGCGCTGCTCAAGACCGTTGAATCACGGCTGGTGGTCAACCTGCCGGGGCTGGGCAAGATGCTCCTGCCCGGCCCGGAAGGTTTCGTGCAGCCTGACCACTTATGGCGTTTGAACGCCAGTTACCTGCCGGTGCCGCTGTTACGGCGTCTGGCCAAGGAAGAACCGGCTGGCCCGTGGAAGGAAATCGCCGACAACACGGCAAAACTGATCGACGCATCCAGCCCGAAAGGCTTTATCGCCGACTGGGTGGGTTATCGCGGCACATCACCGAAAACCGGGCTGTTCGTGGTCGATCCGGTCACCGGCGAGCTGGGCAGCTATGACGCGATTCGCGTCTACCTCTGGGCGGGCATGACGCCTGCGTCCGACCCGTTGGCCGCGCGCTTGCTGGCGCGTCTCGACGGCATGGCGGTCAGCACGGCCTCCAGCGGCACGCCCCCGGAAAAAGTCCAGGTGATGAGTGGCATGAGCCAGGGCCAGGCTCCGTTTGGTTACTCGGCAGCGTTGCTGCCGTACTTCCAGGCCAAGGGCCAGACGTGGCTGGCGGAACAGCAGCAGCGCAGGGTCGAAGCAGGCGTCAGCACGGCGCTGGCCCGCGACCCGACAGATCGC
Organism: Pseudomonas syringae group sp. 247E2; assembly: GCF_032587795.1. Lineage (NCBI taxonomy): Bacteria > Pseudomonadati > Pseudomonadota > Gammaproteobacteria > Pseudomonadales > Pseudomonadaceae > Pseudomonas > Pseudomonas syringae group sp. 247E2. Next base: position 232,883 of record NZ_JAWHPK010000010.1, on the reverse strand, counting down.
ACCGAACCTGCCTATTACAACCTCATGCTCAGCCTGTTTGCCTTGGGCTGGGTCGAAAAACGCTATCAGTTCCGTGAAGACGGGACCCTCAAATTGTCATGGGAGACGTCATGCCCGCGCGCCGCCACACGTTAGTCATCGGGTTGGTTGCCGCAATTGCAGCCAGCGTTTCTCATGCCCAGGGCACCACAGTTGAGGCGCAACTGATCGAGCAGGGCCAGTACTGGCAGGCGCGCTCAAACGCAGTGCGCGCCGCCGAAATCTGGCAGAAAGTCCTGTTGATCGACGCCAATCAAGTGCAAGCGCTGTATGGCATGGGCCTGATCGGCGTCAAACAGAACAAACCGCAACAGGCGCAAACTTACCTGACGCGCCTGCAAGCGCTGTCGCCAGTGCCTTGGCAGGCGGTGCAACTGGAGCAGGACATCGCCCTCGCTCAGCCGCAGAATCAGGCCTTGCTGGATGAGGCCCGACGCCTCGCCGATGCCGGTGAGCGCGACAAGGCGACCGGGGTCTTTCGCCAACTGTTCAACGGCCGTTTGCCCGAGGGCACGATCGGGCGCGAGTACTACACCAACCTGGGGTTCAACAGCGCGGACTGGCCCGAAACGCGCAAGGGCTTTGAACGCCTGATGCGGCAGAACCCGGACGACTCGATTCTGGCGCTGTTCTTCGCCAAGCACCTGGCCCGCCGCGAAGACAGCCGCGCCGAAGGCATCGCCGCCCTGGCGCGCCTGAGCACTCACCCGGACATCGCCGGTGATGCGGATCAGAGCTGGCGCATGGCGCTGGTCTGGATCGGCCCGCCTGCGGCTGCGCAAGTGCCACTGTTCGACGCGTTTCTCAAGGTTCATCCCGACGATCAGGAAATCCGCGACCAGTTGAACAAGGGCCGCCAGCAGAACACTAGCGGCGCTGCCTCAGGCTGGCAGCAGGACCCGTTGGTGGCGCGTGGCTTGAAGGCGCTGGAAAGAAATGATCACGCGGCGGCCGAAGAAGCCTTTGCCGCCCGCTTGAAAATCAAGGCGGACGATGTCGACGCGCTGGGCGGCCTGGGCGTGGTGCGTCAGCAGCAGAACCGGCTGCCTGAAGCCGAACAATTGCTGACCCGCGCCACGCGCCAGCCGGGCGGTGCGCGCTGGAAAAACGCGCTGGAAAACGCACAGCTCTGGACCTCGCTGCAACAAGCCCGTGATCTACAGGCCAAAGGGCAGACCGGCAAGGCTCAAGCGTTGCTGGCGCAGGCGCAGCGGGAAAACCCTGACAACATCGACGTGCGTTTGACCCTGGCCGACGTGCAGGTGCAGGCCGGGCAACTGGACGCCGCGCAGGCAGGCTATCGTCAGGTGCTCGCGAGCCAGCGCGGCAATCCGCAAGCAATACGCGGGCTGATCAACGTGCTGGGCCAGCGTGGTCAGGCCGATGAAGCGCTACGCCTGCTCGACACATTGTCGCCGGGCGAACAGGCCAAACTGGGCGACAGCGGTCGCTTCAAGGCGCTGCGCTCCACACAAGTGGCGCGTCTGGCCGAGCAGCGTGGCGATGTTCGCGCTGCTCAGACGGCCTTGAAAGACGCGGTGAAGAGCGACCCGGACAATGTCTGGACGCGTTTTGACCTGGCGCGCCTGTACCTCAAGACCGACGAAGCGCCCAAGGCGCGCGTGCTGATCGACGAGCTGCTCAAGGCCCAGCCCAATAACATCGATGCGCTCTACACCAGCGCACTGCTGTCGGTGGAAATGGGCCAGTGGCAGGACGCGCAAACCACGTTTGCGCGCATCCCGGTGGATCAGCGCACGCCGGACATGAAAGCGCTCGCTGACGAAATCACCATGACCGTGCAGATCAATCTGGCCATCGGCATCGCCCGGCGCGGTCAGCGCCAGGAAGCGTTGGCGCTGCTCGATCGCCTGCAACCGGTCGCCAGCGGCAGCCCGGAGCGTCAACTCACGCTGGCCAACGCTTACATTGATGCGGGCGAGCCCGCGCGCGGTCAGGAAATGGCCCTTGCCGCCATCGCTCAGGCCCCGGCGCCGTCGGCCGATCTGATGCTGCAATACGCCGGTCTGCTGCTCGCAGCGGGTGATGATGTGCAGGTCAATGCGATCCTGCGCAACGTGCAGGGTCAGCCGATGAGCGCGCAGACCCGCAAACGCTTCGATGACCTTTTGTACCGCTACCGCATTCGCCAGGCCGATCTGCTGCGTGAGGGTGGTGATCTGGCGGGCGCGTACGACACGCTGGCACCGGCTTTGGCGCAGCGCCCGAACGACATTCAGGCGGTGTCGGCCTTCGCCCGGATGTACACCGCCAATGGCGACAGCGCTCGCGCGTTCGAGCTGTACAAACCGTTGTTGCAGCGTCAGCCCAATGACCCGCAAGTGCTGCTGGGCGCAGCTGATGCGGCGGTCAAAGCGCATGATTATGGCTTTGCCGAAAAAGCCCTGAGCCAGTTCCGAAAACTGGAGCGCAACGACCCGCAGACCCTGACCGAAGCCGCACGTATCTACCAGAGCATGGGGCAGACTGGCGCGGCCACCGAGTTGCTGCGCAAGGCCGTGGCCATCGAACAGAGTGAAAAGCAGCGCGCGATGGCTGCGCAGGCTGTGCCGACCAGCATAACGTCGTCCAACCCGTTTGCGGCGGGCGGTTCACGTAGCCTGGCGGCGGCTTCGGCGATTCCCGCCCCGGCTCAGGTATCGTTGAGCGGTGGGAGGGCACTTGAAACAAGCAATGCGCTTGAAACATCTGCACCGCGTGACACGGCTTACCCCGGCCAGATCGCCGCACAACAGCCGCTGTCTGCCGCACGTGCGCAAAGCGTGCGCGGCAATCCGTTCATGGCAGCCACCGACCGCGATCAGGCCAGCAGCGCGCAGCAGGCGCTCAATCGTATTCTTGAGCAGCGCAGTGGCTTCGTCAGTCAGGGCCTGAGCGTACGCAGCAATAACAGCGAGTCGGGTCTGAGCAAACTGACCGTGGTCGAGACTCCGCTTGAGATCAACGTGCCTGCCGGTGATAACCGGGTGGCCGTGCGCGTCACGCCGGTGTCGCTGAATGCTGGCAGCGTGAAATCCGATGCAAGTGCCCGTTTTGGCGGTGGCACCAGCGGTGCTGCAGGTTCGCAGAGCGACAAGGGTGTCGGTCTGGCGGTAGCGTTCGAGCGCCCCGAAGAAGGCCTCAAGGCCGATATCGGCACCACGCCGATGGGCTTCAAATACACCACGGTCGCGGGTGGCGCGAGTGTCGACCGGCCGTTGGGTGACAACCCGGACCTGCGCTACGGCCTCAACGTGTCACGGCGTCCGGTGACGGACAGCGTGACCTCGTTTGCCGGTTCCACCGACGAGCGCAGCGGCCTGTCCTGGGGCGGCGTCACGGCCAACGGCGGGCGTGGCCAGATCAGCTATGACGACCAGACCATCGGCGGTTATGGCTACGGCTCGTGGCACAAACTGGTCGGCAACAACGTGAAATCCAACACCCGAGGCGAAGTGGGTGGCGGCGTTTACTGGTACCTGCGCAATGCCGAGGACAGCAAGCTGACCGCAGGCCTGAGCCTGATGGGCATGAGCTATGACAATGACCAGAGCTACTTCACTTACGGCCATGGTGGCTATTTCAGCCCGCAGAGCTTCTATGCCATCGGCGTGCCGGTCATGTGGGCACAGCGCACCGAGCGTTTCAGCTATCAGGTCAAGAGTTCGGTCGGGGTCCAGCACTTCAAGCAGGACGGTGCCGAATTCTTCCCCGACGACAGCACGCTGCAGGCCGCGTCCGGCCAGCGCTACACAGGCCAGAGCAAAACCGGAATTGGCTACAACCTGAGCGCGGCAGGCGAGTACAAGCTCGATTCCAGCCTGTTCATGGGGGCCAATCTGGGCCTGGACAATGCCCGCGACTATCGCCAGTTCAGCGGCGCGCTTTACCTGCGTTACATGTTTGAGGACATGACCGGCCCGATGGCACTGCCGGTCAGCTCTTACCGTTCACCTTATTCCAACTGATTTCTGGAGAATTCGATGCCTTCCGTTCTTGCCGGTATGACCCTTCTGGTCCTGGGAGAAAGCCACATGAGTCTGGCCGATCATCTGATGGAACCGCTGCACGACAACTTGACCAGGCAGGGCGCTATCGTGCATTCGATCGGTGCCTGTGGCGCGAGTGCCGGTGACTGGTTGATCACCAAAAAGGTCGATTGCGGGGCCGAGCAAAAAGGCAACGGCAAGATCGTCATCAAGGGACGTGACGCCACGACCACGCCCATCGGCGAGCTGATCGCGGCCGACAAGCCTGATCTGGTGGTGATCGTGATCGGCGACACAATGGCTTCCTATGACAAGCCTTCGTTTCCAAAGGCCTGGGCATGGCAAAGTGTCACCGGCCTGACCAAGGCGATTGCGGCCACCGGCACCAAGTGCGCCTGGGTCGGCCCTGCGTGGGGCAAGGTGGGCGGCATGTACCAGAAGAATGATGCGCGTACCCAGTTGATGTCGCAGTTTCTGGCCAGCAACGTGGCGCCCTGCACGTACATCGACTCGCTGAGTTTCTCCAAACCGGGACAATGGATCACCACCGACGGTCAGCACTTTACCGTCGCCGGTTATAAATCCTGGGGCACCGCGATTGGCGATGCCTTGGGCAAACTCCCGGTCACCAGCGTCAGCGCAGCCGGAGCGAAGCAATGATCGCCCTGCGCCTGATGGCCGCTAGCGTCGCGGCCCTGTTGATCGGTGCTCAAGCGCAGGCGGCCGACATCGCCCTGTACCCGACAGGCCCGGCGCAGGATTCGGCGTTCATTCGCTTCGTCAATGCCACTGCCGCGCCGCTGCAAGTGGTTGCCCGGGAAGGCCAGGCACCGTTGCAACTGGACGCGGCAAAACCGGTGTCGCTGTTCTTTGCGGTGCAGGCCAGCAGCTCGATAAAAGGCACATTGATCAGCAGTGAGAAAAAGCTGCCGATGGACGTCAGCGTCGAGCCGGGCGAGTTCGCCACCGTCGTTCTCACCGTGCAGGCTGATGGCAGCCTTGCGCCGGTGACAGTGCGTGAGCAGCCTGATGATTTCAACGGTTTGAAGGCTTCGCTGGCGTTTTTCAGTCTGGATGCCGGTTGTGTGGAGGCAAGCCTGCGTCCTGCCGGTCGCACGGCTGATTTGTTCAAGGCGATCCCGACCGGTACGTTGCAGCGCCGCTCGATCAATCCGGTGAGCCTGTCGGTACAGCTGGTTTGCGCCAACGCCACTGTCGGCGCACCGCTGGATCTGGGGGAACTCAAGGCCGGTGAACGCTACAGCGTTTTGCTGGTGCCGTCCGCCACCGGACCGCGCCTGTTGTCGGCCACGGACACGCTGTCCAACTGATCGGGTTCTGTGGTCGTTATGGTATTCGCCTCGCTCGAGTTTCTGATGGTGTTCCTGCCGGCTTTTTTGCTGGCCTATGCCGCAAGCCCTGCGGCGTGGCGCAACGTCGTTCTGTTGATCGGCAGCTGGCTGTTCTACGGCTGGCTGAGCCCGCTGTTTCTGAGCCTGCACATCGTGTTGACGATCGTGGCCTGGGTCGGCGGTTTGCTGGTCGATCGGGCGCGGCAAGGCTCAACAGGGCGGGTGCGTCTGCTGGTGGCACTGATCGTGTTCAACACCGCCGTGCTGTGCTGGTACAAATACGCCAACATCGTCGCCGGCAGCTGGAATCAGCTGATCACGTATTACGGAGCTATGCCGCTGCAATGGCAGCGCGTGGCGTTACCGGCCGGGCTGTCGTTCATCGTGTTGCAGGCGATTTCCTATCTAGTGGATGTACATAGGCACACCGTGCCGGTCGAGCGCAGTTTCATCAATTACGCGACCTACATCTCGATGTTCGGCCACTCGATTGCCGGGCCGATCATCCGCTATGACTGGGTGCGCCGCGAGTTGGTGCAGCGCCGTTTCAACCGCCTGAATTTCGCCCTAGGCGCACGCCGTTTCATGATCGGGATGAGCATGAAAGTGCTGGTGGCCGACACCTTGTCACCGTTGGTCGATGTGGCGTTTCACTTGCCCGAGCCGTCGCTGGCCGATGCCTGGATCGGCTGTCTGGCGTACTCGCTGCAACTGTTCTTCGACTTTGCCGGTTACAGCGCCATGGCCATCGGTCTTGGGCTGATGCTGGGGTTTCACTTTCCCGAAAACTTCAACCGGCCGTACCTGGCCAGCAGCATTCAGGACTTCTGGCGGCGCTGGCACCTGTCGCTGTCCAGCTGGTTGCGCGACTACCTGTACATTGCCTTGGGCGGCAACCGGCATGGCGTCTGGAACACCTATCGCAACCTGTTTCTGACCATGGCCATCGCAGGTCTGTGGCATGGCGGCGACAGCTGGAACTACCTGTTGTGGGGCGCGGCACATGGCGTGGCGCTGTGCGTGGATCGCGCCTGGTCGCGCTCCAGCCTGCCCACTGTTCCCAAACCATTGGCGCACGTGTTGACGCTGCTGTTTGTGTGCCTCGCCTGGACGCTGTTCCGCGCCCCGGACTTTGCCACTGCGCTGACCATGTATGCCGGACAGTTCGGCCTGCATGGCCTGGAGCTGGGCGATGCACTGGCCGTAACCCTGCGCCCGGCGCACGGCATGGCGGCGCTGCTGGGCGTGGCTTGTGTGCTCGCGCCGTTGTTGCAGGTTCGCGTTGAGCAGCGTTTCGCCAGCCACCCTCTGTTCGTAGCGGGCGCCGCATTGTGGCCGGTGGCCGGCTTTCTATTGTCGTTCGCGCTGATTGCCAGCCGCGAGACAGTTCCTTTTCTTTACTTCCAGTTCTGAGGTCAGTGGCCATGACTGCTCCGTCTGCTGTACCGCCTCCGCCCAGCGAACTGGCCGTGCGCACCTGTGGCGTGGCGGGAATCACGCTGGTGGCTTTCATCGGCGTCGGATTGCTGGCCTCGTGCATGCTGCTGGCCAGCGGCAAGGTCGAGTTGCTGCCCAACCCCCTGACCCTCGATGCAGCGCTGCATGGCGAGGTGACTCACAAACTGGCCAAGCAGCTGTCAGGGACTTTTCTGGCGCAGCGCGCAGCGAATATCGAGCGTGGCGCAAGCTGGTTGCTGTTTCACGACACCGGTCCGCGGGTCCGGCAGGGGTGTCCGGGCTGGCTGTTCCTGACCGATGAATTCAGGCTCAATCGCGACGCGCAGGCCAATGCGCAACACAAGGCGCAGGCGGTCATCGATGTGCAACGCAGCCTGAAAAAGCGCGGCATCGACCTGCTGGTCGCCGTGGTGCCAGACAAAAGCCGCATTGCTGCAGCCCAACTGTGCGGGCTTTATCGCCCCGAGGTGCAGCAGGCCCGTGTTGTGCAATGGACCAACAGCCTGAAGGACGCCGGTGTCGATACGCTGGACCTGACCACTACCCTGCAACCGCTGGGTGACACAGCCTACCTGCGTACCGACACACACTGGAGCGAAAGCGGTGCCAACGCGGCCGCCAGAGCGCTGGCACTGCACCTGAGCAAAGCCGGCTTTCAGGCCACTCCGCAACGGCAGTTTCAAACCAGCACCGCCCCGATTGCCGAGCGCCCCGGTGATCTGGTGCGTTTAGCGGGTCTCGACTGGCTACCGCTGTCGTTGCAACCCGCGCCGCAAAGCGTAGCCGCCACGCAAGTCACCGAGCTTGCCAGTGAAGCAGCGTCAGGCGGCGACAACCTCGACGACCTGTTTGGCGACAGCAACCTGCCCAGCATCGCCTTGATCGGCACATCGTTCTCACGCAATTCGGGCTTTACCGGTTTTCTACAGCGCGAACTCGGCGCACCGATCGGCAGCTTCGCCAGGGACGGCGGCGAGTTCTCGGGTGCAGCCAACGTCTATTTCGACAACCCGGCCTTTCGCCAGACCCCGCCAAAGCTGCTGATCTGGGAAATCCCGGAGCGGGATCTGCAAACGGTTTATGAGGTGATCAACCTTCGGCCATAACGCTATCAAATTCGCACCTGACGCTATCGAACAACTGGCTGCCCTGTATCAATCTCATTTCAAACGCGGATCAACCACAAACTCCAGCTCCTTGGCAGTTGCCACAACGGCCAGGAATTCCGGGTGCTGGACGTTGAGCAGGTAATTCGATTCACGCGGGATGATCACGCTGGGCACGGCCAGTGCCAGGCTCTGACCCGAGGCAAGCCAGTCGTCGCCGAACGAGGCTGTTGCCGGTGGTGCGGGCTCTTCGCGCCAGTCGGGAGGCAGGGTGTCCGGCCGTGCATTGAGGATGTGCTCTTCGCCAATCCGCAGCTCAAGCATCGCGTAATGCCGGGCCACGCCAGCGTTGCCCAGGTGCACCAGCACTTCCAGCAGCGCCAGCGATTCGCTGCCTGCGCAGTACACACAGGCGTTGCCTTTGCTGTTCCAGCGTCCGCCATAGAGCTTGGCGCCTTCACCGTCGAACGCCTGAGCCAGCCATTTGCGCTTTACCAGTCGATAGACTGCAATCACGCCACGACACCGTGTTCCAGCCGACCGATCAGGTCGAGCACTGCCTGCGCCTCGGCCGAGGTAGCGAGCATTTCCAGCGGCCTGCGATTACCCAGCCCATAGACCGGGTTGGCCAGCCACAGACGGGTCGCTTCGGCATCGTCTTCGAACAGGTCCAGCGCCGCTTTGTAAACCGCTGCCAGGCGGAACAGACGATCGCTTTCCTCGGCATTGAAGCGGCGCACCTTGAGGCGTCGCTGCAAGGTGGCGGGAGCGATGCCCAGATGCTCGGCCAGGGTCGAGCGGTTCAGGTCGGTGTAATGCGCCAGACGCTCGAATACTTCATACGGCAAACCGTCGTGCAGCGCCGAGTACAGGCGCGTGCCACGGGCCGGAATACCCAGATGCTGCCAGAAATCGTCCTGCCGGGGCAGGGCCGGATGGTAGTCGCTTATGGGCAGAGACATGGACACACCTGTCTATCGAGTGATTACTATTAAATCTATCACTTGATAATAGGCTGGTTTGGGTGGTCGCGGTAGTGATTTGCAGCAACAGAAAGCGACTTAAATTACAGAAACTGCAAACATCGCCGACTTAAGGCTATAGGTTTAGTTTGAATGTTGCTGAGCGAGCGTTATAGGCTCAGTGTCAGTCGATTTCGATAGTGCTGTCGAACGTATACGTGCTGTCCGCCGTTGTCAGCCTGATTTTTTTGCAGTGAGAACCACACGATGTCCACGCTTGCACTATTGATATGCGATGACTCGAACATGGCGCGAAAGCAGCTGTTGCGCGCCCTGCCTGCTGATTGGGATGTATCGGTAACGCTCGCTACCCAGGGGCAGGAAGGTCTTGAGGCCATCCGTAAAGGCCAGGGCCAGGTGGTGCTGCTCGACCTGACCATGCCGGTGATGGACGGTTACCAGACCTTGACGGCAATTCGTGCCGAAAACCTCGACGCCAAGGTGATTGTGGTGTCGGGTGACGTGCAGGACGAAGCGGTGCGCCGGGTCATGGAGCTGGGCGCGCTGGCGTTTCTGAAAAAACCTGCCGACCCGGACGAACTCAAGAGCACGCTGGAACGCCTGGGCCTGCTGGGCAAGCCGGCCGCGTCACCCGTTGCGCTGCCGGCCCTCAACAATAAGGGTGGGGTGATCAGCTTTCAGGATGCCTTCCGCGAAACCATCAACGTTGCCATGGGCCGTGCTGCGGCGTTGCTGGCCAAGGTGCTGGGCGTGTTCGTGCAGTTGCCGGTGCCCAACGTCAACATGCTCGAAGTCGGCGAATTGCACATGGCGTTGGCCGATGCCCATGCTGATCAGCGTCTGACGGCGGTGTGTCAGGGCTACATCGGTGGCGGCATTGCAGGTGAAGCGCTGCTGATTTTCCATGACTCGGAAATATCCGGCATGTCGAAACTGATGGGCGACGATAACTCCGACAGCTCCAACATGGAGATGCTTCTGGACCTGTCCACGATCCTGATCGGTGCCTGCCTGAGCGGTATTGCCGAGCAGATCGACATCGCGTTTTCGCAAGGCCATCCACAGTTGCTGGGCGCGCAGGGTGGCATCGACGAGCTTATCCGCATCAATCAGCAACGCTGGAAAAAGACCCTGGCGGTTGAAATCAGTTACAGCGTAGAAGGCCACAACATTCATTTCGATCTGTTGATGCTGTTCACCGAAGATTCGGTCGAGCTGCTTACCAAAAAACTCGCCTACATGATGAGCTGACCCATGAGCAACGCTATCGAAATCAACGAGCTTCATTGGTTGCTGGCCGTCACGCAGAACATTGACGTAGGCATTGTGGTGCTGGACCTGAACTATCGGGTGACGGTCTGGAATACTTTCATGGAAAACCGCTCTGGCGTGGTGCCTTATGTGGCCATCGACAAGACCTTCTTCGAGTTGTTTCCGGAGGTCAACCGCCAATGGCTGAGCAAGAAAATCGATAACGTCGTGACCCTTGGCACACCGGCATTCACCATCTGGGAACAGCGGCCGTATCTGGTGCGCTTCAAGAATTACCAGCCGATTACCGGGCACGAAGAGTTCATGTACCAGAACACCACGCTGTTTCCGCTGCGTTCAACCACCGGGGCGATCAGCCATGTGTGCCTGGTGATCTATGACGTCACCGACGTGGCAGCCAACCGCAATCAATTGCAGGCAGCCAATGACAAGCTGCAGCAACTGTCGGGTGCTGAACAAAAGTAAACGGCTGTCTGGCTCGTTGGGGCAGCAAAACCGCACTGCGGGCTTGATCCCGCTCGTGCTAGGATCGCGATTTTTCCGCTGACGCTCAGGGACATCATGCGACCTCAAGCCACCCTCACTGTTTTGCCTGTCGAGCGCCCGCTGGTCGGGCGCGTCAGCCCGCCGGGCTCCAAGTCGATCACCAACCGCGCATTGTTGCTGGCCGGGCTGGCCAAAGGCACCAGCCGCCTGACCGGCGCGCTGAAGAGTGACGACACCCGCGTGATGTCCGAAGCACTGCGTCTGATGGGCGTGCAGGTCGACGAGCCGGATGACAGCACCTTCGTGGTCACCAGCAGCGGCCACTGGCAGGCACCGCAGCAGGCACTGTTTCTCGGTAACGCCGGAACCGCAACGCGCTTTCTGACCGCTGCACTGGCCAACTTCGAAGGCGACTTTGTGGTCGATGGCGACGAGTACATGCGCAAGCGCCCGATCGGCCCGCTGGTCGATGCCTTGCAGCGCATGGGTGTGGAGGTCAGTGCGCCCAGTGGCTGCCCGCCGGTGGCGATCAAGGGCAAAGGCGGTCTGGAAGCCGGACGTATTGAAATCGATGGCAACCTGTCCAGCCAGTACGTGTCAGCGTTGCTGATGGCCGGAGCCTGCGGCAAGGGCCCGGTCGAAGTCGCCTTGACCGGCAGCGAGATTGGCGCACGTGGTTACGTCGACCTGACCCTGGCGGCCATGCAGGCCTTCGGCGCCGAGGTTCAGGCCATCGGCGAAACCGCCTGGAAAGTCTCGGCCACTGGTTATCGCGCTACGGACTTCCATATCGAACCGGATGCATCGGCGGCCACCTACCTGTGGGCCGCCCAAGCATTGACCGAGGGCGATATCGACCTCGGCGTGGCCAGCGACGCATTCACTCAGCCTGATGCCCTGGCCAGTCAGATCATCGCAAGCTTCCCGAACATGCCTGCCGTGATCGACGGTTCGCAAATGCAGGACGCGATTCCGACGCTGGCGGTACTCGCCGCCTTCAACCGTCAGCCAGTGCGCTTTGTCGGCATCGCCAACCTGCGGGTCAAGGAATGTGACCGTATTTCAGCACTGTCCCACGGCCTGTGTGCCATCGCGCCGGGCCTTGCTGTAGAGGAGGGCGACGATCTGCTGGTGCACGCCAACCCGGCGCTGGCAGGCACCACGGTAGACGCATTGATTGACACCCACTCCGACCATCGCATCGCCATGTGTTTTGCGCTGGCAGGCTTGAAGATTGCCGGTATTCGCATTCTCGACCCCGATTGCGTCGGCAAGACCTACCCGGGTTACTGGGATGCACTGGCTTCGCTGGGGGTGCGTGTTCAGCGCTGAGAGCAGCTATGGAGCCGTTTTTCAGATCCCGAAGAACGGCTGCATCATCCGCGCCAGCAGCCCGTGAAAGCGCAGCCTTGATTCTGTCGCCAGTACGCAGATGCATTCCCGGTCAGGGTAAGCGATGGGCTGGTGCTGGATGTGGCTGTCCAGATCGGCCACATCATTGAGCGCGAACGCTCCCTGTATGTCGTGATACGCGCCCTTGAGCACCATAGTCATCTCGCCGCTTTCATGGCTGTGCACCGGCATGCTGACGCCGGGGGCGATTTTCAGCAGCATCAGGTTGCCTTGTTCAATACCTTGCGCACGTACTCGTTGCACGCCAGGAACCAGTGTCTTCCACTTCAGTGTGCTCAGTTGCCGACCGAAATGCGCGTGCATGCAGACAGGCAGCAAGTCCGGGTCCTGATTGGCTGCCGGCGTCGAATACATTGCCGGCTCAGCGCCCGTTTGCCGTTCATCGAGGCGCGCCAGCATTGCTGACCTGCCCTTGAGCGGCACCACGCTGCTGGTGTGCTGCTGCATCAATACACCGCCAATCTCTTCGGCTTGCCTGAGTCGCGCACGGCACTCGGCACAGCGTTCAAGGTGCGCCGCAGTCACCACCGCAAGGACCTGCGACAGCGCCCCTGCTGCATAGCTGACCAGCGTCGCGTCATCCGGATGATGTCGTGGGCTCATCATGATTCCTCTATCCGCGAACGCAATTTTTGAAACGCCAGGCGCAGGCACGATTTCACCGTGCCCAGTGGCATACCAAGGCGTTCGGAAATTTCCCGATGGCTGAGCGCTTCAAAATAAGACATTCGCAATACCCGGGCCTGATCGGTGGGCAGGTTCTGAATGGCAATGTTCAGTTGTTGCTCCTGGCGCTGGCTGTAATCGAGCGTTCGATCTACCGGGGCCTCCAGGCGCTCGAGTTGTTCCAGCGAATTCTGCACCTGCACCCAGCCGCGGTCCTTGCGCACGCTGTCGATGTACAGGTTGCGGGCGATGCGAAACAGCCATGTCCCCAGGCTGGCCTTGGTCGGGTCGAAGGAATCGGCCTTGTGCCACAGCTTGAGCAGCACTTCCTGCACCAATTCTTCGGCTTGCCCCTCAGGCACATTCAGCCCGGTCAGATAACGTAACAGGCGCGGCGCGAAGTGATCGTAGATGCGCATGAAGCTTTCGCGGTCCCTCTGGCGGGCCACGGCGGCGACTTCATCAATCCAAAGTCGGGTTATTGTCGATTCGCTGTGAGGGGGGGACAAGTGACAGAAGGTCCTGAGACTGGCAGTAGTGCGCATGATCCACCTTCTGATCACCATTGTCTGGTTTTGGTTCGCAATGCAGAGGTGTTACGCAACGGGATGGGGAGTGGATCACAGGATATGACGAGCGGCGTGGAGGAATTTTACAGGTGCTGCCATGACAATGACCACGGGCCAGTCATGCAGACAGTCGCTGTCATTTCTGCCAGTAGCGCTATGAGCAGCTGGCTGCTTAACCTGTGATCTGGATGCTATCAAGGTCAGGGAGACCATTATGGACACTCACGTTGCACGTGCTTCATCTACGCTGGCCAAGCTGGCGTGTGTACTGCTGGTTATCATTTGTATGGGGCTTCTTTTTGCACCTTGGCGAGCTCAGGCTGAGGCTGTAAATCTGGTTACCTGTACAGGAACCCATACTACAAACTGGTCGCCAGGATTGACCAACACCAGTAAGACGATTGTTGTATCGACGACGAGCAGTTGGAACCCGTGTGTTTCGCTCTCATTCCCTTTGGTTACCAGCGCTTCGTCCAGCGAAAGCTTCCAGTCTACGTTTTCCTGCAAGTCGTTACTGCTACCAACGTCCAGCAGAACATGGGTCATTAGCTGGAGCGATGGAGTCACCAGCACTTACAAATTCAACGCGACGATCAATAATATTGGTACTTTGAACACGACCATTGTTGGTGTCGGGACAATTGTGGATGGCCGTTATAAAGGCGCCAATGCGACAAGTACATTTTTACTTGGCAATCTTCAGTCAACGTTGGACAACAGCTGCGACACCGACACCGGCGTTACCCTCGTCAGCGGTCTTTCAACACTGTTGATTACCCCGTAACGAAAGGCATGGAGCATGCACGCATAAAGCCTGCTACAAGGGCTTGTAGTGCAGACTGACCCTCAACTCCATCGACTCGCCTTGCCGCAACAGCTTCAAACCAGGATGCCCAGGCAAATGATGGGCATTCACCGGGTGGCTGACCGGCTCGAAGCAGAAGAAACCCAACCCCGGTGGGCAGAACACCAGAAAGTAGTCGCTGCCAGTGGCCTGACAGTGCAGTTCATAGCCCAGGTCCGGCTGGCTGATGATGCTGTGGCCGTCCCAGCCGGTGAAACCGTTGTCCAGTCGTGCTTCAGGCAGCGTATTGCTGTGCCGGAAGTCCCACTCGGCGGGTAAGTCCTGCAACTCGGCAGGCAAGCCAGCGTCGTCGCACATCCATACCTGCGCAGCCTTGGCCTGCAAGCGTGTGTGGGGCGTGCGCGGCAGGTAAGGGTGCAAGCCCAGCCCGTGCCAGGCGGCACGACTTTCCAGGTGGGTGGTGGTCAGTTCGATGCTCAGCTTGCCGTCTTGCAGGGTGTAGCGCAGTTGCGCGCGGTAGGCGAACGGCGTCTGGCTGTCGAGTTGCAGGCAGACCTGCTCTGCGGTCTGCTCGATAACACTCCAGACCTGTTGCCAGGCGCTGCCATGAATCGGCAATGGGTCGTTGGCGCTGTTGGCGGCCAGTGCGAGCCAGCCATCCGGCGTGTCGAAACCGCCGTTGCCTATCCGGTTAGACCAGGGTGCCAGCGGGTAGCAGGCCAGTCGGCGAGGTGTACCGGCAGCCAGTGCCAGTTCGTCGCTCGGGCGCAGCAGGGGGTGCCCGCTGGCCAATACGGTCCAGTTGACGATACTGCCACCGATGTCGGGAGCCAGAGTGAGGCGGGTCAGGCCATCTTCAAGGGTCAGTACGTTCGCGGGCATGATGCAAAACCTTCTTGGATGATGGGCTGGATGGTTGAGAGGCAGATGGCGTGGCGCGCCGCCAGGTCAGCAGGACGATACCGCTGACGACGATCAGCCCGCCGATGACCTGGCCGCTGCTGAGTAACTGATCAAGAATCAGCCAGCCGAACAGCAGGCTCGCCACCGGCTCGATGTTCATCACCGGCGCATTGCGGGCGATGTCCAGCCGCGCCATGCAGATGAACAGCAGCGAAAAGCCCAACCCGTAGAGCACCACCAGACTGGCCAGCGCAGTCCAGCCGATGCGGCTTGACGGCAGATCCACGCCACCGGGCAACAGGCCACTGGCACCGGCCAGCGCAGCCGCCGCGAACACCACGACCATGGTCAGCATACTGCGCACAGTGCCGCGCATGCTGGCCAGTTTGTTGTCGGTGATCCATAGCGCAAAGGCGAACACCACCGCTGCGGTAAACGCATAGGCGATACCTTCCAGCCACTGCGGTTCGCTGCTGCCAGGGTTTGACAGCCGCTGCGGCACATCCAGCGCCAGCGTCAGGCCGAACAGAATCAACGCCATCAGGCCTGCGGCACGTCGTGTGGGCCTTGCGCCGCCCAGTGCCCAGGTCAACAGCGCCAGCAGAATCGGCGAGACGTTGACCACCAGCAATGCCAGAGCCACCGGAATACGTGCTACCGCCGAATAAATGCAAAAACTCTGAGTCGCGATCAGCAAGCCCAGAAGCAATTGCCAGCGCCAGGTGCTGGCAGGAAGACTGAGCTTTTCACGTTGCCAGAGCACCAGACTGACCAGCACCAGCAGGGTGACGCCGGAGCGGCAGAGAATGGCCAGCAGCAAGCCGGTGTCATGATCGAAAGCGATGCGTGCCGCAATGTGGTTGCCGGCAAACGAACAGGCCAGCAATGCCAGGATCAGCACGGCAATGTGGCGGGGGAACAGGGCAGGGGCAGACATACGCAACCAGCCTCCTTGGCTGGACAACAGAGGTGCATACCGGAGCGGTTTCAAGCGCTCCGGTAGCGTTGCAACTGATGACGTTAAAGCACGACGCTCGGCAGCCACAACGAGATGGCGGGAATGTAGGTGACCAGCATCAACACCAAAAACAGCGCGACGTAGAACGGCAGCAAAGCTTTCACGGTGGCTTCGATAGTGACTTTGCCCACCGCGGCACCGACGAACAGCACCGCACCCACCGGCGGTGTTATGAGCCCGATCCCCAGATTGACCAGCATGATCATGCCGAAATGCACTGGGTCAACGCCGACACCGACGATGACCGGCAACAGGATCGGAGTCAGGATCAGAATCAGCGGGGCCATGTCCATCACAGTGCCCAGCAGCAGCAACATGACGTTGATGCACATCAGGATCACGTAGCGGTTGTCCGAAAGGGTCAGGAACGCCGTGGTGATCTTCATCGGGATTTCCATCAGCGTCAGGATGTACCCGAAGCTGGCGGCAAAACCGATGAGGATCATCACGATGGAAATGGTCCGTGCGGCCCGGTGCATCAGCTTGGGCAGATCGCGCCACTTGTAGTCGCGATAGATGAACATGGTGACGAAGAACGCCCAGAGCACGGCAATGGCGGCCGACTCGGTGGCGGTGAAAATACCCGACAGAATGCCGCCGAGAATGATGACCATGGCCATCATGCCCCAGAGCGCTTCACCGGCAATTTTCAGCGCCTTGCGCAGCGGAATCACTTCACCCTTGGGGTAATTGCGCTTGCGCGCGAAAATCATGCACAGGCCCATCATCACTGCGCTGAGCAACAGACCCGGCATGATCCCGGCCATGAACAGCGAAGCAATCGATACCGTACCGCCTGCCGCCAGCGAATAGAGCACCGAGTTATGGCTGGGTGGCGTCAGCAAGGCCTGAACCGAGCCGCTGACGGTCACTGCCGTCGAGAAGTCCCGAGGATAGCCGTTGCGTTCCATTTCCGGGATCAGCACTGAGCCTACCGAAGCGGTATCGGCCACCGAGGAACCCGAAATCGCGCCGAAGAAAGTGGATGCCACAATGTTGACCAGCGACAGCCCACCGCGCACGAAACCCACCAGCACAGCAGCAAAGGCGACCAGCCGTCGTGACATGCCGCCTTCGGCCATGATTGCCCCGGCCAGCACGAAGAATGGAATCGCCAGCAGCGAAAACTTGTTCACGCCGCCTGCAATCTGAATCATCAGCGCATCGGCCGGAATATCGATCCACCAAGCGCCTATCAGGGCCGAAAGCCCCAGCGCATAGGCGACAGGCATGCCGATGAGGATCAATGCGATGAAGCTGCCCAGCAGTATAAAAGCGTCCATTTATGCGGCACCTTCGCTTTCTTCAATGACATCGAAGCGCATCACCGCGCGATGACTCTGGTCGCCCAGAAACAGTCTTTCCAATACGAAAATCAGGGTTACGATGCCGCCGATGGGGATTGGCAGGTAAGTGATGCCGACCCTCAGAAACGGTAGCTCGCCGACAAACTGATTCCACGTGGTAGCGCACAGCTTGAAGCCCTTGAAGATCATGAACAGGGCCACGATTGCCATCAGGATCTGCACGACCACCGAGGCGCTGCGACGCACCTGTTGCGGCATACGGTCCACGGCCATCGAAACGGCCATATGTGCACCGGCGCGGTAACTGGCGGCAGCGCCGAAGAAGGTAAATACCACCATCAGCAAAATGGCCGTGGGTTCCGGCCAGCTGGAGCCGCTGCCGAGTATGTAACGGGCAAAGATGCCCCAAGGGATGATCAGGGTCATGATCAGCACCGACAGACCGGCAATGCCGATGCAGACCCGATAAATCGTGTCGTTGATGCGCAATAGCGTATTTTTCATTGGGCTCACCACTGCGGCGGCGAACGAGCTTTCACTCATTCGCGCAGCATAATCGGACAGGCTTATTGGGCCGCTTGGGTGCCGGGTGCAGCCAGTGCCGGATTGGTCTGGACCGCTTCGATGCGGCTGATCAAATCCTTGTAAGGCGCACCGAATTTGTCACGCACCGGCTGGGTGGCGTCGTAGAAGGCTTTCTTCTGCTCCGGCGTCAGGGTGATGAACTCCACGCCTGCTGCCTTGAGTTTGGTTTCTGCGTCGGCCGAAGACTTGTCCCACAGCGCGCGCTCTTCCATCTGAGCTTCACGCGCGAGCTTTTTCACCAGCGCCTGTTGTTCCGGCTTGAGCTTCTCCCAGGTAGCTT
The DNA here is from genome assembly GCF_032587795.1 of Pseudomonas syringae group sp. 247E2. Classification (NCBI taxonomy): domain Bacteria; kingdom Pseudomonadati; phylum Pseudomonadota; class Gammaproteobacteria; order Pseudomonadales; family Pseudomonadaceae; genus Pseudomonas; species Pseudomonas syringae group sp. 247E2. Next base: position 214,652 of record NZ_JAWHPK010000010.1, on the reverse strand, counting down.
TCGCCATCACGATGGGCTCGGGCAGAATCAAGTGCTCGGTAATCGTGAAGAACTTCGCGTTCTGGTAGTGGTTGTGCTGGAAATAGGTCGGCGGGTTGTTTTCCGCGCCATCGATTACGCCGGTTTGCAGGGCGCTGAAGATTTCGCCAGTGGCCATGGCGATACCGTTACCGCCCATGTCGTTGATGGTTTCGATGAATACCGGGTTGCCCTGAACACGGATCTTCATGCCTTTGAGGTCGGAAATCTGGCGTACCGGTTTCTTCGTGTACAGGTTGCGGGTGCCGCCATCCATCCAGGCCAGTGCGACCATGTTGAATTGCGAGTTGGTGATCTTGTCGAGAATTTCCTGGCCGATCTCGCCGTCGATAATCGTGCGCATGTGCGCTTGATCACGGAACACGAACGGCAGGTTGAAGACGTTGACGTCCGGCACGACCGGGCCGACGATGCCCAGGCTGACACGGGTCATCTGCACGGCACCACTCTGGACCTGTTCAACGACTTCCTTCTCGGAGCCGAGCACGCCGCCAGCGTACATCTTGAAGGTAATCTCGCCCTTGGATTGCTCTTCGAGTTTCTTGCCCATGTTCTGTTCCGCCACGACCGGCGCGTAGCCTGCGGGGTGAACCTCGGCGAACTTGATTTTGACTTCTGCCTGAGCCATGCCTGACACGCAGAAGGCCAACGGAAGTGCAGCGATGAGAAGCTTGCGTTTGAAATCCATGGATATCTCCGATTTTGTTATTTTTGGTCGAGCTATGGGATTTTCGTTGGGCACTGTCAGCCCTGAAACTCGGGTTCCTTCAGGCCTTTGACACCAGGGCGCAAAGCGAACAGACCACCGGCGAATGGCTGGTCGCTGATATCGCCACCCGGGCGAATGGACGTTACGAACAAGGTATCGAGATTGGGGCCGCCAAAAGCGCACATGGCCGGTTTTTTAACCGGCACGACCAGCGAGCGGTCGAGTTTGCCGTTGGGTGTAAAACGGTGGATCAGGCCCGCGTCATTGCCGCAAATCCAGTAGCAGCCATCGGTGTCGATTGCTGCACCGTCAGGGCGGCCCAGGTGGTGGTTCATGTCCACGAACAGGCGACGGTTGTGCGGCGTGCCGCTATCGGTGTCGTAATCGAAAGCCCAGATCTTCTGCACGCTGGGATGCGAGTCGGACAGGTACATGGTCTTGCCGTCCGGGCTGAACGCCAGGCCGTTGGGGACAATGAAGTCCTTCAAATGTGCATCGAGTGTCTTCTGCCCGGCGCTGTAGCGATACATCGCACCTACCACTGCGCCTGCTGCCATGTCCATCAGCATGGTGCCGGCCCAGAAGCGTCCTTGCCGGTCGCATCGGCCATCGTTGAAGCGCATGCCTGTCTGTGCATGTTCGACGCTTGCCAGAAGAGTACTGATCAGGCTGCCGTCTTCGCAGGGCTGCAGATGATAAATGCCGTCTTCCATCCCCGCAATCCAGCCGCCGCGGCTGTCGGCTGCGATGCAGGCCAGCATCTGCGGCGCTTTCCAGCTGCGTACGCTGCCATCGGCGAGGCTCCAGCGCAGTAAGGTGCCCTTTGGAATATCCACCCAGTACAACGCTTGGTCATGTGCACTCCAGACCGGGCTTTCGCCAGTGGCGTTTTGTGCATCTACAATCAGTTCGGCATCCATGACAGGTCGTATCTCCAACGTTCTGCAACCAGAGTTCTGTAGTCGGAAGGGGCTGTTTATTGATCGCCGAAGGGGCCGGAGGCCACAAACGCACCGCCCTGATAAACCATCGCCGGGTCGTCAGCCGCAGGCTCCGGTTGGGCTTCAACCTTGGCGCGGAAAATTTCCGAGCTGTCTTTGGGGGTGTAGTCCAGTTTGCTGGCGAAGCGGTTGTCCCACCATACGGTCTTGTTGTCCGAAACACCGTAGACCACGGTATGACCGACGTCTGGCGTGTACAGGGAGCGCTCGATCAACTGGGTCAGGTCGCCAAAGCTCAGCCAGGTGCTCATCATTCGACGGTTCTGCGGTTCAGGGAACGACGAGCCGATGCGGATGCTGACGGTTTGGATGCCGTAACGATCGAAGTAGAAGCTGGCCATGTCTTCGCCGTAGGACTTGGACAGACCGTAGTAGCTGTCCGGGCGGCGCGGGGAGTGCGCGTCGATGGTTTCGGTCTGCTTGTAGAAACCGATCACGTGGTTGGAACTGGCGAAGATCACACGTTTCACGCCATGACGACGGGCCGCTTCATAGATGTGGAACACACCGCAGATGTTGGCACCGAGGATTTCCTCGAACGGCCGTTCGACTGACACACCGCCGAAGTGCACTATCGCGTCCACACCTTCGATCAGGCGGTATACGGCGTCCTTGTCAGCCAGATCGCAGACCTGAACTTCTTCACTGTCATCTACCGCCGGTGCCATCTCGGCAATGTCGGACAGGCGTAGCACGTTTGCGTAGGGGCGCAGTGTTTCGCGCAATACCTTGCCCAGGCCACCTGCCGCGCCGGTCAGCAGGAGGCGATTGAAGGGAATTTGAGTGGTATGAGCCGATGCCATGAGAAAAGTCCCGATTGTTATTTTTGTCATCTGTTGTCGTATGACTTGCCGAATTATCGGCACCGCATACGCTGATTGTCAACGCGGCCAAAGTATAAAAACGACCTGTGTGCCCGCCTGTGCAGACACATTTGTAACAAGGCAAAACCTGCTCCTGTAGATGGGCTTTCAGGCAGGCTTTGCCACAGGTTTTACAGCAGCGAAATAGGGTAGCTGATGAACACGCGGTTCTCGTCGAACTCGTTGGTGCTGAAGTCGCGACGCAGGCTGGAGTTGCGCCATTTGACGTTCAGGTTCTTGAGCGCACCGCTTTGTACGGTATACGCCAGTTCAGATTCTCGTCCCCATTCCTTGCCGTCGGTGATGTTGCCGGTATGCACATTGTCGCCGCTGATATAGCGGTTCATCAGGGTCAGGCCGGGTACGCCGAGCACTGCGAAGTTATAGTCATGGCGTAACTGCCAGGACTTCTCCTTGGCGTTGTCGTAACTGGAGTTGTAACTGTCGTTGGCCAGCGTGCCGCCGCTGGTGCCGTTGACGCGCATCCACGCCGTATCGCCGGTGAGCTTTTGCAGGCCGACATAGAACGTGCTGCCGCCATAGCGCGCCGAGAGCAATGCGTAAGCGGTCTTGTTGTCGAGATCGCCGGCCAGTTTGTTTCCATCTTCCTTGCCGATGAAGTAACCCAGGTTGGCCCCCAGGGTCCAGTCGCCGACCGGCTGGCTGTGCAGCAGGTTGAAAAACTGCTGCTGGTAGATGTCCTGCAGCTCCGAGTACCAGACACCTACCTGGGTACGCTTGTCGTTGAAGACATACTCGCCGCCGCCGAAGTTGAAGCGATCGGACGTGAACGCGCCTCGGCCGTTCATCGACATGTCTTCCATGCTTGCATCGTTGCGCGGGCTATTGCCGCGGAATTGCCCGCCATACAGCGTCAGGCCGTCGATTTCCTTGGACGTCACCTGGCCACCGCGGAAGGTCTGCGGCAACGAACGACCGTCATCGGAGCGCAGAATCGGCAGCACCGGCATCCATTCACCGACTTTCAGTTCGGTTTTGGAAACCCGCGCCTTGCCTGCAACGCCGAGACGGCCGAAATCATCGGCCGGGCGACCGTCGCTGTGGATCGGCAGCAACTGAGTGCCCCCTGTGCCTTTGCCACCATCGAGCTTGAGCGAATACAGGCCCAGCACGTCAACCCCGAAACCGACCACACCCTGGGTGAAGCCCGACTTGGCGTCGAGAATAAAGCTTTGTGTCCATTCCTCGGCTTTGCTCTGCGGAGCTGCGCTGTTGGGAAAGGCCGGGTTGGTGAAGTTGCGGTTGAAGTACGCATTACGCAGCGTAAGTGTGGCTTTGGTATCGTCGACGAAACCCTCTGCCATGCCGAGCATCGGGAAAATCAGTGTCATGCCGCCAATACCCAGCAGGATGCGTGAGCGGGAAGTGTGAGATGTCATTATTGTTTTGCTCCCTTGTTTATCGAAACCGTCCTCTTTTCTGGCCGCGCGCAAGCAGCAGCCGACACCTTTGAGGATTACGTGATGCCTGTTGCCAGGCATGGCCTCGACCGACAGACGGCCGAGTACCGTTCGCCATGTATCAGCGAATGTTATGAATCTGAAAGGATGTCGGGTGCTGCGAAACTGTCGGAACAGATGAGGCTTCGATAATCGGTGGAGCAGACGTACAGACGAGAGTTTTCATGGTTGGCCCAGTCTTGTTTTTATTTTTGGCGTTATAGGTTGTCGTACAACCGCGGTGATATTTGCAGCGCGGCCTCGGTTTGTCAACGCGCTGTTAGTCGAGGTTTACCGATTCACCTGATTTTTAACCCCTCGTAAGGCAGTGAATGATTTGGACTGAACGCTGTGTGCAACCGGGCAGTCCACCTCATAACCCCATTATTTTTTTGGAGCTGCTGCATGAATCGTTTCACCCAGAAAGTTGTTGTCGTGACCGGGGCTGGTTCCGGGATCGGCGAAGCCACCGCCAAGCGTTTTGCCCAGGAAGGTGCAAGCGTTGTACTGGTCGGCCGTAATCGCGACAAACTCGACAAAGTGGCCACGCAGCTGGCGGGCGAAGGGCATTTGGTCCGTGCTACCGATGTGGCGGACCCCAGCGATGTGGAAGCGCTGTTCAAGGAAGTCGCCACGCATTTCGGCCGTCTGGATGTATTGGTCAACAACGCCGGTATCGTCAAATCCGGCAAAGTGACGGAGTTGGGCGTAGACGACTGGAAAGAACTGATGTCAGTGGATCTGGATGGCGTGTTCTATTGCACCCGTACCGCCATGCCGGCGCTGATCGCCAGCAAAGGCAACATCATCAACGTCTCGTCGGTTTCCGGCCTGGGCGGCGACTGGGGCATGAGCTTCTACAACGCGGCCAAAGGCGCAATCACCAATTTCACCCGCGCGCTGGCGATGGACCACGGTGCCGACGGTGTGCGCGTCAACGCCGTCTGCCCGTCACTGACTCGCAGCGAACTGACTGAAGACATGCTTGGCGACAAGGCACTGATGGCCAAATTCATGGAGCGCATCCCGCTGGGGCGTCCAGGCGAAGCTGAAGATGTCGGCGATGTCATTGCCTTCCTGGCAAGTGAAGACGCACGTTTCGTGACCGGCGTGAATTTGCCGGTGGATGGCGGATTGTCCGCGTCCAACGGACAGCCGCCGCAGGCGTGACTGTCAGGAGTGCTGAAACAATCAAGCCCGGTAAAGACCGGGCTTGATGTCAACGCAGGGTGATCAGATACGGAAGTGGCTGACCATCGTTTGCAACTGCCCGCCAAGGCGTGCCAGTTCGAAGCTGGAGGCAGCGGTTTCCTCGCTGGCCGAGGCGGTCTGCTCGGAGACATCGCGCACGTTGACGATGCTGCGGCTGATTTCTTCAGCGGCGGCGATCTGCTAACTACTTGGAGGCTCTAAGCGCAGGGTGCGGTTTATCCAAACCTTGAGCGCCTTGAAATCAAGGCTGCAACGGGCGGGTAAAGTAGACGAAAGCGACAGGTAAGTTGACACGCACCGGTAAGTCAACGGCCAAAAGCCTACCTTGCTTGGTAATTCGGGTTCATTTTGGATATGCTTCTTGGCCACTAGGTTTCGCTAGCGCACGGTAACGACTACATGATGGGCCACCGTAACGGCTGCATTGCTAAGCGGTCAGACAAAAGCTCAGCGAAGCCGGCTTCCAAGAGTCAGAGTGCTCGAGGGCCTTTCGTTCATTTTTAGGTCGTGGCGGTGAGTTGCAGGCGCACCAGACGCAAGCCTAATAGCCAGAAGCGAGCCATGTCGCAACCAATAAAAATCGCCGAGCTTTTCGCAAGCCTGCCCTTTCAGGTCGGTGCGGAGTATGCTTACAGCCAGCCAATTATAGGGCTTGACGTACCGGGCATCAGTGCTATTTACGGTCTCCATCTCGCCATCTGGCAATTGCGCGATCAGGATCTGCAAAACGATTTCCCGCTCGACACGCTTGATGGAAGGTGCCGCTTTCTAGCTTGGTGTGTGTTACATGGCCGCCGTGAATATGCAGCTCTTCGTCAGTTGACACCGTTCTGGAAAACACTCTCTCAACCTGCCCGCGTGCCTTACAGCGAATGGTCCGGTGGTATTTCGCGCTTCCTGCAACTGTTAATTCATGGGCGCAGCGATCTTGGCATCGATTCTGAACTGAAGACCTCTGATGCACAGCGTGATGCACTTTTTTGGTTTTTCGGGTCTGGTGGCTGGCAGGATCTGGCGATGAGCTGGCAGGATGTACCCGGTTGGCAACGACGCTTTCTGCTGGATCAACCTGATCTGCTCAAAAGCCGTTTCGCACGCCTGCTGTTAGAGAAACGGCCAGACCTGCAGGCTATATTCCGGCAAGATACTGCGGCAGGCCTCGCGGGATTCAAGGGCTGGCTTGACCAAAATGCCCCGCATGAAACGGGACTGCCATTGCTGCAGAAAATCCCGCTCCAGGCATGGCCTGAACACACCGCCCAGTCATTCCAACACAGCAATGAGAGCTTCGGCGTAAACCTGATCGGCTATGCCTTCGGCGAGCTGGGTATCGGCGAGGACGTCCGCATGGCCGCGCATGCTTGCCAGGCTGCAGGCATACCCTTCTGCGTCATCGATTTCGCCCCAGGCAGTAACGTACGCCAGCAGGATCGCAGCATCGCGCAGTGGATAACAGACACCCCTCGCTATGGCATCAATATCGTTTGTCTTACCGCTATGGAGCATCTAAGGCTCTTTCTTACATGCGGTGCCGAACTATTTCGCGGTCGCTACACCATCGGCTACTGGCCATGGGAACTGCACAACTGGCCAGCCAATTGGGAGCACTGCTTCAACCTTATCGACGAGGCCTGGGCATCGAGCCGACATATCGAACAGGCCATGCAACGTGCCAGCCCGGTTCCGGTGCGTTGGATGCCGATGGCCGTTCGCCTGCCCGACGAAGTCGATACCACCAACGCACTGCGCCAGCGAGCACGTTTTGGCCTGCCGCAGGATAAAACACTGTTCGTGTTTTCCTTCGACGGAAACTCCTTTATCTCTCGCAAGAATCCGCTCGGCGTTGTCGAAGCTTTTCTGCGAGCTTTTACCAGCGCAGATCAACAAGTCGGTCTGGTCATCAAGTGCATGCGCCCTGACCCAAAAAACTCGATCTGGAGGCAAATCCAATCTATCGCCCAGAATGACTCGCGTATCTTCATCATCGATGCGATGCTTGAAAAAAACGATGTCTTGGAGCTGTACCGTGCCTGTGATTGCTTTGTATCCTTGCACCGTGCCGAGGGGTTTGGGCGGGGCATTGCCGAAGCCTTGTTACTCGGCTTAGAGGTCATCGCCACGGATTACGGCGGAAATACTGATTTCTGTCGTGCGGCGGGCGCGCGGCTTGTTCCTTTCCGCTTGCAAGTTCTAGAACCGGATGAATATATCGAGGCGGTGGGTCAATTCTGGGCAGAGCCGGATATCGGCGCAGCAGCGCAGGCCATGATTGACGTCGCCAATCGGCTATCCGATGAAAATGGATGTTCACCTTTGGCACATGGGCAGCGTTTTAACGAAATTTTCTCTACTGCTGCCATTGGGGCGGTTTACCGCCGCCGAATAGCCGACTTGATCGAACTCAAGCGGCAACCATAGTGAATCAACATCATGATGCGTTTCATCCGGGTATGCTATCCGTCGGCAATGGCATCCTTCTGCCGATAGCAGCCATCATGACGGTCGGGCCAGCAGGGGCTGCACAGGCCGTGCGAGATGGCAAGCTACAAGACGTAGCGATGCTCGGTGCTGCGAATGTAACAGAGGGCGAAAAGCAGCGCGGCTTACTTAAAAAATCCATAGGTCTCTGGGAAATATCCAGAGATGAAAAAACCTTAAACAGTCAGGCTGCATATAAATTGAGGTCCAGTCCGGAACCTACCTGGATGAAGACGAAAGCGCTAGAGTTTGTGACTCTTACGGAAGAAGAAGATGACGGAAAGTATTAAGTACTCGATAGATAAGTTTACGAAAAGAACTCTAGATGGCTGGATATTTTCGCCTGACACTCCAGGGAAATATAAAGAGATAGGCATAACGACCAGTAACAGAAAGATGAAAGTGACGGCGAACAAATATCGGGCCGATCTGGAACAGTCAAAAATAGGAAGTGGCGATCACTCGTTTAACATCGTTTTTCACCCTGAGCTTTCGGAGGATGAATACCTGTCTGCAGAGATTATGGAAATCAGCACAGGAACCAGTCTCCAAAGTGCTGATCAGATTTCAGCACAGAGATTGGCCACAAAAAAAACAATCTACTTAGAAGTTTCAGATCTGATTAACTTTCTGCGGCACGAAAAAAGAGTGACCGGGATACAGCGTCTGGTGTCACAGTTGTGCCAGTCGATAATTGAAGAAGATCGCAAAAATAACTACAAGTTCTGCACGCTCCTGTCAGAGGCAGATAACAACCTCTACGAAATAGAGCGAGATGCGTTCAAGGGGCTCATTGGCGCGGTGTTGGGTGACATCAAAGGCGATGGGTTAACGCCGCTAATAAATCTGGCCACAAGCAATACCGTTCCGGTCAATATAGCCGATGGGGATATGTTGTTCGGTACCGGGGCGTCGTTCAGCTTTCAGAACTACACATTGGCCATAAAAAAGTTAAAGTTTGAAAAACAAATAAAGTATGGCACCATTGTTTATGATCTTATACCGTACCACAGCAGAAGCACGCTGCCACCCGAACTCTCTGTACGTTTTTCACTTTGGCTGTCAGAGATAGTTTCACTCTCGGATATACTGGTCTCGATATCTGAATACACTAAAAAAGAACTCGATCGTTTCATACTCGATAAAAATATCGTGCCTAACGAATCACAGAGCACCTTCATACCCTTAGGCTCGCACCCGTCAATAAAGTCCTCAAACAGCAAAATACAGAGCAGGTATTTTATCGAGGACGAGTTCTGCATATTTGTGTCCACCATCGAAACGAGAAAAAATCACGCTGCACTTATAAAGGCTTGGGAAAAGCTGCTTGACAAAAAACCACCACAATTGATTATTGTTGGGAAAAGCGGCTGGGGCTTCCATGAAGTACAGGCTCTGGTTCAAGATAATAAAGAGCTTTTCAGGAAAGTAACATTTATTCATGATGCTTCTGACAGTGACTTGGAGTGGCTGTATTCAAATTGCTTGTTTACCGTGTATCCCAGCCTGTATGAAGGGTGGGGGCTGCCGGTAACGGAAAGCCTCACAAGAGGAAAATTCTGTATTTGCTCAAATACTACCTCGTTGCCTGAGGCAGGCGGTATCTACGCTGATTACTTTGACCCCAGAGACGTTAATGATATAGCGAGCAAGGTACTTTACTATATTGAAAACAGGTCGGAAATAAAAGCAAGAGAAGCCCTTATAAAGAGCTCCTACAGGCCTAGAACCTGGCAAGACTACGCATTGGACCTGGATAATTTGCTGGACGCTACCCATCAGAGCGATGACATAAAAGCGGTGGATACCTCCTTGAAAGGTGGGATGATTTACCGTTTTTCCAACGTGGTCAGTTCGAAGGAAAGCTTTTTTGACTACATTATTCATCGTTCAACAGCTTACTCCATCCTGAGTCAGGGAGACTGGTTTGTTCCAGAAAGCTGCGGTCGCTGGTTGCAGGGGAATTACGGAGCAGTCAGGATACAAACTTCCCAGCCACAACAAAAAGTAGCGGTTTACATAAAGTACTGGCTGCCCCCAAACCTGGATTCGATTAGTTTTGAGATAGCTCAAAATAAAGAATATAACGACCTCATGGTGCTTAAGGACAGCGAGATAGCAGGCCATAAACTTATTAAGATAAATGCGGTTTCCGACCAGACCGGGTGTCTGCAAATAGAGTTCATCAGAAGAAGCCACAAGAAAAATCAGCACCCAGAGCCACGAGATCTTTTTCTGAGCCTGATCTCTGTGGCCATAGCACATGATCTTGGGGAGCGGATTGACATCCTTGAAGGCCTGCTTCTATGAGGCCTAAACGCAGAGTTCTGGGCACCGTGACGTCAAAATAGCCTAGGCGCAGGATGCGGCAGATATTTAGCTTTCGCTCCCCGAGCCTTAAGGGGAGCTGCGGTGTTAAGGATGCTGTCGAAGATAGGGGGGTGTAAGCTCCGCCTCCCTATCGTTGAAATCAGGCAAACTATAACGGGTACGCGAATTAAATGAAGAAATCAATAGCAATTTCTGATGATGTGGTTTTTTTTATACACATACCGAAGTGCGCAGGTACTTCGCTAGGATCTTTTTTTAATAAAATGCTAAGGCCTGGCGGCCATTTTTTCTGGCACGGTCACGACGGTGATATAAATAAGCTGGCTGACGAAGACGCATTTTTCTCCAGCGACAGTAATGAGGGGATCAAATTTATCGGCGGGCACTTCACAGTGGGTGCAGTCAATAAAATAATCTCAGATGCTCAGGTGCCTAATCCAACAATATGTTCGGTCATACGAGATCCTCTTGAGCAGGTTGAATCATATTTTCACTGGATTACTTCAGAGTCTGCTATAAAGGGAGTCGAACATCCGCTCTATGAACACTGCAAAGCGATGACGCCAGAGGCGTTCTTCTGTGATGAAAAAACCCTCGCTGAGGTTAGCAACATACAGTCAAAATACCTGCTGGGTGTGGACTGCGGTGCACGTCATAGTCACGACATCGAAAGTTTATCGCTAAGCCTGATTTCTCAGAGGAGTTTTTATATAGCTGACGTGTCAGAATCCGACTTACTTATTTCCAGGATGGCCGAGCTTCTGCTTACAAATGATTCTAACAGTCAGCAGGTCATTCTCGCCCCGAGAGAGAATGTATCAGGAGCCAGAACATGCAAATTCAATGAGGCAACCATAGATACTATTAAAGAGTTGTGTTGGGCTGATATTATTCTGTATGAGACATTAAATATATCCTACAAGAACGCCGCTAATAGTATTTTTTTCTGAAATACCTCCACCTGAGCATGTTCTATCCACTTACCGCTAATACGCGGTAGGTTGAAGATATCATCGTATTTTGCGCCAAACGCTTCGTCGACTACCCCTAGGGTTTTCAGCTCCTTAACGGCGCGCCACTGAGCCACCCGCGTGGCGACGCCGAGTACCATCAAAAAGCGGCTTGATCAGGGCCCGCCCTCGCCGCAGAGGGCGACTACCAGTGCGGTAAAGCGCACCGGGTCATCATCAACTGCGGGTGGGTGGCTCACCCAACGCGCGCAGCAAGGTTTCTACACAGGCTTGCAGGCTGTTCTCGCCCGGAAACAGATGCACGTCGGGACTGATAGGTTCCTCGTAGCTGCTGTCAATGCCGGTAAAGTCTTTTAGTTCGCCTCGGCGCGCCTTGGCGTACAGCCCTTTGACGTCGCGCCGTTCGCATTCTTGCAGCGGCGTATCGACGAAGACCTCGATGAAACTGTCCTCCGAGAATAGTGCACGCACTCTATCTCTATCAGCGCGGAACGGTGAAATGAAGGCGGTCACTACAATCATTCCAGCGTCCACCATCAATTTGGCCACTTCACCTACGCGGCGGATATTCTCCGCACGACCTTCGGCAGTCATGCCTAGATCCTTGTTTAGCCCTTGGCGCACATTGTCGCCGTCAAGCAGATAAGTATGCCGTCCAGCTTTGTGCAGAGACAGTTCCAGCGAATTGGCGATTGTCGACTTGCCCGAGCCGGACAGCCCGGTCAGCCAGATACACCGCGGGCGCTGGTTGAGGCTGGCTGCGCGCATGGTTTGGTCAACCTGGGTATGGTGCCAGATCACCTCCGCTTTACTATTGTGCTCGCGGCGTTCGTAGACGATGCCGTCCCTCCAGGGCCCAACTTCCGGAAGCGAGACTGAACTCGGCGCAGCACATAAAATAAAGAACGGATTTACAAGAGTGTCGGTGCGCTGAATGCAACTTAGAGGCTCCAATGTGGGCCAAGCCAGTACCTGACCGCCTGCTGCACTGACCACCGCATGTGCCGCCGCCGTATCCCACTCGCTGGTCGGTCCGATACGTGGATATACGTCGGGAGCACCCTCTGCAACCAGGCATAGTTTTAGCGAGGTGCTTATGCTGCTTAATTCAGAATGACGCATGCCAGCCATGAACGCATCGAACTCCACCGAGACATATGAACGACCGTCGATGACCCGATAGACAGGCTCGTCCGCAGGCGGTACAGCTACATGAATGGGTTGCACGTCGCCATCGGCTGCGGCCTTGAAGGCACCGAGACCACGTGATCCCCAATAACTAACGCACAGCGCTGGCGCGTGTACCACGCCTAGTACGGGCTCGCCATGCTCAATCAGAGCAATGTTGACGGTGAAGGCGTCGTTTTTCGTGCTGAGTTCTTTCGTACCATCTAGCGGTGTAATCAGCCAGTAGCGCGACCACCGGCGTCGGAGTTCACTGTCCATCCGGGCCGACGACTCTGAGAGCACAGGGATTTCCGGGGTCAGCGTCTTCAGCTCCGTGAGGATATGCCTGTGAGCAAGCTGATCGCCCTCAGTCAGCGAACTATTGTTATGTTCGCTTTGGACGACGCATCCATGCGGATAGACGCACATTATGATTCGGCCGGCGCCCTCGGCGATTCGGCGGATAAGTTGGATGTCGATCATGGTACTCGCTGTAATTCCCTTAAGAAGCGGTTAACAAGAAGTCAGGTTGCACTCCTTTCCACATCCGCCCTGAATGCCATCAAGCGTATCTAGCAGTCCCAGACGGCTGTGTTTGCGGAAACGTAGCCACTCGCACTTGATTTCGGTCAGAGGATTCAATGGACTGCACTGTATAGCAGTTTTAAAATGCCTATGCATAAATCGCCCGTTCTAACGGTCGCTTAGCATCAGGCAGATTGATTTGAGCATTGTCATCACGCCCGTTAACGATCATCCTCAAGCCTACAAACCCCCACCGCTCAAAAACTCTTCGCGGCTAATCAATGCTGGGCACACCTCTTCAAGGAGGGGGGCTGAAGCGACATCGAGGTCGGGTCCGTCAGCAAAATGCTTGCCTGCAGCTCTTCAATACTGGGCGTTAAACATTCACGAAATATGTCAAAACGTCGCAGTGGACTCGTTTTAGAGGCAGATGTGGCGTGACTGTCAGGAGTGCAGAAACAATCAAGCCCGGTAAAGACCGGGCTTGATGTCAACGCTGGGTTATCAGATCCGGAAGTGGCTGACCATCGTTTGCAACTGCCCGCCAAGGCGTGCCAGTTCGACGCTGGAGGCAGCGGTTTCCTCGCTGGCCGAGGCGGTTTGCTCGGACACATCGCGGACGTTAACGATGCTGCGGCTGATTTCCTCAGCTACGGCACTCTGCTCCTCGGCTGCGGCAGCGATCTGCTGGTTCATTGCCTGAATGTTGGAGACCGTCTGGGTAATACTGCCCAGCGATGTACCCGCCTGACGGCTGAGCTGTACGCTGCTGACGGTCAGTTCGCGGCTGCTGAGCATGATGCTGGACACCTGACGCGTGCCGCTTTGCAGGGCTGCAACCAGTGTTTCAATCTCGACTGTGGACTGCTGCGTGCGTTGTGCCAGGCCGCGGACTTCGTCGGCAACCACGGCAAAACCACGTCCGGCTTCTCCGGCGCGGGCCGCTTCGATGGCTGCGTTGAGGGCCAGCAGGTTGGTTTGTTCGGCCACAGCCTTGATGACGTCCATGACCTTGCCGATCTTGTCGCTTTCCTGCTCCAGCTGGTTCATGGCATCGGCCGAGCGACCCACTTCGTTGGCCAGACGCTCGATCTGCACAATCGCTTCGCCCACGACTTTGTCACCGTCACGCGCTTCGCGGTCGGCGTTGGACGCTGCCTGCGAGGCCTGTTCGGCGTTACGAGCCACTTCTGCAACCGTTGCCGACATCTCATGCATGGCGGTGGCCACCTGGTCGGTTTCGACTTTCTGGCTGTTGACGCCGGCGCTGGTCTGCTCGGTAACCGCTGACAGCTCTTCGGCGGCACTGGCAATCTGCACAACGCTGTCGCGGATACCGCCAATCAGCTCGCGCAAGGTGCTGCCCATGCGTTGAATGCCTTGCTGCAGAACGCCCAACTCGTCACGACGAGTGACTGCCAGGGTCTGGGTCAGGTCACCTGATGCAATACGGTCGACCACTGCCAGAGTTTCCTGCAATGGACGGGTAATCTGCCGGGTGATGATCACCGCTGCAATCATGCCCAGAATAATTGCCAGCAGCGTACAGGTGATCTGCGTGGTGCGAGCCTGTGCGCTTTCCTGATCGCGGCGATCCAGTTGCAGTTGGTACATGGCTTCGCTGATCTTGACGATATCCTGGCCCTGTACGGTCATCTCCTTACGAGCCTGAGCGATGTCGGCAGTTGCGGCCTTGAAGCTCTGCAGGGCTTTGCGGTACGCGGCCAACGAGGTTTCCAGCTGCTTGAGCTGATCAGCCTGGGTGCCGCTGAACGTCGTTTTCAGCGTGTCCAGATCCTTGATGGCAGAATCCAGCCTTGCAACGGCGGTCTGTTCAGTTTCTGCCGTAGGGTTGGTGGTGTAGCCACGCACCTCATAACGCGCGAGCCTGAGGTTTTCCTTTGCATCGGTGACGATCTGGTATTGCTCGAACCGATTGGCATCGGCAGGGTCCATTTTTTTCACTTCAGCCTGAAGCAGCTCAAACACATCAATGCTTTTGCCGGCATTCGTGCTCAGCTCATCACGCGCCACAATGCTGGCCTTGTACCCGCCGCGCATGTTGTTCAGCGATTTCTGGTAGTCAGCGATCACCACTCCCAGTTGCTCGAGCATTTTCACGTTTTCGGGACTTTTGAACGAGGTCAGCAGCTTTTGCTGATAGTTCTTGAAGCCGTCCAGCGAGACCTGAACGGTCTCTGCGACTTTCTCGTCGCCGTCAGCGACCATGTATTGCAGACGGGTCACACGCAGTTTGGTCAACTGGGAGTTGAGCGAAGTAATGTCACTCATCCAGTTGCTGCGATTGATCAGTCCGCTCATGCTGGTCCAGCCAGTCAGCGCAAGAATCGCAGTAAAAACAAGTACTAGACCGAAACCGAGGGCCAGCTTCATATTGACGCTGATGTTTGCAAACCAGCTACTCATTGAATTCTCCAACAACAGCCATTTAAAAGCAGTAGAGCCCCTGAAAGGCATGGCATACAGGTCAGGGGGGAAGGGGGTGGTATACAGACACTATCGGCAGGTGGTGGCCAAGCTGAAATAAAAAAAAGAAAAAGTTTCAAAACGCTTGAAATACTTTTTCAGGCCCTATCGTTCACGGCAATGCACCGCTATAAAGAATCGCTGAAAAGACTGAAATAGAGCGCCGCCTCTCATAGGGTGCGGCAAAATATTGTCTATGCTCGCGACAGTGGAAACCTTACCCGCTTCAGGTTCATTGCTTTTGCAGTGCGTGACATTTTTACGTCACAAGTTGTTCTGGCATCTGAGCCTTCTTCCCGTCACGTTGAGATGCCTTGTCATGAATTTGAAGTTTCGTCATAAAATTCTTCTGGCTGCGGCCGGTGTTGTGGTGTTGGCCTTTGCCTTGTTCACCCTTTACAACGACTACCTGCAACGCACCACCATCAATCAGAACCTTGAGTCCTCGGTGGGCCAGGCGGGTCAGTTGACGGCCAGCAGCGTGCAGAACTGGCTGAGCGGACGCATTCTGGTGCTGGAAAACCTCACCCAGAACGTAGCCTTCCAAGGGGTCAATTCCGACCTGAGCGGACTGGTGTCGCAGTCTTCGCTGGTGTCGACCTTTCAGTTCACCTACGTCGGTGACAGCAAAGGTGTGTTCACCCAGCGGCCCAATGTCGATATGCCGGCTGGCTACGATCCACGTCAGCGGCCCTGGTACAAGTCCACCGTCGACGCCGGCAAAACCATTCTCAGCCCGCCTTATCTGGCTTCCGTGGGCGGCCTGGTGGTGACTATCGCCAGCCCGGTCAAGACTGCAGGCCAGATAACTGGCGTGGCTGGCGGTGACCTGAGCCTGGACACGCTGGTCAAGATCATCAACTCGGTGGAGTTCGGCGGGCTCGGTTACGCCTTTCTGGTCAGTGGGGACGGGCAGATCATTGTCAGCCCGGACAAGGAACAGGTGATGAAAAACCTCAAGGACGTCTACCCGGGCCAGCCCCTCAGTCTGGATGCGCGCCTGCGTGAGGTCACGCTCAATGGTCAGCAGAGGTTGCTGTCGTTTACCCCGATCACCGGGCTGCCTTCGGCCGACTGGTACATTGGTCTGTCGATCGACAAGGACAAGGCTTATGCACCGTTGAGCCAGTTCCGCAGCTCGGCGATGGTCGCCGTACTGATTGCGGTGGCCGTGATTGCCTTGCTGTTGAGCCTGCTGATCCGTGCGCTGATGCGGCCGCTGACCGACATGGGTCGTGCGATGCAGGACATCGCCCAAGGCGAGGGTGATCTGACCCGTCGTCTAAGCATTCAGGGCAAGGACGAGTTTGCCGAGCTGGGTGGCTCGTTCAATCAGTTCGTGGAGCGCGTGCACGCGTCCATCGCTGAGGTCTCCTCCGCAACACTGCAGGTGCATGACCTGTCGCAGCGAGTGGTCAATTCCTCCAACTCTTCAATCGTCGGCTTTGACGAGCAGAGCGCCCGTACCAACAGCGTTGCCGCTGCGATCAACGAACTGGGCGCGGCCACTCAGGAGATTGCCCGCAACGCCTCGGACGCTTCGATTCAGGCCAGTGAGGCCCGCACCCAGGCTGAAGACGGTCAGGTGGTGGTCGAAAAAACCATCCACGCCATGAGTACGTTGTCCGCCAAAATCAGCGACTCGTGCACGCAGATCGAGCAGCTTAACGCCAGTACCGACAACATCGGCCACATTCTGGACGTGATCAAAGGCATCTCGCAGCAAACCAACCTGCTGGCGCTCAACGCTGCCATCGAAGCGGCCCGTGCAGGTGAAGCCGGACGTGGTTTTGCCGTGGTTGCCGACGAGGTGCGCAACCTTGCTCATCGCACGCAGACATCGGCTGATGAAATTCACAAGATGATCGGCGGGCTGCAAACCGGGTCTCAGCATGCCGTGCTCAACATGAATGAAAGCCAGGTGTCGAGTCAGGAAAGTGTCGAAGTTGCCAATCAGGCGGGCAGTCGTCTGCGCGATGTAACGCGCCGCATTGGTGATATCGATGGCATGAACCAGTCGGTTGCCGCTGCCACGGAAGAGCAGACCGCGGTTGTGGAAACACTCAATATCGATATCAACCAGATCAACACACTTAATCAGCAAGGTGTGGCCAACCTTAATGAAACCCTCAAGGATTGTGCCGCGCTTTCGCAACAAGCCGGTCGTTTGAAGCAACTGGTCGACAGTTTCAAGATCTGACCGTACATCCAGTAACAGAGGTCGGACCCTTTATACGGGGTCCGACTATAAAAGCCTGCTCGATGGCAGGCTTTTTTTCACAGATCTTTTTTAACCTCTTTATCGACATGCTTGTCAGCCTTGTGACGTTCCTTGTCATCGTGCTTTGCACCTTTGTCGACCTCGTCAGCATCATGCTTGACGCCCTTGTCCACTTCTTTGGCGTCATGATCAACACCCTTATCCAGCTCACGGTTATCGTGTCGGACGCCCTTTTCCAACTCACTCTCTGCAAAGGCCGCGGGCGCCACAGCGCCAGCGAGGAAGAGAGCGGCAGTCATTGAGAGTACGAGTTTGCGCATGCTTTGCTCCTTGTGAAAAATGCTGGCCCTTCATGAACCATCAATTTCCAGCATAGACCAGACAGACGACGTTGAGGGCTGTGATTCAGCTTCGCAAGCCAAGAAGTTTAAGCACCGTCAGTCCGCATAAACATTCGGACTGTAGCTTCATTGCATCCTCGGCAATGCTATTGGTTTCAATCGACGAAATAGCCCTCCTTCAAAGTTTGATTTATTTTGGAAACGGCTCATCTGCCAATGGCGCAGCTTTCAAGGTGGCCCCATACTGATGGGCCTTACACTTACACGTGCTCTCACATTTTCCCTTGAGGCTAAAATGACTCTACCTCGTCCGATTGTCTCGACGGGCAATGCCGGATTTGACTCGATCCTTAAGGGTGGTCTGCCGAACAACAGGCTTTATTTACTCGAGGGTACGCCTGGAGCAGGCAAGACAACGCTGGGTCTCCAGTTCTTGCTCGATGGGGTGAAGGCCGGTGAGTCCGTGTTGTACATCACGCTTTCAGAAACCAGCGAAGAGCTTGAAAGCGTCGCTCACTCACATGGCTGGTCATTGGACGGCATTGATTTGTTCGAGTTTTCCTCAACAGAGGAAGTACTGGGCGATGAGTACGAGCAGTCTATTCTGCATCCGTGGGAGGCGGAGCTGGGCGATACCATCAAGCTTATTCAGCAGCGAGTCGATAAACTTCAGCCCAGGCGGCTAGTATTCGACAGCCTCTCCGAGATGCGGCTTCTGGCTCAGGATCCTCTGCGTTATCGTCGCCAAGTGTTGGCGCTCAAGCAATATTTTGCAGGTCGGGATATCACGGTCCTGCTTGTGGACGATCTCACGGCTTCCACGGGGGAACGCGATAACCATCTGCATAGCTTATGCCACGGTGTGATCACGCTTGAGAGGCTGACACTGGATTTCGGTGCCGCCCGCAGGCGACTTCAGGTGCAAAAGTTACGAGGCGTTGACTTTGTCGCAGGCTTTCACGACTTCACTATTCGCAGGGGCGGATTGGAGGTGTATCCGAGGTTGATTGCGGCCACTCACCATGTCCCATTCAAAGCGGAGCCTGTGCCTAGCGGTGTCAAGGAGCTGGACGACTTGTTGGTCGGTGGCCCGCTCAGGGGAACCAGTACCTTGGTCACAGGGCCTGCTGGCTCTGGAAAGACCACCGTTACCCTTGCCTATCTGGCGGCAGCCTGCGCACGAGGTGAAAAATGCACCATCTACGAATTCGATGAGCGCATTGCTACTTTGATCTCCCGGGCAGACAGCATGGGCATGGAGTTAAGTCGCCACGTATCGAGCGGTCAGTTGATCATCCAGCAAATCGATCCTGCCGAGATTTCTCCCGGGGAATTTGCGTGGCGGGTTCGCACAGAGGTCGAAGAGCGCAGTAGTACCATGATCGTTGTCGATAGCCTTAACGGCTATATGGCGGCGATGCCACAGGAACAGCAATTGATCTTGCAGATGCACGAGTTGCTTTCATACCTGAGCCAACTGGGCGTCGTTACGTTCTTGATCAATCCTCAGCATGGTCTGGTAGGGTCGATGTCAACCAACCTGAATATTTCCTATGTCGCGGACTCTGTCATCCTCATTCGCTTCTTCGAGGCGCAAGGGCGTTTGCGCAAGGCCATCTCTGTTCTGAAACATCGCACCGGAGCCCATGAGGACGCGATTCGCGAACTCCGGATTGATTCCAGGGGTATTCGCGTCGGTGCGCCATTAGTCGATTTCCGCGGCGTGTTGACGGGTACTCCAGAGTACTTCGGTGCCAACCTTCCGCTGATGGAAGAGCGCAAGCGTGGCGACTGAGCAATTCTCTGAACGCAAAACCCTGATGATTGTGGCTCCCTTCAAGGGAGATGCAATCAGCCTCGGTAAACTGCTTGGCGATATTTACCCCGTTCAAGCTCACCACGACCTGGCCTCGCTTTCAATCGCTCTGGGTGAAAGCACTGGTCTGGTGATACTCACGGAGGAGAGCCTTTCGGGGGATGTGCTGAGTTTCGGAAACGCTTTGGACCGGCAACCGGGCTGGTCGGAGATCCCCGTCATCTTGCTCGCGTCGAATAAAGGTCGTTCTGGGCGAGACACCGAGATGGCCAGGCGCAGGCTGCCAAAATCGGCAGGACATGTGATCGTCCTGGAGCGCCCTCTCAGCTCGTCCTCGTTATTGAGCGCGATCGCCGCGGCCTGGCGAGCCCGTGAGCGTCAGTTCGAGATGCGGCAAAGTCTCACTCAATTGGCTGAAGAAAGAACCCGGTTGCAGATCCTGCTCGAAAATATTCCGGTTGGAGTCTGCTTCATGGACACACAAGGGACCTCCCTGGTGAGCAATCCTTTGTATCGCCAATATGTGCCGGAGAATGTGATTCCTTCCAGACAGACAGATGGCGCTGCAAGGTGGGTAGGGCTCGATGCGCAAGGTCAGCGCCTGGAGCCCGACATGTTCCCTGGTGCCAGAGCTCTGAGAGGCGATGCGGCAACCGGCGTGGACTTTTATCATCGCCGGGATGCAGGTCGGGAATCATGGATGCGTGTCAGTGCTGTACCTCTGTATGACGAAAAACACCACATAATTGGTGCGGCCTCCGTCATCGTTGATATCAACGATGAAAAACAGGCTGAGCTGAATTTGCGCAGGTTCAATGAAGAGCTAGAGATTCAAGTCAAAGCCAGAACGCAAGAGCTGAACGCTGCTGTTGAGCAGCTCAAGGCCGAGAGTGAAGAGCGAGCCCGCGCCGAAGAGCAGTTACGACAGTCCTTGAAGATGGAAGCCGTAGGTCAATTGACCGGCGGAATCGCCCACGACTTCAATAACATGTTGACCGGGGTAATTGGCTCGCTCGACCTGATCAAGCTCCGAATGGCCAGTGGGAGACTGGAAGGCGTTGAGCGATTCATGGACGCCGCACTCATTTCAGCCCAAAGGGCCGCGTCACTCACGGATAGATTGCTCGCATTCTCCCGACGCCAGTCCCTGGATGAAAAAGCAGTATCGGTCAATAACCTCATCACTGCTCTTGCCGACCTGCTCCAGAAAACCGTTACTGAAAAAATTATTATCAAGTTCGATTTGAGCCCCGAAGATCCCTGGGTTTTTGCAGACGCCAACCAATTGGAGAACGCCGTACTCAACTTGGTGATCAACGCAAGAGACGCCATGCCGCATGGCGGTGGTTTAACCATTGCTACATGCGTGGAGCAGGAAGCCCAGGACGAGCCTTTGCGGCATGTATGTGTGCAGGTGCGCGACACAGGGCATGGCATCCCCAAGGATATGCTGGACAAGGTAACCGAGCCCTTCTTCACGACCAAACCTATTGGTCAAGGCACAGGCTTGGGACTGTCGATGGTTTACGGGTTTGCCAATCAAAGCAATGGACGTCTTTCAATCGAAAGCACAACCGGAGTCGGGACGACTGTTTCAATCTGCTTGCCCAAATATAAGCAGGTTGAATCGGACCCACCGTTTACGTCCTCGGAATTCAGCACGGGTCAGGGTCAGGTTATTCTTCTGGTCGAAGATGACGACTCTGTGCGCTTGATCAACCAAGAGGTTCTCGAAGAGCTTGGATATCGGGTTCACGTCGCACGTGACGGTGAAGAGGCCTTGAGGGTTTTTAACGACCTGGAAAAGATCGACTTTCTGCTCACGGATGTCGGATTGCCAGGAATGAATGGTCGTCAACTGGCCGAAATTCTCCAACAACTCAGTCCGCGTCTGCCGGTTTTATTTCTCACGGGGTATGCGGAAGGTGCGTTGACCAGGGCTGATTTTCTCGGCCCCTATATGCAGCTTCTGACGAAGCCCTTCACACTGGAGTCGCTTGCCATCAGGGTGGCGAGCATGCTGGAAGGCGATGTGAGTGCGGTTCTGGAGTAGGCGTTCCGGTATACGTCCAGTCGGTGAATATGCCTCGTGTCGTTAGCCTGTTACCCACTTCCTGGGTCAATTTTTATTGAAGCATTGGAGAGGGCATACACGGGAGCGATGGTCGGGGGTAGACCCGGATGGAAGCCAGAAACAAGAAAGCCCGCACGAGGCGGGCTTCTTGTTGAATGACAGGCTTCAGCTGAAATCTGTCATTCTGTACTTGGTGGCTACACAGGGACTTGAACCCCGGACCCCAGCATTATGAATGCTATGCTCTAACCAACTGAGCTATGTAGCCAAGTGGCGCGCATTATTCTCGGAGAACGCATGTGTGTCAAGCGTTGTTGTGAAAAATAATTGCGTGCGATCAACCGGTTAGCTGGCTGACCTCGCAAAAGGCAGGTTTTTCGGGCTTTTACCGGAGCAGGGTGTCCAGCAACTCCAGATCATCGAATTCTTCTACCCGCTCCAGCATCTCTGCCATGTCGCGCTGATCCCTGAGCCAGGCTTTAAGGCTTTTCGGGTCAGTCAGTGCGTCCAGTTCATCCTGCGCGTCGTCGAGGTGTTCACGTATGGCCTTGAGCTGCTTCGCACATTTTGCATTGACCGTCTTGGGTCTGATGTCCTCATAGGGGTCCATCAGGAATTGTTCCCGGATCAGCATTTTGCGGTCGTGGATCTCGTCTTCCAGCTCTCTGAGTTGTTCGCTCAGGATACGGTTGAAGTGCTTCAGGCGTTTGTCAGTGATGTTATCGATATGCGTCTGGTCGATCTGCTCGATCTCCATTTGCATTTGCAGCAGCGCCAGCAGGTTGTCATTTTCGTACGCTTCGTTGACCCGTTGCATGAGCGCCGTTTTCCGCTCGCGCTCATCGGCATCCTGCTCGCGGTCCGGGTGCAAGGCGCTGGCCAGTCTGCGGTAGATTTCGCGCAATGACTGGCTGCCTTCCGCCTCTTCCTGTTCACGGCGAATTTCGCTGGCAGTGGGCTTCTTCGGCTGTTGGGTGCTTTGCGCCTGTTCGGCCTGCTCGCGCAGTTTCTCTTCAATGTGCTGGGTCACATCATCTATGGAGTTCAGGTCGACATCGTCTCCCAGTTCCACGCCCAGCTCTTCTTCCAGCGAGGACTTGAACAGCTGGTTTTGCAGGCGCTCATCCTCGTCGTAATCGCTGCCGGTGTATTTGAGGTAGAGCTGCTTCAGTTCTTCATCGTGTTCGCCGCCCATGAGCGACATCGTCATGACACAGATGATTTCCAGCAACGTGGCTCTGTCTTTCTTGCTCAGACGGAACTGATCGAAGGCCCCGTCGAGCAGGCGCAGCTTGGTAATTTCGTTTTCGGCCTGCTCGCTGATCATCGGGACCACTTCTTCGACCCAGAGCTTTTCGCAGGTTGTTGAAATAACGAGCCATTGCTGCAGAAGTTTGCGCCTGGTTTCGAGCTTTTCCATCAACGTGTTGAATTTCTTCTGACCGGCGCTCAATTGAGGCCTGGACGGTTGCGCGACGATACGCGGTGAGGCGGGCGGTGTGGTCATGGCAAGACCTCCTTGACGAGGGGAGCGCTAAGACGGGGTCAATCGGTTTGCCGAAGTTTACGTTTCCAGTGCCCTGTTCGGGATGAATATTGTGCTGCCCTGAAAGAACGTTCCCAGCCTTGTGTACGGTCCGGTTCTTGCTTCAGTGTCGGCGGTACGTCAATTGCTGCGCCATAGGGTACGAAAACCCATCATCGGCCGTGCTTTTCGTACCAATGTGAGGCGACACGTATCGCCATTGAAACAAGAACATGGCATTTTGCTGTTAGCGTTTTTTAAAAAAAGCATCGCCTCTGTTTGCTCAGATCCGGCAGGTGTTCACGGGGAGTCGCAGGACATGAACAGTCTTTTGTCACCAGGCATGCGCCTGATGGGACATTTTGGTTTCGCTCGCAAGTTTCAGGTCTTGTTCCTGCTGTTCATGTTGCCGTTGGCGGGCAGCGCATGGGTCATCACCAAGGAGTACAGCAACAAGCTTGATGTCATTTCCGGCGAGCAATCGGGCGTGCGTCAGTTGCTGGCACTTGATGATCTGAATATTGAACTGGCTGCCCAGCGCGACCATGCCGCTCGCTGGAAGGCTGCCGACATTCTGCGCGAGCCGACCCCGGCCGCGAAAGCTGCGATGGCCAACGTCGATGCAGGCATCCCGCGTATCAGCAAAGCCCTGGAAGGCGTTGATGCCGCATTGAAGCGCGAAAACGCGCCTGCCGACACGATGACCCGTTTCAAGGCGCTTCAGGCGGCAGTCACCGGTCTGGACACTGCGTCATTGCGTACAGTGGGCTGGTGGCCCGATGGTTATGAGCGCTTCACGACGGTGTTGAACCTGGTTCAGGCGCTGCGCGAGCAAATCGCAATGGACAGCGGGTTGATTCTCGACCCCTGGCTTGAAACCTACATGCTCATGCAGCTTTCCACCCAGCAAGTACCGGACCTGATCGAGCGTATCGGCCGCCTGTCGAGTGTGGGGCAAACGTCGGTGGCGTCGGGTCAGTTCAGCCTGCAGAGCCGCTTGCAGATGCGCGATCTGCGCGGTCGTATCGATGATTCCAAGGATCAGATGCAGAAGGCTGCCAGCCTGCTGTTATCCAAGCTCCCCGAACAGTTGCAGCCTTGGGCCGACAAGTACGCTGCGGTCAAACAAGTGCTGGAAACCGAACTGAAGGTCATTGATGACGGGGTTTTCGGCGGTAGTATCAAACTCAAGCCGGAAGAGTTTGAAAAGAGCATCGACACCTTGACCGGCAGCACGGCAGGTCTGCGCAGGCAGTCGCTTGATGCGCTCAACGGCCGTCTCGATTACTACCATGAAACCTCCAATATGGAGTTCATCCCGATGGCGGTGATCTTCTGTGTTCTGGTGATCATGGCCATCTATCTGTTCGCCTGCCTGCAATCCTCGATTCGCAACAGCGCCAGCGGCATTACCACGCTGGCTGAATCGCTGCGTGACGGCAATCTGTGTGTCGAAGTGGCCGTGCAGGGGCGTGACGAGCTTGCCGCTATCAGCAGGGCGCTCAATGTCGCGGTTGTGCAGCTGCGTAACAGTCTGCTGGGCGTCAATCAAGAAACCGTGCGTGTCGGCGATGCAGTGCTGACGCTGAATGCTCAGTCCAGCGGGACGCTGACCGAGGTCGAAGACCAGCAACAGCAGATCAGCCAGATCGCTGCGGCAGCAACCGAGCTGGCCGCTACTTCTCAAGGTGTGGCCAGAAGCTGTGAGCAGGCATCTGAAAGCGCAAGGCATACCCGGCGTATTGCCGAGCAAAGCAGCCAGGACAGCCAGCGCACCACCGATAGCATCCAGCAGCTCAATGAGCGTCTGACCGAAACCGCCGCCGCCCTGGGCCGGGTCAGCGAGCAGGGCCAACAGATTCAATCGGTGGTGGACGCTATTCGCGGTATCGCCGAGCAGACCAACCTGCTGGCGCTCAACGCGGCGATCGAAGCGGCGCGGGCAGGTGAGCAAGGGCGCGGGTTCGCGGTGGTTGCCGATGAAGTGCGCAGTCTGTCGCAACGCACGCAGGCCTCGACCGCTCAGATCGCCGGGACGGTCGACAGCTTGCGCTCCACCGTGACTCAGGCGGTGAACCTGATGGAAGCTGCCTGCGGACAAGCCGTCAACGATGCGCAGTCGGTAACCGGCCTGGGTGTTCGTCTGGGCGAAATCGCCACGGCAGTGCAGGGCGTTACCGATACGCTGGCGCAAATATCGACGGCCGTGGAAGAACAGGCATCGACCGCCGACGAGGTCAGCAGCAACATCCAGCAGGTCGATCAGGCAGCCGGGCGTTTGCTTGAAGGTGCGCGAGCGGTCAATCAGGCAGCGGATACCCTGAGCCAGGGCAGTCGGGCTTTGAATGACAATACGGCGCGATTCCGGCTGGGGTGATGCTTCACGCTATCTCAATGAAAAGCCCCGCTGGTGGGGCTTTTCATTGAATGGCGCGCGAGGCATTCACTTCAGCAGGTCTTGATAAACCTGTACGGTCGATGCGCACATTCGCTCGGCAGTGAACAGTTGCTGGAACCGTGCAAAAGCGTTTTCCCCGAAACCTGAAGCTTCGTCCGGGGCTTCCCACAAGCGACGCATCGCTTCGCGCAAGGCCAGCGGATTTTCTGGTGGTACTGCCAGCCCGGTTTCTTCGTCAATGTTCACGTAGGTAGTACCCGTGCCAATCTCGCAGGAGATCATCGGCTTGCCGTACATCGATGCTTCAAGCAGCGAGATACCGAACGCTTCCGAGCGCAGATGGGAAGGGAAGACCAGCGCGTAACACATCTGTAGCAGGCACGCCTTGTCTTCATCATCCAGTCGGCCGAGAAACAGCACGTTGCGTAACTGCAACTTCTCGGCCTGCGCCTTGAGCTCTGCCTCCTGAGGCCCGCCACCCAGAATAACCACCGGGTAATCAACGCCCTCCAGAGCACTGAGCAGCGTATGGAGGCCTTTGTAATAACGCAGCATACCGACGAACAGGAAGAACCTGGCGGGCACACGCTGCTGCCATTCTGCTCGTTTCTGAGTCGGGACCAGCGGATACGCCGACTGATCCAGTCCGTAAGGAACCACCACAGTCTTGTCAGCGAAAGGCTTCAGGGTTTCGCTGGTCCGCAGGTAATTGGGCGAGGCCACCAAAATGCGGTCCATGCGCTTGAGAAACTGGTTCATCAACGGGCCGTACAGCTTCAGCAATGTGCGCTGTTTGATGATGTCCGAGTGATAACTGAGCACTGTCGGTCGGCCATGGCTGGTGGCGAAATGCACCAGATCCATCAATGGCCACGGAAAATGGAAGTGAACCAGATCAGCCTCTGCGGCCATTTCCCTGAATTGGCTGAAGACCCTGGCGGAAAAGCCGGTAGACGCCAGATTGAAGTTCTCCTTTACCCGCGTGACCTGATGGTCGCCGACCTGCAGGCGAGCGGGGGAGGGTGACGGACTTAGCGTCAGCACCTGACTTTCCACATCGAAAGCCCGGCAGCCTTGTGCGAGCTGGAAAATGACCTGTTCTATCCCGCCGGTAGTGTCCGGGTAGTAGGTTTTGAAGAAGTGAAGAACCTTGATCATCGTCTGCCTGATTCAGCCATGCGTGCTGAGTCTTTCACCACGGGCTTTAAGGGTGTTTAAAAAGGAAAGGCCTGTCTACCAGGTAGACAGGCCTTATTTTGTAACGGCCCACCAATCAAGCGGAGGGCAACATCCAGCTCAGGGTTTCCCGAAGCGGCGGGGTCTGCCAGTCGTGGACCAACGCGCGCAGGCGAGCGTTGTTCCCACACAGGGTTTTGACCTCATTGGCCCGGACGAACGCAGGGTTTACCTGAACGTCGATATCCTGGCCAGTGATCTCCCTGCACATGTCGATCACCTCACGCAGCGAGTGCGTTACACCGGAACTGACGTTGATCGTCTGCCCCAGCGGGCGGGCTTCCAGCAGGCCGCGATAGGCACTGACAACCGCACGCACATCGCTGAAGTCACGCCACACATCAAGGTTGCCCAGCTCGATAGTGCTGGCCTTGCGTGTGAAGTGCGAAACGATCTTGGGCAACAGAAAGTTTTCTGCCTGCCCGACGCCGGTGTAATTGAACGGCCTGGCAATGACGATGGGCAATTTGGCGTGCCAAAGGCTGGCCATATACTCCATCGCCAGTTTGCTCACGGCGTAGTCATTGGCCGGTGCAGGCTGAGTTGTTTCATCCAGCATGCCGGATGAAGCATTGCCATAGACATTGGCACTGCTCGCCAGCAACACGCAGTCAGGCACCTTGCCGCAGGCATCAATCGCTTCAAGCAGGTTGCGGGTGCCTATCAGGTTGACCTGATAGAACGCGTCCGCTGCGCCATGCCCGACGAACGCCAGCGCCGCAAGATGCACGACGATATCCGGCTGAGTGTCTGCCAGCAGCGTGCGAAGACCGGCCACGTCTGCCAGATCCACTTGATAGTAGCCAGGGCTGTCGGAAGGCTGACTGCCGACACCCAGGACTTCACAGCCCTGGGCGGCAAGCTCGGCCGCCATGAAGCGGCCCGTGAAGCCGTTGATTCCGGTGATCAGGGCGCGCTTGCCGGCAATACTCATCAGAACGAAAAGCCTTTTTCATTACGACGCAGATCCGCTTCAACCATCATGCGGCACAGCTCTTCCAGGTTGGTCTTGGGCTCCCAGCCCAGAACGTCCTTGGCTTTCGCAGGGTTACCGATCAGCAGTTCCACCTCGGTAGGGCGGTAGAACTTCGGATTGACCGAAACCAGCACTTTGCCAGTTGCTGCACAGATGCCTTTTTCCGACTCGGCTTCGCCTTCCCACTTGATGGTCACGCCAGTGGCCTTGAACGCCATGCTGACGAAGTCACGCACGGTTTCGGTGCGGTTGGTTGCCAGTACAAAAGTATCCGGCTCGTCAGCCTGCAGCATGCGCCACATGCCTTCGACGTATTCCTTGGCAAAACCCCAGTCGCGCTTGGCGTCCATGTTGCCCAGTTCGAACGACTCGATCAGGCCCAGTTTGATCTTGGCAACCGAATCGGTGATCTTGCGGGTCACGAACTCACGGCCGCGCAGTGGCGACTCGTGGTTGAACAGAATGCCGCTGGTGGCGAAGATGTCGTACGACTCGCGGTAGTTGATGGTCATCCAGTGTGCGTAGAGCTTGGCCACGCCGTACGGGCTGCGTGGGTAGAAAGGTGTGCTCTCTACTTGCGGAATAGCCTGAACCTTGCCGAACATCTCGGAGGTCGAGGCCTGGTAGAAGCGGATCTTCGTGTTGACGATACGGATGGCTTCCAGCAGGTTGACCGCGCCAATGCCGGTGATTTCGGCAGTGGTCAACGGCTGTTCGAACGACACACCCACGAAGCTTTGTGCCGCGAGGTTGTAGACCTCGGTAGCGCCCGTGGTTTGCAGCAAGCGAATGCTGGCAGACAGGTCAGTCAGGTCATACTCGACGAGATGCAGATTAGGGTTGTTCTGAATCCCGAGCTCTTCGATACGCCAGAAATTGACAGAGCTGGTACGGCGGTAGGTGCCGTAAACGGTATAGCCTTTTTCGAGCAGCAGCTCAGCCAGGTAAGCGCCGTCTTGACCAGTAATGCCGGTAATGATTGCTTTCATGCTATGTCTTTTAACTCCATCGAGGAACGGGGCCCCAGGTTATTCTCGAGGCTTGTACTGTATGTCTGGTGTGCAATGATACAGGTTAGAAAGCCTATATACGACTGTTTCACCCATAGATCCTTAGCTTTCAAGAGCGAGTTATCCGCGATCCCGAGTGTCTGGCGGTGCAATCGCTATGGCCATGAGGCATCATTGGGAGTCTTCAATCTCCGTGATTTTTCAAGCCAGCGCAGGCTTGCCCGAAAATAGCTGATTTTTCGATGCTTTCCACCGTTATACCCGGCTGGGCTTCATGAACAATTCAACTATAAAGCGGGGATTTGTAGACTAGACGGTGACTATTCCAGCGAAGGCGATATAGTGCGCCCCCAGAAACCTTTTCTGCTTTTTACGTATCGCGGCTTCTTAAGCCTCTCACAGGGCGAGCCTCGATTGAGGCCTTGAGTAACGTTGCGCGAAACGGAAACACTCAGGGTAAGCACGACTTCACCCTTTTCAGGAGTCATCAATGTTGGAGCTGTTCAGAAGCCTTTGGGGTTACCGGGGATTCGTCTTTTCATCTATACGCAATGAGTTTTCCGCACGATTCTCCCGCAGCCGCCTGGGTGGCCTGTGGATGATTATCAACCCGCTGGCACAGGTTGCGATCTACGCGCTGGTTCTCTCCAACGTTCTGGCTGCCAAACTACCTGGCATCGACAACAAGTATGCCTACGCGGTCTACCTGATGGCCGGTATGCTGGCCTGGAGCTATTTTTCTGAGATCATCGGTCGCTGTCTGACACTGTTCATCGATCAGGGCAACCTGATGAAAAAGATGCGCTTTCCGCGTATTACATTGCCGGTGATTGTCGCGGGTTCATGCCTGCTCAACTACGTACTGCTGTTGGCCGCCATCTTGCTGGTCTTCGCAGCGTTGGGACAATGGCCGCACTGGCAAATGTTGTGGCTGATTCCGCTGACCATCGTGATCACTGCGCTTGCTGTAGGTCTGGGGCTGATTCTAGGCGTGTTGAACGTATTCATACGCGACGTCGGTCAGGTCATTCCCATTCTGCTGCAGGTATGGTTCTGGTTTACCCCGATTGTCTACCCGCTCAACATCATCCCTGAGCAATTCAAGAGTGTCATGGGTATCAATCCCATGTTTCCGATCGTCAGCGCCTATCACGATGTTCTGGTTTATGCGCGAGCGCCTGATCTGCAAAGTATGGCCGTCACTGCCTCTGTTGCTGTTGGGTTGATGCTGTTGGGCCTCTTCATGTTTCGCCGGGCGGCGCCGGAAATGGTGGATGTACTATGAGCCTGCTAAGTGTCAATAATCTGGGTAAGGCCTATCGCGTCTATGCCTCCGAGTTTCAGCGTATCGCTCGCTGGTTTGGGCTGAGTACCAAGCCCAAAGAGGAACATTGGGTTCTCAAACATATAAGCTTTTCGATTCACCCGGGTGAGGCTATAGGCATTGTCGGACAGAACGGCGCGGGCAAGTCGACACTGTTGAAAATGATAACTGGCACCCTGCAGCCGACTGAAGGCAATGTGCAGGTCAATGGACGCATCGCTGCGATTCTTGAGCTGGGAATGGGTTTTACCCCTGATCTGACTGGCCGTCAGAATGTGTATCATGCGGCAGGCCTCATGGGCTTCAATGCCGACCAGATAGATACCGTTATCAGCGAGATCGAAGCCTTTGCGGAGATCGGAAGCTATTTCGATGAGCCGGTGCGCACCTATTCGAGTGGTATGCAGATGCGTGTGGCATTTGCCGTCGCTACTGCCATCAGGCCTGAGATCCTTATTGTCGACGAGGCCTTGTCGGTAGGTGACAGTTATTTTCAGCACAAAAGCTTTGACCGCATACGCGAGTTTCAAAAGCAAGGCACAACCCTGTTGATCGTGTCGCACGACCGTGGGTCCATTCAGGCATTATGTAATCGAGCGATCCTTCTTGAAAAAGGCACCGTCATCAAGGATGGCAAGCCCGAAGAGGTCATGGACTTTTACAATGCTTTGATCGCTGAAAAAGAAAACGCCACCGTGCAGACTCGAGAGCTGGAGGAGGGTGTTGTGCAGACGCGGTCAGGTAGCGGCGAGGCCACAATAGGCCCCGTTACTTTGCATAACGCTGCGGGCGAACGCATTGAATATGTGTCTGTTGGTGAGCCGGTTTCATTGCGTATTAACGCTCAAGTGAATAGCGCTATCCCCGAGTTGGTGGTGGGTTACCTGGTCAAGGACCGACTTGGGCAGCCGGTGTATGGCACCAACACTCACCACATGGGGTGCAAGGTTGTTGATCTACAGGCGGGCGAGTCGCTGGACTACGTGTTCAGCTTTGCGGCCAACCTCGGTCCGGGCTCTTACTCGATTGCGGTAGCGCTCCATACAACAGACAGTCATTTATCACGCAACTATGAATGGGTGGACCTGACGCTTGTGTTTAATGTAGTCAATATTTCGCAAAGCGAGTTTGTAGGACTGGCTTGGCTGCCGCCTGTTGTGGAGTGCAATCGATGACCCTTCCTTTCTATCGCGCCTTTGAAGACCGCCATCGTGGTTCCCGTGAGTTGATTCGCGAGCGGCAACAGGCATTCTTTCCGTTCATTCAGCCTCTCGAAAGACTGTATCCAGCGTCCAAGGCTCTGGATCTTGGCTGTGGTCGCGGAGAATGGCTCGAAATCTTGATTCAGACAGGCTTCGCTCCGCTCGGTATCGATATGGATAATGGCATGCTCGACGCCTGCATCGAACGCGGTTTGCCCGTTGAACTTGATGATGCACTGAGTGCGCTAAAAAAGATGCCTGACGAAAGCCAGGCACTTGTTTCAGGTTTTCATATTGCAGAGCACATACCCTTCAAGGATCTGAAAGTCCTGGTTGCAGAAGCACTGCGAGTTTTGAAGCCGGCAGGACTATTGATTCTGGAGACGCCCAACGCAGAAAATCTGGTAGTGGGCACGCAACATTTCTATCTTGATCCGACCCATGAACGCCCGATTCCGCACTTGTTACTGGATTTTCTGATCGAGTTCTCTGGGTTCAGTCGTTCGAAGCTGATGCGCCTTCACGAACCTACGGTATTGGCAGAGGGTGGTCCCGTCGATCTGATGGACGTTTTGGGGGGGGCTAGCCCTGATTATGCGATTGTCGCTCAAAAAACGGCATCAGATGAACAGCTCGAACGTTTTGATAATGCGTTTTCGACGGACTATGGCCTTCCGCTCAATACGCTTGCCAAGCGATATGATGAGCAGACCTTGAGTCGACTGCAGGAGATTGAACAGCGCAATCAGAACCTGGAAGCTCTTTTAAAACAGCTAACGATTCAGAGCGAGCAAGCCAAGCACGACATCGAACATGCCGTGCAGCACAGCGAGCAATTGGAAGTCGTCGTTCATGAGCTTGGAGGGCGTACTGATATAAATTACGCACGAATGGAAGCTCAACTGCAAGCGCTTCACGAACGTATGAATACCCAACTTCAAGAACATCGTACGTACATGGACGCGCAGTTACGAGAGATTGGCTTGCGCGCTGATCTTGCGGAGTCGCGCTACCACACTGTGCAGTTGTTGCAGGATGATACGTTCCATCATTTAAAGCAGGCAGAGGATCGTACTGATGAAGCCTTGGCCACCATAGGGCAGCTCCAGACCAGGATTGAACTCCTGACTCGGGATTCTTTAACTGATGGACAGGCAGAGCAGGCTCAGGCGCAAGCGCAACTTGACGATTTGAATGCACGTTTGAATGCGTCGCTGGGCAATGCACATCACTGGTGGTTGCGCGCTACAGCCTATGAGCAGCAGTTGAATGCGGTACACCGGAGCACGTCTTGGCGCCTTACTGCACCGCTGCGGTTCATCGCGCGCTGCATTTACTGGCCGTTCCGCCGCAGTCGTCCTACGCTCGGCCAGGCACTACGTCGCACCGTTCCACATGCGCGGCTGTGGCTGGCACGTAGACCAGCAATCGAACGTCCAGTCCTCGCTGTCTTGAAATCCAGTCCTTGGCTTCACGCCAAGCTGAGTGGAATGCATCAGGCGACTGTGAACCCGGCACCTGAAACCATTATCAGCGATCCACCGCACGGCGTGATTGATCACGCACCACTGACCCAGCGAGGCCGCACCATCGAGAATGCCCTCAGGGAAGCTATGATTAGAGGGCAAGAATAATGCGCATCGTAATTGACATGCAGGGCGCACAAACAGAAAGCCGGTTCCGCGGTATTGGTCGTTATAGTCTTTCTCTGGCGATGGGTATTGTGCGCAATCGTGGTGACCACGAGGTTTACCTGGTCCTCAACGGTATGCTTAGCGAAAGTATTGAAAGCATCCGCGCAGCGTTTGTCGGCTTTCTGCCGCAGAGTCATATACGTGTATGGTATGCCCAAGGGCCGGTATCTGATATGGATCCGGCCAATGGTGTCAGGAGGGATGTGGCGCAGCGGATTCGGCAAGCCTGCATCAGCGACTTGAAGCCGGATGTAGTGCATGTCACTAGTGCGGTCGAAGGGTATGGCGACGATGCGGTCATTGGCAGCCCTCTCCTGGACACGACATCGTTGGTCAGCTCGACACTGTATGATCTGATCCCCTTCGTTAGTCCGGAGAAGTACTTAGACAACAACCCCGTCTACAAAAAGCATTATCTGAATAAGGTTGAGGACTTCAAACACTACGGTCTTCTGCTTTCTATTTCGGAGTTTGCGAAGGAAGAGGCGCTGTCTCTGCTACCGCTTGATGACTCCAGGGTCGTCAATGTGTCGACAGCCGCAGACGATGTTTTTCAGCCGGTTGCTTTGAGTATTGATGAGCGCGCCGATCTTGAAAAAAAGTTCGGCCTGCGAGAGAGGTTTGTGCTTTATTCCGGCGGAGCTGACGAGCGCAAGAACCTGCCACAACTGATCAGAGCGTTTTCAATGATCAAGGCGGAGCAGAGCGACATTCAGTTAGTCTTTGCAGGAAAAATGCCAGATTTCCATGTAAACACTTATCTGGCACTCGCCGAAGAACTTGGCCTGAGCCCAAATGATGTGGTGCTAACGGGCTATGTCACTGACGCTGAGCTGGTGGCGTTATATAGCTCATGTCAGGTGTACGTATTTCCGTCTTGGCATGAAGGTTTTGGTTTGCCACCGCTCGAGGCGATGAAGTGTGGTGCGCCGGTAATAGGTGCCAATACCTCTAGCGTGCCAGAAGTCATCGGTTGGCATGACGCGACGTTTGATCCGTTCGACGTCAAGGCGATTGCCGAGAAAATCCGTACCGTACTCGCCGATGACTCGTTCCGAAATACCCTTGTCAGCCATGGTCTGCAGCGTGCCGAGAAGTTCTCATGGGACCGTACTGGCATTGCCTCGGTCCAGGCATTCGAACAGGCTCTGGCCAATTTCAGACGTTCGGCGGACAGAATTTCGCCGGAAAAAGATAGTGCATTGGCTCTGGTTGACGCCTTGGCCGCGACAGGGCACTTGGGCTCTGGAGATCTGGATATCTCGCGCCTTGCCAAAGCCATTGATTTTTCTTTGCAGGGCCCCGCAGATAAACCAACGCTGTTCGTTGATATCTCGGAATTGTGCAAACATGACGGCAAGAGCGGAATACAGCGAGTTGTACGCAGCATCCTGGCCGAATGGCTGAACCACGCTCCTGAGGGCTATGTTATCAAGCCGGTTTATACGAAGGCAGGTGAGCCTTTTTACCGGTATGCAGCGCAGTTTACGACATTGTTTCTGGGTAAGGAGGCCAGTGAAGCAGAAGAGGACGAAGTCATCAGCTACCGTGCGGGTGATACCTACCTTTGCCTCGATCTGTTGATGGATGTTCTGCCACATAAGCAGACTTATCTGGATACGATGCAGGCCCACGGGGTCAACATCTTCTTCGTTGTCTACGATCTTCTGATTCTTCAACTGCCGCACTGTTTTGTTGACAGTCTGCAGGCGCATTACGTGAAGTGGATTCACGCAGTTGCCCAGTATGATGGCGCGATGTGTATATCTCATGCGGTTGCAGACGAAATGCGCGAGTGGCTGGAGCACAATGCTCCCGCGCGTACTCGCCCTTTCCGCATAGGCGCTTTCCATCTAGGCGCCGATATTGACCAATCAATGCCGTCGACCGGCTTTCCGGAAAATCCCGCACTTCGCATAGAGTCGCTTGAGCCGTTCCCGCACTTTCTCATGGTGGGTACACTTGAGCCCCGTAAGGGACACGCACAGACGCTGGACGCGTTTGAGTTGCTATGGGCGGCAGGTGTCAAGGCTAATCTGATCATCGTTGGCAAGCATGGCTGGCTGGTGGATGATCTGGCGGCGCGGCTGATGAGCCATGAGCAACTGGGCAAGCAATTGCTGTGGCTGGACGGGGTAAGTGATGAGTACCTCGAGCATCTCTATAACCATTCAGATTGCCTGATAGCAGCTTCCTACGGTGAAGGCTTTGGTCTGCCATTGATTGAAGCAGCGCAATACAAGCTGCCGATCATCGCGAGAGACTTGCCTGTATTTCGCGAGGTGGCGGGTGAGTTTGCTTGGTATTTCAATGGCGCGAGTGCACAGGACGTCGCCGATAGCCTGACTGAGTGGTTGACTCTTTTCGAGCAGAAGCAACATCCACAGTCCGGCGAGATGCCTTGGCTTACCTGGAAAGGTAGCGCGCAGCAGCTCATTGGCGAGATAGAAAAGTACGCTTTTTGAAACGCTATTCTTGGCTCAAGTTCTGATGTGCTGCAGGAGTAGTCCTGTGGCCTGAAAATGGTGTGAGATTTAGGTTGTTTTGCTTGCTCTTAGGCTTTCATCTGGACCTTGTACGACGTGGCGTGTGTTGTCGTTTGGTCTGGTTGTAACGTCGTGTTGCTTGCTAGATAGGCCTAAAAACCCTATCATTCCGGCCTATTTTTTGGGCGATTTCTGCGCGTTAATCAGCGTTTGTCAGCGTCAAAACCTTCCATACGGTAGTGAACAGCGTGATACCTAATTTAATACGAAGAATCGCCAACCTCGCTTACAGAATTACCCGAGGGATATTTCCCTTATCACTCATCTCATTCCTGATCGTTGGATCACTTGGTGTTCTGGTACACATGAGTGTTCTCAAAACACTCATGCTGACCTCGACGGACAGCTTCCGGTACGCCAACGCGGGAGCAATGATCGTTGCTGCCAGCTTCAACTATCTGATGAACAACAAGTCGACCTACCGTGAGACAAGCCTGGCCGGCAAGCGAATCATTGCTGGGTA
This sequence comes from Pseudomonas syringae group sp. 247E2, assembly GCF_032587795.1. NCBI lineage: Bacteria > Pseudomonadati > Pseudomonadota > Gammaproteobacteria > Pseudomonadales > Pseudomonadaceae > Pseudomonas > Pseudomonas syringae group sp. 247E2. The sequence goes on along the minus strand of NZ_JAWHPK010000010.1, from coordinate 178,583 downwards.
TTTGATCTATCTGACGATCACTTCTCTTGGGCTGGGTTTGAGCTTGCTGATTTCTGGAGAGGTTTACGACCGGATACAGATGCCTATGATTTCCGCGCTGTGTGGCATCGTGGTGGGTTCGCTCTGGAATTATTTCATGTCCTATAACTTCGTTTGGAAAATGCTGTCTCCAAAACCCAAACCAATTGAACAGAATTAAGCAAAAATAATGAAAAAATTGATTTTTTTTGCCACCTACAATGAGGCAGGCAACGTAACGTCCATGATCGAGCGGATCACCGCTGCCGCACCCGATGCGGATATCCTTGTGGTCGATGACAGCAGCAAGGACGGCACCCTTGATATTCTGGCCACCTTGGCCAGGCCAAGCCTGAAAGTGATCGTACGTCCCGGAAAACTTGGTTTGGGTACTGCGCATCTTTTGGCGTGGAAGTATGCGATTTTTCATTCATACGACATTCTTGTCACCATGGATGGCGACCACTCCCACGACCCCGCTGACATCCCGAAGCTGATTGGCGCTCTTGATGCGACCACTGATCTGGTCATCGGCTCTCGTTACGCTGAAGGCGGAAAGTGTGATTACACAGGCTATCGTCTGCGTGTCAGTCAGGCAGCAAACAAAGCCGCCAGGCTATTGCTGGGCATCAAGTTGACCGAGTTCACTACCTCTTTTCGCGCGTTTCGCGTCAGCCGGTTGAATGCAATCGACTTCGACACGCTGGTCGTGGGTGGCTACTCATTCTTCCTCGCGGTGATTGTTCAGGCTTATCGACATGGTCTGAAACTATCTGAACGTCCGATCCACTTCCATGAGCGCAATGCTGGTGTGTCGAAGATTCCTCCACTGGAAATCTTCCGCGGCATCGCTAATTTGCTCAGGCTGACGGCAATCAGTCACTTCACCAAGATTTCTCCTGCTGTGAACAACGTGATAATGAAATGCGAGAAGTGCCAATGTGAATTCTCGCTGATCAAAGTAGATCAGCCGAACTCAAAAGATATCAAGGACGACGTTTGTCTGAGCTGCGGTAACCGTCAGCATGGTGCGAAAAGCGCATGACAGGTACCTCTACCAGTGATGATCGTCGCAAGCTGCTTCTGGGTGTCCTGCTTATAGTAATGTCTGGAGTCATAGCGGGTGCGGTATTCCCGCTTACCCAGGCGTTAGCCGGCTTTCAGGATGGCGATGGGATCCTGACCTCACTGATGTCGACCCAGAAGTTGACCTGGTATTTCTGGGGCCAGGACCGCCTGCTGAATTTCATACCCGCACTGGCCTCGCCATTTACAGATGTGGAGACCAATTTGAGGGTGCAGGTTTTCTTTCGCAGCCTGTTCGCGTATCTGTCCCCGTTGGGCATATTGATCTTCTTCAACAGGAGCCCGAAGTTTCTGCTGGTCGCAATTGCAATTACCAACGTCATATTGCTGGCCTGCCTGAGCCAATACGCTCATTTCAATTTCTATGTTCAGCACAATACGTTCGGTACATCGCTGGTCATGCTGGCCTTCGCTTACGCACTGACCTACTCAAAACTACCAAAGCCTGTTATTGCTGCCATTGCATTGTTTGTGTGCAGTGTCGCTTACGCCACTAACTATGCGTTACTGACCTACGCGATCCCCGCGATCTTTCTGCTTGGCGTCTTGAGGTGGCCTTCCTGGAAACGATACCTTTCCTTTTTTGTCATCAATTGCCTGGCGGTTCTGATCGCGCGCTATCATAGCCAGACCTATGGCGTGGCACCTACTGAGCTAGGTCTTTTGATATCGCTTCAGGCCGTCATTGATGCCCTGCATGTCATTTATCAGAATCTTAAACTTGGCGCATTTCTGCTGTTCCTCGCTATCACATTCGTTTGTTATCAGATATCGGCAGAGAAAAAGTTTCTTGAATTAAGCGGCGTGTTGTGCGTAGCGTTGGCCATCGTTGTACTGTTGGCCAACACACTATGGGTTCAAATGAACCTACATAACATACGTTATTTCCTGACCAGCGAACTCATCATCGCCAGTGTGTTCGGTTTTGTCATCACCCGTACACTCATGCTGGGTCGGTACAAGTACGCACTGCTCATCCCGGGGCTTGCACTGGTGTACTGTGTATTTTTTCCTCTGGGTGGTTTCACAGCGACTTATAAAGAGCTGGTTGGTGCACCATGGCGCTCAAATTCCAGTGCCGTGGCCAATGTGGCTGTGGAAGAAAAAGCCGAGGTCATTGCTGGTGCTTTCTGGGACGTCTGGCCCGCTGTATTCGAAACCAAGCATCTGCAGCCTGATTTGCCGGTCTATGGCGCTGCGTTTCGTGGCGGAGTCCTCAGAGATGACTTCCTGGCAACGACAAAGGGCAAGGGCGAATTTACGGCGCTTTGCTTCTTCGACACCACTGAGCTTTGCGTAAACGAAATCGTTGGTAACTTCGGTGTCACAGGTGATAACCAACTGATTGTCAAGAAGGCCGAGCCTATCGTTGTAGGTGAGAAAAAACTGCTCAAAATGGTGCTTGAAGTCAACTGACTCCAGATGTAACTCCTGTCAGCAGCGCTAAACAGCGAAAGGGCGCGATACCGTTAAAAACGGTATCGCGCCCTTTACCGATCTTGCATCTCGACCCGCCAGATTCAGATCAGAAGACCTTTTCCTTCAGCACATTCTTCAAATACTGGCCGTAGCCATTCTTGATCAACGGCTGTGCAAGCTTTTCAAGCTGCGCACCATCAATCCAGCCCGCGCGGTAGCAGATCTCTTCCGGGCAGGCGACCTTCAAGCCCTGGCGCCTTTCCAGCGTGGCGATGTATTGGCCGGCCTCTAGCAGGCTGTCATGCGTGCCGGTGTCCAGCCAGGCATAGCCACGGCCCATGATCTCGACGTGAAGTTGCTTCTGCTCCAGGTACAGCGTGTTGAGATCGGTGATCTCCAGCTCGCCGCGTGGGGAGGGCTTCAACTGACGGGCCAGATCGACCACCTGATTGTCGTAGAAGTACAAGCCGGTGACGGCGTAGTTCGACTTGGCAACCTGCGGCTTCTCCTCCAGCGACAGCACTCGGCCGCTGTCATCGAATTCGGCTACACCATAACGCTCGGGGTCCTGCACGTGATATGCGAAGACCGAGGCACCCGACTCACGGTTGCTGGCATTGAGCAGCAGCGACTGGAAGTCATGGCCGTAGAAAATGTTGTCGCCCAGTACCAGCGCCGATGCATCGTTGCCGATGAAGTCTGCGCCTATGGTGAACGCCTGAGCCAGGCCATCCGGGCTTGGCTGTACGGCGTAGGTCAGGTTCAGACCCCATTGGCTGCCGTCGCCCAGCAGCTGCGAGAAGCGTGGCGTGTCCTGTGGTGTGGAGATGATCAGAATATCGCGTATCCCGGCCAGCAGCAGCGTGCTCAGCGGGTAATAGATCATCGGCTTGTCGTACACAGGTAGCAGCTGTTTAGAGACAGCGAGTGTGGCCGGGTGCAAACGAGTACCCGAGCCACCGGCGAGAATAATTCCTTTACGAGCCATGAGAGTCCTTAGCGCTGGATTTCGTCCAGCATGCGTTGTGCGCCTTGTTGCCAAGACGGCATCTTTAATTGAAAAGCAGTTTCGAGTTTAGCCAAAGCCAGCCGCGAATTGCGCGGGCGCGGTGCCGGCACTGGATACGCTTCTGTAGGGATAGCGCCGATCTGGTCGGGCCCTACCTTCAATGCCACGCCATTACGTGCGGCGTGTTCCAGAACGAGCTGTGCAAAGCCGTACCATGACGTCTCACCAGCAGCAGCCAAGTGATAGATACCTGCCAAGGCTGCCGGGTTTTGAACAGCGCGCACTCGATGCAGAATCTGCGCAGTGACATCGGCGATCAGTTCGGCGCCGGTGGGGGCGCCGTATTGGTCTGCTACCACGTTCAACGAGTCACGTTCGGTGGCCAGGCGCAGCATGGTCTTGGCAAAGTTATGGCCGCGTGCCGCATACACCCAACTGGTGCGCAGTATCAATGCCTTGGCACCACTGGCCTGAATCGCCTGCTCGCCCATCAGCTTGCTGCGGCCGTAGACCGACAACGGACCGGTTGGCGCGCTTTCCTGCCATTGTTCTTCACCACTCCCATCAAACACATAGTCAGTGGAGTAGTGAATCAGCCATGCGCCCAGTGCGGCAGCCTCTCTAGCCAAGACGCCCGGAGCTTCGCCGTTGATCAACATCGCCAGGTCCGGCTCGCTCTCGGCCTTGTCCACGGCCGTATAGGCCGCTGCGTTGACGATCATATCAGGCGCCAGCGCACGAACCGTGGCGGCCAGGCGTTCCAGATCGGCCAGATCACCGCACAGGCCATCGGCACCCTGACGATCCAGCGCAATCACCTCGCCCAGCGGCGCCAGAGCGCGCTGCAGTTCCCAACCAACCTGCCCATTCTTGCCCAGCAGCAGAATCTTCATGCGTCGCTGACCTCATACTGTTGCACGATCCAGTCACGGTAACTTGCATCCATGACGCCACCTACCCATTTCTGATTGGCCAGATACCATTCCACGGTCTTGCGAATTCTGGTGTCAAAGGTTTCCGCAGGCTTCCAGCCCAGCTCGCGTCCAATCTTGCGCGCATGATCGCATAGCGACGGTCATGGCCATGGCGATGGGTCACATATGTGATCAGCTCTGCGTAAGCGCTGACCGGCTGGCCGGTCTTCTGATTGATGACCTCAAGCCCGGCGGCTGGAGCCAGTTCATCGAGCAAGGCACACAGGGTCTGGACAATATCGATATTGGCCTTCTCGTTCCAGCCGCCATATTGTAAGTCTAGCCTAGCGCATCGACTTCCAGAGCACGGCGAATACCGCAGTGGTGATCTTCTACGTACAACCAGTGTCGGAACTGTTGGCCATCACCTTAGACCGGTAGCGCCTTGCACAACCTGAAGGCTAGGCTTGCAAATACTCATAAGATCTCTTGAGTTAAGTGCCTACGCGTCGTAACTGCCTATGTCTTGGCGGAATCGCCAAGCCCCCGTAAGGCCCGCTCAAATAATCCAGGCTCAGCGCCGGGTGATAGTACGGGTCGCTTTGGCCTGATTGGGACCAGCGTTCGATAAAGCTTTGTTGTTCGCGTTGACCACGGGCTTGCTTTTCCGGAGTCTGGTCTTTGCCGCGGCTGGCCGATTCGGCGTGGATGAGTTCGGCAAATGGCGTCCATATGATATTCAAGCCTTGTTGTCGAATACGCAGGCACAGATCCACGTCATTGAAAGCCACCGGGAAAGCCTGTTCATCCAGGCCTTGCAGCGTATCGAAGACCGATTTGCGCAACAGCAGGCATGCCGCCGTAACCGCGCTTTGGCGTCGTGTGATCTGATTCATCCCCAGGTAGCCGGGGTCGCGTTGTTCCAGGTGGTTGCCAGTGTGCGCGGCCAGTCCATTGACACCGACCACCACGCCGCCGTGCTGCACCATGCGGTTGGGCCACAGCAGTTTGGCTCCCACTGCGCCGACGTTCGGACGCAGCAGTTGGGTGACCATTTCCTTTAGCCAGTCGGCCGCTATGATTTCGATGTCGTTGTTGACCAGCCCGATCAGTTCACCGGAGGCATGGGTGGCGGCGTAATTGTTGATGGCCGAATAATTGAAAGGGTGAGGGTAGGGCAGAACCTTCACACCGCGCCCAGACAACTCTTGCAGATAAATCAGGGTTTGCGGGTCGCTGGACTGGTTATCGACAACGATGATTTCCAGGTCAGGATAATCAGTCGCGGTCAGCAGGCCTTCGATACAGGTGCGCAGCAACCCGAGTTGGTCGCGGGTTGGAACGATCAGGCTGACGCGGGGCAGGGTGGCCGGCAAGGGCCACTGCGTACGCAACAGCGCCGGGAAGTTCGGCAGTTGTGTGACGCTGGCACCTGATGCGAGGCTTTCGCTCAACCAGGCGATGGCGTTCAGACGCTGGGCTGATGGCTCGACCTGCTCGGGGCTGGCCGGGGCGAATTGGCTGCGGTGGTAGAGCACCTGCGGCAGATGCGCCACCATAGCCTGACCGGTTTCGCTGGCCAGAGCGATGGCCGCGCTCAACTGATGCCAATCAAGAGTTCGCTGGCCATCAGTGGCGGCTATCAGCGCCAGGGCCTTGTCGATGATCGCAGCGCCGAAGATCGCACCGGGGGTGAAGATATCGGCCCCCATAAACAGGTCGATGTCCCATACCGGTTTCAACCACGGTAGGCTACGCTCGCCTTGCGGACCATCGCGATCACAATCTGCATAACCCCACGCACAGCCATCGTCGAGCAGAGCACTCAGGTGTTCCAGTGCGTGCATTTCCAAGTGATCGCCGGCCATCAGCGGGACCACTGCGTCGCAGCCGGCTTCAAGTAACTGCTTGATTGCGGGCAGCAGGTCAGCGGCGTCTGTTTTGACCAACTGATGAGGCGCTGTGGGCTGAGCGTTCAGGCTTGCGAGGCTGATGGCTTCGAGCGTGCTGTTGCCATCACTTATTAACAGCAAACCGATCCTGCATTGCTGCGGTTGATCGTCTTTTGGCGCAGCAGGACGGAACCGTTCAAACCATTCGGGATAATTATGAAAGCCTGCGCTTTTCGGCAGACGCATTGCCTGATCCGCTGCAATCCGGGTAAGCAATGCCAGATTTTGCTCGGTGGGCGCGCGCTCATGCTGCTTGAGCAGACCCTCCAGCCCGTCGTGCCAGCAGCACAGGGTTATCGGGCTGCCGGAAAGCGTATGGCCGAGGTCATTTTCGATGTCCAGTGTATGTGGCTTGCCATCAGCCAGTTCCCAAGGCAGATCAAAACTGAAACCGTGATCGCTCGTTGCTCGATAGACCAGCGCCTGGTGATGAACATTGCACGTAGCTTGACCAAGTACCCGCCTGCCCTCACGCACGGTGATTTGCACATGCCGCTGCGGTGCATCCGGGTCCCAAGACCAGCCGCCGAGCCTCAGGCCACCGCTGTGCCAGACCTGAGACGCGATGGGCGCCGGCTCTGCGCTGGGCGTGGTCGGTAATTGCAGGTCGCCAGCAAGCCAGTAGTCACTGTTGGCCACCCGGGCGCTGATGTGCTTTGCATTATCCAGCCAGCCTTGGCGCAGCTGTACACCAAAGCCATGGAATGGATCATCCGCACCGGCACGGGGATGAAACTGGTCGGCCCGGACCAGTGAAACGCAGGCGCCGTCGATGTAGACCTCGACAACCAGATGTTCATCCGCATGCAGGGTATCGAGCGCCCAGCCTTGCAGTACATCGCCATACAGGCCGGTGATGGCACCATTGAATCGTGTATTACCGGAGGGCTGAGCTGTCGGGTCGGAGTTGACCGGTGTGTGTTCTGAGATCATGTCCGACTCAATGAAATAGGCAGTGTGTTGATCGGTAATGCTCCGGCTTCCTGGGCGAGCGGCCCTGGCATGGCGTACAGCGGCAGACCCAGTTCGACAGCCAGGTCCGCAGCGCGCCAGGATGCGCCTGGGCTACGCTCCACGCTCAAGGCAGCGGTGCATCCGGCAAGCAGGACGGAGTCGGCCTGGCTCAGGCCTTGCGTGATGGGTAATGCATGAATTGCGCCAGTGGCGAGAAAGGGTTTGACCCACGGGCCGTCCTCTGCAACAAGCAATACCAGAGATTGGTTTTCGTATGTGATGCGTCTGCCCAGTTCCAGCCACTGTTTGGCGATGTCAGGGTCTGAAAGGCGATCGGCAATCAGCAGGGTGGTTGGTACAGAATCATTTTTCGGCAGCGCTTGAGGGGCTGACCTGATCAAAATATTGGCCTGGGGCAGGGCGTCGGCGTAACGCTCGCGCAGGGCCCGCCACGGCAACTCGATGCTCTGCGCCTTGCGTGCGAAATGCGGCCAGTCGAAGCGGCTGTCTGGCGTGAGTAACACGTCATCGCGGCAAACGATTCGGTAAGGTTTATCCAGTTGTTCGGCCAGTGCGCAGAGCGCTTCAGGGCAATTGGCGAGATTCTGATAGATCAGTTCCTCCAATGGCAGGCTGCGCAGGTCGTGCAGCAGTTGCTCGGTGTCGGCAGGCAGTTCGTAATCAAGGCTGAACGCCAGCGGCAGCACGTTGGCCTGCAGCGTTGCCTGCGCATGCTGGCCCTTGTTGCGCCACGTGAGGCTTAAAGGCGCTTGCGATGCTGTGCTGTTGGCGATATGCAACTGCCGTAATGCCGGTGTCGACAACTGCTCGGGCAGTTGCACTAAGCGCGCGCGTTGCAGAGCCTGACGAGCGGGCCTGATGGGGTCGCGCAGGCAGAAGTTTTCATAGCGCGATGACGCGTCCGGGTAGCGACGCTTGAGGATGGCGTTATTGTGCGCCACCCGCAGCGCCTTTTCGGCGCCGAATGAAATGCCACCCTGGTGCGCAACGAACACATTCGGCGCTCCGACATGACGCCAACCCAGGCCGCGCGCTCTCAGGCACCAGTCAGTTTCCTCACCATAACCGCGCAGCAGTTCGACTTCATCCAGATAACCCACGCTGTCCAGAGCGCTGCGTTTGATGTACAGGCAAAAGCCGCAGCCGGTTTCGAGCTCCATGGCCGGACTGCCAGTCATTCGCGCCAGATCGTCCAGACGGGCCTGTTCTGCTGCGCTGGGCATCGGATGGCTGAATCGGCTTTCAGGAAAGCTCATCAACTCGCCGTTATTGGTGAACGGGGTGACCGAGGCAATGGTCTCGTCGGCATAGGCAGTCGTGCGCAGCCGGTCCAGCCAGTCACCCTGCACACGGGTGTCGGCATTCAACCAGACCACATCCTGCTTGGGGCTTAACGCCATCGCGCGGTTCATGCTGCGGATGAAGCCCAGGTTGATGGGATTCTGCACCAGAGTAATTTTGCCCTTGCCCGCGAGAACCTTAAGGGCTTTGCGCAGCGCGGGAACCGGTGTTGTGTCTTCGATCACCACCAGGCGATGAGGTGTGCGAGTGCGTTTGCGCGCTTCCAGTGCACTGTTGATGCACTCGAGGGTTTCTTCCAGGCCGTCGTAAACAGGAATGAGTACATCCACCGGCTGCTTGTCACCAACCTTCAACGCCGCAGGTGGAGCAACGAAAACCGGCATCGCTGACAGTGGGCTGCCCAGCAGCGCGGTGCCGTTATCGAAGCGCACATGCACGGCAGGGGTGGCATTGGGCACCTTGATGCGAATACCGCCGTGAGCCGCAGGCAATCCTGCCGCTGTCAGTAACGGGTGCGGGGCGCTGGCAACCATGCTGATCAAGTGACCGTTGGCCTCCAGTTGCAACGACACAGGCGTCTGCACATTGTGCAAGTCGATGGCCCAGCCGTGGATCTCCTGCACATCAGGCAGGTAACGGACCACGCCGAGCGTGCCTGGCAATCCGGTCTGCGCAGCCAGCAGTTTGAGTACCAGAGCGAGTTCGTTGGCAGCGGTAATATCAGGAAGGTGCGCGAGAATGATGCGGCGCAAGTCTTCAGGTGTTTCCGACAGGCTGCGTGCCTGCCAGAGCATCATGCGTAGCGAAGCGTCGGCAGGCAGTTTTTGCCAGGCATTACTCATGTAACGGTTGGCTAGTAACGGCTGACCCTGGGCAATGATGCTGCGCCCGAGCAGGGCGTGAATGTCCGCACGCAAAGGAAACGCGTGCGCGGCGTTGAGCAAATAAATAAAGGCAAGCTTTGGATCTTGCGGCAGGACCTCGATACCTTTCCAGACCAGTGCTTCCGGACGGTATTCAGGGGTCTGCAGCGCACACTCGAGTGCCACGGTGGCAAGGTCGTGCTCATCGGCCTGGCGGTGGCGGTGAAACATATCCATGAGCGTTTCTCGCCCACGGTCGAGGTGTCTGGACATAAGCTGGCGTGTTCACTTTAAAAATAAAAGAGGGGCGACCCGAAAGTCGCCCCTTTTTGCATACGACCCGGCCTTGCGGCCGGGCGTATTTGTTACAACGACGGGGCTGGTTACACCGCGCCGTGCAGCACGATAACGTTGTCGTTATGTGCTACTGCCTCTGGAGAACCTACGATGCCGATAGCAACATCAGCGTGGGTGCCGCCGTTGGCCAGTAAGTCGCTCCATGCAGCCTTGCCGCCTGCATCAGCGGCGCGACCGGTAGCGGTCAGGTACAGATTGTTGATGAAATCGCTATCTGCCTTGGTTGCAGCTTCCTGCGAACCAGCGATGCCCTGAGCCACTTCAGCACGGCTGGTGCCGTTGAACAGTTGGGATACCCAATTGCTCAGGCCACCTTGATCCTGATTGGCATCGCGACCCAGTACTGAGGCGTACAGGTCACGGACGAAGTCGCCGTTCGACTGGTCGAGAGCTTGCGCCTCGGTGGAAACGGCGAGGCCTGCTGCAACGTCAGCCAGAGTGCCGCCGTTAGCTATCACTGCTTGCCAGTTGGCAAGGCCACCAGCGTCTGCCGCACGGCCCAACAGTTCGGTGTACAAGCTACTGATAGGAGCCGCAGAGGAAGTATCGGCAAACTCGGAGGAGTTCAGGAAGCTATTGGCGATGTCGGTCAACGATGCACCGGAATTCGCCAGGCCAGCGAACGCCTGAGCGCCACCCAGATCTGCGTCACGACCCAGAATGCCTTCGAACATGCGCAGAGCTGTAGCTTCTGTATCGTTCTGTGCCAGAACAACAGTTTCAACAGCGCTGGTAGTAGTGTTGACGAAGGTCAGGAACTCAGCGCCAGTGATCGAGGCAGTTTGCGCGCCGGTCAGGTTGACGTTGAAGTTGTTGCCAGCAGTGAAGGTGTAGTCAGCAACCGAACCGTCCAACTGAACAACGTCGTAGCCTGCGCCTGCATTGACGACGTCTGCGTGGTTGGTGCCACTCAGAACGATGGTGTCGTTGCCGCTACCGGTGATCACGTTGTTGTTGCCAGCACCAGCGATAATAGTGTTGTTACCGTTGCCAGTGATGATGGTGTCGTTGCCTGCACCTGCATCGATGAAGTTGTTCTGATTGCCATTGACGATGATTACGTCATCGCCTGTACCAGTGGTCAGCAGGAACTGAGTGGTAGCGGAAGCATCAGCCGACACAGCAACGCGAGCCAGCGACGAAGCGTCGGCAGCAGCACCAGTCGCGATGGTCGGAGTGATGTTGACGTTCAGGTTAGCCTGGCTGTCCAGAATGATTGCCTTGGCAGCAGCCACTTCAGCAGTAACATTCAGGGTGACCAGATCGCCACGTGCACCAGCGATAGTGCCGGTGATGACGTCAGTAGTACCGGTTTGGCCGGTAGGAATCTGGAGAGCGTTTACGCCATCCCAGCTAGCGAGGTCTACGGTGGTCGCAGTGTCGAGAGCCAGAAGAGTACTGATTGCAGCCGTGGTGCTGTCAGTCAGATTGGTAGCCGTCAGAAAAGTGTTGAACTGAGTTGTAGTTACCGGGGCATCGTATTGCATGGGAAATTCCTGTTACTTCAAGCCATCTGGCCTGTGCTGCTAATTTTCTGCGTCAATGCAGAGTTTTCCCACGGAGACTTATAGCGGGCAGCGTTCATCTTCGTAGCGGGTGCGATGCAAATGTGTAACGCCACCAGAGGCTCTTTGCCGGTGGGGCCGTACATCATCTGGTTGGCAACGATGACCTGCGGCGCAGCGCCGCGGAAGACAAGGTGGCCAGACAATTCATAAAAATGCTGATTGGGTCCTACCAGGCTGAAACCTGCCGAGACCAGAGGCAAAGACTTGCCGCGGGTACCTGTGAAGGCTCCCGAAGCGACATTAGGGCTGGGGCCGGAGCCTGCAACGGTAGAGGTGTAAACCAGGTCCACGCCTGCCGGCTTGTCGCCCCAAAGGATGGAGAACCCTTCAAGGCGCCGGGTGCCGTCAGGTTCGCCGGCCCAGCCTTCCGTAGAGACCACATCACCTTCTCCCTGCAGATGCGCAACCAGCTTGAGAGCCACGGGCATGGGAGTTGACGAGATCGCCGCGCTCGGTTCGGCGGTCGCAGCAATAGTGAAATTGCGCATGATGGCGGTGGAAGTGTCGATTCGGTCGATGCGCAAGTCGATAGGGTCGATGACTGCATCGAACATATGGTATTCGGTGATCAGAACCGTGGTAATGCCACCCTTGACGCGAGCAACGATGGTATCGCCCAGCCGGGTCAGCATGTTCTTGCTGACACCTTCGGCCGGGAAGAAATCAATAGATCCCTTACCAAGGGGGGCTTGCTGCAGTGCGATGCACACAGGCTTGTCCGCGGGTGGCTGCGAGGCATAACGGAATATGTACATTCCTGGCTCGAGCAGCGTCACGCGAGAGCTGATCTTTAGTCCATCAAGTTCTGGAGACTGCACCCAACAAGCTTCCTTCTTATCCTAAGCCGGCTACGCCGTCAGTCCTTCTAAAGGGCTGATAACACACTGCTCGGGTACTGCTACACATGGTTGGTGGCTCTGTGCTAGCCAGATTGCGAGAGTAGTCCTTTGGTAGGAAAAGTCAATTTGAATCAGATGAATTTTCGTGGCTTTGTGTAGGAGATTTCTCGTGTACAAATTCTGGCCAAAAGTACCGTTTTATTGTCGCAAAGCGGCGGAATGCCACAAGTTTTTCGAGTCCTTTCTTGTGCTCGGTCCGATTGATTCGAGATGTTTCCGCGCCGGCGTAGAGATTTACGTTTTTCTCTAAAAGACCAGATTTGGCAAATCTGTCGAATTTCGTATCAAGCGGGTCCAGCCCTCGATATTGTTCTACAATTCGCGATAGGTGAATCGTTTAAGCTACAGACAGGGTGCCTCGTGTGCTGACGGTCTATGCCATATAAAGGCTTGTTGAAGCCGGATCCGTATCCTTTTACTGCTTACTGCTTACTGCGCCTTTGCCTATATGACAGTTTTTGCATTGCGCGCTTTTTTTGCACTGTCAGATTGAAAGATTTAACTTTCGAAGTTTGTTCAGGTTTCCGGCGGTATGTGTGGCGGTGTCGAACCTTGACGCCCGGAAACCTTCACTTGTATCTGGCTGAATTTTGCGTATTTTGATGGCGCCTCAATGCTGCTTTGCTTCAAAAGCAGGTGCTACACTGCCGCGCGTTCACCGCTCTCTCATCAGTACGGATTCTATGAGTCGTTCACACGAAAATAATTTGCAGGTAGCCCTCAAGGCTTGCAAAGGCAGCTTTATCTCAGTCGGTTTCTTCAGTCTGTTCGTAAACGCCTTGATGCTGGCCCCCACCCTTTACATGATTCAGATATCCGGACGAGTGGTGCCCAGCAGCAGCGTCCCGACCTTGATCATGCTGACCTTGATCCTGACCGTACTGATGATCACTATGGGGGCGCTGGAGTGGGTTCGTTCCAGAATCATGGTTCGTATCAGCAACAGGCTGGATGTCCTTCTAAGCCGTGACGTCTATCGAGCCAGTTTCAGGAAAGCGTTGAAAAGTGGCGGTATGGATGCGTCAGCACAATCTCTAAACGACCTTACATCGTTGCGCCAGTTCCTTACCGGTAATGGCCTTTTCGCATTTTTTGATGCTCCCTGGCTGCCCATTTATACCGCCGTGATGTTCCTGTTTCACCCATGGTTTGGATGGATGACCGTCGGTTCTGCAATCGTGCTGATAATACTTGCCTATCTGAACCACCGGTTCACCGGTAAGGCTCTGACCGAAGCCAATCAGCAGAGCATGGTTGCGAATCTGGTGACTACCAAAAACCTGCGTAACGCTGAAGTCATCGAGTCCATGGGGATGCTCGATACTCTGATGGCTCGTTGGGGTGTTCGTCAGCGCAGAGTCCTGGTGCTGCAGTCTGATGCCAGCGACAAGGGCGGTATTGTTACCTCAATCTCAAAAACCTTCAGGAACTGGTCGCAGTCGATCATGTTGGCTCTGGGTGCGTACCTGGTCATAACTCACCAAATGAATCCTGGCTTGATGATGGCTGGCTCACTGCTGTTGGGGCGCGCGCTTTCTCCGGTCGATCAGATTATCGGCACTTGGAAAGGTTTTGTGGCTGCGCGCATTCAGTACACTCGCCTGAGTGAAACGCTTGAAAAGCTGCATAACGAACCGGATCGCATGGCTTTGCCTGATCCCGAAGGGCATATTCAGGTCGAAAACCTGGTAGTCACACCGCCGGGTGGCAAGAACCCGGTCATTCGCAACATCAGTTTCGTAACGCCGGCTGGTACCATTGTGGGTATTGTCGGGCCGAGCGCGGCAGGCAAATCGACGTTGGTAAGAGCTCTGTTGGGCATCTGGCCTGCGCAGCACGGCACGGTGCGTCTGGACGGTGCCGACATCAGTGCCTGGGACAAACAGAAGCTTGGCCCGCACCTTGGCTATCTGCCACAAGATATCGAACTGTTCGAGGGCAGCATCAGCGATAACATCGCCCGGTTTACCAAGGTCGACCCCGAGAAAGTGGTTCTGGCGGCGCGCACCGCGGGTGTGCATGAAATGATCCTGCAGTTGCCTGACGGCTACGACACCGTGATCGGCAGTGATGGCGTCAACCTGTCCGGTGGACAGCGTCAGCGCATCGGTCTGGCCAGGGCTATCTACGGCAGCCCGCGGTTGATTGTGCTGGATGAGCCCAACTCCAATCTCGATGAAGTCGGCGAGCGTGCCCTGAGCGTCGCCTTGCAACTGATCAAGGAGTCAGGCGCCACGGTATTCATCGTCTCTCACCGCCCCAATATTCTGTCGCGACTTGATCGGGTCATGGTCATGAACGCCGGCACCATCACCTTGTACGGCGCGCGTGATCAGGTCATTGCCGAATTGGCACAGCAACAGGCCAAGGCGCAGCAGGCTCAGCAACGAGTGGCTCCTGCTGCCACCGGTGTTGCACCGGCGCAACCTGGCGCGTGAAAGGAATTCATGAATGAGCATTAAGACAATATCCACGCTCGACACTCACGCGGATGACATGCCCACCTCAGATCGCGGGATTCGCCGGATCGGTGTGGCGATCGTACTGGTCACCTTCGGCCTGTTCGGTACCTGGGCAGCGCTGGCTCCATTGGATAATGCGGTGTATGGCTCAGGTGTGGTGATGGTGCAGAGTTATCGCAAGACGGTTCAGCATCTTGAAGGCGGTATCGTCAAGGAACTGCTTGTCCGTGATGGGGACACCGTTCACAAGGGTGATCCTCTGATCGTGCTGGACGACTCGCAATTGCGCTCTCAATACGAGTCGACCCGCAATCAGTTGATTTCTACCCAGGCCAAGGAGGCGCGACTGCGCGCCGAGCGCGACGAACTGCCCTCGATTCCGCCACTGACCATCAGTGGTACGGACAGTGTGCGGGCCAAAGAAGCCATAGCAGGCGAGCAACAAGTATTCAGCACCCGGAAAAATTCCCGCCTGACCGAGATATCGGTACAACGCGAACGCATCGGGCAATTGAAGCAGCAGATCAGTGGTCTGCGAGACATGATCCGCACCAAGATCAGCCTTGAAAAATCCTACAGCAGTGAGATCACCGAGCTAAAGGATCTGCTATCTCAGGGCTTCGTGGATAAGCAACGATTGCTTGAGCAGGAGCGCAAGCTGGACATGCTCAAGTCCGAAGTGGCCGATCACGAGTCCACGATCACCAAGACTCAGCTACAGATCAGCGAGACCGAACTGCAGATCATTCAGTTGAACAAGAATTTCAGCTCTGACGTCGCGAAAGAGTTGAGCGATGTGCAGTCCAAGGTATTCGATTTACAGGAGACCGCTACCGCGCTGCAGGACCGTCTGTCTCGCGTGGTCATTCGGGCTCCTGAGGACGGCATGGTACTGGACATGAAGGTTCATACCGTGGGCGGCGTAGTCAGCGCTGGCACGCCATTGCTGGATATCGTGCCGGAATCTTCCGAGCTGGTCGTTGAGGCTCATGTCGCTATCACCGACATTGATCGGATTTCCATCGGCAAGCTGACGGACGTTCACTTCAGCGCCTTCAACAGTGCTACTACTCCTGTCATCGAGGGTGAGGTGACGCGTATCTCCGCCGACCGTTTGAAAGACGATGCCGGTGAGCCGTATTACCTGGTTCGGGTAAAACTGACCGAGAAAGGCTTGAAGCGTCTTGGTGACCACAAGCTGCAGCCGGGCATGCCCGCTGAAGTGCTGATCAATGCTGGCGAACGGACCATGCTTCAATACCTGTTGAAGCCGGCGTCCAATGTGTTTATCAAATCAATGATCGAGGAATGATCGTGCTGCGCTTCGTTCCTGTGTTCCTTTCCCTCGGGCTGGTCAGTATTCAGGTTCATGCAGACCCTACGCAGCCCGCTGCGCCTCAGGTCACCAGTGCTTCGGCATACTCCGTGGATCTGATGAAACTGTATCGAGAGGCGCGTCTGGAAGACCCGCGAGTGTTGTCTGCCTATCTGCGTGCTCAGTCGGCAGTCGACAGCGAGCGTGATGCCTTTGGCGGGCTGTTGCCGCAGGTCACTGCGAACAGCAGTTACAACCGGATCCTGCGCAAGGATGACACGGAGCGCGAGATTTATAACAACTCCAGCTATTCGCTCAACCTGACCCAGTACCTGTACAACAAACAGGCTTGGGAAGCCTACCAGAAGGCCAAGAGCACGACGGAGCAGAAGGGGCATCAGGCCGAAGATGCCCAGGCTGAGGCCACGGTTGATCTGGCCAAACGGTATTTCCAGGCGCTGTCTGCCGACGATGAACTCGAGCTGATCATGGCTGAGCGCCGGGCGACGCAAAAGAGCCTGGATCGGGTCAGTGCGATGTACGACAAGAAGATGGCCGTCGTCACTGATCTGCTGGATCTAAAGGCACGTGTCGATTTGCTGGCCGCGCAGGAGGTTGATGCCCGCAACCAGATCAGGCTCAGCCGTGCCGGGCTCTCGGAAATTGTCGGGCGGCCGATCACCGAGCCTTTGAGCCGCATCAGAAACGACATTGCGCTGCAGGCACCGTCTAAATCGATGGATACCTGGGTGGCCCAGGCCATCGACAGCAACCCGCTGCTCAAGGCACGTGAAAGCAGTCTCGACGTCGCCAACGCCGCGGTACGTGAAGGCAAGGGTGGGCATTATCCGACGCTGACCTTCACCCTGGGTGCCCAGCAAAGTGACGTGGGCTACGACAACACCCTGTCACCGCGTAGCGACAGCTATGTGGCGACAATCGGCGTGCGCGTGCCGATCTACAGCGGCGGCTCGACCTCTGCGCGGGTGCGTGGGCTGTACAACGAGCAACTGGCCACCGAACAGGATGTGGAAAGCGTGCGCCGCCAGGTGGTCAAGGAAACCACCAACGCCTACCTGACGGCGTTTTCCAGTGTCGAGAAGATCCGCGCCAACAAGAACGCGCTGGGATCGGCAGAGCAATCGAGTATTGCGGCGCAGAAAGCCTTTTCCTATGGCGTGGTGAACGCGGTCGATGTGCTGACCAGCGTGCAGAACGAGTTCAAGGCGCGGCGTGACCTGCTCAGGGCGCAGTACGACTTCATCACCAACCTGTTCATCCTTAATCGATGGGCAGGCCGTCCGCCGCAGGAGAGTGTCGACAGCGTCAATGTCTGGCTGGGTGGAACCAATCCGGCAGTCGAGAAGGCTGCGGACTCGGCCTTGAAAAAGACGCCCTGATCGCACCTGCTACGCGCTTAAGGGCTTGTGCCTGGTGGCTCTTCTAGCGACGAGCCGCCAGCACTTTGCGGTAAATATCCAGCGTGCTCTGCGCACAGGCATCCCAACTGAAATGACGCGCACGTCCTAGCCCTGACTGGACCTTGCGCTCACGTTCTTCAGGCTGTTCCAGGACTGCGAGCATAGCAGTGCTGATGCTTTCTGCACTGTGTGGGTCGACAGCCCATGCTGCATCGCCTGTCACTTCCGGCAGTGAAGAATTGTTGGACGCGATCAGCGGACACTGCGCCGCGAATGCCTCGATGGCCGGCAGACCGAACCCTTCATACAGCGAAGCAAACACCAGCGCTCCGGCACTTTGCAGCAGCGCCAGCACCTCATTCTGTGGCAGGTAACTCAGCCAGCGACCTTCGCCACGTTGCTGCAACGCCTCAAGCTGCGGTAGCAGTTCTTCGTTACTCCAACCGTCACGACCGACAATTACCAGCGGATGCTCTTTACGTACCTGTGCGGGCAGTTGCTGGAAGGCTTCCAGCACGCGCTGCAGGTTCTTGCGAGGCTGCAGGGTGCCGACTACCAGATAGAAGCCGGGTTTGAGGCTATAGGCGTCCAGCACCCTGTTGCGCTCGGCGGCGCCGATGCGCTCGAAATACACAGGGTCCACGCCTAGGGGTGTAACGCTGATGCGCTCTGGCGCGATGCCCAGGTGACGAATCATGTCCTGCTTGCTGTATTCGGAGATGGTGATGATGTGATCGGCACGTTCGATGCTGGTGGTGAACAGCCAGCTTTTCAGGCGCTTGAGGTCTTGCTTGATCCATTCCGGGTGCAGCACCGGAATCATGTCCATGATCGTAGCGACGACAGGTACGCCTTTGATCCGCGGGATATGGTGATCCGTTGCATGGAACAGTTGTACGTCTTTGGCGATGCTTGTCGAGCTACCCAATGGCAGTTTGAGGACGCCACTGAGCACGGCATGAATACGGTAGTCGCTGGACAACTGTTGCGGCTGACCACAGGCCAGGACTGGCAGTTGCTTGCCGAAAGCGTAAGGTTTGACGTGGATATCTCCAGCCTGACTCAGCTTGGTCAGGCTGTGCCAAAGCGCCCTGGAATATATGCCGATACCGTCCAGATGGCCGGCACGTTCGCCTTTCGCCCAGACCGTACAACTCAAGCCTATATCCATGTTCTGTCGTTCTCAATGTCGATCAATTACATTACTTCTCAATGGTGTACCAAGGCAGCGTATTACGCTTGCGTGTGGCGGATATGCGGAATCGGGCGCGGAATCGGGCGCGAAGACTAACATGCGGCGGCCTGGCTCGCACGGGGTGGCGAGCAGTTGCGGCGACGGAGTTACTGAATGGTAGGCGTATTGTAGTGGCCTTCATGTTGCATAGCAGCCAGAGCACCCGGATAATGGGCCTTTGCCACGCCTTTGTGGCCCAAGAATGGAGCGTCTATGTTCACCCCTGTAATCCTGGCTGGCGGTAGTGGTTCGCGGTTATGGCCTTTGTCGCGACAGAGTTTCCCGAAGCAGTTTCTTGCCCTTGATGGCCAGGATCAGGGAACGATGTTTCAACGCACGCTGGCTCGCCTGAAAGGTCTTGAGCACTCGCCTGCGGTCGTTGTGAGCAATGAAAATCATCGCTTCATCGTCGCCGAGCAACTGCGTGTAGCGAAGATGGGTAGCCGTCGTGTCATTCTCGAACCACTTGCCCGCAACACGGCGCCGGCCATCGCTCTGGCTGCGCTCGAAGCAACGGCGGATGGCACCGACCCGATTCTGCTGGTGCTGGCTGCCGACCACCATATCCATGACGAAGAAGCTTTCCGACAAGCCGTAGCGGTTGCACAGGTACATGCCGAGGCGGGTCGTCTGGTGACGTTCGGGATTACCCCGACTCACGCTGAAACCGGTTTTGGGTACATCCACTGTGGTGAATCCATTGCTCAGGGTGGCTTCGCGATCGAGGCCTTCAAGGAAAAGCCTTCCCCGGAGATGGCTGCCGAATACCTGTCCTCAGGTGCTTACCTGTGGAACAGCGGTATGTTCATGTTTCGTGCCTCGGTGTTCCTGGCTGAGCTGAAAAAGCATCGCTCCGACATATTGTCTGCCTGCCGCATAGCCTTGGCTGACTCCGATGCCGACAACTACTTCCTGCATGTCTCGGCCGAGAAGTTTGCCTTGTGCGCCGATGAGTCCGTGGACTACGCAGTCATGGAGCACACCGACCTCGGTCTGGTCGTGCCACTGGATGCAGGCTGGAACGACTTGGGCAGCTGGGCTGCGATCTGGGATGTAGGCCCACATGATGCCAATAGCAACCGCCTGGAAGGCGATGTGATGGCAATCGACACGCGCAACTGCCTGGTGCAGTCGCACCATCGACTGGTTGCCACTGTTGGCGTCGAGGACCTGATCGTTATCGAAACCAAGGACGCCGTTCTGGTCGCCAACAAGCACAACAGCCAACAGGTCAAGGACGTGGTAAAGCGTCTGCAGGCAGAAGAGCGTCCCGAGTTCGTCACTCATCCACTGGTCAACCGCCCGTGGGGCCACTACGACACGATCGATCTCGGCGAGCGCTACCAGGTCAAGCGCATCAGCGTGCTGCCGGGCGAGTGCCTGTCGCTGCAGATGCATTACCACCGCGCAGAGCACTGGATCGTAGTATCGGGTACCGCCAAGGTAATTTGCGACGATCAGGAACTGATTCTCTCCGAGAACCAGTCCACCTACATCCCGCTGGGCGTCAAACACTCGCTTGCCAACCCCGGCAAGGTGCCGTTGGAGCTCATCGAAGTGCAGTCGGGCTCGTACCTGGGTGAAGACGATATCGTCCGTTTCGAAGACCGCTACGGGCGTCTGAAGAAGTAAGTTTCTCAGGCACCGCTACACGTTTGGTAAAACGCCCCGCAAGCTCGCTTGTGGGGCGTTTTTGTTTGCACGGAAATGTTTACGGGTAGTTGTGGCGATACCGTCGGATGTAACAAATCCTGCCGCTGTGTAGAGGTCTTCCGAGACTTCAGCAGCGTTACCTATATTTTGAATAAATTTGATAAGCTTCGAAGGGCTTAGGAGTGCAGCGATCAAAAAAAGGGAGCTACATGAGTATACAGTCGAGGGATCCGGTGACAGATCGAGCCGCACCAACTGAAGATTCACCCATCAGCTTTTACTGCAAGCTTGAAGACGACAATGCAGTTAAGGATTATTTGAGGGGTGGTCGATGCCTGAGATTTACAGGCGTGAAGAGTTCTGAATGGAATGAGGTATCTCTGCGTCAAGGCGTTGATGTCTATGTCATCGATGTTGATTTCTGGTCAACCAATAAAGGTAACGGGCTTTCCTTTATTGGTACCCACAAGCAATCATTGGTTGAGCATCAGCCGGTCTCCGACTGGTTTCTTCTGGAGTTTACACCTGGGAAAGGGCGTAATTACTACTATGCCGCCTTTAGTGATCCCTCGGAAAACAAACCAACGTTTGGTAGCGTGCTGTTAGACCTCGACCCGAAGGCGGGGCCTGAACTGCCAACCCCGCCTAGCGTAAAGTCGATAAAAATGGATGCTGGCGACGATTACAGCTTTTACTCGTTTCACGTGGGGCAGGGTATGGCGTCGCTCCTTGATAATGAGCATGACGGCGTACTGTTTGATGCCGGGGCTGGTTGCCCGATAAAACGACCGGACTATCCTGATCTACTCGTAAACGATTTGAAAACCGCTGTTCAGGCTTTACACCGCGTCATCATGATCCTGTCTCACCCTGATCTCGACCACTGGCGGCTGTTGCAATGGGATCCGACGCTTTCGGGCAAAATAGACAGCATTTATGTGCCGATCAATACAAAGCAGTTGGTTTTTTCTGATAAAAGTGTAAACAAAAAAATCAAGGTTTTTGACGGTACACTTATTCCTTTGACGGTTGGTTCTTCTCTCGATTTGCATCGTAGTCAACCCAGTTACCCTGACAAGAATGGTGAGTGCCTTGTGTGTGTTTTTCACGCGCGTGGTCAGACGGTTCTTATCCCAGGTGACTACGTGTATGAGCGTATGAGACAAGATACGAACTCGCTTATCTCTGGCTTGGCAAATACTTCATACACCGCGATTATTGTCCCGCATCATGGAGACTTTGCCAGCAGCATTGGTGTATTCGCCGCACGCAATTCACAGTCGATTGCTTTTTTTTCGGCAGGTACCCATAAAGGATATAACCACCCTACTGAAGCATCGTTGATCGCCCACCGCCAAGGGGGCTTTAAGGAAGTTTCAGATAAACACCAGCCCAATATTGTTAAAGTGAGGTTGTGTTGAGCCGATTGGGCCAAGTGAGCCAACGCTCTGGCGGTGTCGCTACCTTCCAGTTGGCAGGCATTCAATCTGCGAAAAGAATCCGCGTCTATCAAACCAGTCGAGTAATCGAGCGTGAGTGAAAATGCGCGGGAGGCCATATTGGCAGTTGCTAAAGCAGCGGCTCAGGTGCACGGCTATAGTGGCATAAATTTCCGCATCATCGGCGAGGCGCTACTGGCAGGACGCCGCAGCTGTGCTGGAGGCATTACGAGATCCGGATCCGAGCCTTAGCTTGCAGCACTATCCTTCAACATTTCGAACATCGCTGGAGCATGCCAACCGACTTTGCATGGCCAGCTTCATGGCCGCTGAGTACGAAGACCTGCCCGAAGAGGTCAAGGTTGAAGTAAAGGCGTTTGCAGATACAAACGTGGCCTGGCTGACCGATGTCCTGATTGACGCAGGACTGGGCGATTCAGCCAGCTGTGAGCGACGCGCCCGTTCCATCTACACCGCCGTTGCCGGTGCGCAACTGATGGCCCGTATCCGCTGTGATATCGGTTTGTTCGATGAGCTGATACTTACTTGTCAGGAAGCGGGACTGATTCCTGTGCGGCAGATGTAACGTGCCTCGCCGGCACGTTACATCAGAAACAGAGCGCCGCGACGTATCGCGGCTTTATCAGGGGTATAATATTCTTCGGTGAATATCTGCTTATAGAAACCAGCTCTTGCTAAGTCCGCCTTATTTTATTACGATCGACAGCTTTTTTGTGGCTGCAGAAGTTCAAAACATTGACTGAGCCGCTTAATGAAAAGCAATATATAAAACGGGTTTTTCATGTTTATGCCTGCCCCCCTTTTGGTAATAATTTCCTTTGGGGGGACATGTCTTGGTTGAACCCATCAGGTACTGGTTTGAAATCCTTAAGGGGTGAGCGATGGCTGGACTGGAACTGACGCAGACCTTGAACATCAATCTCGCCAGTGATGCAGTAGTCATGATTACCCCCTTTGACTCTTAAAAGGTCGCGTTTCCAGCGATCTTTGTAAGGCGCGCGGATTCTACTATCACCGTATTGGCGATTATTGCATTGAATAATGTAAGCGTGTATGTCCAGTGCTGCCGATTCAACAAGAGCGTTAAAGGTATCGGTATCGCTGTTCCATTCTGGTACGAATAAAGCGTCGATCTGACCCCTGAGGTCGGCGCGATAGCGAAGGTTTGTCAACTCACTGCAGTTGAGAAGGGCAAAGCGAAAATCTCCATGTTGAATTATAGGTGGAGATTTCCATGTTTCAGCAGGGATCATTCTCGCACCAGCGAGCCTGAATAACTCCTGTTCTTCATGAAAGGCTGGGAATTGTTTGTCTTGCCTGTAAAGCATTAACGAGGGATAGCCAAGGCCATCATGGGTAAGTGATGCCCATATTTGATTATGAACTTTACTGTCATGAGTGTGTAAATATTCCACGCCCGTAATTAAAGATATCCCCCTGCCTTTAAGTTTTTCAGATATACGCATAAACCACTGTGGTGGGAGTGATAACTCCGGAAGAATGAGATAGCCTGTACCATCTGGTCTCGATATTAGCTCATTTATAAGACGATTGAGCCGTTGATAGCGGCGACGGCTATCAGGATCTGGTTTGCCCATCGCTGCCGCAACAAAGCTTTGGTCTAGAGTTTCCCAGCTTGACACTGCTATAGTCGGTTTGCCTTTAGAGCTGCCATCTGGAATGCTTAAAACTTTGGAATCAGGGTCAAGGTAAGGCATTTGATGCTCTTTAAGCTCAAATCCCCTTATGGCTGAAATAACCTTGCCCAGTTGAGATTCTTTTTCTGATGCGAAAGGTTTGTGGGCAATCAGATACAGCTCATTCAGGCTGAAAGGACGTGTAGCGAAGATTAGCCCAGCAGGCGCACCTTTCTCAAGATTTAGCCAGTTTGATACAACTTTAATCCCGTTAGTGACGCCAGGGCTAAGCAACCCCGTGACTTTCAGAGCCTTGAGGTCGCGTAGAGGCTGAATGCCACGCCGGCTGACCATTTCTTTAGGCATACCGGCAAAGCGTAAAGGCGCGTGAGCGAGATCATGGCTGAATAGGAGAGCTTGGGTTTTTTGTAGGGCGTTCAAGTCCTCTAGTAGCTCAAATAAAGCAGAACCGAAGTACTTGAGGTTGGTTTCCAGAATAAGCATAAAGGCTTTCCAGCCCACACTTCCCCTTTGGCTCAGAGGGAGCGGGAAGGCCGAGGCGATGTTCTCGTGCAAGGTTTGAAGAAGTATCTTCTGCCAGCGCGATATGCACTCATCTTCTGAGACTGGCTTTTTCTGTGCCTTTATCTCGAGTTTGCAGTCTGTCTCCACGGTAAGTCTTAACTTGTCTAATGCCTTGATAAGCTTGCCGAGGTGTTCAAAATCTTCACAAGCAGTAGCCATGCGAATGATACGAGGCATGTACTGAGCCAGTTCAAAAAACTTCATTGGCGTGAGTAGGTGGTCAATTACCGCATCAAAAAATGCGTGTCGATGCGCCTGCCAAGCCTGTGGTGGCAGATCACGCTCATAGGCCTCATAATCCCTAAGATTAAGAGCAAAACCCGCACGATGCAGAGTGAGAGCATCAGTTTTTCGTAAATTGTCCGCCTGTTCGCCACCGTTATTAGTTGCTTTGAGCAAATCAGTAGCGACGGTCGCTGAGGAGTCTGGCAAGCTGGGTAGCGCACGCCACTCACTGGCTCGTTGGTTGATTTGTTCAGAAATCGCATTGACTAAAGCTGTGCCCGGATTTCCTGCAAGAACAAATAATTTATTTTTGCTGTTATTAAAGGCAATATGGCTATCAACGAGATAATCTGGGTTGAACAAAATGCCCTGTTCGCTAATGGTGAGCAGCTCTTTACCGTCCTCTCGGTTTAGTATCCAATTCCAAAATTGCGCGGTTGTTTTAATATTGCTGGTGTTCTCCATCACAAGTAGGACGTCGTCTACATAACGGCCGTAATAAAGAGGTACTACTTGTTTTTCTATGAATTGGTCGAGTCGTAGCAGGGCGGAGTTTGCTACCACTGCTGATGCAGGCAGGCCGACAGGCAGTCCTTTTTTCAATGGCGTATTTTTCGACCAAGCCTGCAAGGCTCTTATAAAAATTCGGTGTAGTTTTTTCTGATTCTTGCTCAGCTTGACTCCGGAAAAACTAAGGAAGCGTTCATCCAGCATAAACTCCGGGTTAAGTTCATGATAAAAACTACTCACGTCAGCCGTCAGGGCTAAGACCTTCTTTTTATCGGTCAAGGCAGAGCGCATCGCTTTGATGCCTCCATCTCGCCAGTCTCGAAAAGGTTTCAGATAAGGTTTGAACGAGCCCAGTGCTAATTTGTTGATTTGTTCGGAGCGGTTCCGGCGTAATCGGCTACCATAGACATTTTCGCCCAAAGCCTTATCGAAGAGATCGCCGACTTCCATCATCCACAGCGCCGACAGTACATGGAAATCCATACTGCATTGCGCCATGAGACGAAACTCAGCAATGGGTTCTTTGCCATTCTCTGTCATGTCTAACCAGTCGTCTTCCGGTGCGGCGAAGATCAGGCCGGGATTTTCAGGCGCATTTTTGATTGGCGCTGGTCTCAGCGCTTTAGGTGCCAGCGTCCATTCACCGAGAAAATCGGTTTTTTTTATCCAGCGTTCATCTTTGCCAAGGAGCTTTTTCTTTAATCTCTTAAGGTTGTCCAGCAAGTCATTCTCATACTCAGCCATTGCGAGTAGCTGTGGATGGGTTGAATAGTAGAGGTCTACCTTCGCCTTGCGCCAAGCGAAAGCAAGCTCCTTCAGTGTGGCTATCATCAAATAGCCTCCTGATGCAGGAAGTTTTTCTTAGGTTTAAGGCTATTTTTGCTTGGTCTGCCAAATAAGCAAAACTGAAGCGTTGAAGCTTTCCTGCTCTCCTTTACCTTAGGGTTTTGAGATTGGGTAATGGGTATTGGCCACAGTATTCCTTGGGGGTAGGTCATTGCTGAATCTTCCATGTGTGATGGAAGGAATACTAAAGTGCTATTACTCGATGTGCAATGATCCAATGAGCCAGGGAAAACGCGAAACTTTTATACGCTCGGGTATCTCACATTTAGCTGCCCCAAGACAAAATATTGTGGAATTGCTCGTTGGGTCAGCACTCGGCGCGAGGTGATTTTCTAACGTTAATAGTTGAAACCCAATCCGTTGCTCAAGCTCTTATCGGGGGATATAAGTGCTTTTTGAGCTGTTCAGACGCGTTCGCAGAATGATAAAAATTCTTTCCATCAAAACAAAAAACCGCGCAAAGGCGCGGTTTTATTGGGCTTAGGCAGCTTCTAAGTGTTTTAACAAGCTGCTGAAGTCAAGTGCTCAATCACACATTAAACCTGAAATGCATCACATCACCATCCTTGACGATGTATTCCTTGCCTTCGAGACGCCATTTACCCGCTTCCTTGGCACCGGCTTCACCCTTGAACTGGATGAAGTCGTCATAGGCCACGACTTCGGCACGAATAAAGCCTTTTTCAAAGTCGGTGTGGATGACGCCTGCGGCCTGTGGTGCTGTTGCACCGACGCGGACGGTCCAGGCGCGAACTTCTTCGACGCCAGCGGTGAAGTAGGTCTGCAGGTGAAGCATTTCGTAGCCAGCGCGAATAACGCGGTTCAGGCCGGGTTCTTCGAGGCCCAGCGCTTCGAGGAACATGTCTTTTTCTTCGCCGTCATCCAGTTCGGCGATTTCGGCTTCGATCTTGTTGCAGACCGGCACCAGCATTGCGCCTTCTTCTTCGGCGATGGCGCGGACCACGTCCAGCAAAGGGTTGTTCTCGAAACCGTCTTCGGCAACGTTGGCGATGTACATGACCGGCTTGGTGGTCAGCAGGTGGAAGCCACGGATGGTGGCCTTCTCGTCGTTGCTCATGCTCTTCATCAGGCTGCGTGCTGGCTTGCCTTCGCTGAAGTGGGCGATCAGTTGTTCAAGCAGGCCTTTCTGGACCACTGCGTCCTTGTCACCGCCCTTGGCATTGCGCGTGACCTTTTGCAGTTGCTTCTCGCAGCTGTCGAGGTCAGCGAAGATCAGTTCCAGATCGATGATCTCGATGTCGCGCTTGGGGTCGACGCTGTTGGAGACGTGAATTACGTTCTCGTCTTCAAAGCAGCGCACCACGTGAGCGATGGCGTCGGTCTCGCGGATGTTGGCGAGGAACTTGTTGCCCAGGCCTTCGCCTTTTGAGGCACCTGCCACCAGGCCTGCGATGTCGACGAACTCCATGGTGGTCGGCAGGATGCGTTTCGGGTTGACGATGGCTGCCAGTGCCGCGAGGCGCGGGTCAGGCATCGGCACGATGCCGCTGTTCGGTTCAATGGTGCAGAAGGGGAAGTTCTCGGCCGCAATACCAGATTTGGTCAGGGCGTTGAACAGGGTGGACTTGCCGACGTTAGGCAGGCCGACGATGCCGCAATTGAATCCCATGGTGTTTCCCCTCGAGTGATGTCAGGCCTTCTGGCTGTGCAGGTTTTTCATCGCCCGGTTCCATTCACCGGCGAGGATATCCGGCAGCACGCCGAGGGCAAAGTCGATACTGGCGTCCAGTTTTTCCTGTTCGGCGCGTGGCGCTCGACCCAGGACAAAGCCGGATACCTTGCTGGCATCGCCCGGGTGGCCGATGCCAAGCCGCAAGCGATGAAATGTGTTCTGGTTGCCGAGCTGCGCGATGATGTCGCGCAGGCCGTTATGACCGCCATGGCCGCCACCCACTTTGAGTTTGGCAACGCCCGGAGGCAGGTCCAGCTCGTCATGCGCCACCAGAATCGACTCAACCGGAATGCGGTAGAAACCGGCGAGTGCCGCGACGGCCTGGCCGCTGCGGTTCATGTAAGTGGTGGGAATCAGCAGACGAACATCCTGACCTTGATGCGTAAAACGCCCGGTCAGGCCAAAGAATTTGCGCTCGGGAACGAGATTGACTCGCTGCGCCGCAGCAATACGCTCAACAAAAAAAGCCCCTGCGTTATGCCGGGTCTGTTCGTATTCAGCGCCTGGATTTCCCAGGCCCACGATCAGTTGTATGGCGGTCACGACAGGGGCTCTTCCTTTGGAGTTGAGGGTTAAACCGCTGACGACAGCGGCAATGTGGGCGAAAACTGCTCATTTACCATGATGTAAACTCAGCGATCTCGCCCGCTTTGCCTGCTATCGCTCGCGATGTTTCCTGAGCAACTCCGACGTTACCAAGTAATGAATTACTCGGCTGCGCCTTCTTCACCTTCTTCTGCTTCGTCTTTGACGATGCGCGGTGCGTGGACGTTGGCGATTGCCAGGTCAGTACCGTGTGCCAAGGCAACGAACTCGACACCTTTAGGTGCTTTCAGCTCGGACAGGTGAACGTTGTCGCCTACTTCCAGCGCGCCCAGATCAACTTCGATGAACTCAGGCAGGTCTTTAGGCAGGCAGGTCACTTCCAGTTCAGTGGTAGTGTGCGAGATCTCGCCGCCTTTCTTGACTGGAGCTTCTTCGTTCAGGAAGTGGATCGGCACGATTGCGGTCAGTTTCTGGCCGGCAATAACGCGCACGAAGTCAGCGTGCATCACGTGGCCTTTGGCCGGGTGACGTTGCAGCGCCTTGATGATGACGTTCTGCTTCTGGCCGCCAACGTTCAGCTCGATGATGTGGCTGTAGGCCGCATCGTTTTCGAGCAGTTTGGCAACTTCCTTGGCCAGCATGCTGATGGACTCAGGGGCTTTGTCGCCACCGTAGACGACAGCTGGAACCAGGCTGGCGAGACGACGCAGGCGGCGGCTCGCACCTTTCCCCAGGTCGGAACGCTGTTCTGCATTCAGGGTAAATTCGTTCATGTTGTATCTCCAAATTAACCACATCCGCCGTTGCGTTTGCGACCAGCGCTTGGGCGGTATGGGCAAAAAAGCCCCGCCCTGACCGGATGTCAGGGCGGGGCGCTTTTCGTCTGCGTGATGTCAGTTAACGGAACATCGCGCTGATCGATTCTTCATTGCTGATGCGGCGAACCGCTTCGGCGACTACCGGCGCAATATCCAGTTGACGGATACGGCTGCAAGCTTGTGCTGCTGCGGACAACGGGATGGTGTTAGTGACCACCAGTTCGTCCAGCACGGAATTTTCAATGTTTTCGATCGCCCGGCCCGACAGCACAGGGTGTGTGCAGTAGGCAAAGACCTTGGCTGCGCCATGCTCTTTCAAGGCCTTGGCCGCGTGGCACAGGGTGCCGGCGGTGTCGACCATGTCATCGACCAGAATACAGGTACGCCCTTCGACATCACCGATGATATGCATCACTTCAGAGTGATTGGCTTTCTCACGGCGTTTGTCGATGATACCGAGATCGACACCCAGGGATTTCGCAACAGCACGTGCACGCACGACGCCGCCGATATCCGGGGAAACGATCATCAGGTTTTCAAAGCGCTGGTCTTCGATGTCATCCACCAGAACGGGGGAGCCGTAGATGTTATCTACCGGAATATCGAAGAAACCCTGGATCTGGTCAGCATGAAGATCAACCGTAAGAACACGGTCGATTCCCACCACGGTGAGCATGTCAGCAACAACTTTCGCGCTGATGGCAACACGTGCGGAGCGCGGACGGCGATCCTGGCGGGCATAACCAAAGTAGGGAATCACAGCAGTGATTCGGGACGCTGAGGAGCGGCGGAAGGCATCAGCCATCACAACCAGTTCCATCAGGTTATCGTTCGTTGGTGCGCAAGTCGGCTGAATGATGAAGACGTCTTTACCGCGGACGTTTTCATTAATCTCAGTGCTGATTTCGCCGTCGGAAAATTTTCCGACAGAAACATCACCGAGTGGGATATGCAGCTGACGTACTACACGCCGAGCGAGATCGGGGTTGGCATTCCCCGTAAAGACCATCATCTTGGACACGCGCAGTACCTAGAGGCTGAGGGTAACCTGGATGAGTATAGAAAATGGCAGGGGCGGCTGGATTCGAACCAACGCATGGCAGGATCAAAACCTGCTGCCTTACCGCTTGGCGACGCCCCTGTATTGAATCAATCGAGTGCCTGGCACTCAATTCCTGTTACAGAATTTGCAGCTTGCGATGCAACATCGAAATGTTACTTCCTTTTGCTACGAACCCCGTAAGGGTCTCTGTAAGAAGGGCCGAGACTTTATCAGCTTCAGCTTTGTTTGGGAAGGCCCCAAACACACAACTTCCAGTTCCGGTTAATTTTGCTTCGGTAAAATTACCTAACAAATTCAAAGCGTTACGTACTTCTGGGTAACGCCTCTCTACAACCGCCTTACAGTCATTTCGACTGTTTCCCTTGGGAACGGGGCGCACTTTAATGGGCGGCGTGTCGCGTGTCAACAACGGATCTGAAAAAATTTCTGCTGTACTTACAGCGACTTGCGGAACGAGCACCAAATACCAGGGTTCTTCGGGGTCAACCGGGGTGAGAATTTCCCCGACACCCTCAGCAAATGCGGCGTGTCCACGGACAAAAACCGGTACATCAGCGCCCAGAGTCAGGCCCAGTTGCGCCAGACGATCTTCATCCCAGCCAAGCTGCCACAAATGATTCAGCGCCAGCAGTGTGGTGGCAGCATCCGAGCTGCCGCCGCCAATGCCGCCGCCCATGGGCAGGCGTTTTTCCAGCCAGATATCCATGCCCAGCGTGCAACCGGACTGTTTTTGCAGCGCGCGGGCGGCTTTGACGATCAGATTGCTGTCATGCGGGACGCCGGGTACATCGGTCTGCAGACAAATTTCGCCGTCCTGGCGAACGGTAAAGCCCAGTTCGTCACCATAATCGAGAAACTGAAACAGGGTTTGCAGCTCATGGTAGCCGTCCGGGCGGCGTCCCAGAATGTGCAGCATCAGGTTCAGCTTTGCCGGGGCAGGCAAAACCAGCTGGGGTGTGGCCATATCCTGTAATGCAGTCATGGTCATTGCCCCAGTTTGCGAGGTTGCCAGTCCTTGATGACCAGCGTGACATCGAGGTCCTGGCCGTGCAGCTTGACGCGTTCGGGCAGCCAATAGCCATTCTGTTCGACATAACTGAGGTATTCCACCTGCCAGCCGTCCTGTTCAAGGCTGGCCAGACGACTGTCGCCATCAAGCGTCACGTTGCTTTTGCTGTCCGGTGCCGGCAAACCGCGCACCCACCATACGAGGTGGGAAACCGGCAGCTTCCAGCCCAGTTGATCCTGAAGCAGTGTTTCCGGCGTCGTGGCTTCGTAGCGACCCTGGTTGGCGACTTCAAGCGCGACAGCGCCGGGCCTGCCGGTCAGTCGTGCTGCGCCACGGCCGAGCGGACCGGACAAGCGGATATCGTAGTAATCCTGACGCTGCAGCCAGAACAAGGTGCCGCTGCCGGAGTCCTTCGGCGCACGGATGCCGACCTTGCCGTTGATCTGCCAGCCATCGAGGCTGCTCAGTTGCTGTTTGTGTTCGCGCCATTGCGCGGGGTCGCCCTTGCCCTGAACGGCTTCGCGGGAAGTGAGACCGGCACAGCCGGTGAGCAGGGCGATGAGGCTGAATACGATTACGTGGCGCAAAAACATAACGTCAAAGGGTCTCTGAACCGGTCAAGCGTCGCAGTGTGCTGCGCAGGACGGTGCTGTCGGGTTGTTGTTCCAGGGCCTTGGCCCATACTTTCCGGGCTTCGCGCTGTTCGCCTTTGGCCCAGAGTACTTCGCCCAGATGTGCGGCTACTTCGTGGTCAGGGAAGCGTTCGAGCGCCTGGCGCAGGTAGCGTTCGGCAGCATCCAGATTGCCCATGCGGTAATTCACCCAGCCAAGGCTGTCGAGAACTGCCGGATCGTCGGGGCTGATCTGATGGGCTTTCTCGATCAGTTCGCGGGCTTCGGCGTAACGCGTGGTGCGATCGGAGAGGGTGTAGCCCAGTGCATTCAGCGCCATGGCGTTTTCCGGCTCGCGCTTGATGATGCTGCGCAGGTCTTTTTCCATCTGCGCCAGATCATTGCGCTTTTCAGCCAGCATGGCGCGGGTATAGAGCAGGTTGGCGTCGTCCGGGTATTGCTTGAGTGCCGTGTTCAGCACCTGCCAGCCGCGATCCAGTTGATCATTGCTGGTCAGGGTTTCGGCCTCGATCAGGTACAGCTGAATGGCGTAATCGGGCTCTTCGGCACGTGCTTCAGCCAGGCGTTTGGCCGCTTCTGCGCCGTTGCCATTGCTGACCAGAATATCGGCCTGGCGCAATTGAGCCGCCAGGAAGTCCGGTCCCGGTCCGACCTGAGCGTATTCGTTGAGCGCGCTTTGCGGGTCCTCACGTTCTTCGTGGATGCGACCCAGATTCAAATGCGCTGAATCGACGTGTGCACCACGGGCGATCAGTTCTTCCAGGTAGCCAGCCGCTTCGTCCCAGGCCTTGGCTTCAAGGCACACCAGAGCCAGCGAGAAGCGCAGTTCGTCATCGTCCGGATATTGCTGCAAAAGAGCGGAAAACTGCACTTTGGCGTCTTCCATGCGGTTTTGCTCGACGAGCATGCGCGCATACGTCAGGCGCAGGCGTTTGTCGTCCGGGTATTTCTTGATGCTTTTCTCAAGCAGGGGCACCGCTTCCTTGCCCCGGTTCATGCTTTGCAGCAGACGGGCATGCAGCAGGATGGGCGCGATTTCGCCTTCTTTGGGTGGGTTGTCTTCCAGCAGCTTCAACGACTGTTCGGCGTCACCATTCTGCTGAAGCAACAGCGCCTTGCCGAAAATCAGCTGGCTGTTGTTCGGGTATTTGCCCAGCAACCGATCAAAACTTTTGAGCAGGCCGTTGCGGGTGTCCGGATCGGTTTCGGCCGCGGACAGTGCCAGAAAGTCGAAGTGCGTGTCGCCCTGACCCTGCAGGACTCTCTCCATGTACACCAGAGAATCGTCGTAACGTCCCGCGCGCGCCAGTTGAATGGCTGCGGCGCGTTGCGCTTCAAGGTCGGTCGGTGCGTTTCTTGCCCAGATCAGCGCGGTTTCCAGCGCAGACTGATCAGCGCCCATGTATTCGGCGATCTGATAGGCGCGCTCGGAGACCCCCGGGTCCTGAGTCTTGATCGCCTGGGTCACGTAGTTATCCAGGGCGATGTCGAAGCGGTTGCGCTGGCCGGCCAGCTCCGCGCTCAACAGGCTGACCAGGGTGTCCTGAGTGAACGAACCATAGACCTTCGGCTTGGCTTCAGGCGCGGGGGGGGCGTCTTTCTGAGCGGGCACGGGCTGTGACGAGGCGGGGGCCATTGACTGGCAGCCGCCTAGAAAGGCAAGAGCAAGGAACAACGCGGAGGATCTATTCATATATAAGAAGGGCGGCTTACCTGCGGTGGGAGCATCATGACACAAGGCTGTTGGCAAAACCCACAGCCGTCGGAAAAACTGATGCAATGCGTGTGTTTGCAGTGTCGCGAGCCTGAAAACGCAGGCTGTGACGATCGATTGTAGTGGGACAATAATATGTGGTGGTTGTTCTGAGCTTATTGAAGTAGGACAATTACCGGCTTCACGTCACCACCTGCGACCCTGAATGGCCTTCCTTGCACTCGGTATCAATCATAAGACCGCCTCGGTCGACGTTCGCGAGCGCGTGGCATTTACCCCGGAACAGTTGGTGGAGGCGTTGCAGCAGCTTTGCCACCTGACCGAAAGTCGCGAGGCTGCGATTCTTTCAACCTGTAATCGCAGCGAGTTGTACATCGAGCACGAGCATCTCGGTGCGGACAGCATTCTTGCCTGGCTTGCCAATTACCATCACCTCAGCCTGGAAGAACTGCGCGCCAGCGCTTACGTCCACGAGGACGATGCCGCCGTGCGACACATGATGCGTGTCGCCTCGGGGCTCGACTCCCTGGTGCTCGGCGAGCCGCAGATTCTCGGCCAGATGAAGTCTGCGTATGCCGTTGCGCGCGAGGCCGGAACGGTCGGGCCGTTACTGGGACGTCTGTTTCAGGCCACGTTCAGCGCTGCCAAACAGGTGCGTACAGACACTGCAATTGGTGAAAACCCGGTGTCCGTGGCCTTCGCCGCGGTCAGTCTGGCCAAACAGATTTTCAGTGACCTGCAACGCAGTCAGGCCTTGTTGATCGGTGCGGGCGAGACCATTACTCTGGTCGCCCGGCATCTGCATGACCTGGGCGTCAAGCGTATCGTGGTTGCCAACCGTACGCTGGAGCGCGCCAGCATGCTGGCTGCCGAGTTCGGTGCCCATGCGGTGTTGCTGTCGGATATCCCGGCCGAGCTGGTCAACAGCGATATCGTGATCAGCTCCACCGCCAGCCAGTTGCCGATCCTGGGCAAGGGGGCCGTGGAAAGTGCGCTGAAACTGCGCAAGCACAAACCGATTTTCATGGTCGATATTGCCGTACCGCGGGATATCGAGCCTGAAGTCGGCGAACTGGACGACGTTTACCTGTACAGCGTTGATGATCTGCACGAAGTGGTGGCAGAAAATCTCAAGAGTCGCCAGGGGGCTGCACTGGCTGCCGAGCAGCTGGTCAGCGTGGGTGCCGAAGACTTCATGTCGCGGCTGCGCGAACTGGCGGCGGTCGATGTGTTGCGCGCCTATCGTCAGCAAAGCGAACGGCTGCGTGACGAAGAACTGAGCAAGGCGCAACGTATGCTGGCCAACGGTAGCAATGCCGAGGACGTATTGATCCAGCTGGCACGTGGTCTGACCAACAAATTGCTGCACGCACCCAGCGTGCAGCTCAAGAAGCTGTCTGCCGAAGGTCGCGTCGATGCGCTGGCCATGGCTCAGGAACTTTTTGCCCTCGGTGAGGGCTCGACGGATAAAACCCCGCAATGAAAGCTTCACTGCTCAATAAGCTGGATGTCCTCAGCGACCGTTTCGAGGAACTGACCGCGCTGCTCGGCGATGCCGAAGTGATCAGCGATCAGACACGCTTTCGCGCCTATTCCCGTGAGTACGCCGAAGTGGAGCCGGTCGTTGCGCTTTACCAACAGCTGATCAGGGTGCAGGGTGATCTGGAGGGCGCGCAGG
Source organism: Pseudomonas syringae group sp. 247E2 (assembly GCF_032587795.1). Lineage (NCBI taxonomy): Bacteria > Pseudomonadati > Pseudomonadota > Gammaproteobacteria > Pseudomonadales > Pseudomonadaceae > Pseudomonas > Pseudomonas syringae group sp. 247E2. The sequence goes on along the minus strand of NZ_JAWHPK010000010.1, from coordinate 143,720 downwards.
CGCTGCTCAAGGACAGCGACCCGGACATGCGCGAAATGGCCGTCGAGGAAGTTCGCGAGACAAAACAGCAACTGGTCGAGCTGGAAGCGCAATTGCAGCGCATGTTGTTGCCCAAGGACCCGAACGACGGCCGCAACGTGTTTCTGGAGATCCGTGCGGGCACCGGCGGTGATGAAGCCGCGATCTTCTCCGGTGACCTGTTTCGCATGTACTCGCGTTACGCCGAGCGGCGTGGCTGGCGGGTGGAAATTCTGTCCGAAAACGAAGGCGAGCATGGCGGCTACAAGGAAGTCATTGCGCGCGTCGAGGGTGACAGCGTCTACGGCAAGCTGAAATTCGAGTCCGGCGCGCACCGTGTGCAGCGCGTGCCCGAGACCGAGTCGCAGGGTCGCATCCACACGTCTGCCTGTACCGTTGCAGTGCTGCCGGAGCCTGACGAGCAACAGGCGATCGAGATCAACCCGGCCGACCTGCGTGTCGACACCTATCGCTCCTCAGGGGCCGGTGGTCAGCACGTCAACAAAACCGACTCGGCGATCCGCATTACCCACTTGCCATCGGGTATTGTCGTCGAGTGCCAGGAAGAGCGTTCGCAGCACAAGAACAGGGCCCGGGCAATGTCCTGGCTATCTGCCAAACTGAATGATCAGCAGACCAGCGCGGCGGCCAACGCCATCGCCAGCGAGCGCAAGCTGCTCGTGGGGTCGGGTGATCGTTCCGAGCGTATTCGTACGTATAATTTCCCTCAAGGGCGAGTGACGGATCACCGCGTGAACCTGACGCTGTATTCGCTTGATGAAGTTCTGGCGGGCGGGGTCGATGCAGTGATAGAGCCGCTACTCGCTGAATATCAGGCTGATCAACTTGCGGCACTGGGTGAGTAAATGACCATCATCGCAAGTTTGTTAAGAAGCGCCGAGCTTCCCGATTCACCGACCGCGCGGCTCGACATAGAGCTGCTGCTGGCGGCAGCGCTGGGCAAACCGCGCAGCTTTCTGCACACCTGGCCTGAGCGCATCGTCAGCACCGAGGCTGCGCTGGCCTTTGCAGGTTATTTGCAGCGTCGACGCACGGGCGAACCGGTGGCTTACATTCTCGGTCAGCAAGGTTTCTGGAAGCTTGATCTGGAAGTAGCGCCGCATACCTTGATCCCGCGGCCAGAGACCGAAATGCTGGTCGAGGCAGCGCTGGAACTGGTGCCTGCGTTCGCGCCCGCCAAGGTGCTTGACCTGGGCACCGGCACTGGGGCGATTGCGCTGGCGCTGGCCAACGAGCGCCAACAATGGAAAGTCACAGCGGTCGACCGTGTGCCTGAAGCGGTAGCGCTGGCCGAACGCAACCGCCAGCGTTTGCAACTGGATAACGCCCAAGTGCTCAACAGCCACTGGTTCAGTGCTCTGGAAGGGCAGCAGTTTGATCTGATCATCAGTAACCCGCCGTACATCGCCGACGCTGATCCGCATCTGTCGGCCGGTGATGTACGTTTCGAGCCGAGCAGCGCGTTGACTGCCGGTTCCGACGGGCTGGACGATTTGCGCACGATCATTGCCGACGCGCCGGTGCACCTCAGCGCCGATGGCTGGCTGCTGCTGGAGCACGGTTACGATCAAGGCCCGGCGGTGCGCGAACTGTTGATCCGTCATGGTTTCGAGCGCATCCAGACCCGCCGTGATCTGGGTGAGCACGAGCGCATCACGTTCGGATGCAAGCCGTGCTGAGTGATCAGGAGCTGCTGCGCTACAGTCGCCAGATTCTGCTGCAACACGTTGATATCGACGGCCAGCTGCGCCTCAAGCAAAGTCGCGCGCTGATCGTCGGCGTCGGCGGGCTTGGTTCGCCGGTTGCCCTTTATCTGGCCGCCGCAGGGGTCGGTGAACTGCATCTGGCGGATTTTGATCACGTCGACCTGACCAACCTGCAACGCCAGATCATTCATGATACCCAGAGCATCGGACAGGCCAAGGTAGATTCGGCTCTGGCCCGGCTCAAGGCGATCAATCCCGAGATCACTCTCGTCGCTCATCGCTCAGCGCTGGATACCGACTCACTGGAGGCGGCGGTGCAGGCTGTCGATCTGGTGCTGGATTGCTCGGATAATTTCGCCACCCGCGAAGCGGTCAATGCCACCTGTGTCGCTGCCGGCAAGCCGTTGGTCAGCGGTGCTGCCATTCGGCTTGAAGGGCAGTTGTCGGTGTTCGATCCGCGTCGTGCGGACAGCCCGTGTTACCACTGCCTGTACGGTCACGGCAGCGAAGCCGAACTGACCTGCAGCGAGGCCGGTGTCATCGGGCCGCTGGTTGGCCTGGTTGGCAGTCTGCAAGCACTCGAAGCCTTGAAGCTGCTGGCCGGTTTTGGCGAGCCAATGGTCGGGCGACTACTATTGATTGATGCCTTGAGTACCCGTTTCCGTGAACTGAAAGTCAAGCGCGACCCGGCGTGCAGCGTTTGCAGTGCAGCAAGCGGGCAGGGCGAACATGCCTGACATGCAGATGAGCCATGCCAGCGATGCGCCTGTCGCAATCTTCGATTCCGGGGTCGGTGGCCTTTCAGTGCTCAATGAAATCCGCCAGTTGCTGCCCAGCGAGTCACTGCTGTATCTGGCGGACTGCGGGCATATTCCTTATGGCGAAAAGACCCCTGAATTCATTACCGAACGGTGCCTGACAATTGCGGGATTCTTCCGCGAGCAGGGTGCCAAGGCACTGGTCGTCGCCTGCAACACCGCGACGGCGGCGGGTGTGGCGCACATTCGTCAACGCTACCCGGACTGGCCAATTGTGGGTATGGAACCTGCTGTCAAACCTGCTGCCGAGGCGACCCGCAGCGGTGTTGTCGGTGTGCTGGCGACTACCGGAACGCTACAAAGCGCCCGCTTTGCGGCGTTGCTGGACCGATTTGCCAACGATGTTCGGGTCGTGACCCAGCCGTGCCCAGGGCTGGTCGAACTGATCGAAACCGGTGATCTGCTCAGTCCGCAAATCCGTCAATTGCTGCTGCATTATGTCGAGCCGCTGCTGGCAGCGCGCTGTGACACGATCATTCTGGGCTGTACTCACTACCCGTTTCTCAAACCTTTGTTGCGGGAGATGCTTCCCGAATCGGTCACCCTGATCGACACCGGGGCTGCGGTAGCGCGTCAGTTACAGCGTCTTTTGTCGCGTTCCAGCCTTCTTGCCACTGGCGACGCGCGAGATACTGTGTATTGGTCTAGTGACATTCCGGACAATTTCAGAAAAATCCTACCTTTTTTGTCGCAAAGTCCTGGCAATGTGAGAAGCTTCCGTTTGTAAAAAAAACGTGAAAAAAGGCGCTTTTGGGGTGAACTAACGTCGCCTCCGCGGCTTCTATAAAAGCGGCTGATGAATTCCAACACTTTTCGTACAATTTAATATATTTAGGACGTTTCTCATGAAGAGACTCTTTTGCCTGGCCGTGATTGCGGCCGCTTTGGCAGGGCAAGCTTCAATCGCGCAGGCTGATGGTGTTGAGTTTTCGGTCGGTCAGACCGGCGAGTCGACCATGACTTATCGTCTGGGCGTGCAGTTCGATTGGGATAAAACCTGGCTGCAAAGCGACATCGGCCGTTTGACCGGCTACTGGGATGGCGCTTACACCTATTGGGATGGCAAGGACTACAAGGATAACCACAGCCTGTCGTTCTCCCCGGTTCTGGTCTACGAGTTCGGCAACGGCAACGTCAAGCCTTACGTAGAAGCCGGTATCGGCGTCTCGGTGTTCTCCAACACCCAGGTTGAAGATCGCAAGTTCGGTTCTGCCTTCAACTTCGAAGACCGCATTGGTTTCGGTCTGCGCTTCGCGGGCGGGCATGAGGTCGGCATCCGCGCGACTCACTATTCCAACGCCGGCATCAAAGAGCCGAACGACGGTATAGAAAGCTACGCACTGCACTACAAGATGCCGTTCTGATTTGACTGGCATTCGTGCCAACGCTTCGCTGCAGCACAACGTAATGCCCTGCACAAAAGCCATTGCGCATAAAATGCTTTTTTATCGCGATGGCACTGACAACGCAGAGTGCGACGTTAGTGACGGCTGAGCTCTGACGCTGATCCGGAGGATGCGAGGCAGGACGCCGAGCAAGCCGCACCGGGCCAAGGATGGCCCGTTGCGGCGGCCCCCGGATCAGTGACAGGGCGAAGGAACCCGACGAAGTCGGGCCGGAAACAGGAGCGAAAGGCTTTGGTTACTTTGGCCTCATCAAAGTAACTCGCCGAGGGGCGAAAAGGTGACCTGAGTCGGGCACCAATTCACCTGATGTCGAAGAAGCCGCCATGTGACGCGGAGCGTCACGAACTGCATTCCCACGCGGAGCGTGGGGACGATAGTTATCAACCAGGCAACACTGATCAGAGATACGCCGTCGCAATCCCTTTGCGTTCGTTCAGGCAGTCTTCTGCTCCTGCTTCGAACTCACGGCAGATCAGCGGGCGTTTCTCGTAGATCGTGCACATCATGGTGTTGCGATCCAGTGCTGCACACCAGCCGTCGTCCAGACGCAGCATGACCTCGCCACCCCACTCGTCGGTATCAATGTAGCGCTCAGGCACGCCCGTGTCGGTGATGAGCATCACTTCCAGTTGGCAACAGCAGGCTGCGCAGGTCGAGCAGGTGACTTCCGTTTCGCTGTGAATGTCTGCGAGCGGAATGAGCGTAGCGTTCAGAGCGTTTCTCCCGATTGTCTGGCTGCGCGTGCTGCCAGCCATTGCAGCAAGGGAAACAGCCCCGCCCAGACCAGCCCCAGCACCAGCATGCCAGGCCACACTCCGAGGGGAAGGTGGACCTGAGCCAGTTGTGAGCCGGCATAGTACGACATCGGGCCGCCAATAGCGCCCAGCACGGCGGCGCGCCATAGCGGCTTTGCGGTCCACGCCAGGCAATGATTGAGCGTCGTGCCCAGCACCGCCCACAATACCGCCAGCCACAGCGGCAGCAGGTAGCCGCCGCTGCCAAAGTCGAAAACGCCGAGTGTCATCAAGGCACTGTCGAGCACGATCCCGATTAACGTAACCGTCAGGATCAGCCGGCCTTCCGCTGCCCATGAGCTGGTCCACAGAAAATGCACCGCCAGCACGCCGACTGCAATCAGCAGCCAGTAACTGTTACCGCCCAATACGCAGGCGAACCAGCCGATCTGAAAGAGCAGCGCGTTGGCGATTGATTTAAGCATTGAAGCGCCCAAGCAAGGGTTCTCGCAGGGCATCGGGTTTGGCCAGGAGCAACTGCGCCGTACCGATGGTCCGCTCCAGAAAGCCGCCTTCGCAGTAGCACAGATAGAACTCCCAAAGGCGCAGGAAGTGTTCGTCGTAACCCAGTTCGGCCAGTTTGCCGTGCGCGTGTTTGAAGTTGTCGTGCCACAGGCGCAGCGTGCGCGCGTAGTGCAGGCCGAAATCTTCCATATGCAGCAGGTTCATGTCGGTATCGCTGCCGACAATGTCCAGCATCTTCGCCACCGAGGGCAGAGCACCACCGGGGAAGATGTAGCGCTGGATGAAGTCCACATTGCGTTTGGCCTGAGCATAACGTTGCTCGCGGATGGTGATCGCCTGCAGCAGCATCATGCCGTTGCTTTTGAGCAGATTCGCGCATTGCTTGAAGTACGTCGGCAGAAAACGATGGCCGACCGCTTCGATCATCTCGATGGACACCAGCTTGTCATATTCACCGGTCAGGTCCCGGTAGTCGGTCAGCAGCAGCGTGACGCGTTCCTGCAGGCCCAGTTCGATCAGGCGTTGCTCGGTGTAGGCGAACTGTTCTCTGGACAGGGTCGTGGTGGTCACCCGGCAGCCGTAATGCTGCGCAGCATAAATAGCCATGCTGCCCCAGCCTGTGCCGATTTCCAGCAGGTGATCTTCAGGTTTCAGGGCCAGCTTCTGACAGATGCGTTCCAGTTTATTCAACTGCGCCTGTTCCAGCGTGTCGTCCTCGCTGAGGAACTGTGCGGCGGAGTACATCATCGTCGGGTCGAGAAACTGCTCGAACAGCGTGTTGCCCAGGTCGTAATGGGCAGCGATGTTTTTCTGCGAGCCTTCGCGTGTATTGCGATTTAGCCAGTGCAGGGCATGAATGAACGGACGGGTCAGGCGAGCCACGCCGCCTTCCATTGCATCCAGCACATCCAGATTGCTGACAAATACCCGTACCACTGCCGTCAGGTCCGGGGTAGTCCAGTAGCCGTGAATAAACGCCTCGCCAGCGCCGATGGAGCCGTTGCTGGCAACCATGCCCCATGCTGCCGAATCAAGAATGTGGATTTCAGCCTGAATCAGCGCGTTGTTCTTGCCGAACACATGGCGCTCACCCCGTTCGATAACCACCAACTGGCCGTTGCGCAGTCCTGCTAATTGCCGTAACACACCTCGGCGCAGGATATTGGCCGTCAGACCATTGGTGCCCAGATTGGCAGAAAAACTACTGCTACTGCTTTTCATGGCGTGAGTCCTTGGTTTGCGCGGCGGCAGCACGGTACTCGCCGTCGGCGGCCTGATGAGAAAAAATGGGTATGCGCTTGACCAGCAGACGCATCGCCTGCCAGTAAATCGCCAGACAGGTTTTGGCGGTCATCCACGGGTAAGCGATCAGGTAACGATGCAGCGTCTGGCGGCTGAGGTTCTGGCGGGTCAGGTTGAGCGTGGCGTCGAACATTTTCAGCTCGCCTTGCCAGTCAGCCATGTGCACACCAATCCGCTCGGCGGGCTGGCTGAAGCTCATACGGTATTCAAGGTCGCGCGGCAAAAACGGTGAAACGTGAAAGGCCTTGGCCACCGCGAAATACTGATGTCCTTCACCTGTCGCGGGCAGCACATAGCTGTAGCGTTCGCCCCACGGTGTGTTGGTGACTTCACAGAGAATGCCTGCCAGTGTGCCGTCTGCCTCATGGCAGTAGAAAAAGCTTACCGGATTGAACGACAAGCCCCAGCTGCGTGCCTGGGTCAGCAGGCAGACACGACCTGATGGTACGCGGCCCAGCGCTTTGCCAACCTGCTCGCGGACCGCCTCTATGAGGCTCATGCCTTGCCCGGTCAGCGCTGGCAGGTAGTCACGTTCGCGGAACGAGAAGGGCGCGAAACGCTTGCTGCCAGCCAGTGGCGAAAGCCCCAGCACGCTGTCCTGTTCATCCAGATCCAGATAAAGCAGGCCTATCCGATAGGTGAACTCATGGGCACGCGGCGCAAATCGCCGGTGGCTGATCCAGCCACTGTAGAGCGCGCTGTTCACAGCGTTTCACCAAACGCCTGGGCGACACGCAAGCCGCTGACCACGCCGTCTTCGTGAAAGCCGTTGGCCCAGTACGCGCCGCAGTACGACGTGTGGTCGACGCCATTGATTTCTTCCCAGCGCGCTTGCGCGGCGATTGCATCAAGGCTGTATTGCGGGTGCGCGTAACGGTAGCGGCCGAGGATTTTTGTCGGGTCGATGGCAGCGGTCTGGTTGAGGCTGACGCAAAAGGTTGTGTCGCTGTCGATCCCTTGCAGGATGTTCATGTCATAAGTGACGGCTGCCGATTGCTGTTCGCTGCCGCCGAGCCTGTAGTTCCAGCTGGCCCAGGCCAGTTTGCGCTCGGGCAGCAGTCGTGTATCGGTGTGCAGCACCACGTCGTTTTCGGCATAGCGCAGTGCGCCGAGCACCGACTGCTCGGCACTTGACGGCTCAGCCAGCAGGGCCAGGGCCTGATCGCTGTGGCAGGCAAACACCACCTTGTCGAAGCGTTCGCTGCCCATGGCGCTGTGTAGCGTCACACCGTCGCTGTCGCGCTCGACCCGTGTAACCGGGCATGACAGACGAATCCGCTCGCGGAACGACGCCGTCAACGGTTCGACATAACTTCTGGAGCCACCTTCGATCACGCACCATTGCGGCCGATGGGTGACCGAGAGCAGGCCGTGATTCTTGAAAAAGCGCACGAAGAACTGCAGGGGAAAGCCGAGCATGTCGGCCAGCGACATCGACCAGATGGCCGCGCCCATGGGCACGATGTAATGATCGATGAAACGCTGCCCGTAGCCGCCGCTCTTCAGGTACTCGCCCAACGTGGTGTCGGCCGCGATACGCTGGTTTTCCAGGTCGTCGACCGATTGACGATTGAAACGCAGGATATCGCGCAGCATGCCCCAGAACCTGGGCGACAGCAGGTTGCTGCGTTGGGCGAACAGACTGTTAAGGTTGTTGCCGTTATATTCCACGCCAGTGCGCGGATCATGCACCGAAAAGCTCATTTCGGCGGGCTTGAAGCCAACACCCAGCTGACTCAGCAGGCGAATGAAATTGGGGTAGGTCCAGTCGTTGAATACAATGAAACCGGTGTCAATGGCGTAAGCCCGGCCTTCGACCTGCACGTCCACCGTATGAGTGTGCCCGCCGACCCAGTCGGAGGACTCAAACACTGTCACCTCATGCGCGCGGTTGAGCAGGTAGGCACTGGTCAGGCCAGCGATCCCGCTACCAATGACGGCGATTTTCATTGCGCATCCTTATTCGACGACTCGGTCCACGCCATACGTTTGCCGAGGGCCAGTCTGGCGCGTGCCGGGAGCATTGCCAGCGCGCGCATGCTGAAAATGAACAGCGCCGGGAACGCGATATCCAGTGGGCGTTTGTTGCGCCCCAGTTTGCTGGCGATATGTTTGGCGGCCTTCTCGACAGGCCAGCGCATCGGCATGGGGAAATCATTTTTCTGAGTCAGGGGCGTGTCGACGAATCCTGGGCTGACCACGGTCACGTCGATGTTCTCGCTGGCCAGGTCCAGACGCAGCGCTTCGAACAGATAACGCAGGCCGGCTTTCGAGGCGCCATAGGCTTCTGCGCGAGGTAGCGCCAGGTAGGTCACCGCACTGGCCACGCCGACCAGGTGCGGCTGATGCCCCTTGCGTAACAGCGGCAGTGCTTGCTCGATGCAATAACTGCTGGCCAGCAGGTTGGTGCGCACCACGCGCTCGACCATTGCCGCTTCGAACTGCCGCACGTCGATGTATTCACAGGTACCCGCGTTGAAGATGGCGGTGTCCAGCGCGCCCCATTGCTGCGCGATCAGGTCGGCCATGGCCTTGACCTGCGCAGGCTCGGTGATGTCGCCTGTCACCAGCAGCACCTGGGTCGGGTAAACAGTCGCCAGGTTCTGCAGCGGTTCAAGCGTACGGGCGGTCAACGCCAGCCGATGTCCTGCGTTGAGCAGTTCTTTGGCCAGCGCCAGACCAATGCCGCTGCTAGCTCCGGTCAACCAGATGCGTCGTGCAACAGGAGTGCTCATCCCAACCTCTTCTTCAGCCAATGGATGACTCGACCCATGATGGGCAGATGTTCGTAGAGCAATGCACCGGCATCGAAGTAATCCCGGTGTCGATAAACCTTGTCGTGCCACTTCAGGTGCGAACAGCCTTCGACACGAATCGTCCGGCCGCCAGCCAGGCGCGGGTGCGAATAGCTCATGGTCCAGACCAGATAGCCCTCGCCGGGGCGCACTTCATCGAAGGCATGAAAGTCGAAGTGCAGATCCTGGACGTTGGCATACAGCTCGTCGAAATAACGTCGCATGGCTGCAAGGCCATGGATGTCATGCATCGGGTCGCTGAACGACACGTCGTCGCTGTACAGCTCGGCGATCTGATCAAGGTTGTCCTTGTTCAGCGCGGCAAAACCTTCGGCGAAGCGATGCAGGAAATCAGTCATGTTCGATTCCCGCAGCGGGTTGGCGGGCCGGAAGCGCTTTGAACGCTGTCAGGGCGCGGGCGCGGCTTTTGCTCAGATCGACGATAGGTTTCGGGTAGTCGGCAGCGCCAAACAGGCCGCCGATGGACGCGGGGTCATGAATCTGCTTTTTATTCAGATCGGCGAGCTCCGGCAGCCAGCGTTTGATGAACACGCCTTCTGGGTCGAAGCGTTCCGACTGCGACAACGGATTGAAAATACGGAAGTAGGGCGCCGAGTCGGTGCCGGTGGACGAGCTCCACTGCCAGCCACCATTGTTCGACGCCAGGTCGCCGTCGATCAGGTGGCGCATGAAAAAGCGCTCGCCCTCGCGCCAGTCGATCAACAGGTTTTTGGTGAGGAACATCGCAACGACCATCCTTAGCCGATTGTGCATCCATCCGGTTTCCAGCAACTGGCGCATCGCTGCGTCAATAATCGGCAGACCGGTACGCGCCTCTTGCCACGCCAGCAGTTCTTCGGGGGCATCGCGCCACTTCAACGCCTCGGTTTCCGGGCGGAAGGCACGATGCCGTGATACACGAGGGTAGCCGACCAGCGTGTGTTTATAAAACTCTCGCCATAATAGCTCGTTGATCCAGGTCACAGTGCCAACGTCGCCGGTCTCGAATTCCCCCTGGTTGCTGCCCAGCGCCGCATGCAGGCACTGGCGCGGCGAAATCACCCCTGCCGCCAGATACGCTGACAGCTGACTGGTGCCGGGTTTGGCGGGAAAGTCGCGTTCGGTCTTGTAGTAACTGATTTGCGCGTCGGCGAAGGTCGCCATGCGCCGCCTGGCTTCGGCCTCGCCTGCTGGCCACAGGTCACGTAATGCTTTCGAGGGCGTGGCAAAGCCCTCGACCTGATCAGGGATCGAATCGCTCTTGATCGACAGTGATTGCTGCGCTTTGGGTGTGCGCACCGGCTGCGGCATGGCCTGGTGCATCCGGTTGTAGCAGACTTTCTTGAACTGAGTGAACACCTGGAAATAATTGCCGGTCTTGGTCAGTATGCTGCCCGGCTTGAACAACAGCTGATCAAGGTAACTGGTGACCTGCACACCGGCTTTTTCCAGCGCCTTTTGCACCGCCTGATCACGGCGTGTTTCGTTGATGCCGTATTCCTGATTGAGGTGCAGGCCTTCGACCTTGAACTGCGTGCACAGTGTCGACAGCACTTCAGGTGCCTGATCCCAGGTATCGGCCTCGCGAATCAACAGCGGTACGTTCAGCGCGCCCAGTGCCTTTTCCAGCTCGACCAGATTACGCAGCCAGAAATCCACCTTGCAGTCAGCGTCGTCGTGGCTGCGCCACTGTGCCGGGCTGAGCAGGTAAACCGCCAGCGTCGGACCGCGCTCCATGGCAGCGGTCAGGGCGGTATTATCGTGAACGCGCAGGTCGCTACGCAGCCAGATCAGTTGCATGAGAAGTCCTTAGATAAGTCCGAGCTTGCCCAGCTCTATCTGCGCGCCGAGTGCGTCGTGGGCAAGGGTCAGTCCAGCTATCTCGCTAGCCTGTACGAGCAGCTCGGCGTTATGGATCTGCACCGTTGGTCCGCTCAGCACCACGGGGCAGGTGATATTGGCCAGCAAGCGGGGTAGTTGGGCCACATTCAGGGCTTTGCTGGAGTACAGCAATATGCCACGTGGCTTAAGGTATTCCGCGGCCAGCGCCAGCTCACCGACCGGCAATGGCCAGTCGAACACCTCGACCGGGCAGTCGGCACTGCTCACCAGCCAGGCCGCGAGCCACAGGTGTGGTTCCAGCGGCAGATCGGACTGATTGACCAGCAGCAACGGGCTGCCATTGAGCTGGCGATTGTTGTGATAGATCCGCGCGCCAAACTTGCTGCGTAGCCAAGAGTAGAAAAAAGTGCGCTCCAGCTGTGCGCCGAACTTGCCTTGCCAGCGCTGCTCCAGTTCGGCAAGCAGCGGCAACAGCAGCTGTTCGCACAATGTGCGTGGCGGGTACAGCGACATCGCCTGATTGAACACGTCATCAACCCGGCGTTCAGCCAACTCGCCGATCGCCACCAGCAGGGTCTGACGCAAGGCGTCCCAGTCGTTGGTCGGCGGCAGGGCGTCCTGGCGGTTGTCATCGATCAGGCCTTTGACCTGGCTCACGGAAACGCCACGGTTGAGCCAGGTCAGAATCTTCATGACGCGCTGCACATGCTCGTCTGAATAAAGCCGGTGGCCTTTGGCGGTGCGGTGCGGGACGATCAGTCCGTAACGGCGTTCCCAGGCGCGCAAGGTAACGGCGTTGACGCCTGTCTGCCGTGCGACCTCGCGGATAGGCAGCCAGTCGCCCGGCACCTCTGTGTCTGTTTCATTCATGAGTCAAATCGCATTACGCAGGCTGAGGTTTTCCGGATGGGGCTGCATGTACACCTGCAGCGCTACATACGGATCCGGATGTTGGCGAAAGTGATGCTTGAGCAGGGTCAGCGGTACGATCAGGGGGACGATGCCCTGGTGATACTGGCTGATCACTTCCTGAATTTCCTGCTTGTCCTCGGCACTGATGGTTTGTTTCAAGTAGCCGCACAGGTGTTGCAGGACGTTGGTATGAGTGCGACGCGTTGCGCACTTCTTCAGCGCCGCCATCAGCTCGCTGAAATACAGCGGCGCGATTTCGTTCGGGTCGGTGCGGCCCATGCTGCCAAGCATTTTGCCCAGTGCCTTGTATTGCACCGGGTCATTGGCCATCAGCTGGTATTTGTAGCGCGAGTGAAATTCGGTCAGTGCACGCCGGGTGACGCCGTCTTTCAACAATTGCTGCCAGGCGGCATAGGCAAACACGCGGGTCACGAAATTTTCCCGCAGCACAGCGTCATTCAGACGCCCGTCTTCCTCGACCGGAAGGTTGGGGTGGCGCTCGCAAAAGGCCTGCGCGTAGATACCACGACCGCCACCGTCTACCGGGGCGCCGTTTTCGCGGTAGACCTTGACTCGCTCCAGGCCGCAGGACGGGGATTTCTGCATGAAAATGTAACCACAGATATCACCCAGCTCCTCGGCCATCTGTATGCCGTAATTGGCGAGCGCCTCGGTAACGTCCAGCTCACGATTGAGGGTGCCCAGCGCCTTGGGGTTTTCCGCGTCGCCCACCAGCCTGATCGGCTCGCGCGGGATGCCCATGCCGATAGCGACCTCGGGGCACGCCTGGACGAAATCAAAATACTTGCTCAGTGCCCGCGTGCACAGATGGGACTCCTTGTGGCCGCCATTGAAACGAACCTCGGCACCCATCAGGCAGGCACTGATGCCGAGCTTGGGTTTTTCGATTGCGGACATTGGCATCGGTCACCTCTACAGAAGACTTGTACAGATAGTTCGCGCTGTACAACTTGTCTTCATCATAGGGGGATAGGTGTACAAGTCAAATTCTTTGTAGAGGGTTTTGAAGACTGCTCTGAACTGGCCGGTGCCAAAGCTGCGTTCGCACGCATCCTGTGACGCAGAGCGTCACGAACTGCATGCCGACGCGGAGCATCGGCACGATAATCATCTGAATCCGGGCAAACCCGCTACTTCCAGCCCATCCGCCATGTATCCGCCTGCTGCAGCACCTGCCACGGCAGTCGTTCGCTGCGCTGGGTCAGCACGGCCTGCAGTTCGATTTCCAGCACAGTGCCTTCTTCATCCTTGAACAGCTCAGTCACCAGAAAATGTTTTTCCCGGTTGAGCGGGGTGGCTGCGGTCCATTTCGACAGCAGCAGTTTGCGAGGGTTGATCTGATTCATTGCAGGTGTTCCAGCAGTCGGCGTGCCGCTTCCTGGCCACTCAGCCAGGCGCCTTCGACGCGACCCGACAGGCACCAGTCGCCACAGACATAAATGCCCAGGTCGGCATCCGACAGCGCGCCCCATTCATGAGAGCCGGCAGGTCGTGCATACAGCCAGCGGTGCGCCAAGCTGAATACCGGCGCGGGCATGGCGCAGTCGATCAATTCCGCAAATGCGCCGTGCAAGTGTTCGATAACCTGTTCTCTGGAGGCGTCGAGGTTCTGCCGGCTCCATTGGCTGGTGGCGTGCAGGACCCAGCTATCGAGCGTATCGTCGCGCCCTGGTTTGCTGCGGTTGCGGGCCAGCCAGTCAAGCGGGCTGTCCTGCACGAAGCAACCCTGCATGGGCGTTTGCAAGGGTGTTTCGAAGGCCAGGGCCACTGCCCAGGTCGGGTCCATCTTGACGCCTGCCACGACACTTGCCAGCTTCGGTGCGGCAGCCAGCAGAGCAGTGGCCTGCGGCGCCGGGGTGGCGATGATCACATGGCTGAAAGGGCCGTGGTTTTCGCCTTCGGCATCCAGTAGGTTCCAGTGCTGCTCCCCGCGAAACACATCGGTGATGCGGCACGAGAATGACACTGGCAAGTCGCCGCGCATGGCCCGGGTGATGGCGCTCATGCCTGGCTCGCCCACCCAGCGCACCTGCTCATCCGGCGATGGGCTGAGCCTGCCGCCGTGAAAGTTGTAGAGCAAGGGCGTCCACTCGGCGACGTGCCCTTGAGCCTGCCATTGCTTCACGGCGGTGGCGAAACGCCGGTCACGAGCGGTGAAATATTGTGCACCCATGTCCAGCGAACCTGCGTCGCTGCGCTTGCTGGACATTCGACCGCCGCTGCCGCGGCTTTTGTCGAAAAGGTGCACCTGATGCCCGGCGGATGTAAGCGCCTGAGCTGCTGAGAGTCCGGCGATACCGGTACCGATGATTGCGATAGGGACAGTCATAGGGGCCTCGTTACCTTGTCTGTACAGACTACGCCGTAGTTAAAACCTGTACAATCTTCTTCTTTGGTATAACTTGCAGTGGTTTTGGAATTTGCCTGTTGAGTCACATTGCTGCTTTGAGGGTCGAACGGGGCAGCCATAAAGGCAAGGGCCTCATGGCTGCGCTCCATTAAGCTGTGGCCTATGGTTCAAATGACAGTTTCGTTTTCCGGACAAGCGTCACGGAGATCGTCACTGGTAAAAATAAGACTACTCAATTGTCACGTACGCCACGCGAGGTTATCTGCCATGCACATATTGCTGACCGGTGGTACTGGTTTGATAGGACGAGCGCTCTGCCGTTTCTGGTCTGCTCAGGGCCATGAACTGACGGTATGGAGCCGAAAACCCGCCGATGTCGCCGAGCTATGCGGCGCCTCGGTGCGTGGCATTGCCAGCCTTGATGAGCTGGGTGCGCAGCCGGTGGATGCAATCGTCAATCTGGCGGGCGCGCCTATTGCGGATCGCCCCTGGACCCGCAAGCGTCGCCTGCTGCTGTGGGAAAGCCGCATCGGGCTGACCGAACAACTGCTGACCTGGCTGGGCACCCGCTCGCAAAAACCTGCGCTGATGATTTCCGGTTCTGCGGTCGGCTGGTACGGCGACAGCGGCGAGCGTGAAATCGATGAAACTTCACTGCCTGCCAAAGAAGATTTTGCCAGTCAGCTGTGCAACGCCTGGGAAGAAACCGCGCAACGTGCCGAGTCGCTGGGTGTGCGCGTGGTGCTGATCCGTACCGGGCTGGTGCTGTCGGACCGCGCCGGCTTCCTGCAACGCCTGTTGCCGCCCTTCAAATTCGGCATGGGCGGGCCTATTGGCAATGGCAGGCAGTGGATGCCCTGGGTTCATATTGAGGATCAAATTGCGGCGATTGATTTTCTGTTGAATCTGAATGAAGCAAAGGGTCCTTATAATGTTTGTGCGCCATCACCGGTGCGCAATCGTCAGTTTGCCAAGGTATTGGCAGGTATTCTGCATCGACCGGCATTCATGCCCATGCCTGCGCTGGCCCTGAAAGTATTGCTGGGTGAGCTTTCGGTACTGCTGCTCGGTGGCCAGCGTGCCCGGCCAGAGCGTTTGCAGAAAGCCGGTTTCACATTCAAGTACACCGAACTCGACACTGCCCTGCAAGATTTGCTGGGTCGCCACTGAACGCTTTGAAATAGGATGTTGCATGACCGATCACGCTTTGTTGCTGGTCAATCTGGGTTCGCCTGCTTCTACTCAAGTGGCAGATGTGCGCAGCTATCTGAACCAGTTCCTGATGGATCCTTATGTGATCGACCTGCCGTGGCCCGTTCGCAGGCTGCTGGTCTCGCTGATTCTGATCAAACGACCAGAGCAGTCCGCGCATGCCTATGCGTCCATCTGGTGGGATGAAGGTTCGCCGCTGGTGGTGCTGAGCAAGCGCCTGCAGCAGGCGATGAAAAAAGAGTGGTCGCACGGGCCGGTCGAGCTGGCGATGCGCTATGGCGAGCCGTCTATCGAAACGGTGCTGACGCGCCTGTCAGAGCAGGGCTTCAAGAAAGTCACTCTGGCGCCGCTCTATCCGCAGTTTGCCGACAGCACAGTGACCACTGTGATCGAAGAGGCCAAGCGCGTGGTGCGCGCCAAATCGTTGAAGATGCAGTTCTCGGTTTTGCAGCCGTTCTACGATCAGCCTGAATACCTGAGTGCGCTGGTGGAGAGCGTGAGGCCGCATCTGGAACAACCTTACGACCACTTGTTGTTGAGTTTCCATGGTTTGCCCGAGCGGCATCTGCACAAGCTCGATCCGACCGGCAAGCACTGCCTCAAGGAAGATTGCTGCATGACCGCGCCTGCCGAAGTGCTTGCCACCTGCTACCGCGCCCAGTGCATACAATCGGCGGCGGCGTTCGCCAAGCGCATGGGCATTCCTGACGGCAAATGGTCTGTGTCGTTTCAGTCACGTCTGGGGCGTGCCAAGTGGATCGAACCCTACACCGAGGCGCGTCTCGACGAACTGGCTGCGCAGGGCGTGAAAAGGCTGCTGGTCATGTGCCCGGCATTCGTGGCTGACTGCATCGAGACCCTGGAAGAGATCGGCGACCGTGGTGCCGAGCAGTTCAAGGAAGCGGGGGGAGAGGAACTGGTGCTGGTGCCGTGCCTGAACGACGACCCCAACTGGGCGAAAGAGCTGAACAGACTATGCGAGCGCGCACCGCTGATGCTGTGATGCGCCGCACGCAATAGTCGCAGAACTATCGTTCCTCACGCTCCAGCGTGGGAACGCCTTGGGTGACGCTCTGCGTCACAGATCTGTGCAGCGCCACAGCTTCAAAATCGGACGCGAAGCGTCCAGAACGGCATGCCGACGCGGAGCGTCGCACGATAGTCAAACTATCGTGCCTCACGCTCCAGCCATTACAGCAACTGATCATCCGGCTTGTTGCGCTTCCAGCTGTCATGTCCTGGCAGGACCAGATTGAGGATGATCGCGGTGATGGCGCACAGGGCGATGCCCTTCAGGCCAAAGTCGTTCGGACCGTTGCCGGTGCCGATCAGTACGCCGCCGATCCCGAATACCAGCGTCACCGAGACGATGACCAGGTTGCGTGCTTCGGCCAGGTCGATCTTGTGGCGGATCAGTGTGTTCATCCCCACCGCTGCAATCGAACCGAACAGCAGGCACAGAATCCCGCCCATTACCGGCACCGGAATACTCTGCAGCAACGCACCGAACTTGCCGATGAATGCCAGTGTTATGGCGAAGAACGACGCCCAGATCATGATCTGCGGGTTGTAGTTCTTGGTCAGCATCACTGCGCCGGTCACTTCGGCGTAAGTGGTATTGGGCGGGCCGCCAAACAGGCCTGCCGCTGTCGTGGCGATGCCATCACCGAACAGCGTGCGATGCAGGCCCGGCTTTTTCAGGTAGTCGCGTCCGGTCACACTGCCGACTGCGATCACGCCGCCGATGTGCTCGATGGCCGGGGCCAGAGCAACCGGGACGATGAACAGAATCGCCTGCCAATTGAATTCCGGTGCGGTGAAGTGCGGCAGTGCCAGCCAGGCCGCGTCAGCAATCTTTTTAGTGTCGACTACGCCAAAGTAGAACGACAGCGCAAAGCCCACCAGCACACCTGAGATAATTGGCACCAGACGGAAAATGCCTTTGCCGAACACCGCCACGATCAGAGTCGTGAGCAACGCGGGCATCGAAATCAACATGGCGGTCTGATAAGGAATCAGCACTACGCCGTCGCCGGTCTTGCCCATCGCCATGTTGGCCGCAATCGGGGCCATGGCCAGACCGATGGAAATAATCACCGGCCCTATCACCACCGGAGGCAGCAGCCGGTCGATGAAACCTGTGCCCTTGATCTTCACCGCCAGACCGAGAAAGGTGTAGACGAAGCCTGCCGCCATCACGCCACCCATGGTCGCGGCCAGACCGAACTGGCCCTTGGCGAGGATGATCGGGGTGATGAACGCAAAGCTCGAGGCCAGAAACACCGGCACCTGACGCCCGGTGACAATCTGGAACAGCAATGTGCCAAGGCCTGCCGTAAACAGCGCCACGTTTGGATCGAGCCCGGTGATCAGCGGCATCAATACCAGTGCGCCAAAGGCCACGAACAGCATTTGCGCGCCGGAAAGAATCGTGCGCCACAGTGGATCGTTGAACTCCTGCTGCGTCATCGGGTTACGCGTCCTTCTGTTTGGTGCCGAAAATCTTGTCACCGGCATCGCCCAGGCCCGGAATGATGTAACCGTGTTCGTTCAGACGCTCGTCGATGGAGGCGGTATAGATCATCACGTCCGGGTGTGCCTTCTCTACGGCCGCGATGCCTTCAGGTGCCGCGACCAGAACCATCGCGCGGATTTCCTTGCAGCCAGCCTTCTTCAGCAGGTCAATGGTGGCGACCATCGAGCTGCCGGTGGCCAGCATCGGGTCGATGATCATTGCCAGGCGCTCGTCGATTTCCGGGACCAGTTTTTCTAGGTAAGTGTGTGCCTGCAGGGTTTCTTCGTTGCGGGCCACGCCGACCGCGCTGACCTTGGCACCCGGAATCAGGCTGAGGACGCCGTCGAGCATGCCGATACCGGCGCGCAGGATCGGCACGACAGTGATTTTCTTGCCCGCGATTTTCTCGACTGAAACCGTACCGGCCCAGCCCTGAATGTCGTAGTTTTCCAAGGTCAGGTCGGCGGTGGCCTCGTAGGTCAGCAGTGCGCCGACTTCCTGAGCCAGCTCACGAAAATTCTTGGTGCTGATGTCGGCACGGCGCATAAGGCCGAGTTTGTGGCGGATCAGTGGGTGACGGATCTCACGAATAGGCATGGGGAAAGGCTCCAGCGGGGCAAAAATCGGTCTAGGTTAATCTATTCAGCTGTTACTGTCTTAAAGCACGTGCAGTATCGTTACGGAGCTTCGACGTTCGCGGCTTTTGCAAGACACTCGCAACGTTAGTCCAGAATCACTTGCTCTGGCTTGAACGGATGCGTACCTTTGCCCGCTTTTCTCAAACTGCCTTACCTGGAGAGCGTCATGTCCGCTGATCTCGAGCATATCCGTCAAATCATGCGCGAAGCCGACTGCCTGTACACCGAGGCCGAAGTGGATGCTGCCATTGCCCGCGTCGGCGCGCAGATCAATGCCGAACTGGCCGAACGCAACCCGGTTGTGTTCTGCGTGATGAATGGCGGCCTGATTTTCTCTGGCAAGCTGCTGACTCATCTGAATTTCCCGCTGGAAGCGTCCTACCTGCACGCAACACGCTATCGCAACGAAACCACTGGCGGCGATCTGTTCTGGAAAGCCAAACCCGAAGTCTCGTTCATCGACCGTGACGTGCTGATCATCGACGACATCCTCGATGAAGGTCACACCCTGGGCGCCATCATCGACTTCTGCAAACACGCCGGTGCCCGCGCTGTGCACACTGCCGTGCTGATCGATAAAGACCACGACCGCAAGGCCCGCCCGGACCTGAAAGCCGACTACGTAGGTCTTCCATGCATCGACCGTTACATCTTCGGTTTCGGTATGGACTACAAAGGCTACTGGCGTAATGCTGCCGGCATCTATGCCGTCAAAGGGATGTAAGGCATTCTGACGACCGCTTCTGCAAAAAGGAGCGGTTGTCGATTCGCAATTATCTGGAAACCCTCAATGAAGCTACTGATTCCCGGCGCTTTTGTGTTGGTGCTGTTGTCTGGTCTGGCAGTTGCTGCACCTGCTGCGCCGGTATCGGCCAGCCCGATGCATGAGCAATATCTGCCGCCTGATGACCTGAGCCTGCGTGAGGGTGCGCCCGAGCAGCAACAGTTGATGCGTGTCACCGAATACACCATCGTTGCCGGTAACCAGCGGCAATCCAGCCAGCAGCCGATTCCGGTTACTTCCCCGCTGTCGTTGCGCCTCAAAGGCAAGTCGCTGAACAAGGGCGCGTCCATTTCACAGGTGCTTGTGCACTTTGATGGTGGCGACAGCAAAAGCCTGAAAAAACCGACCTACGACGAGCCAACCAGCACCCTGACGCTTTATTACCCACTGGCCCAGTACCGCGTGCTGGTCGACTTGCTGCGCAACGAGAAGGTTTATTGCCAGTTCCTCAGTTATGCCAACGGGCATATCTGGGCCGATTTGCATACCACCTCTGCACGTGCGCGTTGAGCGCTGTGCTTGCCGAGGGGTAAACTGCCCGCCCGTGAAAGTGTCTGCGACCTGCTGGAGCCTGTAATGCGTAAAGATAAGAAGCAGCTGATTGGCGATGAGATCGGCGATGAGCAGATCAAACTGTTCCTCGACTTCGAGCCGTATGATGCTACCTCGCCGTCGCTGCACAAACTGATCAAGGCCTACCGTGGGCTGCGCATCAACGATTTTGAACGCTTTCTGGTGTTCTTCAGAGAGGCGGGCCACGACTTCGATGGCAAGGACGAGCACGGCAATGACTTCATTGCCCTGATCAAGGATCAGCGTAATGCCGATGAATACATCGAACTGATCGAAAAAGCCCGTAGTTAAAACCTGAATTTGGCTGAAACGCTTTTCAGGTGGGAGCGAACTTGTTCGCAAAGGCTTTATTTCGGACGATAAATCCTTTGTGAATGACGCGCCTCTTCACGAGCAAGCTCGCTCCCACAGTAATATGTATTATCAGTTAATCAACCAACGTTTCAGCCCTATTTGCGCGCCTGATACGCCTTGCCGTAATGCCGTTCCAGCCTGGACTGCAACAGCTCCAGGCCGATCGACATGATCCAGTACAGCACCGCTGCGGTGGTCAGCATTTCGATGTATCGATAGCTGGAGCGGCCATACGACTGGGCCAGAAACATCACCTCCCAGACGCCCATCACTGAAATCAGTGACGAATCCTTGAGCATGGAGATGAACTGGTTGGTGGTCGGCGGAATGATCGTGCGCATGGCCTGGGGCAGGGTGACGCGCCAGAATATCTGCGCAGGGCGCAATGCCAGGGCCAGTGCGGCTTCTCGCTGTCCGGCTGCGACGCCGATGATTCCAGCGCGAAAAATCTCGCTCAGGTAAGCCCCGTAGTTGAGCGACAACGCGATGACGCCCGCCGTGATGGCGCCGGGCACGATGCCCAGTTGCGGCAAGCCGAGATAGATCAGCAGAATCTGGATCAGCAGCGGCGTGCCGCGAAAGAACGACGCATAAAAGCTGGCGATGCCGAACGCCACCGCGCTGCTGGAAAGCCGCGCGAGTGCCGTGACAAAGCCGAGCGCCACCGAGACCACGATCGAGCACACTGACACGAACAATGTCAGCGCCGCGCCCTGCAGAAAGCCGTTGGGGGCCAGATGCAGCCCGATCAGATTCGGCAGTTTGTCGAGGATGATCGACAGCTTCAGATCGAAACTCAGAAAGAAGCCGGCGAACAGCGCGAACATGACCAGCCAGGTCAGGTACAGCCGCGTACGGAAACCGAAAACTCGCTTGAGCAGGCCTTGATCAGCCTGCTCGGGTGGGCGCTGGGGCTGGAAAGAAGTCATTTGCTGATATCAGCACCGATCCACTTTTGCGACAGCTTGCTCAGCGTGCCGTCTTTCTTGAGTTCGGCGAACACTTCGCGAACCTTGGCGTCCCATTCCGGGTCGTCCTTTTCGATGGCCACGGAGTTGGGTTCTTCGTACAGCGTTTCGCCTGCCAGCTTGAAGCGCTTGTCCTGGTCCAGACGCGGTTTTGCCGTCACCAGATTGGTCAGTATGGCGTCCAGCCGCTTGCCAGCGCCCAGCCCCAGGTCTTGAAACGCCACATTGTCGTTGTCGTACGGGGCAATCTGCACGTCGTCGAACGGGTACTGCAGTGGCTTGTCTTCCGCACCATCGATGACCAGATTCTTGTTCAGGTAGCTTTCGTAGCTTGAGGCGCTGGTCAGGCCGACTTTCTTGCCGCTCAGGTCTTTGGCCGAATGAATGCGATCATCCGAGGCGTTGACCACAATCACCGCAGGCGATGCGTAATACTCGACCGGGAAGTTGAAGACTTCAGCGCGTGCCTTGCTCGGGGTCATCGAGCATACGCAGATGTCGTAACGGCCGCTCCAGTGGCCTGCGGCGATGACATCCCAGGAGGGCGTTTCGAGGCGCAACTTGACGCCCAGCTTTTGCGCCACGGCCTTGGCGACATCCACGTCGAAACCGTCCAGTTCGTTCTTGTCATTCAGGAAAGAGAAGGGCGGGTAACTTTCCATCAGGACGTTGACCAGCTCTTTGTTTTTCTGCACGCGATCCAGCGTGGCACCGGCCAGGGCTTGAGTGGAGGCAGCCAGAGTGACCAGGCCAATGCCCAGCAGAGCGCGATAATTCACAGATATCCCCTGAAAAAAGTGTTTGTAGTTTGATTAAAGGGCCGTATTAAATACGTTATACAAGACTGACTCATAATGAGTTTTTTTCATATACATATAAGCAGATCACATATGACGCAAGGCACAACTGTAATTCTTGATGGCGGCATGGGCCGTGAACTGCAGCGTCGCGGTGCCCCGTTTCGCCAGCCTGAATGGTCGGCTCTGGCATTGAGCGAGGCACCTGAGGCCGTCAGTGCGGTACACGCCGCTTACATCGAAAGTGGTGCTCAGGTCATCACCAGTAACAGCTATGCCGTCGTGCCTTTCCATATTGGTGAAGAGCGCTTTGCCCGTGAAGGTCAGGCATTGGCTGCGCTGGCCGGGCAACTGGCGCGTGAGTCGGCCGACGCTTCTGGCGGACGTGCACAGGTGGCAGGTTCCATTCCTCCATTGTTCGGCTCCTATCGCCCTGACCTGTACAAGCCGGAGCTGGCCGCCGATGTCCTGAGGCCGCTGGTGGCCGGCTTGTCGCCGTATGTCGATCTGTGGCTGGCCGAGACGCAAAGCTGCATTCTTGAAGCGCAAACCATCCGCGCCGGGCTGCCCAATGACGGCAAACCGTTCTGGTTGTCGTTTACCCTTCAGGATGAAGACACCGATGAGGTGCCGCGTTTGCGTTCAGGCGAGCCCGTTGCCGACGCGGCAAAGGCTGCCGCCGGGATGGGCGTGGCGACGCTGCTGTTCAATTGCAGCCAGCCAGAGGTGATCGGCGGTGCAATCGATGCGGCGCGTGAGGTGTTCAAAGCCCTGAACGTCGACATTGCCATTGGTGCCTACGCCAACGCTTTCCCGCCGCAACCCAAGGACGCCAAGGCCAACGACGGTCTGGATGAGCTGCGCGAAGACCTTGACCCGCAGGGTTATCAACAGTGGGCGGCAGATTGGGTAACGCGCGGTGCCACACACATCGGCGGCTGCTGCGGAATTGGTCCGGAGCACATCGCTGTATTGTCCAAAAGCCTCTGACTGACATTC
The DNA here is from genome assembly GCF_032587795.1 of Pseudomonas syringae group sp. 247E2. Classification (NCBI taxonomy): domain Bacteria; kingdom Pseudomonadati; phylum Pseudomonadota; class Gammaproteobacteria; order Pseudomonadales; family Pseudomonadaceae; genus Pseudomonas; species Pseudomonas syringae group sp. 247E2. Next base: position 120,430 of record NZ_JAWHPK010000010.1, on the reverse strand, counting down.
GCAACAAAAAGCCCCGTGACTCGGCAGAGCCACGGGGCTTTTTGTTTATACAGCGTGTCAGATGCGCAGGGCTCTCATGGCACCGCAATCAGCTCAGGCGAAACTCTGTTCCTGACTGCTTTTCTCGATCAGCTCCAGCGCCTCGTCATTCTGGGCGCTGATGCGGTTATACAACTGCGCGTCGGTTTCGAGGATCTTTTCCCGAGCCGGGAAAATCTCGTCGAGTTTGGCAGCCCACTCGGTTCGGGTTTTCTCCGGGAAGCAGCGTTCCAGCAGTTCCAGCATGATCGACACGGTGACAGAAGCCCCCGGCGAAGCACCCAGCAGGGCGGCCAGTGAGCCGTCCTTTGCGGACACCAGCTCGGTACCGAATTGCAGCACGCCGCCTTTTTTTGCATCTTTCTTGATGATCTGCACCCGCTGGCCGGCAATTTCGAGACGCCAGTCTTCGGCTTTCGCTTCCGGATAGAAGCGGCGCAGCGATTCCAGGCGTTGCTCCATCGATTGCATCACTTCGCTGACCAGGTACTTGGTCAGGTCCATGTTGTCACGGGCCACTGCCAGCATCGGTTTGATGTTGGCGACGCGTACCGATAACGGCAGGTCGAGAAACGAACCGTGCTTGAGGAACTTGGTGGTGAAGCCGGCATACGGTCCGAACAGCAGGGACTTCTTACCGTCGACGACGCGGGTGTCCAGGTGCGGCACCGACATGGGCGGCGAACCCACGGCTGCCTGGCTATAGACCTTGGCCTGATGGTGTTTGACCACTTCCGGGTTGTCGCAACGCAGCCACTGGCCGCTCACCGGGAAGCCACCAAAACCCTTGCTCTCTTCGATGCCCGACAGTTGCAGCAGCGGCAATGCTGCGCCACCTGCACCGAGGAATACGAATTTGGCATCTATCTCACGTGTGCCGCCGCCATTCACGTCCTTGACGCTCACTGTCCAGCCTGCGCCGTTGCGGGTCAGGTTGGTGACCCGGCTGCGGTACTTGATCTGCGTGCCCGGAGCGCTGGACAGATGGCTGAGCAGTTGATTGGTCAGTGCGCCAAAATTGACGTCGGTGCCGTTCATCATGCGTGTTGCGGCAATTCTTTCATCAGCAGGCCGCCCAGGCATCATCAGCGGCATCCACTCGGCCAGCTTTGCCTTGTCTTCGGTGTATTCCATCGACGAGAAGGCGTGATGCTTGCTCATGGCTTCAAAACGGGTCTTGAGGAACGAGATGCCGTTTTCGCCTTGCACAAAGCTCAGGTGCGGGACCGGATTGATGAAGGAACGGGCTGAACCGAAGGTGCCTTTGCGCGCCAGGTAAGCCCAGAACTGTTTCGAGACTTCGAACTGGGTGTTGATGTGCACCGCTTTCTTGATGTCGATGGAGCCATCAGCCGCAGGCGGCGTGTAGTTCAGCTCGCACAGACCAGCGTGGCCGGTACCGGCGTTGTTCCACGGGTTGGAACTCTCCGCAGCACCGGAGTCCATCAGCTCAACGACTTCCAGCTTGAGGCCGGGGTCGAGCTCCTTGAGCAATACCGCCAGAGTGGCACTCATGATGCCCGCTCCGACCAGTACTACGTCGACTGCTTCGTTATGCGCCATTAACGCGTCTCCAAAATCTGCAGCACCAAATTGACGGCATACGATCCTGAGGCTGGTTGCCAGGTGTTCGGGGTCTGGATCAAAAGGGTGCCCTCGCTTTCCTGGCCAGGATCGCCTGACCGATTCTTCGCAATTTTCCGCATCTAAAGCGCAGGTCCCGGTCAGGCCCGGTCATGGTTCATCAATGTTTCATGAACGCATTTCCAGGCCTGCAAGGCCATTCGACCATCGTCAGAGAGCCCATCGCCCGATGGGCTCCTGTCGATGGCGTCAGGCTCCGGTCATGGAGGCGCAGTCGCGGTCAGTCCTGTTCAAGAGAGCCGGTTCAGAGGCTGATGGTGCATTTACAAACGCGTACCTATTCATTTGCTCGCCACACTCTTGTGAAGTAGTGAAACCCGTTTTTCACGTCCTTTTGGGAACGTGAACCAAACCTCAAAATGGCTGCGATGACAGCGCTGGCAGGTCAGGGGCACCAAGAGTGAGGCGCTGGCGGGCGAGAAAGGTTCGATACGATTCGAGCATTCTTCACCTTTCATCGAGCACACTCGTGCGCACATGACCTGTATGGGCGGCTCTCTGTGGGCAGTACGAAGGCGCTAATACGGCGATTAGCAATGCTGCGAGGCCCGATCAGGAGACGTCCTTATAATCGGGGGGAGATTATAGCGATGAAATGGCAGGAATTGATCGCTTTAAATGACTTTTATTCGCTGTCGGGTCAGGCGGTGAGCAGCTGGCCGCGCGTTGAACGCGCGCTACGCTGCGCCACTCGGGCGCTGGCGGGCAGTGGCTGGTTCAGCCAGGCAAGTCGTTGCTCGTTCACTTCCACCCATTCGACGCCAGACGGGCGTTGCGCACAATGCTTGAATGCGCGGCAGATGCCCGTCTGATCAATGCGTGCGTAATGGCGATGCTGGTGGCGTGTGGTGAACAAAGACCGGAACAGATTCATGGCGCAGCTCCTGTGACGTGGATGAGCGTCTGTGCGATGAGGGCGAGTCTGCCGACTGGATGTGACGCCCTGATTACACTGCGCTGCACGAATCATTGCCTGAGCTGCTGCCTGAACCCCGAGACGTGCCGAATGTCCGAGGCTTAACGGTCAGCGCCCTCTGGTTAGCGGCTGTTGCTGGCCGCTATACTGCGGCACATTCAGTGTCTGGCCCATGGAGAAATGAGCATGCTGCGTCGCATTTTGTTCGGTTTGCTTGCTGTAAGCAGTTTGACCCTGGTGGGCTGTGCCCACAGTCCGCAACAACTCAGCCCCACTCCCAAGCTCAACGCACAGCTTGCGGCCGTAGGACGTGGTCAGCCTGTGGTGGTGCGCGTAGTCGATGGCCGTCCTGGCCCGACGCTGGGCACGCGTGGCGGTATGTACCCGGAAACCAGCGCCATCAGCGTCAACGGTGCGGATATCGTTCCCAAGCTCCAGGCTCAGGCCGAGGCGGCAGTACGCCTGTTGGGCTTTACGCCGACTCAGGGTGGCAACGCTCCGCAGTTGACCGTGACCCTGGCAGACTTGAAGTACCAGTCGCCCAAAGAAGGTCTGTACGTGACTGAAGCCACCATCAGCTCGACATTCCGCGCTGACGTACGCAATAACGGTCGCAGCTACAGCGGGCGTTACGCAGCATCGCTGGATCAGCGTTTCGGCATGGCTCCGAACCAGGAAACCAACACCAAGCTGGTGAGTGACGTGTTGAGCGATGCACTGACCCGCGTCTTCCAGGACCCGACCATCGGTTCGACCCTGGCGCAGTAAGCTTCAGCGCTAGACAAAAAGCCCGGCCCTTGTTGAAGGGGCCGGGCTTTTATTTTTCCGGGGGTTGCGTCTTGGCAAGCGCAGGCTGGATGGAAGCGGGGTTGCCACCAGGTACGAAACTCATGGCTATGCTCTTTGTGTCGCCTTTTTATGGTTTGCATTTAGTATGCTGTCCCAACTGCAACGGAAGGTGTTTTCCATATGCTTGGCCAGATGACGAAACCGGAGAAAATATTGTGAGGCTCGACACACTGCGAATGCAGAACTATCGCTGCTTCGGTGAATTCGAGATCGACTTCGATCCGCATCTGACCATACTTATTGCCTCCAACGGAGGCGGAAAAACCACTATTCTTGATGCCGCTCGAGTTGCGCTGTGGCCTTTCGTCAAGGGTTTTGATCTTGGCGGTCAGACAGGAAAATCCGCCACTATTCAGATTGAAGATGTGCGACTGGCCCAATTCGGCAGTGGCAATATGGAGTCGCAGGTACCCAGCGTTATCGAGGCAAAGGGCGTCTGGTGGGAAAGCGCCGTTGAAAGTAGCTGGGTGCAGCAGCGCGTCAGCCTGAAAAAGTCCACTAACACTATTGGCGATGCTGGATCGAAAGCACTGACTTCGTACGGTAAGTCGCTTCAGGACCGTGTGCGAAGCGATGCACATGTCACTCTGCCAATGGTGAGTTACCTTGGCACTTCCAGGCTATGGTTCGAGGGACGCTTCAGTTCGGCGGCGGCTCAGACAACACTCGATAAAAGTGAGTACTCCAGAACGTCCGCATACCTAAATTGCCTGTCTTATTCATCCAGTTTCAAGACCTTCACCGCATGGTACATCTGGATGTACCGCAGCTATCGTGAAGCTCAGTTGATAGCTCTGGAGCGCGATGAAGAAATGTCTGATGCCGGGCAGCGCTTTGAGAAAATCATCTCAGCTGTCAAAGAAGCCATCGACAGGTTGATAAAGGCTCCTACGGGGTGGCACAGACTGGAATACAGTGCCAGTCATCAACAGCAACTGGTTATGCATCATCCGGACCAGGGGGTTTTACCTGTCGAAATGCTTAGCGATGGGCTGCGTAACACTATCGCCATGGTTGCGGACCTCGCTTTTCGTGCCTGCAAACTCAACCCGCACCTCGGCGAGAGGGCGCCCTTGCAAACGCCAGGTATCGCCTTGATTGATGAAGTGGATATGTTTCTGCATCCCTTCTGGCAACAGACGATAGTCGGTTCATTACGTGCGGCTTTTCCCGCCATGCAGTTTATTGTCACCACCCACAGTCCGCAGGTGTTGAGTACAGTCCGACGCGAAAATATTCGGGTGATCGGTAAAGATGCCCAAGGGCGTTTGATTGCATCCCGGCCCCTTGCCATGACCTACGGTGAACCGAGCAACAGCGTGCTGCGAAGCGTGATGCAGGTCGATCCGCAGCCTCCGGTGGATGAAAAGCCGGGCCTGCTACAACTCACGGAATGGGTGGACAAAGGTCGCTATGACGAACCACAGGCGATCTTGCTGATGCAGCAGATAACGGAGGCTCTCACTGAACAACACCCTCAACTGCAGCGCCTGCAGCGCAGCATAAAGCGGCAGAAGGCATTGAGGGGATGAGGTCAGTGCACAAGCGGGGAGGAGGACCTTATCAGTTGGCGCGTTCACATCGCAGCCCACCTGCTACCAGCGACACTTCCACAAGCCGGTGGAGTAGTTTTGGCTACAAGGCTCAGGTACTGGGCTGTCTTTTGGAGGAGCAGTACGGATTATGTTGCTATAGCGAAATTCGACCTGACCGGGTTGGCCTGAGTTTCCATATAGAGCACGTCGAAAACAAGAGCCAAAACCCTCAGCGTACTTTTGACTACAACAACCTCGCTGCCTGCGCGCTGGACAGTCAGAGCGATCTGGAGGTATTGAAAATACAGGGCGCTGAGGTATTTGGTGGGCACGCGTCAGGTAAGTCGAAAGGGGTCGACATGGCTCGCTTCGTTTCGTGTCACATGCCCGACTGTTCGCGCTTCTTCGCCTATTTGTCTGACGGCCGTGTAGTGCCTGCTGACGGGTTGTCACCGGAGGAAGTTGACCGAGCTGAATACACCATCGGCCTGCTGAACCTTAACAGCCCTTATCTCCAAGGCTTGCGACAATCCTGGTGGGATGAGCTGGAAGCTCTTTTTGAAGAGCATGTTAATCAAAATATGAGTCTGCATTGTCTGGCGGGGATTGATCTCATCCCTGTGGGGGCGAACTTAAGTCAGTTTTTCAGCATTACCCGGAATTTTTTCGGAGGTATCGCTGAAGAGGTCCTTGAGCAAGAGGCTGGTCGCTGGTAAAAAAAACTCGACCCCATCATCCTGTGATAGCGGCAAAGTGATAAAAAAGCCCGGCCTTTTTTGAACGGGGCGGGCTTTTTGCTTTCTGATGTGTGCCCTGAGGTAGGGCTCAAGCTGCCTGCTGATAAAAATCCAGAAAACTGAAACCGGTGTTCTGATCCATATCCGGCAGGTCATGATGAACGTGCCCGCCCAGTGCACAATAGACCAGCCAGTGGCGGTCCTGAACGTTGAAGGCCAGACCGTCGATCAACTCCTGCTGTTCATCGCTCTGGGCGATGAGGTAAAGGCGATCCTGATTTTTTGCGTGCAGCATGACAAGCTCCAAAAAGAGGGAAGTCCGTTTCTCGAGGAGCCACACAATGAGGGTGTCACGTTACGCTTGGGTGACAGCGGCAGCGAATTGTCATGCGGGATGTTTCGGGGGCTGCATGAATATGCGGAGCACGGACATGATACGTGCTCTCCCGTACACCTATCGTTCCTCACGCTCCAGCGTAGGAATGCCTTGGGTGACGCTCTGCGTCACGGCGCGCTGACGAGCGTCCAGAACGGCGTACCCACGCGGAGCATGGGCACGATAGACGTTCCGGTTCTTAAAGCGCCAACCCGGCCTTGACCCGATATTGGTTGCGTACCGGTGTCGCGTACTGCTGAATCAGGTAAGGGCGATGCTCGGTCGGCACGCCTGCCAGGCGACCTTCCCATTCATCTTTGGCGCGTTCGAGTTCGTCGGCCGCAAACACTGCGGACGCTGGCGGTACGTCGAGGCTCGGGTCGGCGTCGCTCCATTGCGCGTACGCCAGGTAATGCACCGGGAACAGACGATAGCCGCCTAGAATCTGCCGGTCCATTTCGATAGCCAGCTGCTTGGTGTCCTCAAAGTGCTCGGTGATCGGCGGCGCGAAGTTCACATGCACGCGACCTTTATAGCCAGTGATGCCCAATGCAATGCTCACGTCGTCTTCGCCCGGCGTCTTGGTGTATGAGCCGGTGGTCGCACGAATGTACAGCTCGCGCGCTTTGGCGCTGTCGCACGGATCGTACTCATAGCTGATCGACACCGGGATCAGGTTCAGCGAACGAATCACGTCGCCAAACGGTTCATCCTTGCGGCTCATGTGGAACATCTTGAGGATCGCCGACTCGGTGCGGTCGTCACCATCCTTCGCGCGGCCTTCGGCCTGGGCGATCCAGATGGACTGGCAATCCTTGGTGATCGAGTGGTTGATATACGCCGACAGCAATTGGTAAGCCGCCATTTTCTCGCGCCGCCCTATAATCGAACGGTGAACGATGAAGCTCTTGTTCAGGCGCATCAGATCGCTGACAAACGGCTTTTGCAGCAGGTTGTCGCCAATGGCAATGCGCGGAGTTGGCAGGCCTGCGTGGTACACGGCATAGTTGACGAACGCCGGGTCCATGACGATATCGCGGTGGTTGGCCAGAAACAGATAGGCACAACCGGACTTGAGCTGCTCGACGCCGGTGTAGGTGACTCCGTCCGTGGCGCGCTCAATGGTGTGGTCGACGTAATATTCGACTTTGTCCTGCAGCGTGGCGACCGAGTCGATACCGGCAAACTCGCGACGCAGCTTGCGCGCCAGGGTCGGCTGCAGCAGCCAGCCGAATGCGCCCGCCAGGCGGGGAAAACGGAATCGGGTCAGAATTGCGAGAAAGGCTTTGTCGCTCAGCAGGCGTGCCAAGACGGCGGGGACTTCTGCATCGTTGTACGGTCGGATGGCATCAAATTCGCCCATCATGCTCTCTTGTTGGAATCGGATAGGGTAAAAAGAAGACGTACTTGTTAAAACAGCCTTCTGAAGAATGGGGCAATTATACGCATAACTGATCCCGGAGACCGTGATGCAGGAATTACAGAGTTACGACTGCCCTTATTGCGGCGAACCTGTCGAGGCCGTACTGGACCTGTCCGGTGGCGATCAACAGTACATTGAAGACTGTCCGGTCTGTTGCCGCCCGATCATTTTCGATCTGCAGACCGACGGCGAAGACTGGAACCTGGATGTTCGCAGCGAGAACGAGTGATGCAAAAGATCTACGAGCCCGAGAACCTCATGGAGGCCGAGTTGCTGCTGGCGATGCTCGCCAGCGAAGGCATCGAGGCGCATCTGGCCGGTCGCGACCTGCTCGGTGCGATGGGCGAGCTGCCGGGGCTGGGGCTTCTGGCGCTCAAGGTCGACGACGCACAGGTCGAACAGGCACGCGAGCTGATCACTGCGTACAATAGCGCTTCGCCCTTGTCTGGCGATGAGCCGGACGACTTTCCCGATGTACTGGTGTGCTGAGCACCTTCAATAGAGTCTGATTAGCCCCCATGTGTGGACGCTTCGCCCTGTTTCGCTGGACCCCTGCCTTTGCCGCCTTGCCCGGTTTTCCCGCCGACCAGCAGGCGCAATGGAATATTTCGCCAGCCGACTGGGTGTTGATCATGCGTGCCGCTGAAAACGAGGGCGGGATCGAGCTGGTGCGTGCGCGTTGGGGTTTGACCCCGGCCTGGCTCACCGATCTGTCGAAAACACCTGCCCATGCACGCGCCGAAACCGTGGCCGAGCAACCCATGTTTCGTGACGCCTTTACCCATCGCCGCTGCCTGCTGCCCGCCAACGGCTTTTACGAGTGGCGCGGCACGCTGCGCAAGCGTCCGTTCTGGCTGACGCCGGGGGAGGGCGCCGCGCTGTTTTTCGCCGCCATCTGGGAAGCCTATCCGGTGCAGGGGCATACATACCTGAGCGTGGCGGTGGTCACGCAGGCGGCTGCGACTCAGCGTCGCCCGCTGATTCTGGATGCCAGCGGCCAGAAAGACTGGCTGGCCGCCGACACACCGCTGCCGACCCTGCAAGCCTTGCTGGCAGCCCCGCAGACCGCATTGCGAGAGCGACCACTGGCCAATCTGGTCAACGATCCGAAGCTCAATGCACCTGAATGTCTGACGCCATTGAGTTAGACGGGCAGGGATAAGACCGATGAATCAGACAAATCCGATATCCGCCTTGAAGCGCATCTGATACAAACTGGACATACCTGCGGGAACCATCCACCTCTCTCAAAGACCAAGATGCCAGTTGGCCGGTATCTGGCGCAGAGATCTGCCCCGCAATGGCCGTTTCACAAACAAGGAGATTCACCATGCGTCAGTCATTTGCCCTCTGTGCCTTGAGCGCTGCGTTGCTGCTCGGCGGGTGTCAGGCAGTCAATACCACCAGTGGTGACTCGGTTGGTGTGGAGCGCAAGCAGTACATGTTCAGCATGCTCTCCACCGATGAAGTCAACAAAATGTACGCCCAGTCCTATCAGCAGACCGTCGGCGAAGCGACCAGCAAAGGTGTGCTGGATACCACCAGCGCCAACGCCAAACGTGTTCACGCAATCGCTGATCGGCTGATCGCCCAGGCCCCGAAACTGCGTCCTGATTCGGCTCAATGGCAGTGGGAAGTCAATCTGATCAAAAGTGACGAACTGAACGCCAACTGTGGTCCGGGCGGCAAGATCTTCGTTTACACCGGTCTGATCGACACCCTCAAGCTGAGCGACGATGAAATCGCTGCGGTCATGGGACACGAGATCGCACATGCCTTGCGTGAGCACGGGCGTGAGGCGATGTCCAAGGCTTACGGTGTGGCGATGGCCAAGCAGGGGGCGGGTGCCTTTCTGGGGCTTGGGCAAGACAGCTTGGCGTTGGCCGACACTGTGGTCAATTACAGCCTGACACTGCCCAATAGCCGCAGTAACGAAAACGAAGCCGACCTGATTGGCCTGGAGCTGGCTGCGCGTGCGGGTTACAACCCGAATGCGGCCATTACCCTGTGGCAGAAAATGACTCAGAACTCCGGGGGCTCGCAGCCAGAGTTCATGAGTACTCACCCGGCATCGCAGAGTCGCATTGCTTCGCTGCAGGCCGCGATTCCCAAGGTGATGCCGCTGTATCAGGCAGCCCCCAAATCCTGATCGGCTGAAACACCCGTGGCGTTGCGCGTCTTGCAACGCCACGGGAATGCATCACACCCAGCCGCTGACCTGCATTGCCTTGTACACCGCCACCAGTGCCAGCACGAAAAACGCACAGGCAGCCAGGCGGCGAATCAGGGTCAATGGCAATTTCTCGGCGGCAAAATTGCCCGCCAGCACCACCGGCACGTTGGCCAGCAGCATGCCCACCGTGGTGCCGAGAATCACCAGCCACAGGTAGGAATACTGCGCTGCCAGCATGACTGTGGCGATCTGCGTCTTGTCACCGATTTCGGCGATGAAGAAGGTGATCAACGTAGTCATGAACGGGCCGAATTTACGTGCCGTGCTGGCTTCGTCATCGTCCATCTTGTCTGGAACCAGTGTCCACAGCGCCGTCGCCGTAAAGCTGGCCGCGAGGATCCAGTGCAGCACTGCGTCTGACAGGAAGCTGCTGAACCATGCACCTACAGCGCCTGCTGCCGCATGGTTGGCCAGCGTTGCGGCGACAATGCCCGCAATGATCGGCCAGGGTTTGCGAAAGCGTGCGGCGAGAATGAGTGCGAGCAATTGCGTCTTGTCACCGATTTCGGCGAGCGCAACCACAGCGGTAGGGATTAAGAATGATTCCAGCATCAGGTTTCCTAAGGGGCGGGTCGACACGGCTATGACACGTACGACCTCCCCGCCCCGGGTAAGGTGTTCGTGTCATAGGTCTTGTCAAACCACCGATCCGTCTGAGCGGATTCCGGGTCGCACGTACCATGGTCTGAGGACCAAGTATGTTGATACGTGCCGGACGAGCATGGCGCTCGTGGGAGACTACTCCCCTAGGACGGAGCGGATTCTGCCTCCGCAAAAACGTTTCGGCAAGTGCTTATTTCAGGAGCGTTTGGCGCTGTAGATTTTAAAGCCGCTGCCCTGAGCCCTGACTTCACATTGCCCGACGTGCTCTTCGATCAGTGGCTGATAACGCAGAAAGTTATTCGCGACAAGGCGTAGTTCGCCGCCTGATTTAAGATGTTGGCGTGCTTTTCTCAGCAGGTTTTCCGTTGCCATGTAGTCGGTATGAACCCCCACATGGAACGGCGGGTTGCTGAGAATCGTGTTCAAACCCATTGGCGCTGCGTCGATTCCGTCACCGGTCAGCACCTGGGCTTGCAGGCCATTGGCGGCGAGGGTCAGGCGCGAACTTGCGGTTGCGAACGCATCCACGTCCAGCATGATGACGTCGTTGTGCGGGTAGCGACGCTTGACGGCTGCACCGAGTACGCCGGCACCACAGCCGAAGTCGAGCAGGTTGCCGCTCGGCAGCTTGTCGATGTTTTCCAGCAAAAGCGCCGAGCCACGATCAAGTCGGCCATGGCTGAAAACGCCAGGCAGGCTGACGACTGTGAGCGGGCCGTCCTGCAGGTCGATCTGGTAGGGCCTGGCGAGGCTTTCCAGCGTAACGGCTTGTGGTGCGTTCTCGACAGTGACCTGCCAGAGCTGGCAGTGGCGGGCACTGTCGAGCTTGCGCGCGCGGCCGAAGGGGCTCAGTTGCTTTGCAGCCGCTTCGATACCGCCACGTTTCTCGCCGACCAGAAACAACTCGCGCCCGGCCAGGCGTGAGGCCAGGGCGTTGAGCAGGTAATCGGTCAGGTCGCGGGCTTTGGGCAGGAACAGCACGGCGGCTTCGAAGGCGGCCTCTGGCGCTTCAACGCCGAAATCCACACGGCCCTCGAACCGCGCATCCAGCGCGGCCTGATCACCGGCATGCCAGCACCATCCACGCGCGTCCGGCAGTTTTCCGAGCAGGTCATCGGCGGGCAGCCCGACCAGCAACAGCGAGCCCTGAAACAGCTCGGCCTGACGGAGTAACACTTCACTGCGCGGGTCCATGGAATGGCTCCTGAAAAAGCGCGCAGTCTAACAGGATATGGGTCAGGAGGACGCGGAGCGTCCGGAGCGGCATGCGACGCGGAGCGTCGCACGATATTCGAGAGCACGCTCCAGTGGGAATGCGGCTCACGTCCAGAGCGTCGCACGATAGTTGAGATGATCGTTCCGCACGCTCCAGCGTGGGAATGCAGTTCTCGACGCTCTGCGTCGCAAAATGCCGGCACCTTTTGCGCAGACATCAGACAGCGTAATCTGCCGGGTCTGACGTCAATCCTCCAGGAGGTCCCACATGTATTGGGCAGAATTTCTTACCGTTGCGCTGATCCACCTGCTGGCCGTCGCCAGCCCCGGTCCGGACTTCGCGGTGGTGGTGCGTGAAAGCGTCACGCATGGTCGTAAGGCTGGTACCTGGTCAGCGCTTGGCGTCGGCTCGGCCATCTTTCTTCATGTGGGCTATTCGCTGCTGGGTATCGGGATTATCGTTTCCCAGTCCATCGTGCTGTTCAACGCGCTGAAATGGGCGGCAGCTGCATACCTGCTGTACATTGGTATCAAGGCCCTGCGCGCCAGGCCGGCGGCTGCGACGGGCGATGCCGCTATCAAGGCAATCCCGGGCGAGCGCACAGCAAAGAGTGCCTACATCAGCGGTTTCGTCACCAACGGCCTTAACCCCAAGGCAACGCTGTTTTTCCTCTCGCTGTTCACCGTAGTGATTAATCCGCACACGCCGCTGCTGGTGCAGGGCGGCTATGGAGTCTACCTCGCAGTGGCGACGGCCGCGTGGTTCTGCCTGGTGGCGCGGCTGTTCAGCCAGGCGCGGGTACGCGCGGGTTTTGCGCGCATGGGCCACTGGTTTGATCGGGCCATGGGCGGAGTGCTGGTCGCGCTGGGTATCAAACTGGCGTTCACTGAAGTGCACTGAAGCCTGCATTCAACAACGCTTTTACCGAGCGTATACCGAGTATGAGTGCCTCTTGCAGACAGCGAGAGGCGCTTCGAAAAATCATCCCTTTTACTGATTTCACTGGCAGGCGGGGGCTCTAGAGTCCATATTTCGAGCTCCGCCTGTGGACTTTGAAGAGGGACTCATATGTTACAGACTCGCGTTCTTGCGCCCGCCGATGGCGCTTACCAGTACCCTCTGTTGATCAAGCGCCTGCTGTCGTCCGGCAGTCGTTATGAAAAGACGCGTGAAATTATTTACCGCGACTCCGTTCGCTATACCTACCCGACCCTCAACGAGCGCATCTGCCGCCTGGCCAACGTTCTCACGGCGGCAGGCGTGAAAGCTGGCGACACCGTGGCGGTCATGGACTGGGACAGCCATCGCTATCTGGAATGCATGTTCGCCATCCCGATGATTGGCGCAGTGATCCACACCGTCAACGTGCGGCTATCGCCCGAGCAGATCGCCTACACCATCAATCATGCCGATGACCGGCTCGTATTGATAAACAGCGACTTCACGGGCCTGTATCAGGCGATGTCCGGACATTTGACCACCGTTGAAAAGACCCTGCTGCTGACGGATCTGCCCGACAAGACTGCCGACTTGCCAAACCTCGTCGGCGAATACGAGACCCTGCTGGCGGCAGCCAGCCCCGATTACGCTTTCGAGGATTTCGACGAGAACTCGGTCGCGACCACGTTTTACACCACAGGCACCACGGGCAACCCCAAAGGCGTCTATTTCACCCATCGCCAGTTGGTACTGCACACCATGGGTGTGGCGGCCATCCTGGGATGCGTCGAAAGTCCGCGGCAGTTGGGCAACGATGACGTCTACATGCCGATCACACCGATGTTCCATGTGCATGCCTGGGGCGTTCCCTATGTGGCGACCATGCAGGGCCTGAAACAGGTGTATCCCGGCCGCTATGAGCCCGAATTGCTGGTAGAGCTTTGGCGCAAGGAGAAAGTGACCTTCTCCCATTGCGTGCCGACCATCCTGCAGATGCTGCTTAACGCCAAGTCTGCTCAGGATGCGGACTTTGGCGGCTGGAAAATCATCATTGGCGGCAGCTCGCTGAACCGCAGCCTGTATCAGGCTGCCAAGGCCAGAGGCATCCAGCTCAGCGCCGCGTATGGCATGTCTGAAACCGGGCCACTGATTTCTGTCGCGCACATCAACGACGAACTGAAGGCCAGCAGCGAAGACGAGCAGATTACCTACCGCATCAAGGCCGGTGTGCCTGGCATGCTGGTAGAAGCAGCCATCGTCGATCAGCAAGGCAACTTCCTTCCGGCCGATGGCGAAACCCAGGGTGAGCTGGTCCTGCGTGCGCCCTGGCTGACCGAAAGCTATTTCCGCGAGCCTGAGAAAGGTGCTGAGTTGTGGGCGGGCGGCTGGCTGCACACTGGCGATGTGGCAACGCTGGACGATATGGGCTTCATCGATATTCGCGACCGCATCAAGGATGTGATCAAGACCGGTGGCGAATGGATTTCCTCGCTGGAGCTTGAAGACCTGTGCAGCCGGCATCCTGCTGTGCGCGAAGTAGCTGTGGTCGGTATCGCCGACCCGCAATGGGGTGAGCGGCCTTTTGCCTTGCTGGTGATTCGCGACGGCCATCAGCTTGATGCCAAGGGCTTGAAGGAGCATCTCAAACCGTTCGTCGAGCAAGGTCACATCAACAAGTGGGCAATTCCCAGCCAGATCGCGCTTGTTACTGAAATTCCCAAGACCAGCGTCGGCAAGCTCGACAAGAAGCGCATGCGTCTGGACATTGTGGAATGGCAGAACAGCAACAGCACGTTCCTTTCCACGCTCTGACACCGTCTGCTTGCCGCGCCCGTCGGGCGCGGCAAGTGTCTGCGTCGCAGGTCCTGTTCTGCGACTTGCCAAATTTCCAATTTAATCCATTCTCCCTGCCACAGGTTTTTTAGCGGCCTTCCGGAAACGGGCGGGCCAGAGGCGTTGGTCCTGCAAATCACACTTTAGAGGGATCTAGCGTCAGGGCGTGCTGGCTATAGTCAGCACAGGGAATGAGCAAGAGCGGAGCTGGCTGTGTGTAGTGATTCGAAGACAGAGTCGTTTTTGGATTTTCCCACTGCCATAACAATAAAACACAAGGAGTAGCGTCGATGACAAGCACACCCCCATTCTGGCGTCGGGCCAGGCTGCCTCTGGCCGTCAGCCTTGCTTCCTCGCTCGCCGGCCCGGCCTTTGGCGTGACCTTCAACGTCGGTGAGATCGAAGGCAGTTTCGACTCATCGCTGTCGGTAGGTGCCAGCTGGTCGACTGCAAACCCCAATAAAAACCTGATCGGTGCCAACAATGGCGGGCGTGGTCTGTCGCAGACCTCCGATGACGGCCATTTGAACTTCAAACGTGGGGAGACGTTTTCGAAGATTTTCAAGGGCATCCATGACCTGGAACTCAAGTACGGCGATACCGGCGTGTTCCTGCGTGGCAAATACTGGTACGACTTTGAGCTCAAGGATGAAAACCGCGAGTTCAAGGACATCAGCGACTCGGGCCGCAAAGAGGGCGCCAAGTCGTCCGGGTTTCAGTTGCTGGATGCGTTTGTCTACCACAACTATTCGATTGCCGATCAGCCGGGTGCGGTGCGCTTCGGCAAGCAGGTTATCAGTTGGGGTGAAAGCACTTTCATTCAGGGGGGCATCAACAGCGTCAACCCAGTCGATGTCTCGGCCTTTCGGCGTCCAGGCTCTGAAATCAAGGAAGGCCTGATCCCGGTCAACATGTTCTACCTGTCGCAAAGCCTGACCGACAACCTGTCTGCCGAGGGCTTCTACCAGCTGGAGTGGGACCAGACTGTCGTCGACAACTGCGGCACCTTCTTCTCGCAGCCGGACGTGATCGCCGATGGCTGCAACAACAACCTCGCGGTATTGCGCAGCCGCAGCGGCCTGAACAGTTCGCTGACGGCTGCCGGTTTGCCAGCAGGCGCACGCGGCGCGGTGTTCAACTCGTTGTCGCAGCAGGGCGTAGTGTTCGGTAACCCGGATGAGGGCGCTGTGGTGCGCCGTGGGCCTGACCGCGATGCGCGTGACAGTGGCCAGTTCGGCTTTGCCTTGCGTTACAACTTCGAGCCGCTGGATACCGAGTTCGGTGCCTACATGATGAATTACCACAGCCGTGCGCCGATCTTCAGCGGACGCGGCGGCTCGGCTGCTTCGTTCAGTCCGCAAGGTCTTGTGGGCTCGCTGGTCCGTAACGGTATACCGGCAGCAACGGCGACGCGACTCGCGCCCACGCTACTGCCGGTTGTTGTGGCAGGCAACTCCAGTTACTACGTCGAATACCCGGAAGACATCCGTCTATACGGTCTGAGCTTCTCGACCACCTTGCCTACCGGCACCGCGTGGAGCGGCGAGATCAGCTACCGCCCGAATGCACCGATTCAGGTCAACACCACCGACATCCTGTATTCGGGTATTTCGCCGCTCAACCCCAACGTTTCGCTGCTGAGCGGGCAGCCCAATACTGATCAGCCCGGTTATCGCCGCAAGGAAATCACTCAGTTGCAAACCACGTTCACCCAGTTCTTCGACCAGGTCATGGGCGCAGAGCGTCTGACGGTGGTCGGTGAAGTGGGCTGGACCCACGTGGGTGGCCTGGAAAGCACTTCCAAAATTCGCTACGGCCGTGACCCTGTGTACGGTCCTGGACCGCTGCCTGGCGGCCAATGCGCGACGCTCAACGCAGGCACGCTCACCGGTGCCGAGCAGAACAACCTGACCCGTTATTGCGAAGACGACGGCTTTACCACGGCCAACTCCTGGGGCTACCGCGCCCGTGCCATCTGGGATTACAACAGTGTGTTTGCCGGGGTCAACCTCAAGCCGAGCGTGGCCTGGTCGCACGACGTCAAAGGCTATTCGCCGGGCCCTGGCGGCAACTTCGAAGAGGGACGCAAGGCCGTCAGCCTGGGGCTCGATGCCGAGTACCAGAACACCTACACCGCGAACCTTTCCTATACCAACTTCTTTGATGGCAAATACACCACGGTTGATGACCGGGATTTCGTGGCGCTCAGCTTTGGCATGAACTTCTAAGAGCATGGTTTTCAGGATGACGATGAATATGAAAATAACAAAAAGTCTGTTGCAAGCCGGGGTTCTGGGCATGTCGTTGCTGGCGACCAGTGTGATGGCGGCGGTCTCCGCCTCCGAAGCGGCAAAGCTGGGTACCTCGCTGACGCCGATGGGCGCTGAAAAGGCTGGCAATGCGGCCAACACCATCCCTGCCTGGAGCCCGCTGCCGAAAAATGCCGGAGCGGTGGACAGCAAAGGGTTCCTCGCCAACCCGTATGCCAGCGAAAAGCCGTTGTTTACCATCACCGCGGCCAATGTAGAGCAGTACAAGGACAAACTCGCGCCGGGCCAGTACGCGATGTTCAAACGTTATCCGGACAGCTACCGGATTCCGGTCTACCCGACCCATCGCGGTGCCACCGTGCCGGATGAAGTGTTTGCCGCCATCAAAAAGAACGCGACGACCACCAAACTGGTCGGTGGCGGCAGCGGTCTGGAAAACTTCGATACGGCCATCCCGTTTCCGATCCCGGCCAGTGGCGTCGAGGTTATCTGGAACCACATCACCCGTTACCGGGGCGGCAGCGTCAAGCGTCTGGTTACCCAGGCCACGCCGCAGCCCAATGGCTCGTACAGCCTGGTGTATTTCTCCGATCAATTCGTGTTTCGCGACAAGATGAGGGATTTCGATCCGAAAAACCCGGGCAACATCCTGTTCTACTTCAAACAGGAGGTGACCGCCCCAGCACGTCTGGCGGGCGGTGTGCTGCTGGTGCATGAAACCCTGGATCAGGTCGCCGAACCGCGCTCGGCATGGCTGTATAACGCCGGTCAGCGCCGTGTAAGGCGTGCGCCGCAGGTTTCGTATGACGGGCCGGGCACCGCGTCGGATGGTCTGCGTACTTCCGACAACCTGGACATGTACAACGGCGCACCTGATCGCTATGACTGGAAACTGATCGGCAAGCAGGAAATGTACATCGCCTCCAACAGCCACAAGCTGGACGATCCGACGCTCAAGTACGCTGACATCATCAAGGCTGGCCATATCAACCAGGACCTGACCCGCTATGAGCTGCGTCGCGTCTGGCACGTGACCGCCACCCTCAAGGAAGGTCAGCGTCATATCTACGCCAAACGTGACTTCTTCATCGACGAAGACACCTGGCAGGCCGCCGTTATCGACCACTATGACGGCCGTGGCCAGCTGTGGCGCGTTGCCGAGGCACACTCGGAAAACTACTACGACAAACAAGTGCCTTGGTACGCGATTGAAACCCTGTACGACCTGCAATCCGGTCGCTACGTGGCACTGGGCATGAAAAACGAAGAGAAGAGGGCGTATGAGTTCGGCTTCACTGCCGGCACCAGCGACTTCACCCCCAACGCGCTGCGTCAGGAAGGGGTTCGTTGATACCTGACCGATACACGCTGTAAATCAATGTCATGGCCATGTGCTTGAAAAGCCCCTTTAATGGGGCTTTTTCACGTAGAGGACATGGTCTTATAAGCTGTAGGAATTTTGTTACAGTCTTTTCCGTGATGACCTTTCAAAAGAGGCGATTTACCCGCTAGTCTCCGAACACCGCTATGCCGCGACAACGATTTTCACACGAGCCGGCCATGACTGATCTGTCCCGAATGCAAGGGTTCGCAGACAGCGCGATTCCTGCGTTGGAGGGGCGATTTTTTCGCCCGCCACTCCCTGAGGGTTACGTCCCTCGTTCCCGCCTGTGCCAACGCCTCGAGGACGGGCTGAGCTGCAGGCTGCTGCTGGTATGCGCCCCGGCCGGGTTTGGCAAGAGTTCGCTGGCCGTCGAGTTCTGTCAGGGCTTGCCGGACAAATGGCAGAACGTATGGCTGGGGCTGAGCGCGCGGGACAGCGACCCGGGTCGTTTTCTGGAGCGTTTGCTGGGCAGCCTGCAGCAGTTTTTCCCGCAACTGGGCACGCAGGCAATGAGCCTGCTGAAAATGCGTCAGCGCCATCAGCCGTTCGCGTTCGAGGAATGGCTCGACGGTCTGCTCGACGAACTGGCCATGCACCTGATGCTGAGCAAACCGCTGCTGTTGGTGCTGGATGATTATCATCTGGCCCAAGGCCCGGTGCTTGACCGCTGCCTGCAGTTTTTTCTCAATCATTTGCCGGTTGGGCTGGTGGTCATGGTGACCAGCCGACAGCGCCCGGACTGGCACCTGGCACGCCTGCGTCTGACGCGCCAGTTGCTGGAAATCAACGAGCAGGATCTGCGCCTGACGCACGCGGAATCAATGGCAGTGCTGGACCGCCATAGCAGCTCGCTCGACAGTGAGGTGCTGCAAAACCTGATTCAGCGTAGCGAAGGCTGGGTGGCCGGGTTGCGATTCTGGTTGCTGGCAGCGTCTGAAGCGGGTGATGAAAGTGCTTTGTCGCAGGCGCTGCGCGGCAGTGAGGTGCTGATTCGCGAGTACCTGCTTGAAGAGGTGATCGACTGCCTGCCGGCCGATGTTCAGGCGTTTCTTTATGACACTGCGTGTCTTGAGCGTTTTTGCGTCGGGCTGTGCGACGCCGCGCGGGACAGTCATGACAGCGTCGAGATGATCCGTTATCTACAGGCGCATCAGGTCTTTTTGGTGCCGCTGGACGAGCAGGGCCACTGGTTTCGCTATCATCATCTGTTTTCCGATCTGTTGCGCGCGCGTCAGGCTGGCGGCGCGCAACCGACCCGGCTGCACCTTAACGCCTGTCGCTGGTTCAGCACTCAGGGCCAGCTGGATGAAGCGGTGGAACAGGCATTGCGCGCCGGGCATCTGGATGTGGCCGCCAATCTGGTGCAGAGCCTCTCTGAAGAGCAATTGCTGGCCGAGCAGAATGTCGGCATGTTGCTGCGCTGGAAGATGGACTTGCCGGATGATCTGTTGACCAGCACGCCACGCTTGATTGTGCTCTACGCCTGGGCGCTGGGGCTGGCCTGCCAACTGGACGCCGCCGAGGAACTGGCCAATCAATTGAGCCGGTTCCTGCCAGCGCCCTCGGCGACTGCGCAAAAATCCATGCTTGCCCAGTGGCTGGCGCTCAGCGGCATCATCGCGCGTGGCCGTGGAGACAGTGAAAAGACCGAACGCTATTGCACTGAAGCCCTGCTGACCTTGCCGGAAAAACGCTATGGACAGCGGCTTGTCTGCCTGTCGACGCTGGCCAACCTTGCGGTTGCCAATGGTGATCTGTGGCGCGCCCGCGTGTTGAATCGTGATGCGCTGGAGCTGGCACAGCGGGTTGCCAATCCACTGTTCGAAGCGCTGGCGCACTACGATCGCGCCAGGGTCTTGCAGGCTCGAGGCGAAATTCTGCGTGCGCTTGATGAAGTACGCCGGGGGCAGCAGCGCCTCAAAGGGTTGTCCACCGTGCGCTTGTACGCAGTTCGCGCGCGCCTGACGCTGTATGAAGGCTATTTGCTGACCCTGCGCCTGCAAGTGGACCAAGGGCGGGTTTTATTGCTGGCCGGGCTGGCCGAAGCGCGCGCCTGTCGCGACATCAGTGTGCTGATCGGCCACTGCGTGATAGCCACCATGGAGGGCTGCGCCGGTCGGTTTGCCGAAGCTTTCGCCGAACTCGCCGAGGTCGAACGTTTGATGCACATCTGGGATGTGCCCCCGATCTACTATCTGGCGATGGTGACTCTGGTGAAATGCGAATTGTGGTTGCTGCAAGGGCGCATGGACCTCGCCGAAGCCTGGTTGTTGCGCCTGACTCAGGCCTACAACGGTGAGCCGGGCGCTGCGGCCCCCGAGTGTCATCCGCAACTGCCACAACACATCGAATTGCAGCGTGCGGTGCTGGATCGACTGCAGGGTGATGATGTTGCCAGCGAGCAACGTTTGCAGGCGCTGGAGCGGCATGCCCGGGAGGTGGGCGCGCCACTGCTCGGGCTTATCGCGATGACTCAGCAGATAGGTCTGCTGCTGAGCCAGACGCGTCGCGACGAAGCGCGAGAGCTGCTGCTGCGCAGCCTGCAGTCAGCGGCCGGAGGGGCTCTTATTCCCTTCAAAACGCTGCTGGGCGAGCATTCCCAGTGGCTGCATGAGCAACTGCTGCAACTGCCGTCCTGCAAGGTTCGCGAGGCCTTGCTGGAAGAACTCCCGGCCTCCTGCACGCCGACACTCGAACCTGCGCATGGCAGCGACTGCCTGAGTGTGCGTGAGCTGGGCGTACTGCAACTGATTGCGCAGGGCTGTTCCAACCAGGAGATCAGCGAGCAACTGTTCATTTCCCTGCACACCGTCAAGACTCACGCCAGCCACATCAACAGCAAACTGGGCGTCGAGCGGCGTACCCAGGCGGTGGCGAGGGCAAAGGTACTGGGCTTGCTGGGTTAGCCAGCAGGGCGACTCATCAACTGATCAGGCCGGGCTGCCCGCCCACAGCGTATCAACCTCTTCCAGCCCCCAGTCGGTCGGCGTTTCGATTTTGACGATCACGTCCGGGTCGGCAAAACTGCCCAGATCGATGATCTGCGCGGCGAACGTCTTGCCGGTCCGTGCCGACATGAAGACCTTCACCCTCGGTTTCAACAGCGACGCATCACTTTGCTCGACCACAACGCCGAGACGCCCGCTTTCCAGGCGCACCAGCGTACCGGTCGGGTATATGCCCACGGTCTTGACGAAGCTTTGAAACACCACATCATCAAAATGGCCTTTCCATGAAGCCATCTCGCGAATCGAATGGGCAACGCCCCAGCCCTTTTTGTAGGGGCGGTCGGAGGTAATGGCGTCATACACATCGCAGACTGCGCCCATGCGCGCAAATATGCTGATCTGGTCGCCTTTCAGGCCGTGGGGATAGCCCGAGCCGTCGACCTTCTCATGGTGGTGCAAGCACACATCCATTACCGTCGCCGCAACGGGCTGATTTTCCTTGAGTATCTTCAGACCCAGTTCGGGGTGAGCCTTCATGATCTCGAATTCGTCATGGGTGAGGCGGCCCGGTTTATTGAGCACTTGCGGAGCAATCATCATTTTGCCGACATCGTGCATCAGCCCGGCCACACCCGCTTCGCGCACCTGATCATCAGGCAGGCCCATGCGTCTGGCGAGCGCAACCATCAGCGCGCAGACCGCCACCGAATGCATGTAGGTGTACTCGTCGGACGTTTTCAAGCGTGACAGGCTGATCAGCGCATGCGGGTGGCGCAGGATCGAACTGGAGATTTCTTCCACCAGCAACTGCACGTTGTCGACATCCATCGCCTGGCCCATGCGGGCTTCGGTAAACATGGCCATGACGGCGTTTCTGGCTCTACCGCAAATGGCCCGGGCGCGCAGGACTTCCTTGTCCAGACTGGCTGGTGCGGTGTCATTTATGGAGGGTGCTGGTGCTGTTTGGGGTGCCAGTACACGGCTTTTGCCGGTTTCGATCCAGACTTCCCGGGTGCCCGATTGCTGGATGCGCTTGAGCACCTCGACGTCAGCAAGCATGACTTCGACCAAGCCTATCCAGAATGGATCGTTGGTCCAGCGGCGACAGATTTTATGGATGTGCATGCCAAGGGCAAGCTCAGCGACAGGGATTTTTTTCAGCATGCTCAGTCACCCGGGTGTGTTGGCACGGCAGGCAACGGGCAAGCGAAGAAAGCAGACGGCCAACTGCCAGATGAGGCCAGCAGAGTGCAAGAGCTACCGATCGACATGATTTCACCTCATTGACTGCAAGGATCATCCTGATCTCAAGGTGCCAGTATAGGGCGCTGCCTGCGAAAAAATCTTGTCTATTTGTTGTGTCAGCAACCCGTCAGGCAGCCCGCAGTGCCCTGTGCAAAACAGGCGCAGTGTAGATTTCCTGACGCGTTCAAGTGCTGAAAAGTATTTTCAGGCAGCCGGTGCCGCACCTGGCAAGTGATGATACTGACGGGCAAAGTACACCAAGGCGTCTGACTCACCCTGATCCCTTATATCCAGCACCTGGCAAAAGAGAATGTCATGTGTGCCGACGCTGACGGATTGGGTCACCTTGCAGTCGAGGGCCAGTTTGGCGCTGTTCAGTATCGGCGCACCCGTCACCCCGCTTTCCCACTGGCCACCGTCAAAACGCTCCTGCTGTGAGCGCTTGCCACCGAACAGGTTGGACAAGTCCTGCTGACCGTTGCCCAGTGTGTTGACGCATAACAGGCCGTTCTCGATGAAGGTTTCATACACCGAGGCGCTGCGATTGATACAAACCAGTAGCGTGGGAGGCTGATCGGTCACGCTGCAGACCGCTGTCGCAGTAAAACCGGCGCGGCCGCCGGGGCCATCGGTGGTGATGACGTTGACGGCTGCGGCGAGGCTGGACATTGCATCGCGAAACGCCAGCTGGCTGACCGGGTCAGCGGGGAGGGTGGCAAGGGCTTCAGAGTCGGCATGCATGGGATGAGTCCTTTCAGGTCTGTGCGTTGAGAAAGTCGAGCAGGGTGCGTTGGAAGGGCAATGGGTCGGTGATGTTCGAGGCGTGGCCGCCATATTCCAGCAGCACCAGCCTGGCGTTGGGCAGTGCCTCGGCCAGATGTTGCGATTGTTGCCAGGGCACCAGCATGTCGTCGCGGTTGGCAATCAGCAGGGTCGGCGTCTGGATACGAGCCAGACTGGCCTCCACGTCGAAGGTTTGCAGTGCATGAATACGTCGCAGCAGGTTGTCGGTGTCGGGAAAATGCGCCAGCGCATGGGCCTCGTCATCGGCCAGCCGGGCACCGTTGGCGGCGATCCAGTCTGCCGGGTACAGAAACAGTGCCTGCGCTTGCACGTAGGCGTCCGGCCCGCTGTTCAACAGCAGTTTTTTGCGCACTGAAAAGCAGCGCGCTGTGTGGGTTGGGGCTGCTCCACGCATTGATCAGCACCTGACTTTGCAAAAATTCGGGGCGCAACAGCGCAATCTCCAGGCCCACCAGCCCGCCCAGCGCATGGCCTATGAAATGGCAACGCTGGATACCGAGCGAGTCGAGCAGGGTCAGCAATTCCATGGCCATATGGCGGATCGAATAGTCTGCCGGCAAATCCGCAGGGCTGCGTCCAGTCCCGGCGTGATCGTAGACCAGTACGTCATGGTCGCGGGTCAGCGCCGCCAGGTCATCCGCCCAGTAACGGCTGGATCCGCCCAACCCGGAACTGAGCACCAACAGGGGCGCATCGGCATGCTGACATCGATGAATTTCATGAAACATGCACGTTCTCCGGGTGGGCTTCAGGTCGGTTTTTAAGTCAGTGCTCAGCCGATGTGGGCGATGCTGGCGATTTCGATCAGCGCCTCGGGCTTTACCAGACCGCACTGGATGCAGTAACGGGCCGGTTTCTCGCCCGCGAAGTATTCGGCGTACACCTCGTTGACCTTGGCGTAATCGGCCCAGTCGCGAATCATGATCATGTTAAAGGTGACATCGTCCATTGTCCCGCCAGCGGTTTCGACCACGCTTTTGATGGTTTCCAGCACATGACGGGTCTGGGCGGTCGCATCGCCGACGTGCACCACGTTGTTGTCCTTGTCGAACGGTAACGTGCCCGAAACGTAGAGCACGCCATCGGCCATGGAGCCCGGCACAAACGGAGCAATGGGCTTGGTGGTGCCAGCAGGAATAATCGCTTTCTTGGTCATGCGTATGTCCTCACGAGGGTTGCCCGACAGGGCTGAAGGTGGTGCAGAAGTCATCGACGCTGGAAACCCAGCCGAAGAAGGTTTCGATGTTGAATAGCGCAGCTTGCTGAGCGAATTCGGGACCTGCCTGATGGGTTGCATCGGCCAGCACCACGCCGAAGTACTCCAGGTGGAAACCGTCACGCAGGGTGGATTCAACGCACACGTTGGTGGCGATGCCGGTGAATACCAGGTTACGAATGCCGCGGCTGCGCAACACGCTGTCAAAACTGGAATTGAAGAAGCCGCTGTAACGGATTTTCGGCACCACAATGTCGCCAGGCTGTGGCTTGAGTTCATCGACCAGTTGATAGTCCCATCCGCCTTTGGCCAGCAGTTGCCCTTCGAGCTCCGGGCGCTTGCGCATGGTTTTCAGGGCATTGGACTTATGCCAGTTCGGCGAGCCGGGCCCTCCCGCCTCGACATAGGCCGGGTCCCAGCCATTCTGGAAAAAGATCACCGGGATGCCTGCTGCACGCGCTGCGGCACAGGCCTTGTTGATATTGGCGATAACCGGCCCGGTGCTGCTGACATCGAACCCGGCAAGGTCCAGATAACCCCCCAGCGATGCGTAGGCGTTCTGCATGTCGACGACCACCAGCGCTGTTTCGCCGGGTTTCATGCGCAGCGGCTCGGGACGGGCGGGCAGCACACGGGCGGGTTGCCCGTCCGGCAGGTCGACGCCTGCGACAGTTGCCGAAGCATTCATCAGACCACCTCCTTGAGCTGCGCGATGTGCTTGCGACTGGTCATCAGCGGCTGGATTTTCTCGCCGAAATCCTCGACGCCTTTCACGAAGTCATCGAAGGTCAGCATCACGCCCTGAGTCCCCGGCACACTGGCGACTTCATCGAGCATTCGCGCCACGGTGGCCCAAGAGCCGACCAGCGTGCCCATGTTGATGTTGACCGCCGAGGTCGGGTCGGCCATCTGCCGCAGGTTCGAACCGGCGCTCTTATCCGCCGAGCCCTTCTCGCTCAACCAGGCGATGGCCTCTTCGTCTGCACCGTCCTTGATGTGCTCCCAGCGAGCCCTTGCCGCTTCATCGGTATCGTCGGCGATGATCATGAACAGCACGCAGGAGGTAACGTTGCGGCCGGTCTTTTCGTTGGCTTCGATCAGTTTCTGTGCGGTGGGCGCAAACGCAGTAGGGGTGTTCACGCCCTTGCCGAAGCAGAAGTTGTAATCGGCGTACTGCGCTGAGAAAGCCATGCCTGCTTCGCTTTGACCGGCGCAGATCAGCTTCATGTCGGCCTTTGGACGAGGGCTGACGCGGCAGTCCTGCATGCTGAAATGCTCGCCCTTGAAATCACTGCTGCCGGTGGCCCACAGGTCGCGCAGAACCTGGGCGTATTCGGCCAGGTATTCATAGCGGGTATGGAAGAACTCATCGCCGGGCCACAGGCCCATCTGCTCGTATTCGGGTTTCTGCCAGCCGGTGACCAGGTTGATCCCGAAGCGGCCGTTGGAGATCGAATCGATGGTCGAGGCCATGCGTGCCGCGATGGCAGGTGGAATGGTCAGAGTGGCCACGGTGGCGAACAGCTGGATCTTGCTGGTCACTGCCGCCAGACCCGCCATTAGCGTGAAGGACTCCAGGTTGTGCTCCCAGAACTCTGTCTTGCCGCCGAAGCCGCGCAGTTTGATCATCGATAACGCAAAGTCGAAACCGTAGCCCTCGGCCGTCTGCACGATCTGTTTGTTCAGCTCGAAAGTCGGCATGTACTGCGGTGCGTTGCTGGAAATCAGCCAGCCGTTGTTGCCGATGGGGATGAAGATACCGATGTCCATATAAGGCCTCTCTGCGTTGGTCGATGCGTGCCAGAGCACTTGATTCATCTCTTAATTCGCCATTGCATTAAGCGGGCCATAAATTTTTATTGTTTTTATTCAATTGCTTACAAATAAAATTCTTTTTTTGCAGACCATTTGGTCTGAATCAGAGCACTTGGTTTGTGCAGGGCGCACGCAGACGGGGCAGAGTCGACCGGCTGGGTAACCCATATCGACAAAACAGCTGCGCCCGTTAAGATGCCCGCTCATTTCGGCATCACTGGATGGATGTGCGTGAACAAGAAACCTCCTGTGACGGAGCCCGCGAGCAAGCGCGGACGCAAGGTCAAGCCCGAAACCGTGGTCAAGACCACTCGCGAGCCCAGTGCTACTTCCCTGAAGCGGCGCATGCGCCTGATGGAAGGCAAGCGCACGCTGATTCTCGATGCGGCGCTGGAGATATTTTCCCGCTATGGCGTGCACGGCAGCAGCCTGGATCAGGTCGCGAGCCTGGCGGATGTTTCCAAGACCAACCTGCTGTATTACTTCAGCAGCAAGGATGATCTGTACCTCAACGTACTGCGTCAGTTGCTTGAAGTCTGGCTGAGCCCGCTGGTGCATTTCACTGCCGACAAGGAGCCAGTGCAGGCTATCGGCGCCTACATCAAGGCCAAACTGGAAATGTCCCGTGATCACCCGGCCGAATCACGGCTGTTCTGTATGGAAGTGATGCAGGGCGCGCCGCTGATTCAGGGCGAGTTGCAGCACCCGTTGCGCGACACGGTGCAGGCCAAGGTGGCAGTCATTCAGCACTGGATCGACAGCGGCCAGTTGGCCCCGATCAACCCGCACCATCTGATTTTCACCCTGTGGGCGACCACTCAGCATTACGCCGATTTCCGCACTCAGGTCGAGGCCGTTACCGGCAAGACGCTGGACGACCCGGTGTTTTTCGAAGAAGTGCTGGCGAGCCTGCGCAGCATGATCCTGGACGGCATCCTGCCGCGTACTGCCTGAAAAATTGCGCGGGCCCCGACACGCGCACCCTGGACGCGCAGTGAATGCAGGTCATGCACAAACCAAGTGCTCTGATTCAGACCATTTGATCTGTTCTGCGCGGTGAAATCGAGTCAGGCCGTTGTTCCATAGCGTTTTCCCGGTAGTGGCATGGATGCTGCTACGGCCTGAGAGTCGGCCACGTGCTGCCCTCATCGGCCATTACCCTCAGGAAAACGTCTATGTACAAGAAACTGTTGCCCGGGACATTGTGTGCGGCTGTAGCGTTCGGGGCCGCCGGCTTCGCTCAGGCCGAGGGCTTGACCCTGAAGGGACCTGCGAAAATCGCCATGGTCTACATCAGCCCGCGCAATGATGGCGGCTGGACTCAGGCATTCGATGAGGCGCGCGTGAAGCTTGAGAAGGATCTGGACACAAAAATCCAGTTCGTTGAAAGCGTGCCCGAGAACGCCGCTGCCATTACCCCAGTGGTCGACCGGCTCATCGCGCGCGGTGCCAATATCATCGTCGGTACTGCATTCGGTTACTCAGACACCTTCCTTGCGCTGGCCAAAAAATACCCTGATGTCGCGTTCCTGAACGGCTCGGGCACCACCAACGCGGCGAACCTCGAATCGTTTTATGGCCGTACCTACGAGAGCCAGTACCTGTGCGGCATGGCCGCTGGTGCTGCGTCGAAAACCGGCAAGCTGGGCTTCGTCGCCGCCAACCCGTTCGGCCAGGTCAACTGGACCATCAACGCCTACGAACTGGGTGCCCGGCAGATCAATCCGAAAGCCACCGTCACTGTGGTTTATACCGGCGCCTGGAATGACCCGGTCAAGGAGCGCGCGGCAACCATGGCATTGATCGACAACGGCGTCGATGTGGTCGGCCAGCACGTCGACAGCCCGACACCGCAGATCGTCGCTCAGGAGCGCGGCATTCATGGCACCGGCCACCATCGGGATCTGAGCGAGTTTGCCCCCAAGGCAACCGTCTGTTCTTCGTTGTGGGTCTGGGACCGCTTCCTGGGGCCAGAGCTCAAAAAGGTCATCGCGGGCAACTGGACCCCGCCCGCCAACGGTGCACTGCTGTCGATGCAGCAGGGCGGCACCGATATCACGCTGAGCAAAGACCCGATCATTTCGGAAGACAATCGCAAGAAGATCATGGCCGAGCGTGACGAACTGCTGGCAGGCAGGAAAATCATCTACAGCGGACCGCTGGCGGACCGTGACGGCAAGGAGCGGGTTGCGGCCGGTCAGCAATTGTCTGACCCGGATCTGTGGAAGATGGACTGGTTTGTCGAAGGCGTGAAGACTCAGCAATGAGTCAGGTCAACGCGCTGCAACTCACCGGCATCAGTAAATCGTTCGATGGCTTCAAGGCGCTGATCGATGCCGATTTCACCGCCTGTTGGGGCGAAGTGCATGCGTTGCTGGGCGAGAACGGTGCAGGCAAGTCATCGCTGATGAACATTGCAGCCGGGCTGTACGCACCGGAAACCGGCACGCTGCTGCTGGACGACAACCCGGTTCGGCTTCAGGGGCCCAGGGACGCCAGCCGTTACCGGATTGGCATGGTTCACCAGCACTTCAAGCTGGTGAAGCCCTTTACAGTGGCGCAGAACATTCTGTTGGCACTGCCCGAGCAACCGGGCGAAGGCAGCTATCGAAAGCGTCTGCGTGCGCTGGAGCAAGAGATTGTCAGCAAGGCGGACGAACTGGGGTTTGCGATTGACCCGGCCCGGACCGTCGACAGCCTGTCGGTCGCCGAGCAGCAGCGCGTCGAGATTCTCAAGGTGCTGCTGGCCGGTGCGCGCATTCTGATCCTTGATGAGCCGACCGCAGTCCTGACCGATCAGGAGGCCGAACGTTTGCTGCTGACCGTTCAGGCCTTTGCGCGGCAGGGCGCTGCGGTGATTCTGGTGACGCACAAGATGGCCGACGTCAAACGCTATGCCGACCGTGTGACCGTGATGCGCGGCGGGCGCACCGTGCAGACTGTTGACCCGCAGAAGGTGAGTGTCGAGCAACTGGTGCAACTGACCGTGGGCGAGTCGGTGCCGGTCGCAGAACATCATTGCGCAACGCCTGGTGAGGTGCGTTTACAGGTACGCGATTTGCGCAGCGTCGGCAGTGGCGCACTCAACGGCGTGAACATGACCCTGCACGCCGGGCAGATCTACGGTATTGCAGGCGTTGGCGGCAATGGTCAGGCCGAACTGGCCAACGCATTGATGGGGCTGCCGCAGGCCACCGAGGGCGAAATCCACATGGCCTCTTTTGGCGACCTGCGCAGTGCGTCGGCTGATCAGCGTCGGCAACTGCGCATCGCTTCCATCCCGGCGGACCGCTACGGCGCGGCGCTGGCCGGGTCGCTGTCGGTGGCCGAGAACTTCGGCATCGGCAACATCCATAGCGGGCAATACGGTTCTTTCTGGCGTCTGGGCTACAAGCGCCTGAAACAGGACGCGCAAAGCGCGGTGGCGGACTTCGATGTGCAGGGCGTGCGCTCTCTCGATCAGAAAGCTGCACTGCTGTCGGGCGGCAACGCACAGAAACTGGTGATCGCCCGTGAATTCAGCCGCGACCCGCAATTGGTGCTGGTGCATAGCCCGAGCCGTGGCCTGGACGTGCGTGCCACACAGGCGGTGCATGCCCGCCTGCGCGCGGCACGCGATGCAGGCGCTGCGGTGCTGGTGATCAGCGAAGACCTGGACGAAGTATTGAGCCTGGCTGACCGTATCGGCGTAATGAACGGCGGGCGTGTCGTCGCCGAGTTCGATTACCCCGCTGACCGTCAGGCTATCGGCAAAGCGATGGTGAGCCATGAGTGACACAACTGCATTGCAACAGACTGCTCCGGCACGCCAACCGTTGCTTTCGCGCCGCTACACGCTGGAACTTCGTCAGCAGACTGGCTGGCCCTTGCAGGCGCTGATCATAGCCCTGGCGTTGCTGGTCGGCCTGGCGATCTGTACTACTATCCTGATTCTTGCCGGGGTGCCTGCTGACGAGTTGCTCAACGAATTCGTCGTTCAAACGGTGTTCGATGCCCAAAACTTCAAGGCTGTGCTGTTTCAGGCGTCGCCGATGATTATGGTCGGCCTGGCCGGGTGCATGGCGTTTCGTGCGCGCTTCTGGAACCTGGGGCTGGAGGGCCAGATGATCTGGGGAGCGATTGGTGCCACGGCGATTTCGCTGTTCCAGGTGGGGCCGGAAGTTCTGCGCCTGCCGCTGATGATGGCGGCGGCTGTGATCTGCGGGTTGCTGTGGAGCCTGGGGCCGGTGCTGTTGAAGCTCAAGTGGCAGGTCAACGAGATCATCTCGACCCTGATGCTCAATTACATCGCCGCCAACTTCCTTCTGCATCTGGTTTATGGCAGTTGGAAGGACCCGCGAGACAACTTTCCCTACTCGCCCGCGTTTCAGAGCTTTGAGCGTCTGCCTGATCTGTTTGCGGGGTATAACGCAGCGATCCCCCTGGCGCTGTTGGTCACCGGCCTGACCCTGTGGTTTGTCGGCGTCTCGCGGGCCGGGCTGTACCTGCGCTTCGTCGATGCCAACCCGAAGGTCGCCGGGGCTGTGGGTGTGCCGGTGCGCAAGATGATTATCGGCACTGTGCTGCTTTCAGGTGCGCTGGCGGGGCTCGCAGGTTTCGTTGTGACGTCCGGGCAGGAAGGGCGCCTTACCCAGTCGTTCTATCAGGGCTACGGTTTTTCCGGGATTCTCATCGCCTTTCTGGCCCGCAATAACCCAGTGGCCGCTACCGTGGTCGCGCTGCTGATCGCCATGCTGTTCGTGGCCGGGCGCAACCTGCAGGTGTTCTATCAGATTCCGTTTTCGATGGTGCAACTGATCCAGGCAATCCTGGTGATCTGCGTCGCGTCGTCGGACTTTTTCATCCGCCATCGCCTGCGGCGCATTCAGGCAGGAGAACGTTGATGGAGCTTATTTCCCACTGGTTGGGCAGCGCACCGGATTTCGCCGTGCCGTTTGCGCTGGCCGCACTGGGCCTGATCCTCATCGAGCGCAGCGGTGTACTGGCGCTGGGCGTCGAGGGGCTGATGCTGGTCGGCGCATTGGCGGGCATCGGTATGCAGTTGAGCCTGGGCTCGCCTGGTCTTTCGCTGCTGGCGTCGATGGTGGCGGCAGGCCTGGTTTCGTTGCTGTTTGCGCTGATGGTGTTGGTGCTGCGGATCAATCAGGTGATTGCCGGCCTGGCGCTGGTGTTCTTCTGTCAGGGTTTGACCGGTCTGCTGGGTACGCTGCTTGGCTGGACCAACCGGCCAGTCAGCGGCTTGCAGGCGTTGGAACTATGGCCTTTGTCCGAGCTGCCGGTGGTAGGCAGGGTGTTTGTTCAGAACCCACTGGTGTATTTGACCGTGGTGATTTTCATTGCGGTGGTCTGGCTGCTTGACCGCTCCCGAACCGGGCTGCGTTTGCGGGCGGTTGGCGAGAACCCGCAGGCCGCCGATGCCGCAGGCATTTCTGTGTTGGGTTACCGCTTGGCGGCAATTGTCGCCGGTTCTGCATTGATGGGGCTGGCGGGCGGCTTCATTGCCGTACTCAGTACCAAGATGTGGATCGCGGACATGACAGGCGGACGCGGCTGGATTGCGGTTTCGCTGGTGATCTTCGCGCGCTGGTCGCCTTGGCGTGCGTTGGCCGGTGCTTTGCTGTTCGGTGGCATCGAGGCGCTGATTCCGCAATTGGCGGCCACGGGGGTGCGCCTGCCTCAGTATTTCGTCTTGATGACGCCCTACGCGGTCACGTTGTTGGTGATGGTCTGGGTGGCAAGCGGCAAGCGTCAATCCAGCAGTCAGCCGGGTGCGTTGGGCGAGCCTTATATTCGTGAGGAACGACGCTGAGCAAAACACGTCAAGCGCCGTAATACGGGCGGTTCAGCAGGGGTTAAGGAATTTTTGACAGCTGGCATGCTCTAATCCGGTTACCAGCGTTCGTCAAAACCAGGAGCTCCTGAATGTTTACCTCGCGTCGTTTGATCATTGTTGCCACCGCCGTAGCCATGCTGTCGGGCTGTGCAACATCCAATCCCTATGACAATCAAGGCCAGGCGCAAAGCTCCGGTGGCATGAGCAAAACAGCCAAGTACGGCGGACTCGGCGCATTGGCCGGTGCAGTAGCAGGTGCCGCCATCGACCACAATCATCGTGGCAAGGGCGCATTGATTGGTGCTGCCGTTGCGGGCGCTGCATCGGCGGGGTATGGCTATTACGCAGACAAGCAGGAAGCAGCATTGCGCGCGAGCATGGCCAATACTGGCGTCGAGGTGCAGCGTCAGGGTGACCAGATCAAACTGATCATGCCGGGTAACATAACGTTCGCAACGGACTCTTCGGCAATCGCCAGCAGCTTCTATTCGCCGCTCAACAACCTGGCGAATTCACTCAAGCAGTTCAACCAGAACAACATTGAAATCGTCGGTTACACCGACAGCACCGGCAGCCGCCAGCACAACATGGACCTGTCGCAGCAGCGCGCACAAAGCGTTGCGACGTACCTGACTTCGCAGGGCGTTGATCAATCGCACCTGTCAGTGCGCGGCGCGGGCCCCGACCAACCGATTGCCAGCAACGCCGATGTCAATGGCCGCGCCCAGAACCGCCGTGTCGAGGTAAACCTCAAGCCGATTCCGGGTCAGCAGTACTGATCAACAACGTTGCGTTGGCACGATATTGGTTTCTCGTTCCTTACGCTCCAGTGAACTGCAGTTCGCAATGCTCTGCGTCGCAAGAGGACGCAGAGCGTCCTGAAAGGCATGCCGACGCGGAGCGTCGCACGATAGGGATATTATCGTGCCTCACGCTCGCGGCTGTGCTGGATACTGCTCATGCAAGCTGTCCAGCAGCCGGTCTTTCTGTTCCCATAGCGCATTGATCCACTGCTGGAATTCCAGGCGGTACTCGCCGTCCTGGTCGTAGTTCCTGCCGAGAAACTGCTGCGGGATTTTGATCTCTTCGAAGTGGGCAACCACTTCCCTCACATTGCCGCACAACAGGTCCCAGTAGCCGGGTTGCCCGCCCGGGTAGTGGATGGTCACGTTGATGATCGACTCCAGCTGTTCGCCCATCGCATCGAGCACGAAGGCAATGCCGCCAGCCTTGGGTTTGAGCAAGTGGCGGAAGGGCGAGTTCTGCTGCGCGTGCTTACCGGCGGTGAAGCGCGTGCCTTCTGCGAAGTTGAAGATGCCCACCGGGTTGTGACGAAACTTCGCGCAGGTGTGGCGGGTGGTTTCCAGGTCCTTGCCTTTCTTTTCCGGGTGTTTCGCAAGGTACGCCTTGGAGTAACGCTTCATGAACGGAAAACCCAACGCCCACCACGCCAGACCGATGATCGGGACCCAGATCAACTCCTGCTTGAGGAAGAATTTCAACGGACGAATGCGCCGGTTGAGCACGTATTGCAAGACCATGATGTCGACCCAGCTCTGGTGATTGCTGGTGACCAGATACGAGTGTTTGTAATCGAGCCCTTCCAGCCCGCTCAGGTGCCAGCGGGTGTGGCAGAGCAGCTTGATCCAGGCATTGTTGTTGCCGATCCAGGTTTCATGGATGTGGCTCATCAGCCAGTCGGTAAAGCGCTGTGCCGCAGAGAAAGGCAGGCAGATCTTGAGGATCGTGACCGCGAACAGCACCGTGCAACAGACGATGGTGTTCAGCGCCAATAACAGCGATGCGATGACGCCGCGCAACGGGGCAGGCAGGAAATCCATGAAGGAGATGGCTCCGGAAGTTGTCGGAAGCCGCAGATGGGTCTGCGGCATCATGAGTAGGTATCAGGACAGCGTGTCGGCCTGTATCGCCGTCAGTGCGATGGTATAGACGATGTCATCCACCTGTGCGCCACGTGGCAGGTCGTTCACCGGCTTGCGCAGGCCTTGCAGCATCGGGCCAAGGCTTACACAGTCGGCACTGCGTTGCACCGCCTTGTAAGTGGTATTGCCAGTATTGAGGTCCGGGAACACGAACACGTTGGCACGTCCTGCCACCGGGCTGTCCGGAGCCAGCTGTCGGGCGACATGTTCGTTGGCGGCCGCATCATACTGCAGCGGCCCGTCGATCAATAGATCGCGCCGGGTTTCTCGTGCCAGTTGCGTTGCTTCGCGGACCTTCTCCACTTCTTCGCCGCTGGCCGAGTTGCCGCTGGAATAGCTGATCATCGCTACCCGTGGCGAAATGCCGAACGCAGTGGCTGAGTCGGCGCTTTGCAAGGCGATCTCGGACAGCTCGCTGGCACTCGGATGCGGGTTCATGATGCAGTCGCCGTACATCAGCACCTGCTCGGGGAACAGCATGAAAAATACCGAAGACACCAGCGTGCAGCCCGGCGCGGTCTTGATCAGTTGCAGGGCAGGCCGGATGGTGTTGGCGGTGGAGTGAATGACACCCGATACCAGCCCGTCGACTTCGTCCAGCGCCAGCATTACGGTGCCGATAACCACCGGGTCTTCGAGCTGTTGCTCGGCCATGGGCGCGTTCAGGCTTTTGTTTTTGCGCAGTTCCACCATCGGCGCAACATAGCGCTCGCGAATCAGCTCCGGGTCAAGAATCTCCAGCCCCGGTGGCAGCTCGATACCGTGTGCCTGAGCCACGGCCTGAACTTCCTCGGGTCTGGCCAGTAACACACAACGGGCGATACCGCGCGCCTGGCAGATGGCCGCCGCCTGAATGGTCAGCGGTTCGTTGCCTTCGGGCAGGACAATACGCTTGTTGGCTGCCTGCGCTCGCTGGATCAGTTGATAGCGAAACACGGCAGGCGACAGGCGCAGCTCGCGGGGTGTTCCGCAACGCTGGTGCAGCCAGCCGGCGTCCAGATGGCCGGCCACGAAATCGGTGATGTTTTCCGCGCGCTCGCGGTCATCGATGGGGATTTCCTTGTTTAACTGATTGAGCCGGTTTGCCGTGTCATAGGAACCGCTGCTGACCGACAGCACAGGCAGACCGGCCTGGAATGCACCTCGGCACAGTTCCATGATGCGCGGGTCGGGCACGGTATCGCTGGTCAGCAACAGGCCCGCCAGCGGTACGCCATTTATTGCCGCCAGGCTCACTGCCAGAATGATGTCGTCACGGTCGCCCGGCGTCACGACCAGCACGCCCGGCTTGAGCAGTGGAACGGTATTGAGCACCGTTCGGGCACAGATAATGATTCTGGACATGCGCCGCTGATCGTAATCGCCTGCGTTGAGTACCTGCGCGCCTAGCAATTCGGCCACATCACGAGTGCGCGGGGCATTGAGTTCAGCACGATAGGGAATGCAGCCCAGCAGTCGGAAATCGCCACTGCGCAGCAGTGGAGAGTGCTCTTTCAGGCGAGAGGAGAAGACTTCCATGCTCTCTTCGGTGCGCACCTTGTTGAGTATCACGCCCAGCACCTTCGGGTCCTTGGGGCCACCAAACAGCTGGGCCTGCAATTCGACCCTGCCCGACAGCTCGGCAAGCACTTCGTTTTCCGGGGCAGAGACCAGAATGACGTCAGCATCCAGGCTCTTGGCCAGATGCAGATTGACCCGCGCGGCATAGCTCGCGCTGCGGGTCGGGACCATGCCTTCGACCACCAGCACGTCCTTGCCGACAGCTGCCTGTTGATAAAGATTAATGATCTCTTCGAGCAGTTCATCCAGTTGACCATCGCCGAGCATGCGCTCGACATGCGCCAGCCCCAGAGGCTTGGGCGGCTTCAGGCCGTGGGTGCGGGCCATCAGTTCGGTCGAGCGCTCGGGGCCCAGATCGCCGGGGTGCGGCTGGGCAATCGGTTTGAAAAAACCTACTTTCAAGCCTGCGCGCTCCAGTGTGCGCACCAGGCCCAGGCTGATAGAGGTCAACCCCACGCCGAAGTCAGTGGGGGCGATAAAAAAAGTCTGCATACTGGCTTCTCGATTGAGCAGTGCAAGGGTCGCAGCACATAGGGAACAGCTGCTGACCAAAAAAGTCCGGAAATCGTCTAACGCGATTTCTCTGCGGCAAGACTATCGTTATCTGCGGCGTTAGCACACCAGCCGCAGCGAAAGGCCTGACCTGTCATCTGTTGGCGTTTTATCGGGTCAAGAACCCAGGCTCGCGACTGCCATGGCGGCTGATGGCGCAGGTGCTGAGTGTGGCCGCAGGACAGCACGGCAATCCAGTGCCCTTCTTGATCCTGTTGCAAGTTGATAACAGTTGAACCTTCCATTCTGGGCCGTTTGTCAGAGTTGCGTTCGCTTTCGGGCGATTGCTTGGTTAAACTTGCTCGTTCTTCAATCTTAAGCAAAAGGTCTTGTCCCCATGCCGATCGCCGCCAATAAGGCTGTCTCCATTGACTATACCCTGACCAACGACGCTGGTGAGGTCATCGACAGCTCTGCCGGTGGTGCGCCGCTGGTTTACCTGCAAGGTGCAGGCAACATCATCCCGGGCCTGGAAAAGGCGCTGGAAGGCAAGGACGTCGGTGACGAGCTGAAGGTAGCCGTCGAGCCGGAAGATGCCTATGGTGAATACTCCGCCGAACTGGTCAGCACCCTGAGCGCCAGCATGTTCGAAGGTGTCGACAAACTCGAAGTCGGCATGCAGTTCCACGCATCCGGTCCGGACGGCGGCATGCAGATCGTGACCATCCGCGATCTGGACGGCGATGACGTTACTGTTGACGGCAACCACCCGCTCGCGGGCCAGCGCCTGAACTTCGACGTAAAGGTTGTGGCTATCCGCGACGCCAGTGAAGAAGAAATGGCTCACGGCCATGTTCACGGTGAAGGCGGTCATCAACACTGATTTGTGCTGCTAAGCTCAGGTCACTGAAAAGGCGCCCTGGCTGTTCTGCGATGACGACTTTCGTTACGCGTGCGGTCACGGTGCCTTTTTTCAGGTTGTGGCTTTGGGTTACTTGTTTCAAAAGGGGTTCTCATGAGTGCTTTTCACGACATCAAATTGAAAGCGCTGGGTGGTCAGGAACTGCCGATGGCGGGTTTCAAGAACAAAGTGGTTCTGGTGGTCAACGTCGCGTCCAAATGCGGGCTGACACCGCAATACGCAGCACTTGAAAACCTCTATCAGCAATACAAGGACAAGGGCCTGGAGATTCTCGGGCTGCCGTGCAACCAGTTTGCCGGGCAGGAACCGGGCAGCGAAAAAGAGATCGCCGAATTTTGCGAACTCAATTACGGCGTGACCTTTACGCTGGGTGAAAAACTCGACGTCAATGGCCCTGACCGGCATTCGCTTTATCGCCTGCTGGCTGGCGAAGGCGCCGAGTTTCCCGGGGATATCACCTGGAATTTCGAAAAGTTTCTGGTCGGCAAGAACGGTGGCGTGAGCGCGCGTTTCTCTCCGCGTACTGCACCGGATGATCCCGCAGTGATTCAGGCCATTGAAAAAGCCTTGGCACAAAGCTGATCACCTCGTCGAGGTAGCACCGGGTTAGCGTGTGCTTGCCCGGCTGTCTTGCGCCTTGGCGGCTTTTGCACTCAAATCAGCCAAATCAATAGTACTGGGCCAGCGCTGATGCCCAGCGATATTCTGCGCGCCTGATCCGGCGCTTGTCGCCGTAGTGCAATCGACCATTTTTCCGGAGTTTCGCATGTCGGTAGAAGCCTTGTTTACGCCTTTCCGTCTGGGCAGCCTGGAATTGTCGTCGCGGGTGGTGATGGCACCCATGACCCGTTCGTTCTCGCCGGGACATGTACCCAACTCAAAGGTGATCGAGTACTACCGGCGTCGGGCGGCGGCAGGTGTCGGGCTGATTATCACCGAAGGAACGACGGTCAACCACAAGGCTTCCAACGGCTACCCGAACGTTCCGCAGTTTTTTGGTGATGCGCCACTGGCGGGCTGGCGCAAGGTTGTTGAGGCGGTGCACGCAGAGGGTGGCAAGATCGTCCCGCAACTCTGGCACGTAGGTGCGGTTCGTCGTCCCGGTACCGAGCCGGACGGTAGCGTGCCTGCCTATGGGCCGATGGAGAAGGTCAAGGACGGTCAAGTGCTGGTGCATGGCATGAGCAAACAGGACATTGATGATGTTGTGGCCGCTTTTGCTCAGGCTGCTGTCGATGCCAAGGCGATTGGCATGGACGGTGTCGAAATTCATGGGGCCCACGGTTATCTGATTGATCAGTTCTTCTGGGAGGGCAGCAATCAGCGCAGTGACGAGTACGGTGGCAGCCTGGCCAACCGTTCGCGGTTTGCCATCGAGCTGATCAAGGCAGTGCGCGTCGCGGTAGGGGCGGACTATCCGATCATCTTCCGTTTCTCACAATGGAAACAGCAGGATTACACCGCACGTCTGGTGCAGACGCCCGAGGCGCTGGGCGAATTCCTGCAACCGCTGGCTGACGCCGGAGTGGATATCTTCCATTGCTCTACGCGTCGTTTCTGGGAACCCGAGTTTGAAGGCTCTGACCTGAACCTCGCAGGCTGGACGCGCAAACTGACCGGCAAACCGACCATTACCGTCGGCAGTGTCGGGCTGGACGGTGAGTTTCTGCAGTTCATGGTCAACACCGATAAGGTCGCACAGCCGGCCAGCCTGGAAAATCTGCTGAAGCGGCTGGGCAACGACGAGTTTGATCTGGTTGCGGTGGGACGTGCCTTGCTGGTCGATCCGGACTGGGCATTGAAAGTGCGTGAGGGACGCGAGCAGGACATCCTGCCATTCAGTCGAGAGGCACTGACGACACTGGTCTGATCTTCTTGGTAGCCACCTGCCTGGTCTCTTTGGCATTTACAGGTTTTTCGCCCGGGCAGGCCTCACGCAATTGTCGTTCGAACTGATCGATGATCGCCGTCCAGCCCTGGCGACTGGCGTGTTGACGGGCATTGAGGCGCACCCGGCGCAACGTTTCGCTGTCTTCCAGCAACCAGCGTGCTGCGTCGATGAACGCCGCCTCGTCACCCGGCATGGCCAAGGCCCCATTGTGGCCATGACGAATATGCTGCCCGGCAGCGGCTTCGTCGTAAGCAACCACACCCAGCCCTGAGGCCAGCGCTTCAAGGACCACGTTGCCGAACGTTTCGGTCAGGCTGGGGAACAGAAACATATCTGCCGAGGCATAGTGCATGGCCAGCACTTCACCGCGTTGAGTGCCGCAGAAGATCGCATCCGGAATCTGCTGCTCAAGCTGCTGGCGCTGAGGCCCATCGCCGACAACAATCAGTTTGATATTACGTTGCGGGTAACTGTCCTTGAGTGTTTCGAAGCTGGCTTTGAGCAGGCCCAGGTTTTTCTCGGGTGCCAGGCGGCCGACGTGTATGACGCCGATATCACCCGCT
Organism: Pseudomonas syringae group sp. 247E2; assembly: GCF_032587795.1. Taxonomy (NCBI): domain Bacteria; kingdom Pseudomonadati; phylum Pseudomonadota; class Gammaproteobacteria; order Pseudomonadales; family Pseudomonadaceae; genus Pseudomonas; species Pseudomonas syringae group sp. 247E2. The sequence continues at coordinate 81,201 of NZ_JAWHPK010000010.1, read as the reverse complement.
TGCAGGCCCCAGCTTTCGCGCAGAGCCTGCGAACGTCTGGACGGGTTGAACATCTGGCTGTCCACGCCGCGAGACAACAACTCGATTCTTTCAAAGCCGCGCCGCTCCAGTTCCATCTTCTGGCTGATGCTCGGCACCAGCGTCATGCGCGAGCGGTTGTGGAACCAGCGCAGGTAGTGGGTCAGCAGCCGGGTGATAAAACCCATGCCGTATTGCTGCGTGTACTGTGGAAAGTTGGTGTGAAAGCCACTGATCACCGCTATACCCAGACGCCGCGCTGCCCGTAGCGCCGACAGCCCCAGCGGGCCTTCAGTGGCGATGTACAACACATCCGGTCGACGCCGCTGCCAGCGGCGCAGCAGTTTGTGCATCGAAGACTGACCCCATTGCAACCCTGGATAGCCCGGTATCGGCCAGCCCCGGCACAGCAACAGGTCTTCTGCGGCACCTGCATGGGTCTCGTCATTCTGGCGCGGCCGAACCAGCTCGACCCGGTGCCCGCGCAACCGCAACCCTTCACAAAGACGCCCCAGGGTATTGGCAACGCCGTTGATCTCGGGAATGAAGGTTTCAGTAATCAGGGTGACGTTAAGAATTTTGCTCATGGGAGCAGTTTCGGCTGGTTACATTTCGGTTATGTGGCGGTTGTGTGAACTTCAAGTGGCTTCACATCAACCGCCCCGATTCATCTCAATCGGTGATTCTGAGGGTCTGCTATTCGCTCCATGGCTGCCGGTCTCGGCAGAAATCCCTTTTCGTCGACCACAGATCTGCGCTGCTCAAGGCTCATGTTGTCCAAAAAAAAGTTCGAGCGGGGCTGGATATGTTTGCCCAGAGTTGCAGGTTCGGCCGCTGTAAGGTCTTCGACCCTCTGGCTCAATATCTGAGCAAACCTGCCTGATCGCGATTGCGGGAGTGTTTCGAGACCGGCAGGCCGGTTGGTGTTAATGGGTTTGACTGTTGCGGTATTTACGATGTTTTCCATTGCTCTATGGCTCCTGTTGTCTAGACGCAACAGAGCAAGCGCAATGCCAATATTGAGATATTAGTTTGGTCCTACACGCTTGAGACGAGTGGGCAGGGTGTTATTTTTTTGGCCGACAGAGACGGCCTATATGAAATTTTTTGAAACGCTGGCAACGTTTGTTTTTTAGCGGCAACCGCTTGCCGACTGTCAGATAGACGAGTTTGGTCATGGTTGTAAGGCTTGAAGTTTTTGTTTGTAGGAAGCTTCTTTATAGCTATATTTTTTGCAGGGTTTTGATTCGTCTGATAGCATCCGCTCTCTTTTCAAAGGGATATGAAATGTCAGATTTAATGTATGCGCCACCGAAAGCCAGCCTGGAAAAAGATGAAGCGGGCAGTAAAGGTCCGGAATTTTATGTCGTGTCTCTAAAGAAATTCTTCATTCTGTATCTTTTGACATCGGGCTTTTTCGCGATTCACTGGTTTTATCGAAACTGGTCGCTGAATAAGAAATTTTCAGGCAGTAAGGTGTGGCCCGCTGCGCGTGTGATCTTCGCCGTTATTTACGCCTTTCCACTATTTCGCACTGTGGACAAAAGTCTGCGGCGACAGGGGCGTGGTCACATGGCGTACTGGGCGATTAGCGGCCTGGTGTTGCTGGCGTTGACTATTGCGGGGATGGTGCTTTCGCAAGGTGTTTCCGGGCATGTGCAATTCAAACCGGTCGGCGGCTGGCTGGTATGGGCGGTTCTGCTGGCCACTGCGCAAACATTTAATTTAATGCTGGTGCAGTCGAAGATGAATGCCGCGGCGCTTGATCCAGACGGAAGTACCAACTCAAGATTGACATGGGCCAATGGCCTATGGATTCTTGCCGGGTGTGCTATCTGGTTGATGAGTATACCGACCTACCTCTCTGCGTCTGCTGCAGCGTAGATACTACTGACGCCAATTGAAGTGCCGAACAGATCATCCATTATCTATTCGGCACTCTTTCAGGCTTTGTCGTCACTCAGCCAGTCAATCAGAGTAATCAGCCCAGGTCATTGACCAGTTGGCCGATCACTTCACCTACCTTGGCCAGGTCTGGCGCAGCCAGGCGATGTTCATCGGCATACGAATACGCCACGGTGAACAAGCCTGCGGTGCGAGTAGAGTAAGACGGAGCGTCTTTCTCGAAAACACGGTTGGCTGCCTCGGCAGTCAGGGAGCTGGAACTGATGACCAAACGTTCTTCCGGGTTGTTTACGCCGTTGATGTAAACGTTGTCCGGATTGATCGACCATTCGGCCAGTTCACTGACCAGAAACGCACGAATCTTTTCTTCGACTGTGGCGTTTTCAGCGGCAAATGCTGCAGGGTTTACTGGAGTATTCATGATTTAACTTCCTTGTTAAGTTCATGTGTCGCATGTTCGATGGAAGCAGACTTCACATGAACGGGTTGGTTGAGGCTCTATTGAGCCTCAGTCGAAAGAGCCTTGTGCGGTAAATATATATAGCGAGTGATTTTTTTCAGATAGTCCGGGCCGTGTTGCGCGGCCCGGCAATGTTTCGGGGTTCAGCCCCGTGCCTGCGTCACCGGCAACGCATCCGCCCCGCGCTCGCGCACCCAGAACAGCGTTGCTCCGGCCACTGCGGCGGGCATCATCAGCAGGTTGACCACTGGTATCAGCAAGGCGACGTAGACAATGCCGCCGAAGCTCAGGCTTTGCCAGCGCTTGCTTTTCAGCCAGCCGAGCATTTCGTTCCAGCCTAGTTTGTGGTTGTCGGCGGGGTAGTCAATGTACTGGATCGCCATCATCCAGACGCCGAACAACAGCCACAGCGGAGCGGCGATGATGTTGGCCACAGGGATGAACGACAGAATGAACAGCCCGAGCATGCGCGGCAGCATATAGCCAAGCTTGCGGGCTTCGCGGGCCAGGGTACGTGGCACCATAGCCACCAGTTCGGCCCAGCTGAAATCCGGTGAATCGTCCACGCCACGAACCACGGCTTCGACTTTTTCGGAGAGAAACCCGTTAAACGGCGCGGCGATGATGTTGGCGACCACGGTGAAGGTGAAAAACACCATCAGCAGGACCAGCACCACGAACAGCGGCCAGAGGATATAGCTGAGAAAGCTCAGCCAGTGAGGGAGCGTAGGCATGAAGGTGTCGACCCACAGCTCGAACTGGTGCACCGCCAGATAGATCAGGCCGCAGAACAACACCACATTGATGCTCAAGGGCAGCAGGACGAACAATCGCAAACCAGGACTGAGAACCAGGTTCAGTCCTTCTCTGAGGTATTGCGGGCCGGTAAGGGCGGGCGCGGGCATGGCAGTCTCCAGGTGCTTGAAAGGCGTGACCTTACCGGCTTTGTGATAGCCATGAAAGAGTTGATGGCTGTCGGCGCTCAGCACCATTCCTCAAGCCCTGAACGCGCTTGCCGGGGCCGGATGTTCGCGCGAGTACACTGCTGTCGGTCAGTCACCCTATAGAAGTGACCTATGGGGTGGATTGTGAAACGATATTTCCTTAACCTTTGCTACCCCGATAGGCTTGGCACCAATTTCAGGACCTGTCTCAGGAGTCAGAACTTTCAGGATCCGCCGAGTGAATGGCACTTCCCCAAGTGTTTCGGCGGTCCTTTTTTATCCAGCTGTTTCGATTGCGGCTTGAACAGTCGGTCGACAGGAGTGTGTCATGTCAGACGTACGTCATTCCCGAGTGATCATTCTCGGTTCCGGCCCTGCCGGTTACAGCGCTGCGGTTTACGCCGCCCGCGCCAACCTCAAGCCTCTGCTGATCACCGGCATGCAGGCTGGTGGTCAGTTGACCACCACCACTGAAGTCGACAACTGGCCGGGCGACCCCCATGGCCTGACCGGTCCGGCGCTGATGGAGCGTATGCGTGAGCATGCCGAGCGTTTCGAGACTGAAATCGTCTTCGACCACATCAACTCCGTTGATCTGGCCGGCAAGCCGTTCAGCCTTCAGGGCGATAGCGCAACCTACACCTGCGATGCACTGATCATCGCCACCGGTGCCAGCGCCCGTTACCTGGGCCTGCCTTCGGAAGAAGCGTTCATGGGCAAGGGGGTTTCTGCCTGCGCCACATGCGATGGCTTCTTTTACCGCAACCGTGAAGTCGCGGTAGTCGGTGGCGGTAACACGGCGGTGGAAGAAGCGCTGTATCTGGCCAACATCGCCAGCAAGGTGACTCTGGTTCACCGTCGCGAAACCTTTCGCGCCGAGAAGATCCTGATCGACAAGCTGCACGCACGTGTCGCCGAAGGCAAGATTGAGCTCAAGCTCAATGCCACGCTGGACGAGGTATTGGGTGACAACATGGGCGTGACCGGTGCGCGTCTGAAGAACAATGACGGGACCAGTGACGAGCTGAAAGTCGACGGCGTATTCATCGCCATCGGCCACACGCCGAACACCTCGCTGTTCGAAGGGCAACTGGCTTTGAAAGATGGCTACATGGTTGTGCACGGTGGCCGTGAAGGCAATGCGACTGCTACCAGCGTTGAAGGTGTATTCGCGGCCGGTGATGTGGCTGACCACGTATACCGTCAGGCTATCACCTCGGCTGGTGCAGGTTGCATGGCGGCACTGGACGTCGAGCGTTATCTGGACGGTCTGGCAAACGCCACGTTCTGATTGGCGTCCCTCCAGGCCTCTGCAACCAGGTTCTCGTGCCAATGCGTTGGCACGAGAACCTGTCAGCTCAAGCCTTGCGCTTGAGCGGCTCGCCTTCGAATTTCACACCTGCCAGCCCATACTCGATCAGCGCACGGATATTGCCGTGGTCGCTGCCTTCAGGTGTGGCTTGCACCGAGCGGTAGTGCTCGCCAAATGCCAACAGTGCCTCTTCATCGCTCAAACCTTCCAGCAATGCCAGACCTAGCGTCTTGCAAGACCCTTCGTTTTGCCCGGCAGCATTGTCGACGGCGCCGTTTCTGAACGGCTGAGGCTGATAATCGTAACCTTCTGCGATAAAGGCCAGGGTATCAGCGAACACATGCTCGCCGCTGCGCAGGCTGGTGCGCAGGGAGTTCAGATCAGTCATGTTTGGGTTCCTTGGCGAACGCTGCCTGTTGTTCGGCGTTTGCTTCTTTCTGGTATTGGGCTTTCCACTCGCTGTACGGCATGCCGTAAACCACCTCGCGAGCATCATCGAGGCTGATGTCGATGTGCTTTTCATCGGCGGCGGCCTTGTACCACTTGGACAGGCAGTTACGGCAGAAACCGGACAGGTTCATCAGGTCGATGTTCTGGACATCCTTGCGGCTGTCCAGATGCGCGACCAGGCGACGGAAGGCTGCAGCTTCGAGTTCGAGGCGTTCTTGCTCGGTCATGACGGGCTCTTTTCAATAGACGGTTCGCGTCATGATAAGAGTTTCAGCGTTGACCGGCGAGCGTGATCGATACCGATTCGGCAAAGCGCAGCGCATGCGGCTTGTCGACTTCCACTTCTGCGTAGGTCACGGCCTTGTGGCTCATCACCAGGTCCAGCACTTCCTGCGTCAGTCTTTCCAGCAGAGCGAAGCGGTTGCCCTCGACATGCTGAATGATGGCCTTGGTGATGGTGCGATAGTTGAGAGCATGCTCGATGTCGTTGTCGCGAACGGCTTCCTGTGCGGCGTAGAGAATCGTCAGATTGATCAGCACATCCTGCTTGTTGACGATTTCGTCTTCGTTGATACCGATATATGTGCGCAGGCGCAGGTCCTTGACCCGGATGCGCGCGGTGCCAGGTTCGAGTCTTGCCATTATTGTCTGCTCCGTCCGATCAATTGCAGAAACTCCATGCGGGTGGTGCTCGAGTCACGGAAGGCCCCCAGCATCACTGAAGTGTTCATGGTCGAATTCTGTTTTTCGACACCGCGCATCATCATGCACATGTGCTTTGCCTCAATGACCACGGCTACACCTGCCGCCCCCGTGACTTGCTGAATGGCATCGGCAATCTGCTTGGTCAGATTTTCCTGAATCTGCAGGCGGCGGGCAAACATGTCCACAATGCGCGCGATCTTCGACAGGCCCAGCACTTTGCCGGTAGGGATATAAGCCACATGCGCCTTGCCTATGAATGGCAACAGGTGGTGCTCGCAGAGTGAATACAGCTCGATATTCTGGACAATGACCATCTCATCATTGTCGGATGCGAACAGGGCGCCATTGACGATTTCGTCGACGCTCTGGGTGTAGCCGTGACACAGATACTGCATCGCTTTGGAAGCGCGTTTCGGGGTGTCCAGAAGGCCTTCGCGGTCTGGATCTTCACCAAGGCCGAGCAGAATGTCTCGATAGTGCTGGGGCAGGGACGAACTCATCAGAATGTTCCTCGGGGCGGCTTACTTGACGTGCCGTCCGCCGTTTACGGTCAGTGTTGTGCCGGTGACATAGGTGCTGTCCAGAAGGTAACGCAGGCTCTGGTAGATCACTTCTGCACCAGGCTCTATGCCCAGAGCTGATTTGGCCAGGGCGTTGGCGCGGTAGGCCGCATCGTCCTTGGGTTGAAACATCAACAGCGCCGGTGCTATGCCGTTGACTTTGACAAGAGGGGCGAACCGGGCAGCGAAGGACAGCGTCAGGCTTTCCAGGCCGGCCTTGGTTGCACAGTAGGCGATGTGCTTGCTGCTGCCCTTGCGGGTCACGTCATCGCTGATATGCACGATGTCAGCGACTTCACTGGCGGTCAGCAACTGCTCACAGTGCAGATTGATCAGGTAGGGTGCCAGCATATGTACGCTGAACATACGCGTGAAGTTATCCGCTTCCTCGCCCGGGGTTTCTGCCAGCCACTCGGATGCATTGTGTACAACGGCACGCAGGCTTGAAGTCTGGGTTTTCAGTAGATCAATGAACGCCATGATCCCGGTTTCGCACGAAAAATCGCCGTAGAGGGCCACCGCTCCGGCCTGGCGCAGTTCCGTCACGCTTGCGTGTTCAGTGCGATAACTGATGATAACCCGATGCCCATGCTCAAGCAGTCGCAAGGCGCAATGCAGGCCTACGCGCTGGCTGGCTCCGGTGATCAGAATCGGTGCAGAAGATAATGTCATCGACAGCTCACGTATCGGTTATCCACAGTGGACGGGGATTGTACGGTCGATTGCTCCTTCCGGTTTACAGGCAAAGTTATACCAGAGATTTTTTTTGTACAACCCTGGACATCATGAAACTCGCCGAGGCAGTGCTCGAAGGCGCTGAGCACGTGGAGGCTGAGGGAACGAGCGGGGCTGGGACGCGACCAAGACCTGTACCGAGGTGTAAAGGTGTACAGGTCTTTATGAGTCTAGCGAGGGGAAGGTGATTGCGTCGGGCGTGCCGGTGCAGGGGTGCTTTGCAGCCAGGGGGCAAGCAGGCGCGTGGACAGGGGAATGAACAGGTAGACCATCAGCGGGGTAAGCACCGCTGTACTGATCATGATGCGCGGCAACAGGTCCAGATGATTGAGCAGCGGGCCAAGCAGGAAATTGAAGATCAGTGACACGGGAAAAAACGCCAGCCAGATCGCGACAGCCTGTTTCCAGCGTGGCGGGCGCTGATCGATTGCGCCGAACCAGCCATCAATACCACTGACGCGATGTTCCGAGGGTTGCGCGAAAAGACCGCTGCCGCGCACCAGCCAGGAGCGTCTGGAGGCGGAATGCTCCCAAGCGTGCATGGTGTGCTCATCGGTAAAGCGGAAAATGATCTGAAATTCATCATCGCCAGGCGGAGGCGCCAGCACGCCGGAACCCAGATACCCCGGGAAATCCGTGGCCAACTGTTCGCCTTCGTGCAGCCAGGCCATCATTTCATGGTAACGACCCTGTGCCACGCGGCGGGCGACCATCAAGGTGACGGGTGAGGTAGACATTGTGTATCTCCGGTAGAGGCGTGAGATTCCCGGGTAGGGAGGTCACATGCCGCGATCCGGGGTGGTGGGTCGCGACAGCTTCACTTGAAAAGCAAGCAAGGATTATTCCTGAAACGCTGACGGACCGGTAGAGCTTTGCGGTGTTGGCTGATTACTTGTGCAGGGAAGGGTGCTTGCGGCGATGCTCTTGGAGGATGTACTGACGCAAGCGCTCGGCGTCGTCCTTGCCATGCTTGCTGAAGTGATAGGCGCCGAAACTGTGTTCGGTCATTCGCTCCAGCTTGCCGCGCATTGGAATAGGGGCCTGACCTGGCGGGTTGAACCAGGCGGAAAAGTTTCTCGGCAGCTTGCCTTCCTTGCGGTACTCAAGCAGCACCCCCTTGAACGACAGCTCGTGAACCCAGAGCGCCGTCAATGCACCCTTTTCGGTCTCAAGCGGGATTGGCTCTTCAAGCACGAGCCGCCAGGGGCGAATCTTCGGGCCTTCCTCGAAAATACTCGGTGCGCCCAGTTCCAGATGCAGCGCATGGAATTCGTCCTCGACCAGATGCAGAGGGAAATTCATCTGCTGGTTTTCGAACTGCGCATGGATCGTGACCTGCTCATGAGCAGCCAGACGTGTCAGCAGATCCTGAATCTGAACCCCGCCATTGACCAGAAGGCTACGCGTGCTGTCGCGCACGTTCAGCTTCGGATTGCGCTGCATGCTCTGGATAAAATCCAGTTCAGCCTGTGTGAGGAGAGAATCAGGTTGCATTGGCGGAAAGCTCGGTCTGACCGGTTATTGAGAACAAAGACCATTGATTCCGCAAGTTGTTCGGACCGCTCATCATATTTTTCCATTTTAATGTTTCAACTTGGCTGTGCTTTTTCCGTGCCGGCCAAAGGCAAAAGGGTCCGTAGAAAATTCAGATGGCATTCTAGGGCATAATGTTTCACTTTTTTTCAGCTGCTGCAGGAATAGCCATGAAAGTTGCCATCGTGTGTGGAACGGTTTACGGATCGGCCGAAGAAGTTGCCAGACACGCCTCTGCACTGTTGCGTGCCGCTGGTCACGAAACACTCGTCAACCCTAGGCTCGCGTTGCCTGATGTGCTGGCTTTCGAGCCTCAGGCCATCCTTGCGGTGACGTCGACCACCGGGATGGGGGAGCTGCCCGACAACCTCATGCCTCTCTATTCAGAGCTTCGTGATCTTTTGCCTGGCCAACTGCGTGGCTTGCCGGGTGGTGTGATCGCATTGGGTGATGCCAGCTACGGCGACACCTTCTGTGCAGGCGGCGAGCAGATGCGTGAATTGTTCGCTGAACTGGGTGTGAATGAAGTGCAGGACATGCTGCGTCTGGACGGAAGTGAAAGCGTGACCCCGGAAACCGACGCCGAGCCTTGGCTGGCAGCGTTCATCAAACACCTGGGCTGAAATCATCCCGCTGCTTTATTGAGCATGATTCAGCACTGCGAGTGTTGATTGTGACTCGCAGGTGCCTGGACGACACTCATCGCAACGTTTCCTTTGATCCTGGAGCCTGCGATGAGTGAGTCAGTGCGTTTTGAAGATAAAGTCGTGATTGTGACGGGCGCAGGAGGCGGACTGGGAAGGGCTCATGCGCTGCTGTTTGCAAAGCACGGCGCGCGAGTAGTGGTCAACGACCTGGGCGGCTCTGCCCATGGCGAAGGGGCCAGTGCTTCTGCTGCTGATCGCGTTGTAGCCGAGATTCGTGAAGCCGGTGGCACCGCTGTGGCCAACCATGACTCGGTGACCGACGGCGGGCGCATAGTGCAACACGCGCTCGATGCCTTCGGTCGCATAGATGTGCTGGTCAACAACGCTGGCATCCTGCGCGACAAGACCTTCGCCAAAATGGAGGACGCCGACTGGGACCTGGTTTACCGCGTCCATGTCGAGGGCGCCTATAAGGTCACACATGCCGCCTGGCCATACCTGCGTGAGCAGAACTACGGGCGGGTGATTTTCACTTCATCGACATCCGGCATCTATGGCAATTTCGGCCAATCCAATTACGCAACCGCCAAGCTCGGGCTTTACGGACTGACTCGCACCCTCGCGCTGGAAGGCCGCAAGCACCGGATTTTCGTCAACGCCATAGCCCCGACCGGGGGCACGCGCATGACCGAGGGGCTTATTCCTGCCAACGTATTCGAGCTGCTCAAACCTGAACTGATCAGCCCGTTGGTGGTGTATCTGGGCAGCGAACAGTGTCAGGACAGTGGCGATCTGTTTGAAGTGGGCGGCGGCTGGATCGGCAAGGTCCGTTGGGAGCGCAGTCAGGGAGCATGCTTCGACCCACAGGCGGGCTTCAGCCCGGAGGAGGTTGCTGCACAATGGCAGACGATTGGTGATTTCGATCAAGCCGCGCACCCCGCCGACAATATCGAGGCGTTGAAAGAAATGATGGCCAATCTGCAAAAATACGCTAATTAAGCAGGTTCTGAGATATGCGGCGGCTTTGGAAAAGAAGTCTCTGTTTGGTGCACGACTTTATAACTGGTTAATTATTTATCGGAATTTTTACCGTGTTCTGTAAGAACTGTCTTTTGGCTTTGTAGGTTTGGTATGGATTTCTGTACAACTATTCATTAAGCAGCTTTTACTCCGATATGAAGTTTGAACACATTCATATAGGGAGTATCACGTGGGAAGAACAATGTGGGGTGACCTGCCACCGGTCACTGTTGCTGCGCCGCCTGAAAGACTCAAGCTCAAGAAGGCCGCAGCGCAGGTCAGTCAAGTGTTGCAGGAGGTCGGTGAGAACGCCGTTGCGCTCAACTCGCTGGCGATGGAAAAACGCAGGATGAAGCCACTGTTCAAGGGTTTCAACCCCGAACAGATTACGCCCAAGGATCTCAACAGGGCAGGAATGATCTTGTACAAGTTCGGGATGATCGACAATCATACGGCCGAACTCATGAGTCGAGCGGGCGATGAGTTCGACAAGAAAGGCAAGCTGGTCGACCCGAGCAAGGAAATCAATGCGCTGGAGTTCTTTGCCAATCGGATCATTGAAATGAAAGAAAAGGCAATGAGCGGAGACCCGTACGCCAAAGTGTTATTGCCTGATTACATTCGCACGATTCATATCATGCAGAATCTTCAAACGTTTGCCGAGTCTGGCGACAGTTACGAGATGCGCAAGATCAAGGATATGGAAAACAAGGGGCTGGTCAAAAAAACACCAAACGCCAAAGCGTGAGGGTGTCTTGATACTAAAACGTCTGGCAATAAAAAAGGCCGCTGCATGGATAGCCACGCAGCGGCCAAACAAAACGCAGGATCAAGGGAGCTTGCAAATCCACGTCGATTTAACGGGCGCAGGTTACCCGCCATCACTGTTCTGAAAAATCCCCGTACAGGATATGCAGCATTACCCGGCAGGTAACAATTCGCGGGGAGTGTGCCAGTGGCTCAATGAACGCTGTGGTTCGCTGGCAACCGACTCAGGCGCTTGGCAAGCTCGATTCGTTGCAGTGGGTCTTCGCTGAGCAACAGCGCGCGTTCCAGGTCGAAACGTTCGGCCTGCGGGCATTCAAGGAGTTGATACAGGCTGGCACGGGCCAGGTGATCTCCGCTGGTAGCCTGGCCCAGTTCGACGATGCGGTCGGCGTCTTTGAGCGCAGCGAGAAAATCATCGTTGATCTGATGCAGATGCCGCAGGTTACGCGACAATCGCTGCAGCATGCTGGTGGGTGTGGCGCGTGTCATGTGTTCGGCGCGCAATTGCATGGTCGGGCCGAATTGCCGGATCAACAGCTCGCGGCAGTCTCTGGGGTAAAGCCTGCGCCCGCTGCAGGGGTCGAGCAAATGATCGGCACCTGGCACACGCAGCAGAAAGTGGCCTGGAAAGTTCACGCCCTCCAGCGCAATCTCCAGCCGCCGTGCTATCTCCAGCGCGATCAGTGCCAGCCCCAATGGCTGGCCGCGACGCTGCTGCACAACCTTGTGCAGCAGCGCCGAGTCGGGTTTGGGCGGGTTCCAGTCATCTTGCTGAAAACCCAGTGCATTGAGTTGTCGCAAAAGCGGTTGCGCGAGTTCGGGGGCAGGCAGGACCGGCAGCGCAGCGTCGATCTGGCGCTGTAACTGGTCCATGTCACTGATCACCGCATGCCGGGCAAAGTGTGCGTCATGCTCGCTCGACACCCATAGCGCTGCTTCAAACACCGAGGGCGGTGTCTGTTGCAGGCAGGCCAGGCAATGCTGACGTGGAGTCATCGACCGCTCCGTGCAACTGAAAATCCAGTAGGAAGACTCTTTGTAGCCCCGCGCGGGAATTTCGTCCAGCGCCAGTTGTTTCTACTTGTTCAGAGCTTTTATCAAGTCGGGCGTCACATAGTGCGGACCGTCGAACAGGTACAGCGGATAGCCATCGAAAGCCGCTATTTGCGGTTTCAGTTCGGCAGCCGTCGCCGGTCGGAAACCTCCACCCACTTGCGGGCGAAACGCTTCGACGATGATTCTGACGCGATTTTTGCCCAGCCGTTTACGTAACGCGTCTGCGTAGGTTCGGGCAACCGGAGCAGTGCGCGCATAGACACCCACACCGTCCTGAAAGAACACGCCGATATCGTCCGGCAGCCAGGTTTTCAGCCAGTCCGCAGTGGCGGCGGGGCCGATGTTGGCACCATCGTAGACGCTGATCCATAACGGCCTGGGCAGCTTCGCCAGCAGCGCGGGTAATTCCTTGGCACGACTCCAGCTGGGGTCGACCTCGGCCGGGAAGTACCAGCCGGTGACATTGAGCGGCGTTTTCACTTTGGCCAGCTGTGCCGAAAGCACCGCCAACTGTTCGATATTGTCCCGTGAGCGGTTTTCGCTGAAGTACCCCGCCAGCCCGAGAATCACCTCCTGCGCCCAAGGCTCCTTGGCGATCCGCGCCCAGTCCGGCAGCACCGGCACGTTGGTCATCTGAGTACCTGGTATGAACGACTGGTCATCGACCGCCGTCCACTGCACAAGCAATTGCCGTGCGCCGAGTTTGTCCCAATTGCCGCTTATGCCCACCGTTGCGTTATCCGGTTGCCAGACGATGCCGACAATTCCCGGTCCGCTGGGCTGTATCAGTTGATACAGCTCGCTGGAGGCGAGGGTCAGCGCACCTACCAGGGCGGCTGCCAGCGAGGTCTTGATCAATATTGTCTGTCGTAGCAGTGCGGCCAAAGCCTTCAAACATTACTCCCTGATGGATGACTCGCGATTGTCACCACGAGAATGTCATACGTGCGAACACGCCTTCTGCGCGGTCGTCGCCAAAGACTTTCTCGCGGTATTGCACCGAGAAGTCGACATACGACTGTGGCGCCTTGTACGTGTCCTCGCGAAACCAGTAGCGTACGCCGGTACCAACACCCAGCCCGCCAGCGTTACCGGATGACGTACTGCTGCGGCCCAGGCTGTCGACTTCGCTACGCATCTTTGAATCGTAGTCCACTGCGGCGACCACATGTGGAAACACCACCAGCCTGGGGCTGATGCTGTCCAGACGAAAGCTGCGTCCGACCTGCCATTCACTGTTGAAATAGTTGCGCTTGTCCTGCAAATAACGCCCACCTTCAGCATACAGCTGCGAGGTCCACCAACTGGGCACGTCGACACGCAAGTCAGTACCGATGCTGGAGCCGTAGCCCAGACGTACCAGCCAGTCGCCATCGGCGTTGGAATTACCCAACGGAAAGGTGCGTTCGAAGGCGCCGATCACGTTGACTGCGCTGAACGGTTTGACCCTGATCCCCAGCGCTCCCTGCAATGCATCCGCGCCGGTGTCGGAGTCGCCGTCCTTGCTCCACAACGTGTCGGTCACGCGCCCGTAAAGTTCGACGAAGCGTGCATTGCGGTAGCCCAATGGGCGCCAGAACACTTCGGTGCTGTTCTGCACACTGTCAGTGTTGCTGCTCGGTGCGCTGTTCAGGCCGCTGCCGCTGCTGGTGCTGGCACCACGATACGTCGTGGTGTTGGTCAAACCCCATTCACGGGACAGATCGGAAACGGCGCGCCGGGTGTCGAACACCTGTTGCGCCGGCATCTGCAAATCACCGGCCTTTTGATAGTCGAGCACGCGTTTGAAGTAGGCGATGGCCTGTGCATCGTCCGGTGTACGCATGGCGCTGTAGGCTGCGTCCTGAACTTCACGCGGCTTGAGGCCGGAGCTGCGGTCGACCCGTTTGAACTCGTCAAGCGCGCCACGATCGTCGCCCGCTTGGCTGAGGAAATAGGCAATCTGCACTTCATCGCCGGGTTGCAGTTCGCCCGCATCGCGAGCTTTCTGCAGACGTTGCAGCGCCTCGCTCGGCTGGCCCATCGCTGCGTACAAGGAAGCTTGCTCGCGCAGGGGCAGATTACCCACGGCGAGTGCCTGAGCGAAGTCCTGACGCGCACCGTCCTGATCGCCCAGGCGTTGACGCATTTGTCCGCGCTGGACGAGCAGGGTGGCGTCGTTGCCATTGAGCGCCAGTGCTTCGGTAGCCGCAGAGCGCGCTTCGGCATATTGCCCCTGAGCAATCAGGGCGCTGACCAGCAGCTTGCGGTAAGCCATCTGTTTCGGAAAACTGCGAACAGCCTCCCGCGCCTCGCTGACAGCGGTGTCGTTATCTCCGCGTGCCAGTGCCTTATAACCCGAGGCTGCCTTATCGACTGCTGCCTGTTCCTGAATCGCTTGCCGACGACGAGTCAAAACCGGCTGTGGACCGACTGCCTGCTCTGCATCGTTGATGGCCAGCTGTGCTTCGTCGAGACGCTGCTGACGTTGCAGCGCCTCGATCAGCATCATGCGGTAATCAAGATTTTTCGGTGCCTGTGCGATGGCCTTGCGCGCATGGTTTGCCGAGCCGTCGTAGTCGCGATTGGCATACGCGCGCAGCGCCTGATTGCCCTCCAGATAGCCCGGTTTTGGGCGAGCCTTGGGGAAGCGCTGAGGGTGATCTCGTCGGTATTTGTCGCGTTCGGCCAGGGCAATCAGATCGCGCAACTGATCGGCATCCGCACGCTGGCGCAACGCTTCGCGCGCCTTGGCGATGGCCAGGTCGTAGTCCTTGCGGTTGTAGGCCATGTAGGCTTCGTTGGCGATGGCGTAGGCGGGTCCGGTCAACGGCAGGGGCAGTGTTTCCGCTTGGCTGAGCGGTGCAACAAGACCCAGGCCGCTCACTAGCAGCGACAGGATGAAGGGGCGCTTCATAGTGGCTGCTCCGTTTGATCGTCAGATCGGTAATGGTTGTGCTGACGTGCCACAGCCTGTTCGATGGTTTCTCTGGACAGCACGCCGATGTCGACCAGGTAATCGCCGATCCGGCCATGCACATGCGGGCGGTAGCCGAGCATGGCTTTCTGAAACACTTCGCGGTCCAGCAGGCCTTGCTCGATCAGCAGATCGCCGAGCAGTGGCGCTTTGGCTGGAAGCGGCTGACCCTCGACCACCTGAAGCTGACGCAACTGCGCGACGATGTCGCTTTCACGGGCAATCAACTGCACCGGCTCGGCACCCAGTTGCTCGGTAATCTGTTGCAGACCGTCAGGCGGCAGCGGGCTGGCCACGGCAATTTCCTGGCGACCCAGCGCATTCATTTGCAACGGCACGACACGCCAGCGCAGGCAGAACTCATCGGCCAGCACATCGTTTGTCGCACGTTTGCCGGCAATGTCGAATACCCGTGGCAGGTCGTTCTGAAAAGCGATGGCCTCAGCCAGGGTTTCATCGTCGAGCCAGCCGTGGCTAAGCAAAATCCTGCCCAGCGGCAGCTGACGGGTCTGTTGTTCAGCCAGTGCGGTCTGCAGTTTTTCATCGTTGATGGCTTGCCAGGACAGCAGCACGCTACCCAGGCGGCGGGGCGCTACGGCAATCAGGTCGGAAGACGGAAAGTCATGCATGGTCTTGTCCCAGACCAGCTTGCGGTTGAGCACCTTGCCTACCAGAAACATGCGCCAGGCGCGCGCTGCAGCCATGAAGTTGACGAAGTTGCCGACCACCATGCGTGGTATGGACAGCAAGCCGTGCTGCCAGCCGTAAAGCACGGTAGTGAAGTAGCAGCGGTGCAGGATCCGCCACAGCAACGCGATGCCGTTGGCCACCAGCAGGTACTGAATCAGACCTGTGGTTTCAAATGGGGTCGGAAAGCTGGTGTTCCACAGTCCGCTGGAGCGCAGCACAATCAAGGCCAGCAATTGAATGAGGATAAAATAAGCGAGGATGCTGACGAACGAAGTCACTACGCCCTTGCGGTCCCGAAACAGCAGGTAACGGTTGGCCAACGAGCCAGTCCAGCCCATTTGCTCCCAGCCTTGCAAGCCGATACCCAACGTCCAGCGCGCCTTTTGGCGAAAGGCGGTGCGGAAGGTGTCCGGGAAGAATTCGCGCACGCACAGCGGCATTTCCAGCGTCGACTCATAAGGCTTGCGGAACCAGGACTTGCGCAGCACCCGAAATTGCACCGGAAAGCGTACGAAGATCGCTTGCATACCGTACTTAGCCAATCGCGCGCCGACGTCGTAGTCCTCGGTCAGGCTTTCGGTATTGAAGGGCTGGTTCTGGTTTTCATCGGCCAGCACCATCAGTGCACGTCGCGAGAAACAGGTGCCGACGCCCGCCGAAGGCACGGTGTCAGTCATGCTTTCGCGTACCACCAGATCCTTGCCGTGCCATTCGGCAAACTCGTCCATGTAGGTGCCGGCCACCCATTCGTACCAGTTGCGTTCCAGCGACACGACCGGTAACTGGATCATGTCCTTGCGTGGCAGCAGGTAATTGAACAGGCGCAGTTCAAGCGGGTGCAGTACATCTTCGCTGTCGTGCAGGATGGTCCCGGCAAACTGTACAGCGTGGGTTTTCTCATACAGAAAAATCGCCTGTATGACCCAGTTCAGGCAGTCGGCCTTGCAGGTCGGGCCGGCGTGCGGCACCTCCACGCGGTGCAATTGCTTGTAACGACGACGCATGCGCTCCACTTCATCGATGGTGCGCTGGTCGTTGATGTAGGTGCCGACGAACACTACGTAGTTCTGGTAATCGAGCGTCGACACCATATTTTCGATCATCGGCGCGATGACGTCGTATTCCAGCCAGGCCGGGACCATGATCGCCAGCGGCTGCTCGTCGCGGGCAATCAACTGCTCGGCAGTCAGTGGCCGGTAGCGACGTTCGGCGGTGAACTTGCGGTACAGCCGTCTGGCCCAGTACCAGATATCGATGAACAGGTCATCGATACTCGATACCAGGATAATCAGCCCGACAACGATCGTCGCGACTTCCAGCACGCTGTAGTAATGGGCCAGCCAGTAAGGCCAATAGAGCGACGTCATTGCGGCGGCCCGTTACGAGCGATTGCGACGGGCGCTACGGCCAGCCAGCAACAGGATGAGAAAGAGTACGATGCCAGCCGGAATCAGCCACAGCAGCGATGGTTTGCGCCAGGCGTCGAGGCCAGTGCTTTGCTCGTCCTCGATCATTTGGCTGCCGGTCGGGTCCTTGGCGTCAAAGGTGGCGATCGGGCCGTTGTCAGCCAGCAGCGTGGCGTTGCCGCGCTCCAGCAGCAGTGGGCGCTCGAAAACCGGGGCCTGACCTCCAAGCGTGCGATAGACCATACCGTGCTGGCCGCCCGCGTCGATCACTTGCAGCGAGGCCAGGTGGTTGAGGGTTTTGAGGTCGAGCAGCGTCTGCTCTTTGTGATTGATCAGCAGATGGCCGTCGTTGCTGGCCTTGACCGACTCGGCGCCATCCTTGACTGGCAGTTCGAACGCCAGAAACGCTTTGGCGGGCGTCACGGCTACGCTGGCGTCATCGCTGACGCTGAGTTGCGCACGCAACGGCGAGACACCGGAAGCGCTGGCGACGCGGATCACTTGAGGCAGGCTGCTGGCCGGGCGCTCGAGATAGGCCTTGGGCACCATTATCTGGGTGTCCGTAGCGAAGCGTGCCGCCATGCCCGAGAAGTTTTCGTCGGGAGTGATCTTGTCCAGCACCACATGGCTGGTCGGCAATACCGAGATCGGGAACGCCTGCGGCGTCTCCAGGCACTGGTTGCTGACCGGCTGACGCTGGAACGAGACGCGCAAGGTGTTCTGCGCTGCCAGTGCATATTGCGGAATTCTTGCTTCGATGCGCTCTTTCTTGCCATCGGCAGTCAGTTGCATCGCACCAATCAGGTAGTCATTGAGAAACAGCGTCGCAACCGGTGGCGTTCCGGATGCACCGGGGGCCGCAGCGACATCAATCATCGCAGTTACCGGTACGCGCCCGTCATAGGCCACGCTGCCCAGCGGGAACGAGGCGCTCCAATCGGTTTTAGCCAGCACATCCACAGTGCCGGGCTTGCCGCCCAGGCGCGTCAGCGCAACGCGACCGTCTTCGCTGAGCGGCATCGCGGTTTCTTCACCGATGGTCAACTGGCGATTGCGCGCCAGTTTGTTCCAAGCCGAACTGAACAGGCCGATGGCCTTGTTCGCCGACTCCGGCTTGATCATCAGCAGCGCGCGGTTGCCCAGCAGGGCCAGACTCACGTCCTCGGTGCTATTGGCGAGCGGTTGCTTGATATGACGTTCGCGCCACTGGCCCAGTGCGGCGGCGGCGGTTGCGTCAAGTCCTTGTACCTGTGCCTGAAGGGCGTTCAGAGCGTCGTCGATTGCCTTGAGCAGTTGCGGATCGCTGATCGCCAGGTCGGCCTGCAACGCAGGTGTCTGGCCAAGCATCAACAATGCACCGATTTCCGCCGGGTCGCGCAGGGTGTACTGGCCCTTGCCTTCGAGCCCTGCAAACGCCGGAATCTGCTTGAGTTCCGCTGGAATAGTCAGGCCGCTCAGGTCCACGCTGTCCTGCACGGCAGGAAACGGCAGGATGCGTGCCTGTTTACCGATGCGTTCCAGCGCTACGCCCAGACGCCAGGCGGCGTCGTAGCTGGCGCTCGACAAGGTGCCGGGTGCGACCAACAGGCCAGGTTTGCCGGGCAGCGCGTTCCACGCTGCACCCACATCCTGCAACTGGCTGGCGTCATAGCCGTAAGTCAGGCGCGTGTGCGGATCGATGCGCAGCACATTGCCGATGGCGCGTTCGTCTTCGCAGAGCACTTTCGAGATCACAGAGGACCAGGCAATGCCCAGGCGCACCGAGCCGCTTTCCCGGGCTGCCTTGTCGACGCCCAGTACGGCGCTGGCATTACCCTGTTCTTCGTTGAGGCCCAGCGCGCGCACCGGATAACCGTCCAGCGACAGTAGCAGCGTGTTGCGGCCTGCTTCGCCATTCAGATAGCTGGCGTCAAAATTCAGCGTCGCATCCGTCAGCGGCACATCGGCGGGCACTGGCAGGTAAAGTTCACGGCGCGCATCAGTGGCATTGAGAATGATCGGGCGATCAATGCCCAGCTCCCTCAGCTCGATCACTCGCTCCTGACGACTGTCGGCGGTGATTCGGTTGATCGCCTGGGTCAACGGGCTTTCGGCAGCCAGGGCAAACGCTGGCATCAGAGCCAGCAGGCTCATCCCGCAGGCAAGGACGTTCAGCGTGCCCATGTTTACGGCAACGGAAGATTTCATTGTGCAGATCTCGGTAAAGGCTCAAGGCCATTGGGTCTTGATACAGGCTGCCGGTCTGCTACAACGTTTTTCGGGCACTCGGTCTGAACCGGGTGCCCGTATCGTTTGCGGACTGCTTCCTGCGGATATGTTTGGTATTCGTTTGCGCTACCTGCGCGTGTTTTCGCTAACTTGCCATCGAGCGCATCTGGGCATGCTGGTGCTGAAGTTGAGGCTGGATCAGCGTGTCGAGCTGCACATCGACCGGGTCGGTGCGATAACGCGGCAGCTCGGCGACAAATTCATCCACCGGACGACCCATCAGGGCATCGACGATGCGCGCACTGGCCTTGCCGTCGCCGTAAGGGTTGGCGGCATGGGAGGCTCTCTGCCACAGGGCGTCGTCATCAAACAGGGCGTTCACGCCGCGAATGATCGCGTCGGTCTCGGTGCCCACCAAGCGTACGGTACCTGCGGCGACTGCCTCGGGACGCTCGGTGACATCGCGCATGACCAGAACCGGCTTGCCCAGCGACGGCGCTTCTTCCTGCACGCCGCCGGAGTCGGTAAGGATGACGTGGGCGCGTTGCATCAGGCGCACGAACGACAGGTAATCCAGAGGCTTGATCAGGTGCACGTTGGGCAAATCGCCCAGATGCTCGGTGACCGGCCCCAGTACGTTGGGGTTCAAATGCACCGGGTAGACGATTTGTATGTCGTCGCGTCGGGCCAGTTCGCCCAGCGCCTTGCAGATGTTCAGGAAGCCGTCGCCAAAATTCTCGCGCCGATGCCCGGTCACCACCAACACCCTGCGTTCAGGTACCAGGAAGGAAAACTGGCGATCCAGTGCGTGGCGCAGCTGGCGGTTGCTGTCGATCCGCTGAGCGGTCAGGTGCAGGGCGTCGATCACGGTATTACCGGTCACGAACGAGATACCTTGCAGGCGCTCGCCCAGCACGTTGCGGCGCGACTCGGCCGTCGGTGCAAACAGATGATCGGAAATCAGATCGATGCAGCGGCGGTTCATCTCTTCAGGCCATGGCTGACGGATGTCACCGGTGCGCAAACCGGCTTCGACGTGGCCGATGGGGATGCGGCGATGAAAGGCCGACATGGCCGCCACCATTGCTGAGGTTGTGTCGCCATGAACCAGCACCTTGTCCGGTTTCATCTCGTCCAGAATCGGATCGATAGCCGCGTAAAGCGCCGCGGTCAGGGAATTCAGCGTCTGATCGGGGCGCATCACATCAAGGCTGTAATCGGCTTTGAGCTCAAACATGTCCAGCACCTGTTGCAGCATGCTCTGATGCTGCCCGGTGATGCAGATTCTCGAATCGATACCCGGCTCTGCGGCCAGTGCTCTGACCAACGGAGCCATCTTGATGGCCTCTGGGCGAGTACCGAAAATGGAAAGGACCTTCATCCTGGGTTGCTGACCAGCCATTATTTCCTCCCGCGCTTTGAGCGCGCCGCGCAATAGCAAAGCCAGGCTGAGAGCAGCGTGGCCAGCTGGCGAGTTAATGAGTTTCTCGGGCGGGGAAGATCGGAGTGCATAGCTCGATATTCACTTCAATGTGATGTAGCAATGTGCCTTGTTACCCGGAATTGTCGGGATTATTAGCAGAACAAAATAATAAAGCAAAATGTTTTATTAACTATTTTTCAAAGTAATAGTTTTCAGGAACTTTGGTTTTTCAGGATGGTCAGTTCAGGGTTATAACTTTTGAAAAATCCGTTTTGCCCAATGAATACGGGGGTTTTGCGGGCGCATGATAGCGTCGGTCAGGCTGTTTTCAAAGGTCGCTAATGTGCTAAAAGTCGCCATGATGGCAAAAAGTTCCAACAAAAATAGCCGTGCTGTGGCGTGCATCACTACAGCAGAATACTGACGCCTGATTAATGACAGGAAAAGCGAAGGGGTTCACAAAAATGGCGCTGATATAATGACAGTGTGGAACTTTGCTTTTGTAACGAGTGTGATGCGCTGCAGGTGAACGAGATGTTAAGGAATAGCTTACATACCGCTAAAGTTAAGTGAGCTGCACTATTGAGTTGTAGCAGCAATGCGGACAGTTGCCCAGTTATTAAATGAGAATGATTAGCGAACCCCTCCGAATGAGGGGTCGCGGTGCAGAACGCAATCAGCCTTCTGACTCGGCAGGCTCCGACAGCTCACTGAGTGCAGTCGCGTTGTTTTTGAAGGCGGCGGCAAAGACGGCGCGATTTTTCGCCATGTAGATACTCGCATCCTCTGCATGCTTCTCCGAGATGCCCGGCACGTTCTTGATCAGGACGTCGGTGAGAAGCTCGGCCAGCTCGAGCATTTGATCGTGCGCATCGGCGAGTTTACGGTCCACGAAAGTAGTCTCCAGATCGCGGGTGCTGCGGTAAAGGGTTTCAACAGCCATTTTGGCCTCGTCGTGTTATCCAGTGTTGAAAGGGGCTAGACCCGGACGTTCAGCGCTTCACGCTCTGACCAGCGGGTATGCAAAAGCAGTGATCCTGCAAGACCAGCATGCCGGTCAGGTTTAGCGGGGCGCTGCATGCATATCCAAATGAGGGTCTGCATGAAGGCCGCTCTCCGACGCATCGGCGTTGAAGGTGATTTCTTGATTACTGTGTTTTTATACAGTAAAAAGGCTGCACCAATCAACCCCTCTCTGAATAGTGGCGTTTAAGCATCTTTTTTGCGCCGCAAATGTGCCTTGCGACAACCCGTCGCGCTCTCAACCATAGCCTATGGCCCTGTTCCTGCTTTAAAAAGCAGGCCACAAAGGTGTCACGAGTACCCGGCATCATCCGGTCGGCATAAACGAAGGTTCAGAGGTAGAGCGTCATGGGAAACAAATGGGCAGTAAAGATAAGACACCGCGTGCATGGCCAGGCCGAGTCACTGGGTAATCTCTGCGTCGAGAGCTTTCACTTTCTGGCGCTGTTCGCGATTGGCGCGATCACTGCCTGGGCGTCAGTGGTTGCATTCCTGGGTATGGTCGAGAAAGGCAACGTCACGGTCGATGACATCCTGCTGCTGTTCATCTACCTGGAACTGGGGGCGATGACCGGGATTTATTTCAAGACCAACCACATGCCCGTGCGCTTCCTGATCTACGTTGCGATCACTGCACTGACCCGCCTGCTGATTTCCGACGTGTCCCACCACAACCCGCCGGACATCGGCATCATCTACCTGTGTGGCGGCATTCTGCTGCTGGCGTTTGCAATTCTGGTGGTGCGCTACGCGTCTTACAAATACCCGTCGGCGAAGATTCCCGATTCGTCCAGCGCGGTCAAAGGCGCGGTGACGGAGGAGAAGGGCGAGATCTGATCGAGACACTGGCGACATCGGTGATCGATGCCGCCAGCATGTTGCATGGAAGTCGCTTGTCAGTTAAGCCACACGCCGGCATGCCAGTGCCAGCCGTCTCCGGCGCTTTCCCAGTGCGGATGCACGTAGTGGTAGCCAGGTCGTTCCGCCTCCCAGTGACCATGAACCGGCACGAAACGCTGCCCGTTCCAGTGCCAGTAACCGCGCGCCCAGATGTAGCCGGGACGAGGCGCTGGTTCCACTTCGATTACCCGCTCAGGGGGTGGTTGCGGCGCGATGACTTCTTCGACGTATTCATGATGTACGTGTGGTCGCTCATGGACTACCCGCTCTTCGACACAGCCTGACGCTATCGCAAGTGATGCGATCAATACCCCATACCTCAAGAACATGTTGCCTCCTCGGAATCATCCGCAGGTGCAGTGGCGCTGAACGCAGTGCCCAGTCGCTCGAATGTTTCTGCGCAAGAGTTGTTGTATCAGGATGTATCTGTACTTTTGCTGAAGAGGCGGGAGGGAGATTGATGGCGAAGTGCCTGATTTTTCAGGCCTTGCAGGCTGCATAAGGGGGCATGGCGAGTATGGGGTTTTTCTTGAAGTTGATGACCAATCGGCCGCGATACACGCCGCTGAAGATATTCAATCAACGTAACTGATAAAAAACGGCATCAATAAATTCCATACCGATTCAGCGCCATCTAAGGCACTGAACCGGAAGAAGAGACCCCCCCGTCAAACCCCGGCATTCACCGCGGCCTGACTCTGCGACCACAGACCATTGGCCGGACCGGGTGTCTTTTTCAGCGTGGCACCGTCGGTCATCGCTGCAAGAATCTTGATCGCGCTTTCGCCACGTTCGATGGCGATGCCGAATTGCACGCTTTCTATAAGCTTGCGCAGGCGTTGCGGGTCATTGCGTTGCGCTGCGCTGATCAGACGCTTGGCAACGACTCCGCATTCATTGGACAGGGTCAGCATGATGCTGCCGTCCAGCCCTTGAATGCTCAGATTCACCCGATAGTCGGGGTGAAAAGTATCCGTGATCATCTGAAAAGGATTGTCCATATCATTCACCTGCTAAATGGTCTGCATAAGTTGACCGGGTAATAGTCCTTTTGGTTCTCGACGACTGATCAGCGGTTGCGTTACTCCTTCGCTTGCTGCTGACAGGTTTGCTGTCGTCTTTCGCGTTGATGAGAGGTTTCGTTTAAGACGCTTTAACGCACCCACGGCGTGAGTCCGCGCCTGGAGGTGGCCGTCCTGATGGCCGGCCTCGTGGCGCGTACTACAGGACACTGCATGGTTCGGGCCATATTGCATGGGTGATGCGCGAGAGGACGTTGAACGGGAGCCCATCGTAGGTGCTTCACGGCTTGCTTTGCTGCAATGCGAAGCGGTCGATCCGGCCGGCAAACGTGCTCTCGAAAAGCTGCGGAGAACACTTCCCGGATATGGCCTGCTCCTTTCGCGAATGCAGTTTGCGTACGACTTTTTGAGTGATTGTCTGACACTCCGACAACCGAATTCTGGCGTCAGAGATTCGTAAAGACGGGTCGAAACCGTACTCGCCTGCTGTCCAGGTCCTGACGTTGACCGTCTTGCTGCAGAGCGGCGGGGTGAGTGTTGAACGCTTGTCGTATGAAGGGCTGAGCCGACTGCTCATGTAGGCGAGCGGCATGATTTTTTGCTCGCCAATTGCTGTCAGATGCAGCGCTCAGGCTGCCCGGTGCTGCATGTTAAATTCGATGGACGGCGACCGGCGATCGAGAAGGCTGCGAGGCGAGCGATGGTGCGAGGTGGCCAAAGCTGTGCAGCGAGCGTTTGTGGTGCGCACTGATTGGGGCACAACAGTATGTCGGGCACGCTGGTCGACAGATTGTCGGCGTGCGTGGAGCGCTGCGCTTGCCTGCTCATGGGGAACAATCCATGGCAAACAAAAAGGGCGAACCGTTGCCGGTTCGCCCTTTTTTTGCAAAACGTGTCAGTGGAACATCAGGTCAGACGAGCGGCTTCTTTCTCCTGCTCTTTTTCCAGAAATTCTTCTTCGAGCAGCGCGTCCGGGCTGACCGGATCTTCATCCTGTTCGGCGATAATCGGTGCGGCACCTCGTTTGCCGCGCAGTTTGCCAAACAGATGCTCGAGGGCGTGATCGAGTTTTACAGCAGCGCCGTCCACAGCCTGATCTACCGTATCGGCCTTGTGGGAAACAGAAATAGGTTGGTGTCCTTTGGGGCGAGCTTCCATCTGGCACTTGATGTCGTGCGGGCCAGGCTTGTCGCCGTTTTCGTCGCGGATGTGGACTTCCACGCGGGTCAGGTTTTCATCGTAGTGTTCGAGCGTGCTTTCAACGGTGGTACGAACCCACTCCTCCAGTCGGATACTGCTTTCGATGTGATTATCGCTATTGACCTGGATTTGCATAGTTAATCCTTATTAGGGCTTGCTCGTGCGAGGCTGGACTACGTGATTCCTTGCGGAATCGATTTCGTTTGCGCTCATTCACAGTGTTGGCGGCAATGGCCTGACAATTCAACCCCAATGTGTAAGAAATATTTCGCAGCAAAAAATGGCCGCCCTGATTCAAGGCTGAGAATCAGGAGCGGACGCAGAGCGTCCAGAACGGCATCCCCACGCGGAGCGTGAGGAACGAGAGGTGTCCGGGAGAACACTTCTCTCACGCTCTGGCGTCCGGGAACTAGAATGCGACTGACGTCTGTACGTACACCGTGCGCGGTTCGCCGACATATTTGCCACGGTTGTTGTCGTCGAACGAGCGGGTGTAGTACTGGCGGTTGAAGATGTTCTTCATCCCGACCGCCACGTTGAGGTCCGACAATTGCGGGCCGAAGTCGTAGTTGGCGCGGGTGCTGAACAGCATGTAACCAGGGATCTTGCCAGTGCTGCCGTCGGCGCTTTCGGCCGCTGTGTTGGCGTTGTCGGCGAACTGGTCGCTCTGGAAAGAGCTATCAAAATTCAGCTTCCACGGCCCTTCGGTGTAGCTGACGCCCATCGTTCCCTTGTGCTTTGACGAGAACGGCACGCGGTTGCCTTTGTTCGGGCCGTCTTCACGGATTGTCGCGTCAACGAAAGCGTAGCTCGCGTAGACATCGTAACCGGCCAATACCGGGCTCAGGCCTTCCAGCGCATAGTTGACGCTGGTCTCGATCCCCTGATGACGCGTCTCGCCACGTGCGATCACGGTGTCGTTGGTCTGATTGCTGTCGTACTGGTTATCGAAGTTGATCAGGAATGCACCGATCTCGGCTCGCAGGTTGCCGTTGTCATAGCGCGTGCCGAGCTCCCAGGTGCGGGCTTTTTCCGGTTTGACTTCATCGCCGGTAACGCGGTTAGGCATCTGGCTGTACTGCACGCTGCCGAACGAGCCTTCGGTGTTGGCGTACAGGTTCCAGGTGTCGGTGAGGTGGTAAAGCACATTCAGCGCTGGCAGTGCGGTGCTGTAGTCGCCTTGATAGCGGGCGTTGGTCAGATTGTTGTTCTGCGCGGTGTCGATCATCTCGTAGCGAACGCCGGGCGTGATGGTCCATTTGCCGATGTCGATACGGTCATCGATGTAGAACGCATGCGCTTCAGTCGCGCCGCGGGTGTCACGGTCGTTGCGGCTGGCGGTAGTCGGCAGGTTACCGGTCACCGGTTCGCGATAGCGCAGTTCGTGACCCGCTTCGTTGACGTAGCGGTAACCGACGCCCACTTCATGCCAGGTCTCGCCCAGTGCAAAGCCTTGCGAGAAGCGCGTTTCCAGACCGCGTACCCAATATTCGCGGGGCGACAGGGAAACGAAGCTGCCCTGATCCAGATAGCCGCTGCGCAGGGTTTTGGTGAAGAACGTGTTGGCGGTGAAGACGCGCGCATCCTCTTCATAGCGGTAGCCGAAGTTGAACATGGTGCGACGGCCCCAGAACTTGTCCTTCAGACGCGTCGACTGGTACGGATCGGCATCGTAATCCCTGACGTTCAGGCCGCCGGGCATCTGCGCTTCGCCATCGTAATACTGCGCCATGGCATTGAGGCTGTTGGCTTCGTCGATCTGGTATTTGCCCTTGAGGATCAAGTCGTCGATCTGGGTATCGCTGTGCTCGCGCCAGTCACCGCCGCGTACGCCGGAATACAGAATCGCGCCGCCCAGACCATTGTCCGCCGTGCCGCCTGCCAGCAGGTTGCCGGTGGTCTTGAAGCCATCGTGGCTGGACGACGGGCTGGTTTCGGTCTGTATGCCGCCTTTGAGGGTCGGTGCGTCAGGGATGGCACGGGTCACGAAATTGACGATACCGCCCACGTTCTGCGGGCCGTAACGCACAGCACCGCCGCCACGCACCACGTCGACCGCGTCCATGTTGCCCATGCTGATCGGCGCGAAGGACAGCTGCGGTTGACCATAAGGTGCGAACGGCACCGGGATGCCGTCCATCAATACGGTGGAGCGTGACGCCAGACGCGGGTTGAGGCCACGAATGCCGAAGTTAAGCGCCATGTCGTGGCTGCCGGTGCCGTTGTTGTCCGGGGCATTGACGCCCGGGATGCGATTGAGCACTTCACGCGCCGAGGTTGCGCCGACACGCTCGAATTCTTCACGACGGATCACATCACGTGCGCCGGGGTGTTCGAAAACGTTGGTCTGCTGCGCGGCACCCAGCCAGTCGCCGACCACGGTGGACACACCCAGCTCGATCGGCGCGCCAGCGGCGTTGGCCTGCTGCAGGGTGAAGCCGTTATTGCCGTCAGCCAGGGCCTGCAGCCCGGTGCCTTCGAGCAACGCATTGAGGCCCTGTTCGGGCGTGTACTGACCTTCCAGGCCTCGGCTCTTCAGGCCGCTGGTGATTTGCGAACCATAGGAAATCAACACACCGGACTCTCGACCGAACTGGCTCAGCGCAGCTTCAAGCTCGCTTGGCGCAATGTGATACGCCTTGGGTGCCACCTCGGCAGCCTGCGCCATCGACAGACTGCCGACCGAAAGGCTGGCACCGAAAATGACATGGCGCAACGTACGCACCAGCGGTGAAAGTTGAGTAGGGCGGGCTGACATGCAGGAGTCCTTTGACCGGAAGGTTGAGAGATGCTTTCCCTGTCTGTCACGCGAGCAACAGAAAACGGCTCACGGGTTTTGAAATTATTTTTTCCGGGTTTGATTATCGTACCCGCGCCTCGCGTGGTGATGCGTTTGGCGACCCCCCGGATCAGTGACAGGGCGAAGGAACCCGACGAAGTCGGGCCGGAAACAGGAGCGAGGGGCTTTGGTTACTTTGGCCCCTTCAAAGTAACTCGCCGAAGGGCGAAAAGGTGACTTGAGTCGAGCCGAAATCTCACTGAATCGCAGAGTTGTGTGACGCGGAGCGTCACGAACTGCGTTACCACGCGGAGCGTGGGAACGATAGCCAGCGTGGTTTCAGCCTCGTATTTCGGTATCTCCATAAACACTGGAACGCAGGAGCGAGCGGTCAGCATTTGAGGAGACATCAAACCCGCGCCTGCACGTTCACCCAATACCGGGTGAAGCGTTGTACATGCACCGGGAGGGCGAGTTCCAGCATGTCGAGGATGCGCTCGCTGTCGGCCAGCGGATAGCTGCCGGAGATCAACAGGTTGGCCACTTTCGCGTCGCAGTTCAAACGACCGCGTCGATAGCGACCCAGCTCGGCAAGGAAGTCGGAGAGCTTCATGCGCGACGCCACCAGCATCCCGTCCGCCCACGCGCCACTGCCCGCATCTATCGGTTTCACGCTGTCCCAGGCGTCACGACTGAAGGTCGCTTGCTGGCTGGCCCGCAGCATCAAACCCGGACCGCTCCTGCCGAGCGGGGCTATTTCAAGGGCTCCGGCAAACACCGCCAATTGCGTGCGCCCGTCCAGCTGGCGCAGGTTGAAACGGCTGGCCCCCGTCGACGCCCTGACCGCGCCTTCGGTGCTCAGCAGGCTCAGCGGGCGGCTGTCCGCCGAGGCGCTGATAAGGATTTCGCCCTGTAATAGCTTGATCAGGCGCTGCTGTGCATCGAAACGCACATCGACCGCGCTGGCCGTATTCAACTGCACCTGACTGCCATCGCTCAATGCAACCTTGCGCTGCTCGCCAACGCCACTGTTGTAGTCAGCCAGCAAGGGTTGCAGGGCGATCTGCTCGCGCAGGCTCCAACCCGCTGCCGAGCCTGCGCCCAGCAACAACAGCAGTTTCAGAGCGTGCCGACGGCTGGCGGATTTCGGCGCATTGAGTGCCGCATGCGCCAGCGGCGAAGACAGCCCGCTAAGGCGCTGATTGACCCGCTGCATATGCGCCCAGGCCCGTTGATGTTCAGCGTTGCCATTGAGCCAGAGTTGCCAGGCCTGCTGACGACGCGCATCCAGCGTGCCTTCCTGCATTTCCAGCAGCCAGCCGACCGCTTGCTGCGCCACGCCAGGCGAGATGTCGGATTTGTTCAAGGACTCATTGTTCGGGTTCATAAGGCGAAATAGCAGCGCAGTGCGGCCTTGTTCAGATGGCGTTTGACCGTTGCGATGGAGATGCCCAGTTCGGCGGCAATTTGGCCGTGGCTCAACCCGTCGACCTGCGACATCAGGAATGCTCGCTTGACCAGCACCGGCAGGCCGTCCAGCAGTTGATCGAGTTCCACCAGGGTTTCGAGAATGATCGCCCGCTCTTCTTCCGAAGGTGCCACGCATTCCGGCAGCTCAGCCAGCGCCTGATAGTAGGCGTGCTCCAGGTCCTGACGCCGGTAGTGATTGCACAATACACGTTTGGCAATCGTCGTCAGAAAAGCGCGAGGCTCGATGATCTGCGGCGTATCGCGCGCGCCCAATACCTTGATGAAGGTGTCTTGGGCCAGATCCGCTGCGCTGTGCGGACAGCCGAGCCTGCGTCGCAACCAGGTCGTCAGCCAGGTGTTGTGTGCCCTGTACAGGCTTTCGACAGTGTGATTGAGAGCGGAGTGGGCGATGGGCATCACAGGGAACAATCCACGGGGACTCGTTGATGGCGTGGATTCTGGCAGACTCTTTTGCGTATGAGAATATTTATCATTAATATTGCGGTTCATTTGTCTTGCTCAGGGACGAATGGCGCAAACAGCTGGCATTCATCGCGGCCTCTTCCCGAGGGCTCGTGATCCGGCTTCCCAGGTTTCATGAATCAATGAAGACCCTTTGATGGATGTCACCACCGCAAGCGGTTCGCTGCCGGAAAAACGCATGGCGAAAGCCAGAAGCAAGGGCCTGACGGTTGCTTATCGGCTTGCCGTTACCTCGCGGGCGCTGGCGGCCGTGTTTGCCGGTTATCTGCTCGCGTCAGTGGTCAGTATTTGCGTTTCGCAGTGGCTGCCCATCCCCCGCGCCGAAGCAGTGGTGACAGGCATGATGCTGTCCTTTCTGGTTTATCTGGTCGCGGTGCTCTGGTGTTTTGCCTGCCGCACAGCATTGCAGGCCTGGGTCGGAGTGCTGGCGCCGTGCGCATTGCTGGCGGCTGCCTGCGCCTGCGGTCGGTGGCTATTGTGAAAGAGGGTTTTCGTCAGTCGATGGCCTGGTTGCACACCTGGGTCGGTTTACTGTTCGGCTGGCTGTTGTTCGCTATTTTTCTGACCGGCACGCTTTCCTACTTCAAAGATGAAATTACCCAGTGGATGCAGCCGGAAATTCCGGTGCGCGCTCTGGATGCCGGTGCCAGCGTGCAGCGGGCTCAGGATTATCTGCAAAGCCACGCCGCCGGGGCTACGCGCTGGTTCATCAGTCTGCCGGACGAGCGCACGCCGGGCCTGACGGTTGGCTGGCTGCCCGAAGGCAAGGAGGGCCAACGCAACAACTTCGTGCGCAAGCTGCTCGACCCGCAAACCGGCAGCGAGGTGCAGGCACGAGACACGCGCGGCGGTGATTTCTTCTACCGTTTTCACTATCAACTGCAGATGCCTTATCCCTGGGGGCGCTGGCTGGCGACGAGCGCCGCGATGGTGATGTTCGTTGCGTTGATCACCGGCATCATCATTCACAAAAAAGTCTTCAAGGAATTCTTCACGTTTCGTCCACGCAAGGGCCAGCGTTCCTGGCTGGATGGGCATAACGCGCTTGGCGTGCTGGTGTTGCCGTTCCATCTGATGATCACTTACAGCAGTCTGGTGATCTTCATGTCGATGGTGATGCCCGCGAGCATCCTCAGCCAGTACGACACGGTTCAGGCATTCTACCGCGAAGCCTATCCGACCCCGGAAATGCTCAAGCGAGAAGGCAAACCTGCGCCGCTGGTGGCACTTGCGCCGTTGGTCAATGCGGCGAACGCGAAGTGGGACAGCGGGCAGGTGGGTCGGGTGATCGTCAATAATCCGGGCGACAGCACCGCCACGGTTCTGCTGACGCGTGATGACAAGGGCAGCATCGTGCCGGATCGGGGCGGCGCGCTGACGTTCAGCGGGGCGAGCGGCGCGTTGCTGAACGAAGTACCCGAGCGGCCCGTCGCGCTGCTGATTTCCAGCGGGATGTACGGTTTGCATGTAGGCCATTTCGCCGAGCCGCTGCTGCGCTGGCTGTACTTCATTTTCGGGATGGCCGGAACCGCAATGATCGGCACCGGGCTGGTGATGTGGCTGGGCAAGCGTCAGCTCAAGCACGCCAAAAACGGCGTGCTGCCACTGGAGTTGCGTCTGGTGGAAGTGCTGAACATCGCCAGCATGTCCGGGTTGATGATTGCCGTGGCCAGCTTCTTCTGGGCCAATCGTCTGCTGCCTTCGGGTTTCATCGGGCGTGCCGATTGGGAAGTCAGCGTGTTCTTCACATGCTGGGCGTTGTCAGTGCTGCACGCCCTGGTGCGCAAAGGGCGCAGCGCATGGCGCGAACAACTGGGGCTGGGCGCGGTGCTGTTTGCCGGGCTGCCGCTGCTCGATCTGCTGACCAGCGGCTGCTATCTGCTGGGTTCGCTGATGTCGGGAAGCTGGGTAATGACGGCCTTTGACCTGACGGCGCTGGTCACGGGGCTGTTCCTTGGCTGGGCAGCGCTGAAATTCAAAGCGCTACCCGCCGCAGAAACAGCCCGCGTTGCCTTGCAAGCCATACCTCGGGAGAGCCACTGATGCTGTTGGCTGCCTTGTTGTGCTACGTAGGTTTTACCTGCCTGTGCCTGTCCATGGCGCGCCATTACAGTGAACTGCTCAAAGGCCCGTTGACCGAACGGCGGCGTCGGGCGCTCAAGCTGGTCGGCTGGGGCGCGCTGCTGTTGTCGTCATGGGCGGCGGTTCAGGCCGATGGCTGGATGATGGGCACCGTGCACTGGTTCGCCGCATTGATGAGCAGCGCGGTGTTGCTGGTTGCGCTGCTGCCGTTCCGGCCGCGTTGGGTGCTGGCGCTGGCAGGCTGTGGCGTGCTGCTCAGCCCGTTGGCAGCCGTGAGTCAATTATTGGCTTAACGCCAGCCGGTATTCGCCCGGCGTGGCCCCTACGGCCTGACGAAACCTGTTGCTGAAATGGCTGGCGCTGGCAAAGCCGCAGGCCAGCGCTATCTCGCCTAATGGCTTGCCGGTGCTGCGCAACAACTGGCGAGCCTGTTCGATACGTCGCGCCAATAAGTACTGGTGTGGCGGCAAGCCGAAGCTTTCGCGAAACATTCGCGCGAAGTGATATTCCGACAGCGCGCACAGGCCTGCCAGTTGGCCGAGGCTCAACGGGTCGGCGAGGTGCATTTCGATGAAGTCCACCAGATGCCGCCGCAGGTGCGGCGCCAGGCCGCCTTTCAGACGTAAACCTTCGCGCAGCCCTACCTGACTGAGCAACGCATGGCTGACCATCTCGTGCGCCAGGCTGCTGGTCAGCAGACGCTCGCCGGGCTCTGCCCAGTTCAGGCGAATCAACTGCCGGAAGCGTGCGGCTTGTGCGGGGTCTTCCAGAAAGGTGTTTTCCCGCAGTTGCATCTCGCGCGGCTCGCGATCCAGTAGTGTCACGCAGCCCAGCGCAAACTGTTCCGGGCTGAAATACAGATGCGCCAGACGGATCTCGCCGTTCACCACCCAGGCGGACTCATGACCGGCAGGCAAGATGCACAGCTTGCCCGGCGCACCTTTCTGGTCGGGTCTGCCGCGCCGAAAAGTCCCGGTACCGTCCTCGATATAGCACGACAGCGTATGGTGGGTCGGTGCGTGATATTCCTGCGAGTCATGCCGATTGTTCCACAACGCCGCCACCAACCCGTCGCCCAGCGGCGCGCTCTGCTCCAGATTGGCATTGGGTGAGCTGTTCAGGGCCTGAAAGACCTGGATGGATTCAATGGCTGGCATGACGATTCCTCTAGGATTTGTATCCTACTCGCTGGCGACGCCGCTGCCAGTAGCGCCTGACGCAAATGCGCAAGATTGTGCAAGCGCTGGCAGACCGGCACGCAGCAGACTGATGGCTCATCAAGGAGCCTGCACCATGAACATTTCGCTTTATCTGCTGACTGTGCTGATCTGGGGGACGACCTGGATCGCCCTGAAACTTCAACTCGGCGATGTCGCGATTCCGGTGTCGATCGTTTATCGTTTCGCGCTGGCAGCCTTGGTGCTGTTCGCATTCCTGCTGCTGACAAAGCGCTTGCAACCGGTCAACCGTCGTGGTCAGTTGATTTGTCTTGCGCAAGGCGTGTGCCTGTTCTGCGTCAACTTCATGTGTTTCTACACGGCCAGCCAATGGATACCCAGCGGCTTGATCGCGGTGGTGTTCTCGACTTCGACGCTGTGGAATGCGCTGAATGCGCGGGTATTCTTTCGCCAGAAAATCGCCGGTAATGTTATGGCCGGTGGCGCGATGGGCCTGTTCGGGCTGGCGTGTCTGTTCTGGCCCGAGCTGTCCGGGCACAGCGCCAGCCGCGAGACCCTGATCGGTCTGGGCCTGGCCCTGCTGGGCACACTGTGCTTCTCGGCGGGCAACATGCTGTCGAGCCTGCAACAGAAAGCCGGCCTGCGTCCGCTGACCACCAATGCGTGGGGAATGTTCTACGGGGCGACCATACTTGGCCTCTACTGCCTGCTCAGCGGCACGCCGTTCACCTTCGAATGGAACACGCGTTACGTAGGCTCACTGCTGTTTCTGGTTATTCCCGGCTCGGTGATTGCGTTTACCGCCTACCTGACCCTGGTCGGGCGCATGGGGCCGGAACGCGCAGCTTATTGCACTGTGCTGTTTCCGATTGTGGCGCTGAACATCTCGACGTGGGTCGAAGGCTACCAGTGGACCGCGGCTGCCTTGCTGGGGCTTGTGCTGGTGATGGCGGGGAACGTGCTGGTATTCAGGAAGACCAGACCGGTTGCCGTCCTGGTCGGCGGCAAACTGGCCTGAGTCGATGTTCATACTCGGTTATAGAGCAGAAACGCCTTAGCCCTTCCACACCTGCGGATTGACCAGGTCCTGCGGCCGCTCGCCCAGCAACGCGTTGCGCAAGTTGTGGTAGGCGCGGTCGGCCATCGCCTGACGGGTTTCAGTAGTGGCTGAGCCGATGTGCGGCAGGGTGACGGCGTTCTTGAGCTGGAACAGCGGCGATTCTTTCAGCGGCTCTTTTTCATAGACGTCCAGACCGGCACCGCGAATGGTGCCGTTCTGCAGGGCTTCGATCAGCGCAGGCTCGTCGACAATCGGGCCACGGGCGATGTTGATCAGGATGGCGCCGGGCTTCATCAGGCTCAACTCGCGACGGCCGATCAAATGTTTGGTCTTTTCGCTCAGCGGCACTACCAGGCAGACGAAATCCGCTTCGGCCAGCAGTTGGTCCAGGCTGCGAAACTGTGCGCCCAGTTCCTGTTCAAGTTCGGTCTTGCGGCTATTGCCGCTGTACAGGATCGGCATGTTGAAGCCCAGACGGCCACGGCGTGCGATGGCTGCGCCGATATTGCCCATGCCGACGATGCCCAGCGTCTTGCCGTGCACGTCGGTGCCGAAGTGCGGAGGCTCGATACTGCGTGTCCACTGTCCGGCCTTGGTGTAGGCGTCCAGTTCGGCGACGCGCCGGGCGCTGCTCATGATCAGCGAGAAGCCCAGGTCGGCGGTGCTCTCGGTCAGTACATCCGGCGTATTGGTGAGCAGAATGCCGCGCTCGCTCAGGTAGTCGACATCGTAGTTGTCGTAGCCCACCGAGATGCTGGAAACCACTTCCAGTTTCGCGGCGTTTTGCAGCTGTTCGCGCCCCAGCTTGCGGCCGGAGCCGATCAGCCCGTGGGATTCAGGCAAGGCCTCATCAAACTGGGCGTTGATGTCGCCCAGCTTGGGGTTGGGCACGATCACGTTGAAGTCTTGCGCCAGGCGCTCGGCCATTTCTGGAGTAACACGGCTGAAGGCGAGTACGGTTTTTTTCATTGGGCAGTCACTCTTGAGCGGTTGAATGAGTAGCACGCTAACATTCCTCTCCGCTCTTTGGCAGCCGCTTTTTACAGTTGTACGATGTCAGAACGAGGACTTGAGTGCCTGCACATGCAGATCCGCTTCATCGGCCGCGAGAATTTCCGGCAGGGAACCTCGCAGGTATTCGACCCAGGTTCTGATCTTGGCATCCAGATACTGGCGTGACGGATAGATGGCGTACAGGTTCAGCTCCTGCGAGCGGTAATCGGACAATACGCGCACCAGTGTGCCGTTGCGCAGCCCCTCGATCGCCGAGTAGATCGGCAGAATGCCAATCCCCATGCCGCTGGAAATCGCGGTTTTCATGGCATCCGCAGAATTGACCAGCAGCGGCGAGCTGTTGATGGTGACCATCTCCTGACCTTCCGGGCCATCGAACAGCCATTTGTCCAGCGGGAACACCGGGCTGACCAGGCGCAGGCACGCATGATTCAGCAGGTCGGCAGGCTTGTGGGCCATGCCGAAGGTTTTGACGTACTCGGGCGATGCACACACGATGCTATAGGTAATGCCCAGCCGCTGAGACACAAAGCCCGAGTCTGCCAGTTCGCTGGCCAGCACGATCGACACGTCATAGCCTTCTTCCAGCAAGTCCGGCACGCGGTGGGTCATGGTCAGGTCGAACGCAACGTCAGGGTGGTTGCGGCGATAACGGGCGATGGCGTCGATCACGTAATGCTGGCCGACGCCGGGCATTGAATGCACCTTTAGTTGCCCGGCCGGGCGGGCATGCGCGTCGCTGGCTTCGGCTTCAGCCT
Source organism: Pseudomonas syringae group sp. 247E2 (assembly GCF_032587795.1). Taxonomy (NCBI): domain Bacteria; kingdom Pseudomonadati; phylum Pseudomonadota; class Gammaproteobacteria; order Pseudomonadales; family Pseudomonadaceae; genus Pseudomonas; species Pseudomonas syringae group sp. 247E2. The sequence continues at coordinate 45,436 of NZ_JAWHPK010000010.1, read as the reverse complement.
CTTCAACCGAGGCCAGAATCTGCTCGCAGCGCAACAAGTAGCGCTTGCCTGCTTCGGTGAGGGCAATGCGTCGAGTGGTGCGATTGAGCAGGCGCGTCTGTAAATGTGCTTCAAGGTTGGAGACCGCGCGCGAGACGTTGGCGGTGGTGGTATCCAGCACGGCGGCGGCAGCAGTGAAGCTGCCCGCTTGCGCCACGCAACTGAAGGCACGCATGTTTTGCAGGGTGTCCATGGGTACTTCTCTGAGTAGATGGCAAATTGTGACATGAAGTAACGGATGCATGTATCCAGACCAAAGGATTATCGCCGTTTCAGTAACAAAGATTCACAAATCTCCCCGCTTATCGCCGCGTCAAGCGCCGCCTAGAATCGCCGCCATTCAAGGTGTATTACCTCCGTTCGGGAACTCGCAGCTGTGCCGCGTCGCATCATCAGAGGGCTCTGGCCCGTCGGTATCCTGGCTTTTACGCTGGTCCTCAACGGCTGTATCGGAACACATGGAATCAAACCGCAGGGCAGTCTTCTGCACGCGGACAGCCTGGCCACCGATCAGGCGATTCAGAGCGCTGCCCTCGACGCCCATTGGCCCGCAGCGCAATGGTGGCGTGCCTATGGCGATGCGCAACTCAATCACTGGGTCGATATTGCTACGCTTGGCAGCCCGGGTCTGGCGCTGGCCGCTGCCCGTGTGCGCCAGGCAAGAGCGATGGCGCAGATCGCCGAGTCATCCGAGTCGGTGCAGGTGCAAGGCAGTGCCAGCCTGATGCGCCACGACTGGCCCGAGGATCAGTTTTATGGTCCCGGAGCGCTGGCCGATACTCGCACCTGGGACAACAATGCGTCGCTGGGTCTGAGCTACGCGCTGGACCTCTGGGGACGTGAACGCAATGCCAGCGAGCAGGCCCTTGATCTGGCGCACATGAGCGCTGCCGAGCAGCGTCAGGCGCAGCTCGAATTGCAGGAAAACGTGGTTCGCGCCTACATCCAGCTGGCCCTTGAATACGCCCGACTGGATATCGCCGAGGCAGCGCTGGCCCAGCAGCAACAGATACTCGATCTGGCGCAGCGTCGCCTCAAGGGCGGGATCGGCACGCATTTCGAGATCAGTCAGGCCGAAACGCCATTGCCCGAGGCCCACCGGCAGATTGATGCGCTGCAAGAGGCCATCGCCCTGAGCCGCAATCAGCTGGCTGCTCTGGCAGGTAAAGGGCCGGGTGAGGGCGCGGCGTTGCAACGGCCGACGCTTTCGTTGCACACCGAGCTGAAATTGCCGTCGGCATTGCCCGCCGAACTGTTGGGACGGCGGCCTGATGTGGTGGCCGCGCGCTGGCAGGTTGCGGCGCAGGCGCGCGGTATCGATGTCGCGCAGGCGGGCTTTTATCCCAATGTCGATCTGGTCGGCAGCCTGAGCTACATGGCCACGGGCGGCGGCATGCTGGAGTTTCTGACCGGCAGCAAGTTGGGTTACAAGGTCGGACCGGCCATCAGCCTGCCGATCTTCGACGGTGGACGCTTGCGGGCGGAACTGGGGCAGGTGTCGGCCGCTTATGACCAGGCCGTGGCGCATTACAACCAGACGCTGGTGATGGCGTTGAAAAGTATTTCCGACCAGCTTATTCGTCGCGCCTCGATGGACAAGCAACAGGCATTTGCCGCCGAGTCGGTAGCGTCGGCACAAAAGACCTATGACATCGCATTGATTGCCTGGCAGCGCGGGCTGACCGATTACCTGAACGTGCTCAACGCCCGGACCCAGTTGTTTCGCCAGCAGCAGATTCAGCAACAGGTCGAGGCTGCGCGCCTGAATGCCTATGCCGGATTGGTGGTGGCGCTAGGTGGGGAGAGCGGCAGTTGCCATTCCTTACGCACCACGGCCGATCTTGAGTGTGCGAAATGATTGCTGCTTTTGAGCACATGGCGGCGTTGCCGTGGCGTCGTGAATTTCGCAGTTGGGCGCGCAGTGACGGGGTGACCTGGGTTTACCTTTTCAAAGTATTGATCGCTGCTTTTCTGACCTACTGGCTGGCTTTGCGCTTGGAGTTGCCGCAGCCGCATACGGCGATTATCACCGTGTTCATCGTCATGCAGCCGCAGAGCGGGCAGGTGTTCGCCAAAAGTTTTTACCGCCTGCTGGGCACGCTGGCCGGGTCGGCCATGATGGTGCTGTTGATGGCCCTGTTTGCGCAGAACCCGCTGCCGTTTCTCGGCAGCCTGGCGCTCTGGGTCGGGATTTGCTCCGCAGGTGCGGCGCGTTATCGAAACTTTCGCGCTTACGGCTTTGTGCTGGCGGGGTATACGGCTGCGATGGTAGGGCTGCCCGCCCTGGCGCACCCCGAAGGTTCATTCATGTCGGCGGTGTGGCGGGTACTGGAAATCACTCTGGGTATCCTCTGTTCCACTGCGGTGAGTGCGGCGATCCTGCCGCAGAGCTCCAGTGCCGCCATGCGCAATGCGCTGTACCAGCGCTTCGGCATATTCGCTCGCTTCATGGCCGAGGGTTTGCGCGGGGACATTTCACGCACGGCATTTGAAACCGGAAACGTGCGCTTCGTCGCCGAGGCCATCGGACTGGAAGGACTGCGCAGCGTCACGGTATTCGAAGACCCGCACATGCGCCGACGCAATGGGCGGCTCAATCGCCTGAACAGCGAGTTCATGGCCGTTACGACGCGCTTCAATGCACTGCATCAGTTGCTTGAACGACTGCGTCTGGAATGCGCCGATACCGTGTTAGAGCACATTGGCCCCGGCCTTGAAACCCTCGCAGAATTACTTGATGGCTTCGCCGACCGCGCATTGACCAACGATGATGCCGCGGTTCTGGTCACGCGCCTTGAGGCCTGCAGGGCGCAGTTGCCTGAGCGGGTCAGAAGCCTGCGCGCCGAGCTGGAGAAAACCCTGCCGAGCGACGCCGAACGACTCGATTTTCATACGGCGTTCGAGCTGCTGTACCGGCTGGTCAGCGAGCTGCATGATTACGCGTTGACCCACGCATCGCTGGCCGATCACACCCATGCGCGTGAACAGTGGAAAGCGTCATTCGTGCCGCGTACCCACTGGATGACAGCCCTTGCGTCTGGAGCCCGCGCGACCTGCGTGGTCGGCCTGATGAGTGCCTATTGGGTGCTGACGGCCTGGCCCAGCGGCGCGAGCATGGTTCTGGCTTCAGCGGCGACTGTTGCGCTTTCATCGACCACCCACAACCCCAGGCGCATGTCTCTGCAGATGGCCGGCGGTACGTTGCTCGGCGCGCTGCTGGGGTTTGTCGAAACCTTTTTTCTGTTCCCGCACATCGACGGCTTCCCGCTGCTGTGCCTGCTATTGGCCCCTGTGTTTGTGCTCGGCGCCTTTCTGGGCTCACGTCCGCAGTGGACGGGATACGGCCTGGGGCTGCTGATTTTTTTCAGCCTGGGCTCGGTGCCGGACAACCTGACGGTCTACAACCCTTACACCTTCATCAACGATTACCTCGCGATGGTCATTGGCATGCTCATCTGTGCCGCAGCGGGGGCGATCATCCTGCCACCCAACAGCCGCTGGATGTGGCAGCGTCTGGAGCAGGCCTTGCGCAATCAGGTGGTGTTTGCGATTGGCGCACCGCTCAAGCGTCTGGGTTCAAGCTTCGAAAGCCAGACCCGCGACCTGATGCATCAGGCGTACGGTCTGGCGATCAGCAAACCTCAGGTGCAGCGCGAGCTGTTGCGCTGGATGTTCGTGGTGCTGGAAATCGGCCACGCTATTATCGAGCTGCGCCGCGAACAGGCAATTCTGCCGATTCATCCTGCCTACGCCGAATACCAACCCTGGCGCATCGCGTTGCGCGTCATGGGGCGCGCCTTGGTACGCCTGTTCATCCAGCCCGATGCGGTCAATCTGCAGCGCTGCCTGTCGGCGGTCGATCAGGCGATCAAGCGGGTACAGGACGCTGATGAGCCGTTCGCCTCGCATTTCGACACGTCGGTGCTGCGCCGGGTGAAAAGTTACCTGCACTTTATCCGCACCTCTCTGCTGGACCCGCAATCGCCGCTTGCTGTCTATGGCGTCGAGCGAACCGCTTCAGGAGTCGCCCATGCCGCGTGAAATAGCCTTCCACGGTCTGTATATGCCGACCCTCACGCTGATCTTTCTGCTGGCCGTGGTTCTGGCATGGGCGCTGGATCGTCTGCTGGCCGGTTTTGACCTGTATCGGCATTTCTGGCACCCGGCGTTACTGCGTCTGGGCCTGTTTATCTGCATCTTCGGCGCTCTGGCGCTGCCCCTTTATCGTTGACGCCTGAGTCGAGAAATATCCGCATGAAAAAGTTCTATAGCCTGCTTGCCACGTTGTTGGTGTTGGCAATCGCGCTCTGGGTTGGTCGTACGCTGTGGGTCGACTACATGGATACGCCGTGGACCCGTGATGGTCGGGTACGCGCCGATATCATCAATGTGGCCGCCGATGTGTCCGGCACCGTGGTCGATGTGCCGGTGCACGACAATCAACGGGTAAAACGCGGCGATTTGTTGATGCAGATCGACCCGGAGCACTACCGGATCGCAGTCAAACAGGCGCAGGCGTTGCTGGCCTCACGCAAGGCGACGTTGGAGATGCGCAAGCTCAACGCGAAGCGCCGTGCCGACATGGATGAACTGGTCATCTCGGCAGAGAACCGTGACGACGCGAGCAATGTTGCCACCTCGGCGCTGGCCGATTACCAATTGGCGCAAGCGCAGCTGGAGGCGGCCGAACTGAACCTGTCCCGCACACGCGTGCTGGCAGCGGTGGACGGTTATGTCACCAACCTGAACGTGCATCGCGGCGACTATGCGCGTATCGGCGAAGCGAAGATGGCGGTGGTCGATATGAACTCATTCTGGGTTTACGGTTTTTTCGAGGAAACCAAGTTGCCGCACCTTAACGTGGGCGATCCTGCCGATATGCAGTTGATGAGTGGCGAAGTGCTAAAAGGCCATGTCGAAAGCATCGCACGCGGTATCTACGACCGCGACAACCCGCAAAGTCGCGAATTGATCGCTGACGTGAACCCGACCTTCAACTGGGTGCGTCTGGCCCAGCGCGTGCCGGTGCGTATTCATCTGGATTCCGTACCGGAAAGCGTATTGCTGGCGGCGGGGATGACCTGCACGGTGATTGTCAGGCCGCTAGACGGCTGATGATCGAGGACGCAGAGCGTCCAGAACGGCATGCGACGCGGAGCGTCGCACGATAATTGCGATGATCGCTCCCTACGCTCCAGCGTGGGAATGCAGTTCGTGACGCTCTGCGTCACAAGTCGGTATTCAATCCAAAGCGTTTTCTCAGGCCCATATCCAGTAGCCCTTTGGGCAGCAACCACGCCATCAGCGGCAGCAGGCGTGAGCCGTTGCCCAGGCGCAGCAGGCGTGGCGGATGGGTTTGTTGCACGGCTTTGAGCAAGTCGCGGGCGAATTCTGTTGCGGGTGTAGGGTTGTCCAGTGAAGCCTTTGCACGCGCGCGAATGCCTTCGCGGATAGGCCACCAGGGTGATTGTTCACTGATCAACTGTTCGGCTTCATGACTGGCATTTTTTGCGAAGCTTGACGCAATGGCACCGGGCTGGACTTCCATTACCTGTACGCCAAATGGTGCCAGCTCCAGACGTAGCGCATCGCTGAGGGCATGTACCGCGGCTTTGGAAGCACAGTAAGCACCTGCAAACGGGGTGACCAATACACCTGAAACGCTACCGATATTGACTACCAGGCCTTTGTTGCGACGCAGCGCCGCAAACAGCGCGCGGGTAACGCCGATGACGGAAAACACATTGGTTTCAAACTGCCGCTGCAAGGCCTCCACGCCGCCATCGAGCAGCGGCCCCATCGCGCCATAGCCAGCGTTATTGATCAACACATCCAGACCGCTGTGCTCCAGCCCGGCGGCCAGTTGCTCCAGCGCCAGTCCGTCGTTGACATCCAGCTGCACGGCAATAAAGCCCGCGGCACTGAGTGCAGCGACATCCTCGGCCTTGCGCGCCGTCGCCCAGACTTCATAGCCAGTGGCCTTGAATGCATCGGCCAGTGCACGACCGATTCCGCTGGAGCAGCCTGTAATCAGAGCGATAGGCATGGGTGAAGTCCTTGTGGTCAATCCGAGAAGCTGCCTTGCAGATGTTCTGCGCGAAATTCCAGGGTTTGCGGGCGATAGCCATTGCGCAATGCGGGCAGTGGCACGCAATCCTGCCACGTACCTTTGGCCTGAAGTTCGCCGGGGCCGCGGTAGCGTGCAGAGGTGTAGGTGTTATCCGCCAGATTCACCGAGTCGCCGGGCGCATAGGCCGCGATCCGCCAGCGCAGCTCCTGCAATGCAACCTGGTTGGTATTGGTGATGCTGACCTGCAACGGACGATCTGCCGGGCAGTTTTGCGGATCGTAACTCAGGCGGATATCCAGACGCTCAAGCTGACGCGTTTCCTGGCTGTCCTGCCAGATCACCACAGCCGCCACGACCCCAAGCCCGACCGCCGCAGCCAACGAGACGGGCAAGGCCTTCGCCGGGTAGCGGAGCAGAAGGATGAGCCAGGTCAGGATCAACAGGATGCCGATAAACATGCAGGTCTCCAGCAAAGGTAATGCTGGACATCCTACAGAACCTGGGAGGGGGACGTCGCGCAAATGAAAAGCCCCCGACAACTCTCTGCGTATAAATCTGCGCAAAGAGTTGTCGAGGGCTGTGTTACCTGTAGCGTGCAGCTAAAACCCTATCAACGAGCGATAGTTTGCGTCTTCACACCCGCTTCCAGCGCGTTCGAACGACCATAGATATCTTCGAAACGCTCGATATCGTCTTCGCCCAGGTAGCTGCCAGATTGCACTTCGATGATTTCCAACGGGATCTTGCCTGGGTTGCGCAGGCGATGCACCGAGGCGATCGGGATGTAGGTGGACTGGTTCTCGGTGAGCAGGAACACGTTCTCGTCACAGGTCACCTGCGCAGTACCGGATACCACGATCCAGTGTTCGGCGCGGTGGTGGTGCATCTGCAGCGACAGGCAGGCACCCGGCTTGACGGAGATGCGCTTGACCTGGAAGCGACCGCCCATGTCCACCGAATCGTAGGAGCCCCACGGACGGTACACTTCGAGGTGGTTCTGGGTCTCGGTGCGGCCCTGTTCGTTGAGGGTGGCGACCATCTGCTTGACGCCCTGGACCTTGTCCTTGTGGGCAATCATCATCGCGTCCTTGGTTTCGACGACCACGATGTTGTCCAGACCGATCACGGATACCAGTTTGCCGTTGCCGTGGATCATGCAGTTGCGGCTGTCCTGAATAACCACGTCGCCCTTGGTGACGTTGCCATTGGCGTCCTTGGCGTTGACTTCCCACAGCGATGACCAGCAGCCGACATCGCTCCAGCCAGCCGACAGCGGCACAACGCAGGCGCGCTGGGTTTTTTCCATGACCGCGTAGTCGATGGAGTTGTCCGGGCAGCAAGCGAAGGTGGAAGCGTCGATTTCCAGCGCATCGCCGTCCTGCACGCTGCGCTCAAGGGTCAGCAGGCAGGTGTCGTAGATGTCCGGATCGTGCTTTTTCAGCTCTTCCAGGAAGCGGCTGGCGCGGAACAGGAACATGCCGCTGTTCCAGTAGTAACCACCGGCTTCGACGAATTCCCTGGCGCGTTTTTCGTCAGGTTTTTCGACGAATTGCGATACGCGGCTGACGCCTTCGGGCAGCAGGGCATCGGCGGTGGACTTGATGTAGCCATAGCCGGTTTCAGGCTTGTTGGCCGGTACGCCGAACAGCACCATTTCGCCGCGTTCTGCGGCTACGGTTGCCAGTGCCAGTGCGCGTTGCAGGGCTTTCTGGTCTTCGATGACGTGGTCGGCTGGCAGCACCAGCATCAGGCCGTCGTTGCCTTCGTTGACCAGCTTCATGGCGGTCAGGGCAACGGCTGGCGCCGTGTTGCGGCCGAACGGTTCCATGAGGATCGCCTGGGTTTCCAGGTTAAGTGCAGCCAGCTGCTCGTTGACGATGAAACGGTGGTCCTTGTTGCAGACCACGATAGGCTCCTGCATGCCTTCGAACACCAGACGCTCCAGGGTTTGCTGGAACAGGGTGTGCTCGCCGGTCAGTGCCAGGAACTGTTTAGGGAATTGTTTACGCGAAAGCGGCCAGAGTCGTGAACCACTACCGCCTGACAAGATAACTGGAATCATTTTGTTTCTCCAAAAGCATTCAATTAGGGCCGTACGAGGTGTCTGTCGTTTCTGTCTTGTTCTTGTTCCGCGCGGGTCGGTTCAGCGCTGATGCCCTGAACCGACCGGCATAATCCGTTTAGCGGGTTGCGACCGGTGGCTTGACCCACACTGGTGAGAGGCTGCTGCCACTGCCGGTGATGTAGAGCACAGCGGCTTCGCCACGCTCCAGTGCCACAGGTTTCAAATCGGTGACTTTCTTGTCGCCGTCGTACAGCGCCAGGCTGACTTTGACCGGGTTTATCTCACGCTCGCCGGTGCCTTTGGCCGCTACGGCGTTGACCACTTCGGTCTTGCCGTCAGCAGTTTTCAGAGTCAGGGACTTGTCGCTGAGGTTCTGAACGCGAACCAGGGATTTCTGCTTGTTCTTGAACGGCGGCTCTTCAACCAGCTGCGGTTTGCCGCTGGCGTTGTTGACGATGGTGTAGTAGTGATCACCCGCCAGTTTCACCGGCAGGCTCTGGCTGCCCAGCTTGGCGGTGTAGTCGCCCTGTGGCATGAAGCTGAACGCAGTGCTGCCCAGTGGCGCTACTTCGTTGAGGTTGGTGTTGCCAACGGTGGCGCTGATTTCGGCGTTGCTGGCGTTGTAGACACGCACGAAGGTCGAGCCTTTTGGTGCGGTCGGGCCGTACAGGGCGGAGTCACCGGCGAAAGCTTGCAGGGACATCAGGCCCAGACCTGCAGCCATTGCGCAGGTTTTGAAAATGCGTTTTGCGGCCGAACGGTTGGCAGTAGTGTTAAAAGTCATGAGTCAGTCCTCTCAGTTTTGCGCCCGGTTGGGCGACTCGGATTGTTTGGCGTTGAGCGCCACGTTTTCTTGGGTGTCACGCGATTTCTTCAGCTCGGCGATCCACTTCGGATCGAACTCGCCAAGATCGTTGTGTGCCGGCAGGTAGCGCTCCGGGAATTCCCAGATCACCACTTGCGGCGGGGTGTTCTTGAAAGCATCGGTCTGCAGGTACTTGAGCATCGGCAGGATCGGGCCATGGCCGTCTTCGGCGTAGTTGACGACATCGCTGCGCAGCGCTTCTTTCAAGGCACCGACGAAGTTCCAGTTAGGGTTGGCGCTGTAGCTGGTGCCCACCAGACCCACCGGGATGTCGCTGTCTGCGAACAGTGCGTCACCGCCTGCCGCTTCGCCTGCTACCGGATCGGTACTGCGTTTCTGCAACTCGTCCGGCTTGGGCAGCATGTTGCTGAACAGCGGATCGAGCGGCAGGAATGTAGTCAGGTCACCTTTGTAGGCTTCGGTTCCCTTGGCTTGTGTGACGAACTGCTCAGGTTCACCTTCCAGTGGCGTTTTCTGGGCAATCGCGGCGCTCAGTTGCTGCGCGGCGACTTCGGCACCCATTGGCGTCCAGTGGGTGTCGGTGCGCAGGAAAACCTGGCCCTGTTGCTTGGCAGCTTGCAGCGGTGCCAGCAGGTCCGGGGCAAAGATCCCGGCCTTGGCGACCTGAGCGTGGAACTGCTGATACAGGTCGGTGTGCAGGCTGGCAGGCTTGCTGTCACCGATGTGTTCCGGGTACAGACGGGTCTTCGCCGGAACGATCGCTAGGACCAGTTTGGTGCCCTGTTTTTCCAGCGCGTCACGCACACCCTGAATGATCGCCAGGTTGTCGGCTTCGTTCTGCTCGCCGTTGGCAACCGCGTCGAACTCTTCGTCGGTGTACAACCACTGGTCCTTGCCGAGCACAACACCCGGACGACCTTCGTTGAACAGTTTGAAGTCCAGCGCTGCCCAGAGGTTGGTGCCCAGGCGCTTGATCGGGAACTCATCGTCGTAATGAGTTTCCGCCGCCTTGGTCCACTTGCCGTTGAGCACGGTGGTCTCGGCCGAGGTCGAGAACGTGCTGAAACTGCGCAGCGACCAGATGCCCAGGACCAGCAGAATGGCCAGGAAGATGGCGATATAGAGGATTCGTAATGAACGGGTCATGTCAGGCTCCTCAGAACTGGAAGTAAAGGAACGGCGAGAAGCTTTGCGCCGAGAGTTTGAGAATCGAAGCCACGAACAGCAGCAGGATCAGTGCACGCATGGCATAACGTGGCCAGTCGGCAACCCAGTACGCGGGCTGCACCTGGGCTTCGCTGCCCACGGTGTAGCCTGGCAGGTGCAGACTGCCGGGAGCATCGCCGGGAACGGCCTTGATGGTGCCCGGTTGTGCGGTCGCAGGACCGTCAGCCTTGGCGCTCTTGCCGGTGTCTTTTTCGCGGTTCTGGTAGAAGTCGCGCAGACCGAAGAACGCCAGCGTCAGATAAGCCACCACCAGTGTTGCAACTTGCAGACCGGTCAGGCTGGCACGGTTGAGTTCCGACAGCTGCCACTCGCCGAAGCTGAACATGGCGCTGTACATACGACCGGCGACATGCAGGTTTTCGGCGCGGAAGATGACCCAGCCTATGACCACCAGCAAGAAGGTCAGTGCCCAGCGAATCGGGTTGAAGCTGTAAGGCTTGGTGTTGATGCCGACCGCTTTCTCGATGGCCAGCCACATGCCGTGCCAGGCACCCCAGATGATGTAGGTGACGTTGGCACCGTGCCACAGACCGCCCAGCAACATGGTCAGGAACAGGTTGCGATAAGTCGCGAACTTGCCGCCACGGTTGCCGCCCAGGGTGATGTACAGGTAGTCACGCAGCCAGGTGGACAGGCTGATGTGCCAGCGACGCCAGAACTCGGTGATCGACTGGCTGATGTAGGGCTGTTTGAAGTTTTCCATGAAGCGGAAACCCATCATCAGACCCAGACCGATGGCCATGTCGCTGTAACCGGAGAAGTCGAAGTACAGCTGCGCGGTGTAGGCCAGGGCGCCCAGCCAGGCATCGCCGGTGGTCGGGTTTTGCAGGGCGAAGCAGTGGTCGGCGACCACCGCCAGGGTGTCGGCGATGAACACTTTCTTGATGAAGCCCTGCATGAATCGCGTGGCACCTTCAGAGAACTTGTCCAGCGTGTGAGTGCGGTTGTTGAACTGGTCGGCCAGGTCGCGGAAACGCAGCACGGGGCCGGCGATCAAGTGCGGGAAGATCGCGACGAATGCAGCGAAGTCGATCAGGTTGCGCGTGGCCGGGGTGTCGCCGCGGTAAACGTCGATGATGTAGCTGATGGACTCGAAGACATAGAACGAGATACCGATCGGCAACAGCACGTGGGTCAGGATGAACGGTTCAAGACCCATCGAGGTCATGGCTGCGTTGATGCTGTCCACACCGAAGTTGGCGTATTTGAAGTAGCCCAGAATACACAGGTCCACGATTACGCCGAGCAGCAGCCAGCGCTGTGCCGGTTTGGTCCGCACACCTGCTGCGCCTACCTTGAGACCGATCCAGTAGTTCCAGACGGTCACGCCGATGAACAACGCCAGAAAGTCCACACGCCACCAGGCGTAGAAGATATAGCTGGCAATCAGCAACAGCAGATTGCGATAGCGTTGCCCGCTCAGGTAGTACAAGCCGAGGAAGATCGGCATGAACAGGAACAGGAACACGTTGGATGAGAAAACCATCCTTATCTCTCCGTTTGTCCAACATTCAAGGGCTCAAAGCCCCCCCAAACCCCCCGTTGAAATTGGGGGGTAAAACACGTCGCGTTACGGCTTGTCGGTGAAGCAGCTCAGGCGAGGTCCGGTCTCATGGATGCATCGCCTGGGCGTGGGGCTTCGCGGACAAGTCCGCTCTTACAAATAACAACAGTGAATCAGGAGCCGTCGTTGTCGCCCTTGTCGCCTTTCTCGTGCGTCGGGTCGTAAACCTTGGTCAGGTCACCGCCCAGGCGGAAAGTCTTGAACGGCTGCTTTTCGTGTTTCTCTTCCAGCACATCCGGGCTGCAGGTGTAGAGCGAGCAGTACGGTTCGAGCCAGGCGAATTTCGGATCTTTCTTCAAGTCCGTCATGTCCTGTTTCTCGCCGTTGTGTTCAGCGAAAATCGAAGGGTCTTTGACGCCGGCCAGCACACGGTCACCCAGACGCTTCAAGGCACCATTGTTTTCCGGACGCAGATCGACACCGTTGGCCTGGGCGAAACTGGCGATCATCGCGAGCGGCGGCAGGGCGTAGTTGTGATACGACAGCGCGCGTTGACGACGCTTCATCTCGTTAGGCAGGAAACCGTCCTTGTCCACCTGATTGGCGGCGACCTTGTATTCCTTCACAGCCCAGTCGAACAGGTCCTGTCGATTGGTGGCGACGGCGGTTGCCATCACTGACCAGGCGGCCCAGTACGAGTGGTTGTTGATTTTTTCCAGCGGCAGGTTGCTCCAGTCGCTGACCACCTGGTCGGCCAGCTTGCTGAACCATGCTTCGATGATCTTCGCGTCCTGCTGACGATTGGCCAGCGGATGCGACTCGGAGAACTTCAGACGCAGGTAGGCAGAGGACATGCTGCCCAGTGCCCATTTGCGCATGGACTTGCCGGTGTGGTTGAACTCGCGAGATTCCAGCGCATCGGCCTTGGCCCAGGTAGTCATCATGTTCAGCGCGCAATCGAGCTGTTCCGGACGACCGTCGCGCATGTACTGCATCACGACTTTGCTGACGCCGCGCTCAAGGTCGGTGATGTCCTTGGTCGCATCGCGAAAGGCTTCTTCCGACACGGCGTTGAGGGTCGCACGTGCCTTGTCCGAACCTTCGTACTTGCTGCGGAAAACCAGCTTGTCGGTGTACGGCTTTGGAATGGCTTCACAGCTGAAATTGTGATCGCCCGTCTTCATTTTTTCGATCGGGGCGTCATAGCCCTTGGGTGGAACCAGTGCGGCGGACGCACCCGTAGCCCAGGCTATCGATGACAGAATTGCCATCGACAGCAGGGTAGGGCGTATCAGTTTAGGAGTCTGCATAAGTCACCTCATAGTCCGGCTTGAGCGGTGTGTGTCGCAGCGCTCGGGAACACGTTGCGTTTGCATACTTTGGCTTCGACTTTCTGTGGTGCCGTGCCTGCTTCCGGTCCCTGGATCTCCAGCGCCAGCAATTGCTGGTTAGCCCAGTCCTCGTCTTCGCGCAGTTCGAACGCGAAGCGTCCGTCAGTATCGGACGTTTCCGGTTTTTCGATTTTCAGATCTTCGTGACGCCCGTTCATGTACCAGAGCCTGGCTTGAAGGACTTTCACCGAAGTATCGTCAAACTTGATATCGATCTGATTGCTGCCGTTGCGGATATCCTTGATGCCATTCTTGCCATTGACCAACACTTCGTTGGTGCCCGGCTTGAGGGTGGTGCTGGCGCTCATTACCGCAGGCTTGCCTTCGCAGCCGTTGTCCAGCAGCGCCATCATCTGGCGATAGATGGTTTCCTGATCCAGGCGATACAGCGGCGAGAATTCCCAGATGAGAATTTTCGGCGGACGCTTCTGGAAGTCTTCACTGCCCAAGTACTGCAGCATCGAACCTTCCAGACCACCACCAGGGAACGCTACGTTCAACACGTCGGCACCCATGTATTCCTGCAGGAAGCCAGCGAAGTTGTAGTTCTTGCCGCTGTGACTGGTGCCGACCAGCGTGATCTCCGGGTTGCCGGAATCGCCGAACAGGTCACCGTCGCCCGCCTCACCCTTGGGTTCGGTGGTGAACTGATCCATGTACTGGATCGCATAGCTGGTGCCGCACAATTGACCCGCCATATTGTGCAAAGTGCCCGTTTTGCCCATGCGTCCGGAAATATGGCTTTCGAACTCACGCTTGGGGATGTCGCTGTAACCCGGAACCTTCTTCACGGTTTCAGCGACAATCTTCGCCGTGCGTTGTGCGCCGTAAGGCGTCCAGTGCTGGTCACCGCGGAAGTAGAAGTCATGCGCCTGCTGCTCGTTGGTCAACGGCGACAGGTCCGGGACCCAGTAACCCATCTTGCTGAAGCGGCCGAGCATGGCCTGATAGTTTTTCAGCGCCTTGTCGTAGTCGAACTTGTCGCGCTCGGCTGGAAACAGCTTGTTGCGATCTACCAGGCCACGGGTCGGTTGATAGACCACGACCAGTTCGACACCCTTGCTCTTGAACGCATCGTGCAGTTCTTTCATGCGGCGGTAGCCGGCAGGCGTGGTGTCGAATTCGGTGCGCAGGTCTTCCTGAGTCCGGAACAGCCAGTCGCCCTGAGCCTGGACCAGTGTGGTGAAGTTCTGCTGATAACGCGTGGTGTAGTTTTTCGCGTCATGCGCGGCCGGGCACAGAGAGCAGCAAGGCTCGGCCTTGAACGTCGGCGCTTGCGAGTCGTCTGCCCGAGCGACACCAGCGGCGGCCATCAAGGCGGCGGTGAGGCTGGACAGGCTCAACAGCTTGATCAGATGTGCATGCATAACAATACCCTTCCTCATTCCCGCAGCTCGGTCTGGCTTTCGACGGGGTCGATCAATACGGCTTTCTTCTGGCGTACCAGCAGGTCGAGGATTTCGTCCTGGCGCTCACCGAGGACGCCGTTGAGGCTGATGCCGACTTCTTTGGTAGGCATCAGCATCGAGACGCGATACAGCTCGACACTCAGTGGCGAGTCAATGGACAGCGGGCCGGAACCATTGCTGGACAGTTCGCCGCCAACCATGATCAGCGAGACCTGAGCGTCGAACGGGTCGAGCTCGATGTCGCGGTCGGTATCACTCAAGTCCTTGATGTGGCCGTAGACGCCCATCAGGCCGTTGCCTATGGCGACGTTTTCGTACAGCTTGATGTTCACGCTGTTACGCACGCGGATACCGTGGCGACGGTTGGCGATCACGCGATTGCCCCACAGCAGGTTATTGCCGCTTTCGTACAGGGTGATGCCGTCAGTGTGGTTCTGATAGATCTCGTTGTAGGCGACGATATTGCCCACACTGTTACGGTCCAGAACCACGCCAGACAGTTTGTTGTCGTGGCTCTTGTTGCGGAAGATGAAGCTGTTGTCCACTTCCCGGGAAATAATGATCCCGTGCTTCTTCTTGGTCCCGTAAACGTCGTTTTCGGCGATGATCAGCCCGTGCGAACGGTCGTGCGGGTCAATGCCGTAAATGATGTTGTCGCGGTAAGTATTGCCCTTGACCACGAAGTCGCGGGTTTCATAGCAGTAGAAGCCGTACCACATGTCCGAGAACTCTGAATCGATGATCCAGCCGGTTGGCTCGGCACGCTTGAGAATCTTCGCGGTGTTGGGCGTGTACTGGGAAATACTGATGCCGTAGGACTTGCTCTGGTCGTAACCCATGCTCGCCATTTTGGTATTGGCGATCCAGGTTTCCGAGCCACCCCAGGTCAACAGAAACGGACGAAACTCGTCAGGCTTGCGATAGGTCGCCAGGCTGTTGCGGGTTTCACTCCAGGCGTTGACCTGAGTGTGGGTGATCAGCATCTTGCCTTCGCTGACGATGAACGAACCTTTTTCCTGAGACAGACGCAATTCCTTGGTCTTGCTGTCGATCTCGAAGATCCCGGTCTCCTTGATCAGAATCGGCAGGCGCGCCACATAGACACCCGGCGACACTTCATTGAGGAACTGCTTGGGGACCTTTTTGGCCAGGTCCTGCAGGTTCACGTAGCCGTCGGAAATCATGATGGCCTGCGGGATGCCGCGCTGACGGTTGACCCATTCGGCCATCTTGTTGTCACCGCCGATGAATTCCTTCAGGCCGGTTTCTTCCATCATCCGCGAGACAGTGACCTTGCCCGGCTTGTTGCGCACGATCTTTTTCAAGGCGGCTTCTGCGGTATAGCCCTTGAGGTCGGGCAACACCGGCTTGGACATTTCCAAGGGCTCGGTCGGCGGGCTGGTGATGGTGTAGGTCTTGGCCTGGTGCAACTCCTTGACCACCGCCTTCTGTGCATCTGTTACGACAGGGGCGTTAGCCAGCGCCACACCGCTGGCCATCAGCAGAGCGCTGGTCAGCAGTGCGCTTTCGAGCAGGGCATGCGGCCAGCTTCGGCTACGCCCATTGCTTGTATGACTGTTCATCTCTGGCACTCCTTTGGCGGTTCGCATCAAAAGCGCCAGATGACGTCGACAACAGCGCGGTGCATGTATTCATCCACGCCGTTGTGATACGCATCGCCGGGCTTGAAGACACCTGCGCGCAAGCGCACCAGTGCCGAAGGTTCGTCGAACGACTGGCTGAGCGAGGCGGGCAGCAGGCCTTGTTTGAAGTACTTGGTCACGACCAGGTCCATTTCCTGACCCAGGTCCTTGCGCCCGTCTTCCAGCGGCAGCGAACTGAACGTGTTGCTGTTGCCGTTTTCACGCACTGCATTGATACCCGAGCCGCCAATACCGGTGTTACCGTCCACTCGACGGAACTTGTGGTAGATCAGCGACGCATCGTATTCCTCGTTCATCTGCCAGGAGGCGAACAGCGAGCCGCTTTCCACGTTGGCCATTTCGCCCTGGAACGCTTCGCCGAAACGATGGATGCGCGAACGCGTGCCGGTCCAGTTCGATCGGTTGCTCTCCAGACCGTTCTGGACGTAATCCTTGCTGGCGCGCGAGTAAGCCGCACCGACTTGCCATTGCGGGTCAAGACGCAGACGCAGACCCAGGTCAGTGGCCCAGCCATTCATGTCGCGGTCGTTTTTCTCGCCGGCGATGAACTGGTCGTTGCCTGCGGAAGTCACGCCGATTTCGTCGCGTGTACCGTTCAGCCAGGTCAGGCTGCCCCAGTAATTGAGCGGGGTGGTGTTGCGATAGTTGTAGGCATCGCTGTCGGCTTGCAGACCCAGCCAGGTCAGGTTGCCGTTGGACGTCTTGTCCAGATCATCCAGTTGCTCGCCCTGAGACTTGAGCTTGCCGTCGTCATGACTGTAATGAGCGCGCACGCCTGCCCAATGGCCGGGGGTCCATTGGTAGCTGGCGGAACCGAACAGGTGCTTGCGGTCTTCGTCGTCGGGTGCCAGTTCGGTCAGGTCGGTGCGGTATTCGCTGAAGCGCTGGGCGGCACCCAGTTCGGCACGCAGCAAGGTGGTATCGAAGTTCCAGTTGATGGCCTCGATATTGGTGTCATGCCACTGACCATCGTCGTTGCGCAGACGCTGACGACCCACTTTGAGGATTTCGCCGGGGTAGGGCGTGAAGCCACTGTAGCCGATCCAGAATTCACGCAGCGCAGCATAGGACTTGTCGACTTCGCGTTCGCTGGCAGTGCCACGGGAGGTTTGCGTGCCGCTGCCGTCGCTGTTGCTCTGCTCCAGCGGGTCGGTCTGAATGGTGTCGGTGGCGGTGACCACCTGGCCCATGGCATAACCGCTCCAGTTGCCGCGCTCACCATAGACCCAAGGGCGCAGGTCCAGGCCCACACCGTTGACGTCGCCGCCCGAACGGGTGCCCAGATCGCGATCATCCTCGGCCTGTGCCGTGGCTTTCACTTCGATACCGAAATTCTGTTCTTCGGTCAGCGCTGCCAGCGTCGGGCAGGCCCACAACAGGGTGAAGCCAAGGCCCATGCCAGCAGCCATCAGGGGATTCAACTTCATAATGCTTCCTCACCGTCTTTTTCTTCTTGCAGGGCCTGCATCGCCATCGCGTTCTGAGTAGCGGTAGCGCCCCGGACTTTTTGCTCGCGTGCCAACAGGTCTTTGGCGGTGGCGAGCTTTTCAGGCGGCAGTTGTGTATTGAGGGCCTCGGCAAGCTCGGTCGCTTGCGGGGTCTGACTGGCCAGCGCCAGTTGCGCGAACACCCAGGCGTTGACCGGGTCGGGCATCGTGCCCTTGCCCTGCGAGAACAGTTGCGCGAGGGCGAAATCTGCGCTGTTCTGGCCACCACGGGCTGCGGTCAGCAACTCGTCCACGGCTTTTTGCGAGTACACCTGACCGAGGTAGCCACGGCGGTAGATCTGACCCAGGTAGTAATGGGCGGAAATCTCTGTTGCTGTGGCTTTCTTCAGGTGCTCCTCGGCCTTGAAGGCATCGGGCGTGACCCATTTGCCTTCGTAGTACAGGCGTCCAAGCAGCAGCTCGGCGCGAGGCTGATCGGCCGCGCGGCCGTTGTTCAGGTATTCCATCATCTTGTTGACGTCGCCCAGTTCGGGGAAGTCGTAAAGCAGTTTGGCCAGCGTTACCCACGAGACCGGGTAGCCAGGCGCAACGCTTTCCAGCAATTGCTGAGCGGTCTTTTCGTCTGGCGTACCGATGGTGGAGTCACCCAGTACGCGCGCGACGCTGTCCACTCGTTGAGCATTGACGCGGCCAGCGGCGTAGTCGCTCTTGAGCTTTTCGATCAAGGCCGTGCGCTGCTCGGCCTGGCCGCGTGTCTGGTAGACAGTAGCCAGCTCGACGTAGCAGATATCCGTGGCTGACAGTGCCTGTTTGCAGATGCTCTCGACCTCATCGAGGTGTTGAGCATAAGTACCTTGCGTGCGATACAGCAGTACCTGAGCCAGACCTGCCTCCGGATAACCGGCAGCGCGCCACTCACTGATCTTTTGCTGAGCATTCACTTCAGGGAAGGTGTGCGGGTATTGCAGATACAGCATCGCCAGCGGGATCAGGGTGCCGGATTCGCCATTGGCGAACGCCTTTTTCAGCAGGCCTTCGGCTTCGCGATGTTCGGCTTCGGTAGCGTCGGGCTTGGCAGCCAGCAGACGGCCCAGGCGCGACTGCGCCCGAGGGGAGGTCTGCGCGGCAGCGCGGTAGGTAGCCTCGGCCTGCTTGAGCTGAGCCGGGTCGCGAGTCGCGACCTGAATATCAGCAAGGCCGACTTGCGCGTCGCTGTAGCCCAGGTCCGCCAGCTGCCGATAGTTCTGCTCCGCCAATGCAGTGTCGCCGTTTTTCAGGGCTTCATTGGCAAGGCGTTGATCAGGCAGGCCGGCACAGCCGCTCAGGCCGAGCGCGACGGCGAGGCTCAGTAGCGTGGGGGTCGACAGGCGTCGTAGTGGGCTGTTCATGGTTACAGACCCGCAGCCATTGCTTTATCGATCAGCCAGTTCACGGACGGGCCGCGATCGCTGACCACTTCGACAGGGCGACCGGCAAGCGAGCTGCTCAGGCTTTCGTCAGGCTTGATCTGCACGCGGATGTCAGTGGACAGGTCGGCGTCGCTGAGGTTGGTGCTGCTGACGATCTGACCGGTGCGCAGTTTGTCTTCGCCAGCGATCTGGAAGCTGACACGTGTGCCTGGCTTGACGTCGTTGAACTGGCGATAGGTGAAGCGAGCTTCAACAGTGGCCGGCGCGTTGCGTGGCACCAGTTGGAAGATCACCTGACCCTTGGACGCGAACTGACCGTCGGCAACCAGTTGGCGAGCCACGACGCAATCGCACGGGCTAGTCATTGTGCCGCTCATCTGCTTGCCATACAGCTCTTCGATCTTGGCGGGCTGCAGGTCTTCACCGGTCAGGCTGCCTTTGAGCATTTCCAGCATGCTGGTGTTGAAGGTTGCCAGTGGCGCGCCTTTGGCGGCTTCGCCATTCTGGGCGACCAGGCTTTGTACGGTACCTTCACGTGGCATGGTCACGTCCATGCTTGGAATGGTGACCAGACCGGCCGATGCATGGCTGACGAAGTACAGGCCGTAGATTGTCTTGAAGATGAAGCCGAAAGCGGCCAGACCGACAATGAACACGCCCAGGCTGAAGGTCACGGCGCGCAGGCGACCCATGGCGCTCATGCCGCTGTCCTTGCCCTTGACCTTGCGTGCCTTGGTGAAGTTGTCGCGCTGCAGCGTGGCCAGCACTTCGCCCAGGGTGACGACTTCGCCGGACAGGTGCGAGGTGATCAGGTGGCGCAGGGTAGCGATGTCCTGAGGTTCCAGATTCTGGAACTGGCAACCGATGCGGTTGCTGGCGTTGTCGATCGAGCGCACCTGCAGATCGACGTCCATGGCCAGACCAAGGTTGTCGATGATGAATTGCAGGCGTCCCTTGACGATCTGCCCTTCGCTGAATTTCTGCCCGGACGGAGCAACGAAGCTCAGGCCACCGGCCGACAGGTCTTCGATACGTACCAGTGGCGCGTTGGGCTGATCATTCAACAGGCGCAGCTTGGCAGGGATCTTGATCCGCGCGTGTTGGCGCTGGGCTTCGGATTCATGTACGACGTTCGCATTCACGGCTGTATTCATGGCTAATTTTCCTACTTAAGCGATTAATCCGTTGGCCCGGTCAAACCATCGTCAACAGCACAGCGACGAAGATGGTGCCAGCCGAGAAAGTCATGGTTCGGGACGACCACGTGTTGAACCAGCCTTGAAAGCTGGCCATGTCGCGGCTCAGTTTGGTGTCCTGGCGTGTCCAGGACTGGCGGTCCAGCCGGAAGAAGACATAGATCTTCATCAGCGCGCCGACGATCTGGTTGTAATAGAGAATGATCGGGTAGGCAGGCCCGATTCTGTGTCCCGAGAGGGACAGCAGCAGGGTGAGGATCAGACGGGTCATGCCGATCCACAGCAGATACATCAACAGGAACGCGCCGCCATACTTGAAGCTGGCGATCAGGGCGACGGTCAGACCGAGGATGGAGGTCCACATCGACACCCGCTGGTCGAACAGTACGATGCTGGTGAAAATCCCCAGGCGACGTACGCCCAGACCCAGTGCACGCGAGTTCTGACGAAGGTTGTTGCCGTACCAGCGATACATCAGCTTGCGGCTGGCCTTCAAGAAGCTCTTTTCGGGCGGGTGTTCCACGGTGTTGATCGCTGCGTCCGGCACGTAGAACGTGTCGTACCCCAGGCGCATCAAGCTGAACCAGCTGGACTTGTCGTCGCCGGTCAGGAAGCGGAAGGTGCCCAGACGCCAGTGATTGAGCGAGTCGCTTTCCACGTCGGCAATGAACTCGGGGTCGGTTACCACGGTTGCGCGGAACACCGACATGCGACCGGTCATGGTCAATACGCGTTTGGACAGGGCCATCGAGCACATGTTGATGTGACGCTGAGCGAAACGCAGCTTGTGCCACTCGCTCATGATGTAGCCGCCACGTACTTCGCAGAACTCGTTGGTGGTCAGGCCGCCGACATTGTCGAACAGCTGGAACCACGGCACGGTCTTGGCGACCACACCTTCGTTGAGCACGGTGTCGCCGTCGATCACTGCAACCACGGCACGGCTGTCAGGCAAGTGACGCGAGATGGCGCGGAAGCCATAGGCCAGACCATCGCGCTTGCCGGTGCCCGGAATGCGTACGAAGTCCAGCTTGACGCGCTCCGGCGGGTTGAACTTCGCCCACATGCTCTTGACCAGCAGCTCATCGGACATTTCCACCAGCGAGCAGACGATAGTCGTCGGCAGGCCGCAGTCGATGGCTTCGCGGATAACCGAGTTGTAGACCTGTGCGGTGGTCAGCGCGTCGATGCGGAAACTGGTGACCATCAGAAACACATGGGACGGGTCTGCTGCACTGCCCAGCTTGCGAACCTTGCGGCGCAAGTGCGGGTAGACGATGTACAGGAAAATCATCCCGCGTACGAAGTGCGTGATTCCCATCGAGTAGCGCCAGATACCAACGGCGCCAATCAGGAATATAAAGTTCTTCGACTGTGAGTCGAAGATACTGGTAGGCAATGCCGCGGCAAGGCCCATGAGTAAACTTAAATAGAACAGCCAACCTGCGGCCTGTAACAGGCCGTGCTTGAGCCTCTGCATAATCGTATCCCTAAGTCAGTTGCGAGCCTCAAGCCCCAGGCTGCAAGCACATTGCTTGAGCCTGTGGCCTGGAGCCTGGCGCTTGTGGCTTGCGGCTGATTTACCAGCAGATACCTTCGGCGCGACCGTCTTCGCTGGTGGCGTTGGTCATGAAACCCACCAGATCGATGACGCGCTTGCCTTCGGGAGTCTTGTTGGCGAGGGCGCGGAAACGCTCATCGCGGTTGCCAAGGATGATCACGTCAGAGTCGTTGATGACCTGATCGAAGTCCGAATTCAGCAGCGACGATACGTGCGGAATCTTGGATTCGATGTAGTCCTTGTTGGCACCGTGAACGCGTGCATATTCGACGTTGCTGTCGAAGATGCTCAGGTCGAAGCCCTTACCGATCAGCATTTCAGCCAGTTCTACCAGCGGGCTTTCGCGCAGGTCGTCAGTACCTGCCTTGAAGCTCAGGCCCAACAGTGCAACCTTGCGGGTGTCATAGCTGGCAACCATGTCGAAAGCGTTCTGCACTTGCGAGGTGTTGCTGCGCATCAGCGAGTTGAGCAACGGCGCTTCGACATCCAGGCTGCTGGCGCGGTAGGTCAGGGCGCGAACGTCTTTTGGCAGGCAGGAGCCGCCGAATGCGAAGCCTGGGCGCATGTAGTACTGGGACAGGTTCAGCGCCTTGTCCTGGCAGACCACGTCCATCACTTCACGACCATCGACGCCGACGGCCTTGGCAATGTTGCCGATTTCGTTGGCGAAAGTAACCTTGGTGGCGTGCCACACGTTGCAGGTGTACTTGATCATTTCGGCAACGGCGATGTCCTTGCGGATGATCGGTGCGTCGAGTTCTTCGTACAGCGATTGCAGTACGTCGCCCGAGGCTTTATCGAACTCGCCGATCACGGTCATTGGCGGCAGATCGTAGTCCTTGATTGCGGTACTTTCACGCAGGAACTCAGGGTTTACGGCGACACCGAAATCAACACCGGCTTTTTTGCCGGAGCAGTCTTCCAGAATCGGGATGACCACGTTGGCAACCGTGCCTGGCAACACAGTACTGCGAACAACGATGGTGTGGCGGGTGGCTTTGTCACGCAGGACATAGCCGATTTCGCGGCACACCGACTCGATGTAATCGAGTTCCAGATCGCCGTTCTTCTTGCTCGGCGTACCGACACAGATCATCGACAGGTCAGTGGCGCGAATGGCTTCGGCGAAGTCGGTAGTGCCGCGCAGTTTTCCGGTACTGATACCTTTCTGCAGCAGTTCTTCCAGACCCGGTTCAACGATAGGTGATTTGCCGTTGTTGATCAGATCGATCTTGGTGCTGGAAATATCCACACCAACTACATCGTGACCGCGGGCAGACAGGCAACCGGCACAGACTGCACCGACATAACCCAAACCAAATATGCTGATACGCATCGTATTCTCCTCGATTTTTCACGCCATAAATTGGCTGGATATTAATTTTGGCCAGCAGATGTCACGCGCCATCCTTTACGGCTAACAACGCCGTGGAACTAACGCAGGCATATTTAATGAGTGAGTGCCCAAATAGGTGAGGCGAACTCAAATGACACTAAGTACAAGCGGCAAGTGACCTGTCCGGTGGGCAGGGCCCTGCTCTCCTTGGATGCAGTAAACCACTCCTGTTTGACGATCGACGGCGGACCTCGTTCGGAAAGCCTCTGACTAGAGCCTTGGCTGACCTTGTCGAATCCTGCGCATCACACCTGTTGGGCGCTTCGCCTGTCTACAACATCAACTAGTGATGTGAGTTTAGTTCTGGTACCTGACGCCAGCGTTACATGAACCTGGCTTCCCTGTCGGTAACTTCCCATTTTTCCAGTCGACCTGTAAGTGATCTCTTACACGTCAGCCCAGAATTGTTACGGGATGTAGGAGCGTAGGAATTCGCATTTAGTTCCGGGCCACTCGTCCTGATTTGCGGATTTTGCTGTATCCAGTTTGTGACAGGGGCAGTATCGCGGTGATGGCGTTTTTCTTAAAAGCCTTATTGCGCGGGGATTTCAGCGGGGTAGATATGAAAGTGCTACTACTGCAAAAAGCCAAAAAGCCACTACGTAAAAAAGTGGATTTTTTTTAATGAAAAAATCAGGCGAGATTGCGTCGTCGAAAAGTTGACGTTTATCTGGCGTCACGATGTTGGCATTTGCTGTTGGATCGTAGGACAGGTCGTGTAACAGCGATGCGTTACACGACGGTTACAGTGTCTAGTCTTCTACGACGTTGCGCAAAAACACCAACTTGTCGGGCGTCGATTGCTCACGGTTATAACGATAGCCCTGAACATCGAACGCCTGTAACGCTTCGGGGCTGTTGATACGTTCCTCAATGACGAAACGGCTCATCATGCCGCGCGCTTTCTTGGCATAGAAGCTGATGATCTTGTACTGACCGTTCTTGAAGTCCTTGAACTCGGTGTCAATGATCCGGGCGTTGAGCGCTGAACGTTTGACCGCAGAGAAGTACTCGGTAGACGCAAGATTGAGCAGCAGGTCGTCGCCCTGGGCTGCCAGCGCTTCATTCAACCATTCGCTGATCTGCGTGCCCCAGAACGCGTAGAGATCCTTGCCGCGAGCGTTTGCCAGTCGCGTACCCATTTCCAGGCGATAGGGCTGCATCAGGTCCAGCGGGCGCAGCAGCCCATAAAGGCCGGACAGCATGCGCAGGTGATCCTGTGCATAGTCGAGCTGCGCGTCGCTTAGTGTTTCGGCTTGCAGGCCGGTATACACATCGCCCTTGAAGGCCAGCAGCGCCTGCTTGGCATTGTCGAGCGTGAAGGCCGGGTTCCAGCTTCCGAAGCGTGCCGCGTTCAGCCCGGCAAGCTTGTCGGACAGGTGCATCAGTTCGCTGATCTGCGCTGGCGTCAGTTCACGCAGTTGGGTGATCAACTCCTGAGAGTGATCCAGATACTGCGGCTGAGTGAAGCGTCCGGTAGTGGGCGGGGTCTCGAAATCGAGGGTTTTTGCCGGGGAAATCACCATCAGCATGAAGTCGTCTCCTTTGATCGTCCGGGGATTCTATGGGCTGATGGCCCACGACTCCAGCTATGGTGGCGATAGAGTCAGGCCGTGTGTGCCACGTCAGCATGCCATGCGGCTTTGTATGCGCTCCGACATAAGAAGCCAGGCTCATATCAGCTATAGTGGCGCGCTGGTCATGATGTTAATGGTTGATCGAGAGGGCATCGGGTTTGCGTATTGTTTTAGCAGTGTGTGCAGGTCTGTTCTGGCTCCAGGCGCAGGCGGCAGTGCCGGTCACTGCCACCATAGACCGCAGTGTGTGGCCCGAGCGCCTTGAAACGCCGGGGTTGTTCGACGTCGCGTCGCGCGCGGAAATCCTCGCCTTTGCCCACGAACTGTACCTCAGCGAGAAGCTGGACGAGGAGGGGCTCAAGCAGCGCCTCGGCCTGCGCTTCGTCAACGTGCCTTCGTTGAACGTGGTCCGCCATCGTCTGTGGCTGCGCTTGCTGGAAAACTATCAGAATGCTCAAAAGAGCTGCGAGCAGGATGCCAACTTCTGCGTGCTGGTCGAGGACATGGACCAGTTACGTCAGCGCGCTGAAGAGTTTCAGGTGTCGAACGACTCGTTCTACGCCAACTGGGCCAGACCCGGCGCCGTGTTCCATCAGCGTTATTTGAACGAGCTGCTATTCATGGCTGCCTTGTTCCCGCAGACCAGCAGCGAGATCGAGCGCTACAACTCTGATGAGATGAGTGGCGACGAGATGCCGGACCGCACCTTCATGCTCAATTTCGAAAGCGGCCCGAGCCCGGTCGATGGCGGAACCGACTGGTTGGCCGACTTCATGCGTCAGCAGAAGATGACCGCCACCTTCTTTGTGCTGGGCAAAAGTCTTCAGGAACGCCTCGACAGCACATCGACCACAAGCTTGCAGGCGCTGTATCGCCAGCAGTGCGTGGGCATTCAAGGGTGGGAGTATCGTTCGCATAGCCAGTGGCTGGACTGGCAGGATTCAGTGCAACGCAGTGCGGCACTGGTTCAGCGTGTGCTGCCGGATAATTTCGTGCCGCTGTTTCGCCCGCCTTACGGCCATCGGCGGGCCGACAGCGGCGACTTCTTCCGCGCCGAGCATTTACGCGTGTCATTGTGGAACATCGATGCCGAGGACAATACCGGGCGGCTTTCGGCAGAGCAGGTGGGCGACCGCGTATTAACCCTCATGCTGCTCTGGCGCAAGGGCACGGTGGTCTTCCACGACGTGGCCAACAAGGCGCAGTCTGCACTGCCATTGCTGCTGGCCAATACCGCGCAAAGCGAATTGATCTGGGACGATTGCCGGAATATCTCTGAAAGCCCCATAGAACAAGGGTCGCAGAGCAGTGAAGAGACTGCGCCCGAGGGGGAATGAAGGCAGATTCGGCGTGGGCGGACTTCCGACTTTAAACGTGCTGTGTACGTCCGCCAAGCTCTATTCGTCAGGCTGTGAAATAAACTTCAAAAAACTGTCAAAGAGCTTTTTTCTGTCATCCCTTTTGCTGTATTACGAATACAGACCGCCGAAACCTGCAACACAGGTGGCGTCTTCCAAGACCCACCTTGAGCGACATTTCTCCCCTGCCTGAAGGGAAGAATCCGGCGGCCTTTTCGTGGCGCAGTACTGTCGTGGTTCTGCGTCGCCCGGCTTCTACAAAGGTGAGCGAGTATGGATGACCACGGACGCACCCCTTCCACTAACCAGCCAATCCTTTACGTGCTCGATACCAACGTATTGATCCATGATCCAAACGCACTGCTGAATTTCGAAGAACACCACGTCGCCATCCCCATGACGGTTCTGGAGGAACTGGACAAACTCAAGGCCGGTAAACATTCGGTTGCTGCCGAGTGCCGCCAGGCCATCCGCCTGATCGACAAGACCCTCGGCGAGGCTAACCCTGAAGAAGTTGAAAAGGGCGTGCCTATTGACCGCGGGACCGGTGTTTTCAAAGGTTTTCTGTCGATTTTGATGAGCAAGCGCGAGGAACCCAACAGCCTGCTGCCCGAGCACCTCAACGACAACATCATCATCAACCAATTGATCGACCTGCATGCGCGCAACAAGGACTTGAGCGTTGTGCTGGTGACCAAAGACATTAACATGCGCCTCAAGGCGCGCGCCTGCGGCATTGCGGCCGAAGATTACAGCACCGACCAACTGGTCGACGACGTTTCGCTGTTGTCGCGTGGCTACCACGACATGACCGGTTCGTTCTGGGACCGTGTCAACAAGGTCGACACCCGTCAGGAGCGTGGCCGTACCTGGCACCGCGTGCAGCTCAATGAAATGCTGCCTGCGGTTCATATCAACGAGTTTATTGTCGATGAACAGGGCTTCGTAGGCTGGATCAAGGGCGTCAAGAACGACGAACTGCTGATTCTGGATATGCATCAGGAGCCACTGCTGCATCAGGAGGCCTGGGGCCTGAAACCGCGTGATATCTATCAGGGGCTGGCGTTGTTCGCACTGCTCGACCCGGATATTCACCTGGTCAACCTGTCCGGTGCCGCTGGTTCGGGTAAAACCATTCTGGCGTTGGCGGCTGCCATCGAGCAGACCATGGTCACCAAGCGTTATCGGCGCATCATCGCTACCCGTAGCGTTCAGGGCCTGGATCAGGAGATTGGCTTCCTGCCCGGCACCGAGGCGGAAAAGATGGAGCCTTGGCTTGGCGCGATCACCGACAACCTTGAAGCCCTGCACATGGATGATGAAAACACTCATGGCAGTGTCGACTACATCCTCAGCAAGGTGCCGTTGCAGTTCAAGTCCCTCAACTACATTCGAGGTCGCAGCTTCCAGCAAAGCCTGATTCTGATCGATGAATGCCAGAACCTGACCCCACACCAGATGAAAACCATCATCACCCGTGCCGGCGCCGGTTCCAAAGTGGTCTGCCTGGGCAACCTGGCGCAGATCGACACCCCTTACCTATCAGCCACCAGTTCCGGGCTGACCTACCTGACGGAGCGCTTCAAGGACTTCCCTAACGGCGTGCATATCACCTTGCAAGGCGTGCCACGCTCGATACTGGCCGAATACGCGGAGAGTCATTTGTAAACAGATGCAAGCGGGGAGCCCATGTGTGAGTGGGTTCCTTGCTTGCAGCTCACGGCTTGTAGCGTGTAACTGCCACTCCCTCTACACTTCTTGCTTCTGCCAAGGAGTAACGTTGTGCTCACTCATCTCGATTCCCAGGGTCGCGCCAATATGGTCGATGTTACGGATAAAGCCGTGACGTCCCGTGAGGCGGTGGCCGAAGCAGTGGTGCGTATGCTGCCCGCCACGCTGCAAATGATTGTCAGCGGCGGTCATCCCAAAGGGGATGTATTTGCTGTCGCGCGTATCGCCGGTATTCAGGCGGCAAAGAAAACCAGTGATCTGATCCCGCTCTGCCATCCATTGATGCTCACCAGCATCAAGGTTCACCTCGCCGCTGACGGCGATGATGCGGTGCGTATTACCGCGAGCTGCAAGCTGGCCGGGCAGACCGGTGTGGAAATGGAAGCCCTGACTGCCGCCAGCGTTGCGGCGCTGACTATTTACGATATGTGCAAGGCGGTTGATCGCGGCATGGTCATCGAGTCGGTTCGGCTGCTGGAAAAGCTCGGCGGCAAGAGCGGTCACTTCATTGCCGATCAGGCACAGGTCTCGTCATGAAGGTACAGGTTCAGTATTTTGCCCGTTACCGTGAAGTCCTTGGCCTGGACAGCGAGTCTGTCGAAGGCACGTTCGACACGCTGGACGCACTGCGCCAAACGCTGTTGCAGCGTGGCGAGGCCTGGCAGGTCCTTGCCGAGCAGAACCTGATGTGTGCCCGCAACCAGGAGCTTTGCAAGCCGACCGAGCCGCTGTCTGATGGCGATGAAGTCGCGTTCTTTCCGCCCGTGACCGGAGGCTGAACATGACCATTCGTGTTCAGGCTGCGGCGTTCGACCCCGGCACTGAAGTCAACGCGCTGCATGCTGCCAACCTCGGCATCGGCGCGGTGGTCAGTTTTGTCGGCTATGTGCGGGATTTCAACGAAGGGCGTGAAGTGTCCGGCATGTTTCTGGAGCACTATCCGGGCATGACCGAAAAGGCACTGGCAAAAATCGTTACCGAGGCCGAACAGCGCTGGCCGTTGCTGCGCGTTGATGTGCTGCATCGGGTGGGAGCGCTGGAGCCCGGCGAGCCGATAGTCTTCGTGGGCGTTGCCAGCGCTCACCGGCAGGCAGCGTTCGAAGCCTGCGATTTCGTCATGGACTACCTCAAGACCCGCGCGCCGTTCTGGAAGAAGGAAAAGACTTCCGAGGGACCGCAGTGGGTTGAAGGCCGCGATAGCGATCAGGCAGCAGCCCGGCGCTGGTAGTCGTTGGTCGTTGCGCTCATCTTTTTCCCTGAAAGTCTGACCTTCCGCTTTTTATATCGTCTATTTGCATCTTTCTTGGTACAGAAAGATGGCTTCGGGCTATCATGCGCGGCCGCGAAAAGGCGGCCTGTTGGCTTTGCCCAATCCTATTCAATAACTGTCCGAACGTGATCGCGTTTTGCGAGCCACGTTGCGGGCAGTTTTTCGTAAACGCTCGGAGCAGAATGTGAAGAAACTTCAGCAGGTTTTGGTTTCAGGGATGACGACAGCGGCTTTAGTGCTGGTTGCTGGTTGTGCAACGGAAAGCTCGCGGGCGCTGCCTGTGACAAAGGTTGAAAGTGCTGGAGTTGCCTATGCCGGTGTGCGCTATCCGGTTGCGGTCGGCAAGTTCGATAACCGCTCCAGCTATATGCGCGGGATCTTTTCCGATGGCGTCGATCGTCTTGGTGGTCAAGCCAAGACCATCCTGATCACCCACATGCAGCAAACCAACCGGTTCAATGTGCTGGATCGCGACAACATGGAGGAGATCAAGCAGGAAGCCGCTATTAAATCTACCGCCCAGCGTCTGAAGGGTGCTGACTACGTGGTGACCGGCGACGTGACCGAGTTCGGTCGCAAGGAAGTCGGCGATCAGCAACTGTTCGGCCTGCTGGGCCGCGGCAAATCCCAGATTGCCTACGCGAAAGTCGCGTTGAACATCGTCAATATCAGCACTTCGGAAGTGGTGTACTCGACTCAGGGCGCGGGCGAGTTCGAGCTTTCCAACCGTGAAGTCGTCGGCTTTGGCGGCACCGCCAGTTATGACTCGACACTCAACGGCAAGGTTCTCGACCTGGCCATGCGCGAAGCCGTCAACAACATGGTGCGTGCGCTCGACAGCGGTGCCTGGAAACCGACTGCCAACTGATATTTCAAAAGGGAATTTGTTGTGTTCATGAATCGTTTTAATGTTTCGTTGCGCAATGTCGCAATGCTTTTAGTCGCCGGCGCGTGCCTGACGGGCTGCGTCCAACAGCCGAAAACCTTGTACCAGTGGGGCAGTTACCAGCCTGAGGTGTACGAGTATTTCAAAGGCGAGTCCAAGGAAGCCCAGGTCGCCAAGCTCGAAGAAGACCTGCAGAAAATCCGCTCTACCAACGCAACGCCGCCACCGGGCTACCATGCTCAGTTGGGCATGCTATACGGCAGTATTGGCAAGGATGACCAGATGGTTCAGGAGTTGCGCACGGAAAAGGCACTGTTTCCCGAGTCGGCCACTTATATGGACTTCCTGCTCAAGAACGCCCACGCAGGAGTCGTCAAATGAACCTCGCTCATCTGAAAGTTGCTGTAAGCCTGTTTGCCGTTGCCCTGCTGTCGGGTTGCGTTACCCCGCCGACGGTGGATTACTCGGCCTTCAAGGAAAGCAAACCGCGTTCGATTCTGGTACTGCCGCCGGTCAACGAATCGCCTGACGTCAAGGCGACGTACAGCACCTTCTCGCAGGTGACCTACCCGCTGGCCGAGTCGGGCTACTACGTGTTGCCTGTGGCGCTGGTTGACGAGACGTTTCGCAATAACGGCCTGACCAATGCCAACGATATTCAGGCAACATCGCCTGCCAAGCTGCGTGAGATCTTCGGAGCCGACGCCGCGATGTACATCACGGTCAAGCAATACGGCACCAGTTACGTGGTCATCAGTAGCCAGACCGTCGTGACGGTCACGGCAAAGCTGGTTGATCTGCGCACCGGTACTGCGCTGTGGACGGGTACCGCGTCGGCGTCCAGTGAAGAGGGCGGCAACAACAGCGGTGGCGGTCTGGTGGGTATGCTGATTACAGCGGCGGTCAAGCAGATAATCAACAGTTCGACCGATGCCGGTCATCCCATCGCCGGGATAGCCAGCAACCGACTGCTCACTGCTGGTCGGCCGGCGGGCCTGCTTTATGGTCCACGTTCGCCGAAGTACGGTACTGACTGACCCTCACGCTGCTGATTTCCGGCAGGCACAAAAAAAGCGCAGCCCCCTAAAGGCTGCGCTTTTTTGTTGGTCACATGTATCAGGTCGTTTGCCGAACTACTGCTCTGAGCAGGTGAGTCGGCGGTGTTTCACAACTGATCTTGCGACCCAGCTTCTCTTCGATGGCGGGCAACTGGTAGGAGTCGTCTTCGCCGGCGAAGCTGATGGATACGCCATCGGCACCTGCGCGACCGGTACGGCCGATGCGGTGCACGTAGTCGTCCGGCACCTCTGGCAGGGTGAAGTTGATCACGTGGCTGATGCCGTCAATGTGGATACCACGACCGGCCACATCGGTGGCGACCAGTACGCGGATCTTGCCTTCGCGGAAGCCTTCAAGGGTCTTGATGCGCTTGTGCTGCGGCACATCGCCCGACAGTTGCGCGGCATTGACGCCATCGCGTACCAAGCGCTCTTCGATGCGTCGCACCTCGTCCTTGCGGTTGGCAAAGACCATCACTCGTTCCCAGCCGTTGTCGGTGACCAGGTTATAGAGCAGCTTGTACTTGTCGGCACCGGCAACGGCATAGATATGCTGCTCGACGTTGTCACTGGCGACGTTCAACGATTCGATTTCGACGATGGAAGGGTCTGTCGTCCATTGTTTGGCGAGGTTCATCACGTCTTCGGTGAAGGTCGCGGAGAACAGCAGCGTCTGGCGTTCACCCTTGTGCGGTGTTTGGCGAATGATCTGACGCACCTGCGGGATGAAACCCATGTCGAGCATGCGGTCGGCTTCGTCCAGGACCATCACTTCGACCATGTCCAGATGCACTTCGCCGCGCTGGTTGAAGTCCAGCAGGCGGCCAGGCGTGGCCACCAGAATATCGCAGTGCCGTGCTTCAAGTTGTTTGAGCTGCTTGTCGAAATCCATGCCACCGACGAACGTCATGACGTTCAGGTTGGTGTATTTGGTCAGGTCGGCAGCGTCCTTGGCGATCTGCACCACCAGTTCGCGAGTGGGCGCAATGATCAGCGCACGGGGCTCACCCATGTAACGTTCGGCTGGCGGTGGCGTCTGGGTCAGTTGCTCGATGATCGAGATCAGGAACGCAGCGGTCTTGCCGGTACCGGTCTGGGCGCGACCGATTGCGTCCTTGCCTTTGAGCGTGAAGCCCAGTACGCCCGCCTGAATCGGTGTGCAGTACGGGAAACCAAGGTCCTGAATCGCGTGCATCAGTTCAGGCGCAAGGTTGAAATCGTGGAAGCGGGTCTTGCCTTCCTGCGGTTCGACGACGAAATCTTCGAGTTTCCATGCTGGCGCAGGCGGTTTTACCACGCGCTCACGACGCGGGCGCTCGGCCCTTGGCTTGTCGGTGCGCGGTGCTCTGGCTTTGGAGGGCTCGTTGACGGTGTCCGAAAGCTGAGTCTGGGCATGATCCGGTGTGTCGCCTGCGGCAGCGGGGGAGGCGGGAATAAAGGCTGTCGGACCAGGCGCGCGCTGCTCAGCCTCACTTTTACCGAACATCTTTTTAAGTGCTTTGAGCACGGTCATCTCATCAATTGGTTAAGGAATGTACGCCGAGCAGTGTAAAGCAAGAACCGTGCTCGGCGTAGTGCCATCCGTGGCGGGCTACAAAAGCGGTCAGTTGCAGGCGGGCCCAGGGCGCTTTAGCGCAGCTTGTCAGCCAGCCAGACGCCGATGTCATGGATTTCCTGCGGTAACACTTGGTGCCCCATTGGGTACTCTTGCCATTGAGCGGTTACACCCTGAGCCTTGAGGTGCTCGTACACCGTCCGGCCCATGGGGTTGTGCACCACTTCGTCGTGCTGGCCATGCAGGCAGTAGGCAGGGATGCGCTGTTGGCTGGCAGACAGCGTCATCTCATTGCTGAATGTCGGGGCATAAGTGGAAAGCGCGAGGACGCCGCCCAGCGGACCCTGCCAGCGTCTATAGCCCGCGTGTAACACCACCGCGCCGCCTTGGGAAAAGCCTGCCAGAAATATCCGTGACGGGTCGATGCCGCTGTCGCGTTGTTGCTCGATAAGGTCCAGCACCTTTTGTGCCGAGGCTTCCATCTGATCGTGATCAATGGCGCGGGCCTCGGAACTCATGGCCTTGATGTCGTACCAGCTTGGCATTTCATAGCCGCCGTTGACCGTTACGGCGCGTGTCGGTGCCTGAGGCAGGACGAAACGTGTAGTCGTCAGCGACTCCTGCAGCATCTCGGCGACCGGAAGAAAATCATAGCGGTCGGCGCCCAACCCGTGCAGCCAGATAACGCAGGCATCCGCGGTGCCTGAAGGTTGGATGATCAAAGGTTCGCTCATGTCTGCTCCATTTGTGTGCGCTGGCTCATTTAGAGCGCATTAATAGGGTGCGCTGTTAGATTAAAAATGAAAGAAGATGTCGCAAGGTTACAAGTTTTTGTCTTGACCTGTCGCTAATTCGACATAGCCAGCATGCTGGTACGGGCTTTGCTACAGCAGGACTGGAGTCGAGGCGCTCACATCGTTCGGTAACACTATAAGGCTATTACTTATAGCGATCGAAAAGCAGCTCGGGAGTCCATGCGTCAGGATTCGCGGCACGATTCAACCTGTACCGCTCCGGTCCAGGAAAATCATGGGGTTTCAGTCCACGGGGCCGATTCTGAATGATGAAGACGAATGACGGGATGATCCTGCAGACGATTCGTGATTCAGGCCCAGCGTTGCATGACCCAAAAATAAGCCAGCACGGGTCATTAGCGCCTCACAAAGGTGCGACGCGACTGAGACACCTACACAACAAAGAGCAAACTGGAGGTTTTTGAATGAAGATGTTGAAATCCACCCTGGCTGTCGTCACCGCCCTGGCCGCATTTGGTGTAACCGGGGCTGCCAACGCCGGTGCCACCCTTGACGCTATTCAGAAGAAAGGTTTTGTTCAGTGCGGCGTCAGCGATGGCCTGCCAGGGTTCTCCGTTCCGGACTCCACCGGCAAGATCACCGGTATTGACGCTGATGTCTGCCGCGCAGTAGCCGCCGCAGTATTCGGCGACGCCACCAAGGTCAAGTTCAGCCAGTTGAACGCCAAGGAGCGTTTCACTGCACTGCAATCCGGCGAGATCGACATCCTTTCGCGTAACACCACCTGGACCAGCTCCCGTGATGCGGGCATGGGCCTGGTGTTCACCGGCGTGACTTACTACGACGGTATCGGCTTCCTGGTAAACAACAAGCTGGGCGTCAAAAGCGCCAAGGAACTGGACGGTGCAACCATCTGCATCCAGGCCGGTACCACTACCGAGCTGAACGTCTCCGACTACTTCCGTTCGAACGGCCTGAAATACACCCCGATCACCTTCGACACCTCCGACGAAAGCGCCAAGTCGCTGGAAGGCGGTCGTTGCGACGTACTGACTTCCGACCAGTCGCAACTCTACGCACAGCGCAGCAAGCTGGCCAAGCCGGACGATTACATCGTTCTGCCTGAAGTGATTTCCAAGGAGCCGCTGGGCCCTGTCGTGCGTAAAGGCGACGAAGACTGGTTCTCGATCGTTCGCTGGACCCTGTTCGCCATGCTCAACGCCGAGGAAGCCAAAATCACTTCCAAGAACGTTGAAGCTGAAGCCAAGTCGACCAAGAACCCTGACGTAGCCCGTATGCTGGGTGCCGACGGCACTTACGGCAAGGACCTCAAGCTGCCGAAAGACTGGGTCGTGCAGATCGTCAAGCAGGTCGGTAACTACGGCGAAGTGTTCGAACGCAACCTGGGCGAAGGCACCCCGCTGAAAATCAAGCGCGGCCAGAACGCTCTGTGGAATGCTGGCGGCATTCAGTACGCTCCACCTATTCGTTGATTGACCCGGCGCCCGGCAGGCTTCCCAGCCTGTCGGGCGTTGTTCTGTTGGATTTTTCCTGGGGCATTTCATGGAAAAGCAAATCGTCGCACCCAAGCAAAAGCTCTCTCTGAGCGATCCGAAAGTGCGCGCGTGGTTATTTCAGATCATCACTGTCGTGGCGGTGATCGCGTTGGGCTGGTTCATCTTCGACAATACCCAGACCAACCTGCAACACCGTGGTATTACCTCGGGTTTCGGTTTTCTTGAGAACAGTGCCGGTTTCGGTATTGCTCAACACCTGATCGACTACAGCGAAGCGGACAGTTATGCCCGCGTATTCGTCATCGGCCTGCTGAATACCTTGCTGGTGTCGGTTATCGGTATTGTCCTGGCGACCTTGCTGGGCTTTGTCATTGGCGTCGCTCGCCTGTCTCCGAACTGGATGATCAGCAAGCTGGCAACCGTTTATGTCGAAGTCTTCCGCAACATTCCGCCACTGCTGCAGATCCTCTTCTGGTACACCGCCGTATTCCTTACGCTGCCTGGTCCGCGTCAGGCGCATGGTTATCTGGACATGTTCTTCGTCAGCAGCCGCGGGCTGAATATGCCCAGAGCGTTGCCAGCCGAAGGTGCATGGGCGTTTCTGATCAGCATCGTGGTTGCCGTTATAGCGATCGTGATGATGGTGCGCTGGGCCAACAAGCGCTTCGAAGCCACTGGCCAGCCGTTTCACAAGTTCTGGGTCGGTCTGGCGTTGTTGCTGGTGATCCCGGGCCTGAGCATGCTGGTCTTCGGCAGCCCGGTGCATTGGGAACTGCCGCAACTGAAGGGTTTCAACTTCACCGGTGGCTGGGTGCTGATCCCGGAACTGATCTCCCTGACCCTGGCACTGACCATCTACACGGCGGCGTTCATCGCTGAAATCGTGCGTTCCGGCATCAAGTCGGTCAGTCACGGTCAGACCGAAGCTGCCCGCTCGCTGGGGCTGCGCCCCGGGCCAACGCTGCGCAAGGTCATCATTCCGCAGGCGCTGCGAGTGATCATTCCACCGTTGACCAGCCAGTTCCTGAACCTGGCGAAGAACTCGTCGCTGGCAGCAGCCATCGGTTATCCGGAAATGGTTTCCCTGTTCGCCGGTACGGTGCTCAACCAGACCGGGCAGGCTATTGAAGTCATTGCCATCACCATGAGTGTGTACCTGGCGATCAGTATCAGCATTTCTCTGCTGATGAACTGGTACAACAAGCGCATTGCGCTGATCGAGCGGTGAGGAAACGCGCATGACGACTCATACTTTCAAACCTGATATGCCACCACCGGGCAAAGTGTTCGGCCCGATGGCGTGGATGCGGCAGAACCTGTTCTCCAGCTGGATCAACACCCTGCTGACCCTGTTCTCGCTCTACCTGATCTATCTGGTCGTTCCGCCGATCATCAGTTGGGCGCTGCTGGACGCCAACTGGGTCGGCACGACCAAGGAAGACTGCACCAAGGCGGGCGCCTGCTGGGTGTTCATCGAGCAGCGCTTCGGCCAGTTCATGTACGGCTACTTCCCCAATGAACTGCGCTGGCGGGTCGACCTGACCGCCATCCTGGCGATTGTCGGTGCTGCGCCGCTGTTCATCTCGAAGTTTCAGCGCAAGGCTGTCTACGGTATCGCCTTTCTGGTGATTTACCCGATTGTTGCCTTCTACCTGCTGCACGGCGGTGCTTTTGGTCTGACCAACGTACCGACCAGCCAGTGGGGCGGCCTGATGCTGACCCTGGTGATTGCCACCGTGGGTATCGTCGGTGCCTTGCCGCTGGGTATTTTGCTGGCGCTCGGCCGTCGCTCCAACATGCCGGCTGTGCGTGTGGTGTGCGTAACGTTTATCGAGTTCTGGCGCGGCGTGCCGCTGATCACCGTGCTGTTCATGTCGTCGGTGATGCTGCCGCTGTTCATGCCCGAAGGGATGAACTTCGACAAACTGCTGCGGGCGTTGATCGGCGTGATTCTGTTCCAGTCGGCGTACATCGCCGAAGTGGTACGCGGCGGCATGCAGGCCATCCCCAAGGGCCAGTATGAAGCCGCCTCGGCCATGGGCCTGGGTTACTGGCGCAGCATGGGTCTGGTGATTTTGCCGCAGGCGTTGAAGATGGTCATTCCCGGCATCGTCAACACCTTCATTGCCTTGTTCAAAGACACCAGTCTGGTGATCATTATCGGCCTGTTCGACCTGCTCAACAGCGTCAAGCAAGCTACCGCCGACCCGGCATGGCTGGGTATGGCCACTGAAGGCTATGTCTTCGCGGCCTTGGTGTTCTGGATCTTCTGTTTCGGTATGTCCCGCTATTCCATGCATTTGGAACGTAAGCTGGACACAGGCCACAAGCGTTAGGAGTTTTGTGATGAGTGAAGTTATCAATAAGCCTCTGGGCGCTGAAGGCATGATCCGCATGGAGGGCGTCCACAAGTGGTACGGCCAGTTCCATGTACTCAAGGACATCAACCTGAACGTGCGTCAGGGCGAACGTATCGTGCTGTGCGGCCCATCGGGTTCGGGCAAATCGACCACCATTCGTTGCCTCAACCGTCTGGAAGAGCACCAGCAGGGCCGTATCATCGTCGACGGCACCGAACTGACTTCCGACTTGAAGCAGATCGAGACCATCCGCCGTGAAGTCGGCATGGTGTTTCAGCATTTCAACCTGTTCCCGCACCTGACCATCCTGCAGAACTGCACGCTGGCACCGATGTGGGTACGCAACATGCCGAAAAAGAAAGCCGAAGAAATCGCCATGCATTATCTGGAGCGTGTGCGTATTCCGGAGCAGGCCCACAAGTTCCCGGGTCAGCTTTCCGGTGGTCAGCAGCAGCGTGTGGCGATTGCCCGTGCCTTGTGCATGAAGCCGAAAATCATGCTGTTCGATGAACCGACTTCGGCACTCGACCCGGAAATGGTCAAGGAAGTGCTCGACACCATGGTTGGCCTGGCTGAAGAAGGCATGACCATGTTGTGCGTGACTCACGAGATGGGCTTTGCCCGTACCGTGGCGAACCGGGTTATCTTCATGGACAAAGGCGAAATCGTCGAACAGGCCGCGCCGAACGACTTCTTCGACAACCCGCAAAGCGATCGTACCAAGCTGTTCCTCAGTCAGATCATTCACTGAGTCAGTAGCTGCCAAACGGAAAACCGGGCCATGTGCCCGGTTTTTTTTGCCTGCATTTGCCATGCATCTTGTATGCAATTCTGGCTGAACCTTGTATTCGCGATGATTCTCCAACAGGATACCGCCCCCCTGAAAAGGGTCGACATACCTGATTACCGAGAAACCGATGACTGCCAAGGCTCAATCCAGCCCCCAACCGATTACCGATCAAGCCGATTCTGTTCTAAAGCGCCCCTGGCTGTTGCTGCTGGGTCTGGTGCTGGTCGCCCTCAACCTGCACCCCGCGTTATCCAGCGTTGCGCCGTTGCTTAACGAGGTGTCCGCAAGCCTTGGGATGTCGGCTGCCGAAGCTGGTCTGCTGACCACCTTGCCGGTGTTGTGTCTGGGCCTGTTCGCGCCATTGGCACCGATTCTTGCCCGGCGTTTTGGCAGTGAACGGGTGGTTTTGGTGGTGCTCCTGACACTGGCGTCGGGTCTGGCAGTACGCAGCCTGTTCGGCGAAGTCGGCCTGTTTACCGGCAGCCTGCTGGCGGGCGCGAGCATCGGGATCATCGGCGTATTGTTGCCCGGTATCGTCAAGCGCGATTTCCCGCACAAGGCCGGGGCCATGACCGGTGTCTACACCATGGCGCTGTGCCTGGGCGCCGCGATTGCAGCCGGTTCGACGGTGCCGCTGAGCCAGTACGTCGGCGACAGCTGGCAAATAGGTCTGGGTTTCTGGCTGGTCCCGGCGTTGATTGCGGCGCTGTTCTGGTTTCCACAAGCACGTGAAATGCATGGCTCACATCGCGATGTCTATCGAGTTCGCGGTCTGTTGCGTGACCCGCTGGCGTGGCAGGTCACGCTGTATATGGGCCTGCAATCGTCGCTGTCGTACATTGTCTTCGGCTGGCTGCCCTCGATTCTCATCGGTCGCGGCTTGACGCCGACCCAGGCCGGTCTGCTGCTGTCCGGCTCGATCATCGCACAAGTCATCAGCGCCCTGGCGGTGCCCTATCTGGCCACACGCGGCAAGGATCAGCGTCTGGCGATCATGCTGGTCATGTCGCTCACACTGACCGGGCTGTTCGGCTGCCTGTACGCTCCGCTCGGCGGGCTGTGGGGCTGGGCCGTCCTGCTGGGGATCGGGCAGGGCGGCACGTTCAGCCTGGCGCTGGCCTTGATCGTCCTGCGCTCGCGCGACTCACATGTCGCCGCCAATCTGTCGAGTATGGCGCAAGGCTTTGGCTACACCATCGCCTCGACCGGCCCGTTTGCCGTGGGCGTGGTGCATGACATGACCGGCAGCTGGAGCGCGATTGGCTGGATCTTCGCGGTACTCGGGCTGGGCGCCATCATCGCGGGCATGGGTGCCGGTCGGGCGCTGCAGGTGCAGGTCAGTAGCGAGAAGGTTTGATTTTCGATGATTGTTGATCGTTCGGAACGGGCTTGAGCTGCTTCAGGTCTGAGCCAGATTGGCCAGGGCCCATTGTTCGGCACTGGTGACGCTCAGCCCTGATTTCGCGTTGTAGGTACGGGCGACGTCCCATGCCACGCCTCGGCCCATGGCAAAGACTGCCCGGTATTTGCGCAGATTGTCATCCGGCATTTCCGTCAGATCGGCCTGCAACTGCGCAACACTCCATACGTGCCGCTCGATGTCGCGCCCCGTGACACGCTCCACAAGATCGGCCAGCCCGGCGTACGTCAATGTGTCGCCAGCGGTGTACACCACCTGATTCACTATGCGCGGCTTGTGCATCACGATGGCAGCAGTCAGCCTGCCAATGTCCTCTGCGGTGGTGACTGTCACGGCCGTATCGAGGCTGCCCAGCGCATTGATCCGACCGCCTTGCAGATCGACGACACCGAACGCGGGTTCGAACAGGAAGCTTGTAAACATACCGGTCGAAACGATTACCCACTCGGTTTGCTGCTGGGCGCGCAGCTTTTCTCGTACATCGAGTTGCTCATCGAACAGATCCTGAGGGCTGCCCCGGCCGATAAGGTCGTAGTCAACGCCGAACTGCCAGGGCAGGTAGCGTTTTATGCCGGCCTTGAGCGCCGCATCGGTCAGTTTGCGTTGAGTGCCACGGCCAGCGGCAAAACCCGCACAACTGATTACCGTGTCGTAGCGCTTCATGACAGTGGCTAGTTCGTCCACGGTGGCGTCGGCCAGATCGGCGGTTTCGATGGCAATGTTCAGCGCGCGGATTTCTTCGATTTCCAAACGCTTGGCGGGCGCTTGAGTGCTCAAGCTGCTCTGGCGTAGCAGCACGGCAATGCTCAAATCATATGCTCCGGCTTTCTCGACCAGCCCTCGCAGCACGGCGAGCCCAAGCTCTCCTGCGCCTATTACCAGAATGCGTTGTTTGACGTTTGCGTTATCGGCTTGCATGGTGACCCCTTTGGACAGTCTTTCAATTCAGGCGGGAGAGATGCTGGCATGCCTGTCGACATACAAAAAGTAGGCACATCGGTGATACCGGGCGGGCTGGACGCGCAGGAAGTGGTCAGACGCTCCGAAGCGGCCTGTGCTGCGCTCAGCGATGATGAGGATGGTCTCAAGCGCGATATTCTCGGCCATGCCGGAAACCGCTGGTCATTGGGCGTGGTACATGCCCTCGGCGTCAGCAGCCCTTTGCGCCATGCCCAATTGCGCCGAAAGCTGCACGGCGTCACTCAGCGCATGCTCACTCATACCTTGCGCCAGCTTGAACAGGACGGGTTGATCACCCGCCATGACTACTGCGAGAAGCCGCTCAGGGTGGAATATTCGTTGACCGACCTGGGCATGGGGCTGCTGGTACAAATGATTCCGCTGTGGACTTGGGTGATTGAAAATTCAGAGGCGTTCAGTGCAGCGCGAAATCGTTATCCGGACAGGTAAAAGTGATGGCTGATGCGCCATCAACCCTCGCCATTTTCAGCGGCGCCGCTTATCGTGCACGGATAATTCGCCAAGGGATGTGCACGCATGAACTACGAGGAACAAAGTCAGGCCAACAGCGCACTGATCACCCGCTTTTATGAGGCGTTTGCGCAGCTGGATGCCGAGGCGATGAGTGCCTGTTATACCGATGACGTGCTGTTCAGTGACCCGGCATTTGGTGAATTGCGCGGGCCTCAGGTAGGCGACATGTGGCGCATGCTGACTTCCCGGGCGAAAAATTTCTCGGTGGTCTTCGATCAGGTGCGTGCCGATGATCGGGCGGGCACTGCGCATTGGGTGGCGACCTATCTGTTCAGTCAGACCGGGCGCACGGTGGTCAACGATATTGAGGCCCGATTCGTGTTCCGCGATGGCAAGATTTGCGAGCATCACGATCATTTCGACATCTGGCGCTGGTCGCGTCAGGCCTTGGGTTTGAAGGGCCTGTTGCTTGGCTGGACGCCTTTGGTAGGCAATGCCGTCAGGGCTCAGGCGCTCAAGGGTCTGAAGACCTTTTCAGAGAATCGCCGTGCCTGAGGTTGCCAGCACCGCGAGTGCGCCGACTTCCGAACAGGCAGTCGGCAAACCCTGGTTTGTCTATCTGGTGCGCGCTGCCAACGGCTCGCTGTACTGTGGCATCAGTGATGATCCGCAGCGCAGA
Organism: Pseudomonas syringae group sp. 247E2; assembly: GCF_032587795.1. Taxonomy (NCBI): domain Bacteria; kingdom Pseudomonadati; phylum Pseudomonadota; class Gammaproteobacteria; order Pseudomonadales; family Pseudomonadaceae; genus Pseudomonas; species Pseudomonas syringae group sp. 247E2. The sequence continues at coordinate 3,841 of NZ_JAWHPK010000010.1, read as the reverse complement.
TTCGCTATGCACCAGAGCGGCAAGGGCGCGCGCTTTTTCTCTTCCAGCCCGGCAATGGCACTGGTCTACGTCGAACAGTGGCCCAGCAAGGGTGAGGCGTTGCGTCAGGAGCGGCTTATCAAGAAACTCAGAAAAAGCGCCAAAGAGGCACTGGCAGCCAGTTACGCCTGATCCCCGATCCATGAGCGTGATGTCGTGCCATCAGCTTGAGTCTGTGGGCGGGCAGGGTGCTGCGGGTTAAGCTGTGTGCTTCCCGAGTGCGCAGAGGCTGACCATGTCCGAGTTGATTCTTCACCATTACCCCACGTCCCTGTTTGCCGAAAAAGCCCGCCTGATGCTGGGTTTCAAAGGCCTCACATGGCGCTCGGTGACGATCCCGTCGATCATGCCCAAGCCCGACCTGACCGCGCTGACAGGCGGTTATCGCAGGACGCCGGTGTTGCAGGCTGGCGCAGATATCTACTGTGACACGGCACTGATGGCGCGCCGCCTTGAGCAGGAAAAGGCTTCGCCAGCGTTTTATCCGCAAGGTCAGGAGTTTTCGGTTGCCGGTCTGGCCGCCTGGGCTGATTCGGTGCTGTTCCTGCATGCCGTGAGCCTGGTGTTTCAGCCTGAATCGATGGCTGTAAGGTTTGCCAAGGTGCCGCCAGACGCTGCCAAGGCTTTCATTGCCGACCGATCCACGCTGTTCAACGGTGGCACGGCTTCACGCCCGCCTGTCGAGCAGGTCAAGCATCAATGGCCCACGCTGATGTCACGCCTGGAGTTGCAGCTGTCGCGCGGTGGTGATTTTCTGTTTGGCGTACCTTCGATTGCCGATTTTTCGGTTGCTCATACGCTGTGGTTTCTCAAGCAAACGCCAGTGACTGCGCACTTTGTCGATGATTATCCGGGTGTCAGTGCCTGGCTTGATCGCGTTCTGGGGTTTGGGCACGGCACGTTCAGCGACCTGAGTTCGACTGATGCCATTGAAATCGCCAGAAATGCAACGCCTGCGCCACTGCCCGACGAAGTCTTTGTTGATCCGAATGGCTTCAAGGCGGGCGACAAGGTCGCTGTCTCGGCAGTCGACTATGGCGTCGAGGCGGTTGAGGGTGAATTGATCTTTACCGGGCGCGAAGAGTTGATCCTGCGCCGCGAAGATGAACGCGCTGGCGTCGTGCATGTGCACTTCCCGAGAATAGGATTTCGGGTCGAGAAGCGCTGAAGTTTACGAAGCTCTGCGTCGCATGCCGTTCTGGACGCTCTGCGTCCTCTCTTGAGTGTGCAGTGCGGCAAAGATTTGTGACGCGGAGCGTCACGCAAGGCATTCCCACGCTGGAGCGTGAGGAACGATAATCTCGACTATCGTGCGGCGCCACGCCGACATGCCGTAATCTCGACTATCGTGCGACGCCGCGTCGGCAGGCCGTAATCTCGATTATCGTGCGACGCTCTGCGTCGCACGCCGTTCTGGACGCTCTGCGTCCTCTCTTGAGTGTGCAGTGTGGCAAAGGTCTGTGACGCGGAGCTTTGGCACGGTATTCCAGGCTATTTCAATGCTGCCAATATCTGATCCGGGTCGAATCCCCGGATCAAGGTGCCGTTGACGTCGATCAGCGGTATGCCTCTGCCACCCAGTGCTTCGTAGGCCTTGCGGCCTTCTTCGGACTTCTCGATGTCGAACTCCTTATACGCAATCCCTTTGCTGTCGAGAAAGCGCCGCGTCTGTTTGCAGTAGCCACACCAGTCAGTGGCGTACATCACCACTTTCGCCTGGCTGTAGCTCTGCACAACGCTCGCTGGCGGCGGGTTGACGAAGTTCTCGATCTTGCCCCAGTTCTGATAAGCCACCACAACCAGCATGATCAGCGCGAACTTCTTGAGGGTGCGTATCAGCATGTCGGTTACCGTCGCTTTAACTGATCGGTCAGTTGGGTCGGCAGCCCCTTGATGATCAGGGTGCCTGCAGTTTCGTCGTACTCGATCTTGTCACCCAGCAGGTGAGCCTCGAAGCTGATCGACAGTCCTTCGGCGCGTCCCGTGAAACGTCGGAACTGGTTGAGGGTGCGCTTATCGGCCGGGATCTCGGGCGACAAGCCATAGTCCTTGTTGCGGATGTGATCGTAAAACGCCCGTGGCCGCTCTTCGTCGATCAGTTCGGACAGTTCTTCCAGGCCCATCGGCTCGCCCATCTTGCTCTGGCTGCTGGCGTAATCGACCAGGGTCTTGGTCTTCTCGCGGGCTGACTCCTCCGGCAGGTCTTCACTTTCAACAAAGTCACTGAAGGCCTTGAGCAGGGTGCGGGTTTCGCCGGGGCCATCAACGCCTTCCTGGCAACCGATGAAGTCGCGGAAGTACTCGGAAACCTTCTTGCCGTTCTTGCCCTTGATGAACGAAATGTATTGCTTGGACTGTTTGTTGTTCTGCCATTCCGACAGGTTGATCCGCGCAGCAAGGTGCAACTGGCCCAGGTCCAGGTGGCGCGAAGGGGTGACGTCCAGCTCGGCATTCACGGCCACGCCTTCGCTGTGGTGCAGCAGGGCGATGGCCAGGTAGTCGGTCATGCCTTGCTGATAATGGGCAAACAGCACGTGGCCACCCACTGACAGATTGGATTCTTCCATGAGCTTTTGCAGGTGCTCGACCGCTGTGCGCGAGAACGCGGTGAAGTCGTTGCCACCGTCCAGATACTCTTTCAGCCAGCCGCTGAACGGGTGTGCGCCGGATTCTGGATGGAACAGGCCCCATGCCTTGCCTTGTTTGGCGTTGTAGCTCTCGTTGAGGTCGGCCAGCATGTTCTCGATGGCCTGGGACTCAGCGAGTTCGGAGTCGCGTGCATGGAGAACAGCGGGCGTACCGTCGGGTTTTTTATCGATCAGGTGGACGATGCAATGACGGATCGGCATGGGCTTCTCGGCTGAAAAAGGTGAAGAGCGTGCAGCTCGTTGCAAGACGGCAAGTGTAACGCACGCGTGCGCCACTTGGCCCCGGGCAGGCTGGTTTTCGCCAGCAGGGCGTGTTTGCTGGATGTTTTTTGTGCAATTGGCATTAAAACCTGACCAAAAGGATAGGTAGAGGCGGATATTTGTCCGGCTCTGTGCTAGTTTTGCGCGGTCTTGCGCACTTAGCGCGTCAAGCATGCAGTTAGCGCACACGTAGGTCGAACCATTGCCCGGTTTCAGTATCTACACTTTCGCGATTAATCGTGGCTGCTAGCGGGTGGCCAGGTTCATTGCCTGGCCACGGGCCGACGTTGCACTCTGCAATCCAAATGAATTTGATAGGGAAGGAACACCACCATGGCTCTTACTAAAGACCAATTGATCGCCGATATCGCTGAAGCTATCGACGCGCCAAAAACTACCGCGCGTAATGCTCTTGAGCAATTGGGCCAAATTGTTGCCGACCAATTGGAAAACGGCGTGGAAATCACTTTGCCAGGTATCGGCAAACTGAAAGTTGCAGAGCGTCCGGCTCGCACTGGCCGCAACCCTTCGACTGGCGCTGCCATCGAAATCGCTGCCAAGAAAGTTATCAAGTTCGTTCCAGCCAAAGTGCTGACCGACTCGATCAACAAGTAAGCAACCGCTTGCTGTGAAAAAGCCGTGCACCGGTTAACCGGGCACGGCTTTTTTGTGGGCGTCTGATCACAGATCTGTGCTGCACGGCACACTCAAGAGAGGACGCAGAGCGTCCAGAACGGCATGCCGACGCAGAGCGTCGCACGATAGTCGAGTTTACGGCCTGCCGGCGGAGCGTCGCACGATAGTCGAGTTTACGGCCTGCCGACGCGGCGTCGCACGATAGTTGAGATTATCGTTCCTCACGCTCCAGCGTGGGAATGCCTTGCGTGACGCTC
>NZ_JAWHPK010000009.1:0-573 GCF_032587795.1 Pseudomonas syringae group sp. 247E2 | reverse complement strand
ACGAGCTTGTGACGCAGAGCGTCACGAACTGCATGCCGACGCGGAGCATCGGCACGATAGTCGTCTCAGAATGTTCATCGTTCCCATGCTCCGCGTGGGAATGCCTTTCTGGACGCTCTGCGTCTAATCCTGAATGCGCGCTGGCAGCACGAGCTTGTGACGCAGAGCGTCACGAACTGCATGCCGACGCGGAGCATCGGCACGATAGTCGTCTCAAGATGTTCATCGTTCCCATGCTCCGCGTGGGAATGCCTTTCTGGACGCTCTGCGTCCAATCCTGAATGCGCGCTGTCAGTACGAGCTTGTGACGCAGAGCGTCACGAACTGCATGCCGACGCGGAGCATCGGCACGATAGTCGTCTCAAGATGTTCATCGTTCCCATGCTCCGCGTGGGAATGCCTTTCTGGACGCTCTGCGTCCAATCCTGAATGCGCGGGGTCAGCACGAGCTTGTGACGCAGAGCGTCACGAACTGCATACCGACGCGGAGCATCGGCACGATAGTCGTCTCAAAATGTTCATCGTTCCCATGCTCCGCGTGGGAATGCCTTTCTGGACGCTCTGCGTCCAATC